>NZ_JBNPUK010000001.1:0-836792 GCF_051168135.1 Bradyrhizobium sp. HKCCYLRH2060
CAACTTGCCAAAAACCCACAACAGTTGAGCCTCGCAATATGCGGAAGCTGAACCGGACAGCCGTGGGTCAAGCCCGGCCATGACGACAACTAAAAGCAGGGCCTACTTACGGGCAGGAAGACCAACTATTGGTTCGCCCCCTCGCGCAGCTTGAAGCGCTGGATCTTGCCGGTTGCGGTTTTCGGCAAGGATTCCACCACCTCGATCCAGCGCGGATATTTCCACGGGCCGATCTTCTGCTTGACGTGCTCCTTCAGTGCCTCGTGCAGGGTCGAGCGATCGACGCTCGGGCGCAGCACGACATAGGCCTTCGGCTTCAGCAGGCCTTCCTGATCGGCTTCCGGCACCACGGCGGCTTCCAGCACGGAGGGATGCGTAATCAGGGCGCTCTCGACCTCGAACGGCGACACCCAGATGCCGGAGACCTTGAACATGTCGTCGGAGCGGCCGCAGAAGGTGTAGCGTCCATCGGCGTCGCGGACATATTTGTCGCCGGTGCGCGTCCAATAGCCCTCGAACGTCGAGCGGGTCTTGTGGCGCTGATTCCAATAGCCCTCGCCGGCGGACGGCGCATGCACCAGCATCTCGCCGACCTCGCCGTCCGGCACGCCCTCACCGGCCTCGTTGACAAGACGAACCTGATAGCCCGGCACGGGGCGGCCCGATGAGCCGTATTTGATGTCCCCGGGCACGTTGGACAGGAAGATGTGCAGCAGCTCGGTCGAGCCGACGCCATCGAGAATGTCGACGCCGAACCGCGCCTTCCAGGCATTGCCGACCGATTCCGGCAGCGCCTCGCCGGCCGAAGTGCAGATGCGCAGAGCGCTGCCGGCCTTCTCATGACGCAGCGATTCATCGTGCAGCATCGCGGCGAACAAGGTCGGCACGCCGTAGAAGATGGTCGGATTGTAGCGATTGAGCAGCTTGAACATCAGCGCCGGCGTCGGCCGCTCGGAGTTGAGGATCGTGGTCGCGCCGACCGACAGCGGGAAGGTCAGCGCATTGCCGAGGCCGTAGGCGAAGAACAGCTTTGCGGCTGACAGACAGACATCGCTCTCGCGGATGCCGAGCACCTGGCTGGCATAGGTCTCCGCCGTCGCGGCGAGATTGCCGTGCAGATGGCGCACGCCCTTGGGCATGCCGGTCGAGCCCGACGAATATAGCCAGAACGCCGGCTCGTCCTCGTGGGTGGCGACCGTGTCGAACTGATCGCTCTCGCGCGCGAGCTCCTCGGTGAGCAGCTTGTGGCCGAAGGCATTGGCGCCGGAGACCACGACGCAATCGAGATCGGGCATCCGGCCGACAATGTCCTTCACCACCGGATACAGCGCCTCGGACACGAACAGCACGCGGGCGCGGCAGTCGGCCAGCACATAGGCGTATTGCTCCGAGGTCAGCAGCGTGTTGAGCGGCACCGGGACGATGCCCGCGCGCATGGCGCCAAGAAACACCGCGGGGAAATCCACCGTATCGAGCATGATCATCGCCACGCGCTCCTCGCGGCGGACGCCAAGGCGACGCAGCATGTTGGCGACGCGGCAGGTCTGCTGCTGCAAACCGCGATAGGTCAGCTCGGAGACCGTGTCCGTGTAGGCGAGCTTGTCGCCGCGCCCCGCCTCGACATTGCGGTCAAGCAACCACGATACCGCATTGTACGACTTCACGGCATTCTCCCCGGATTTTTGAATTATAATTCATACAAGGCCACCAACATCGCTTGCTGTCAATCCTCCCCGGCATTATGTTTCCTGCTCAAAAGAGTACCTCAGGGATATGACGCCACACAGCGATGCCCCGCGCGACGACGGCCAGTCCGCGGCCGAGACGGATTTCCTTGACCAGCTGGGCCAGCGGGTGCGGCGGATGCGCGGCCTCGCCGGCATGTCTCGCAAGGTGCTGGCCGAGGTCTCCGGGATTTCCGAGCGCTACATCGCCCAGCTCGAGAGCGGCAAGGGCAATGTCTCGATCGTGCTGCTGCGCCGCATCGCCAACGCGATCAACGCGCCGCTCGACGACATCATCCCCGGCGGCGAGCCATCGCCGGACTGGCCAGTCATTCGCGATCTCCTGAAGAAGGCGAGCCCGAGCCAGATCGCCGAGGTCAAGGAGCTGCTTGCCGGCGGCGCATCGGCGCCGCTGCGGCGTTCGTTCTCGGGCATTGCGCTGATCGGCCTGCGCGGTGCCGGCAAGTCGACGCTCGGCAAGATGCTGGCGGAGCGGATCGGCTGGAGCTTCGTCGAGCTGAACAAGGAGATCGAGCGGCAGAACGGGCTTTCGGTTGCCGAGATCATCGCGCTCTACGGCCAGGAAGGCTTTCGCCGCATGGAGCAGGCCGCCCTGGTGCAGCTGCTGGCGCGCAAGGAGCCGATGGTGCTGGCGACCGGCGGCGGCATCGTCTCCGAACCGGTGACCTTCGACCTGATCCTGACCTCGTTCTACACGATCTGGCTGAAGGCCGAGCCGGAGGAGCACATGGGGCGCGTGCGCAAGCAGGGCGACCTCCGCCCGATGGCCGACGACCGCTCGGCGATGGCCGAGCTGCGCAACATCCTCGCCAGCCGCGAGCCGCTGTACGCAAGGGCCAACGCCGTCGTGGATACAGCGGGCCTGTCGGTCGACGCGGCCGCCGCGCGGCTGGGGGAAGCTGTGAAGCCGGTCATCGCCAAAGAGGCCAGGATGTTTGCGCGAGGGTGAACGCGCGCAACGTCAATGCCGGCACATCCCGGCATGCGTTAACCACCGCCGTCATTTTCATACCGCCGATGGTGGCCACACACCCTCCGATTGCTTAATAGATCGTTAAGTGACTGGAGGACGTGTCATGGACAACCGTCGCAACGAGGCCCGCCAACGCGTCTACTATGGCGGCGTTCTGACATTCAACGCCGGCTGCTCGACGCTCGCCTGCGTCGTGCGCAACTTCAACAACCGCGGCATCAAGATCGAGTTGGAAGGGAGCGTGCTGCTGCCCGACCGCGTCGACGTCACGATCGAACGGCGCGGATGGTCGCGGCCGGCCCGCATGGTGTGGCGCGACGGTGCCGGCGCCGGCCTCGCCTTCGACAAGGAGAGCGAGGTCGTCTCGCTGGAATGGGCTCGGACGCTGCGCGACCGCGAACGCACCAACAAGCGGCTCAAATCCCGCCTCGAACAGATTCTGTCGGGGTACTGAGCTGATGTCCGAGGTCTCGCGAGACCGAGACGACCTGCTGCTTGCAGCTCCCGATGCGCCGCAGAGCCCCGCTCGCGCTGCCGAGCGCCGGCCGCGGCTGGCATGGCTGCGGCGCGTCGCCCTCCTGCTCGCCGCTCAATATGTCATCGTGCTGCTGATCGGCGTCGCAGCGGCGTCCACCGTGCGATCCTACGTGCTGCCGGAGGTCGTCGACCGCTTCGAGGCCCTCGCAGCGGCGCTCAAGCGAACGCCGCTGCGGTAAGCTCATTCCATTTCCCGCAGCTCCGCGTAGGTGAGCGGCTTGAGGCTGGCGCCATCGAAATAGACGAAGCGCAACCGGCGGCGGCGGGAGACGAAGTTCGACGGCAGCGGATCGTAGCGGAAGGTGCCGCCGCCGAGATGCGGCGTCAGGCTGCCGACATCGGTCAGCGCGTCGATCTCGACGCGCAGCAGCTTGAGGCTCGTGCCGTCGCGCAGGATCTCGAACGGAACCCGCGCCAGCCGCAGGAAGCTGGTCGGATCCGGCGCGGCGATGAAGCCGTCGACAAAGGCAGCCTCGACCTTGTCGAGATCCGGTTCGGCCGCCGCGGCGGGCTTGGCGCCGTCCGGTTGATGCGGCGTCTGCCACTGTACCGGCGAGCGGCCGCCGTGGGGATGGTTGTGACCGGGACCGTGCGGGGGGTGATCGTGGTCATGGTGGTGATCATGATCATGCGCATGGCCATGATCGTGATGATGATGGCCATGATGGTGGTGATGATGACGCATCGCGAGCCTCAGAAGCTGACCGGCTTGTTGATGATGGACTTGTGGCTGCCGAGCTTGCCGTGGGCGACCATCGAGCCGAGCGCCTCGACGACGACGCGCACGCCGATCAGCGCGGTGATGTCCGAGGTGTCGTAGGGTGGCGAGACCTCGACCACTTCGAGCCCGCACAGGCCCTCGGCGGCGACGAGGCCGAGCAGCTTCAGCGCCTCGCGCGGCAGGAAGCCGCCGGGCTCCGGCCAGCCGGTGCCCGGCACGAAGCCGCAATCGATGGAATCGACGTCGAACGAGATGTAGACCGCGTCGGCATCCTTCCAGGCCAATTCCAGCGCGATCTCGGCGGTCTTCTCCAGGCCGATCTTCTCGATGTCGGCGATGGTCAGCACGTTGGTGTTGCGCTTGCGCGCGACCTCGACGCCCTCGCGCGGCACCTGCCAGCCGCCGATGCCGAGCTGCACCAGATTGGTCGGCGACACGTTCGGCAGGTTGGTCGCCCAGTACCAGGGCGTGGTGTGCATGCGCTCGTCGAGATCCTTCTCCTGGATGTCGATGTGGCGGTCGAAATGGATGATGCCGATGCGCTTGTCGGTGCACTGCGCGATGCCGCGAACGCAGGGGAAGCCGATCGAATGGTCGCCGCCGAGCATGATCGGCAGCGCCCCGGACGAGAACACATGCGCGACGCCGCGGCTGATCTGGTCAAAACTCTTTTCAAGGTTGGCGGGGATGGTGAAGACGTCGCCGGCATCGCACAGGGTCATCTGCTCGCGCAGGTCGACGCCGAGCTCGTAGTTGTAGGGCGTGTACAGCGCGGAGATGCGGCGGATGCCCTGCGGCCCGAAGCGGGTGCCGGGCCGATAGGTGGTGCCGGAATCGAAGGGGATGCCGATCACCGCGGCGTCGTATTTGCCGACGTCGCGGACGTTCTCGACATACGGCGCTTTCATGAAGGTGTTGATCCCGGCGAAATGCGGCAGCTCGCCGCGCGCAAAGGTCGGGATCTCGCGATCCGTCAGCGTGTCGGCGCCGGGCAAACCCATGTCGAGCGCCCATTGCTTCTCCCTGCGCCAGCCGTTGCTCGGCAGCCTGCCCTCGGCCTCCAGCGCCTGCCAGCCTTGCGTCGCCATCTTGTCGAAGTCCGGATGGTGACGCCGCATGAGCCGGCGCTGCGCGTGCAATCCGGCGCGGTGCGACCGGCGCATGAGTGGGAATGACATGGAGACTCTCCTTCGTTTCTTTCGACGTTTCTTGAACTGACTATTGCGCCGCCTGCAGGCTGGCGCGGATGAATCCGAGCACCGGCACGGCGCTGTCGCGGGTGAGATCGAGGTCGTAGGTGATGCGCGCGCCGAAGCGCTCGGGCGCCTGCGGATCCTTGCGCGGGCGGTCGAGCGCGATCAGCCGGGTGGCGAGGCCGAACGCCTCCTTGATATCGTGGGTGACCATCACGATGGTCATGTTGTGCTCGCGCCACAACGGCTTGATCAGCCCATGCATCTGCGCACGGGTGCCGGGATCGAGCGCGCCAAAGGGCTCGTCGAGCAGCAGCACGCGCGGCTGCTTCGCCAGTGCCTGCGCGATCGCCAGCCGCTGCTGCATGCCGCCGGACAGCGCGCTCGGATATTTGTCGCGATGCTCGGCCAGGCCGACGGCCTCGATCAGCGCGCGGCTCTTCTCCATCGCCTCCTTGCGCGCCGACCCGAACAGCCGCGCCGTGAACGGGCTGCCGGCAAGCTCATAGCCGAGCAGCACGTTGCCGAGCACGGTCAGATGCGGGAACACCGAGTAGCGCTGGAACACGATGCCGCGGTCCGGCCCCGGCTCGGCCGGAAACGGCTGTCCATCGAGCAGCACCGCGCCCTGGGTCGGCCTCTCCTGGCCGAGGATCAGGCGCAGGAAGGTGCTCTTGCCTGCACCTGAAGGGCCGACGATCGACAGGAAGGTGCCGGAGGCGATTTCGAGATTGATGCGCTCGAGCACGACCTGGTTGCCATATTCGACCCAGACGTTGCGGAAGGACAGCGTGCTCATCAGCGGCTCCCTCGCGCATAGGCCCAGGGAAAGGCGCGCCGTCCGAACCAGACCAGCGCATAGTCGAAGATGTAGGCGAGCAGCGTGATCCAGACGACGTAAGGCAGGATCACGTCCATCGACAGATAGCGCCGGACCAGGAAGATGCGGTAGCCGAGCCCGACATCGGAGGCGATCGCCTCGGCCGAGATCAGAAACAGAAAGGCCGGACCGATCATCAGCCGCAGTCCCTGGATCAGCCGCGGCATGATCTGCGGCAGCACGACGCGGATCGCGACCTGCCAGGTCGAGGCGCCCAGGGTCTGCGCCTTGATCAGCTGCTCGCGCGGCATGTTCTGCACCTCGAGCGAGAGGTCGCGCACCAGGGTCGGCGTAACGCCGATGATGATCAGCACCACCTTGGACAGCTCGCCGAGGCCGAACACGATGAACAGAACCGGCAGCACCGCCATCGGCGGGATCATCGACAGTACCGCAATCAGCGTGCCGAAGCCGGCGCCGGCGATCGGAAGCAAGCCGATGGCGAGTCCGAGCACGAGGCCGATGACGGCGGCAATGCCGAGCCCGAGCGCGAGCCGCTGCAGGCTCGCGGCCGTGTCCGACCACAGCACGTAGTCGCCGGAGCGACGATCCGGCTCGGTCGCGAGCCGCTTCGAGGTCGCGACCATCTCGGAGACCGGCGGCAGCAGCTTGTCGTCCGGATTGTCCGCACGCCGCTGTGCCGACCCCACCACGTAGATCAGCGCGATCAGCAGGAACGGCAGCAGCGCCAGCAACAGCCGGCTGCCCCGGTTCGGGACGACGTTCATCGCACGCGTCATGGATGGCTCCCTAACTCCTCATGGTGAGGAGGCGCGCAGCGCCGTCTCGAACCATGAGGCCCACCTCGGCCTCACCCTTCGAGACGCTTGCTGACGCAAGCTCCTCAGGGTGAGGGGTGACACGAGTTGCGCAGCGGACAGACGGCTCAGAGCTTCCCGTCGGCGGCCATCTTCATGAAGGTCGGATCGAAGCGCAGCTTGACATTGCCGGCCGCGCCCAGCGTCTTCGTTGGCGTGGAGATGCCGACCGCGTCCTTCGACTTCACGTTCTCGCCAAGCAGGTTGTGATCGAAGCAGAAGGTGCGCACGAGATCCATGATCTTCGGCAATTCCGCTCCGGTCACGAAGGCGAGCGCGTCCTTCGGCTCATAATACATGAACGTGGTCTTGAGCTGGGTCTCGAAACCGGCGAGATCGGTGCCCGACAGCTTGGCCATCGCCTCGCGCGCGGCCTTACCCTTCTCGCTCTGGTCCTTCATCAGCGCGATGGTCTCGTACCAGATGCCGACCAGCGCCTTGCCTAGCTCGGGATTGTCCTTGAGCGTCGCACTGTTGACGACCATGAGATCCTCGATCTCGCCGGGGATCTTGCTGGAGTCGAACACCAGCGTCGCGCCAGGCTCGGCCTTCACCTCCAGCAGCTGCGGATTCCAGGTGACCACGGCCGTCGTGTCCGGCGACTTCGCGGCGGCGACGATGTCGGCGTCCGAGGTGTTGACCGTCTTGATGTTCTTCTCGGACAGCTTCGCGGTCTCGAGACCGCGCGCCAGCAGATAATGCGACACCGAGAGCTCGACGAGGTTGACCTTCTGGCCCTTGATGTCGGCCATGGTCTTGCCCTTCTTGAGCACGACGCCGTCATTGCCGTTGGAGTAGTCGCCCATGATGATGGCCGACGTGTCGACGCCGCCGGCAGCGGGGATGGTCAGCGCATCCATGTTGGTGACGGTGACGCCGTCGAACTTGCCGGCGGTATACTGGTTGATCGATTCGACGTAGTCGTTGATCTGCGTGACCTTGATCGTGATGCCGTATTTGTCGGCCCACTTCTTGACGATCCCGGACTCGGCCGCATAGGGCCACGGCATCCAGCCGACATAGATCGTCCAGGCGATGTTGAATTCCTTCTTCTTCTCGGCTGACGCTGGTGACAGCGACGCGGTCGCCAGCGTCGATGCCGCGAGCAGGGCAACAAACAGATTTCGCGCTTTGAACATGTCCAGTCCCTCATCGGTTTTCTGACCGCGGACTGGCATGAAGAACCTCGTGCCTGCCAAGCGCGGCCACTGAGGTCTCCCGGGTTTTTATCCCGCCGTGCACCAGGGCTCTCCCCTGGCGGCTGCTCTCGGACCAGCGTTCTCGACCGAGAACCGGAACCCTAGCTGCCAACTCTGAGCAACTGGAAGAGCAATCCGCGTGCCACGGAAAATGCTTGCGATTCAACGGAACAAATCACAGCATATGCTCAAAAAGACGGCATCACGAATTCATCTTAGGCGATGAGGATCGTCGGCGCTCGGCGGCCATTCATCAGTGGCATGAACCGGTGGCCGAGCGCGAACGACCTCATCAGGTCGGCACGTCCGGTGCTGTGTTGGGAGTCTCGTTGTCATGATCAAGTTGTCAGGGATCGCAATGGCAAGCATGCTGGTCGTGAGTCTTGCGTCCGGAGCGGCCATGGCGCAGAGCGCACCGGCAGCGGATGCGCCGGCCCAGCCTGCTCCCGCCGCAACTCCCTCTCCGACGCCAAGTCCCTCCCCTGCCGCGGCGGCACCTGCTCCGGCGCCGGCAGCCACGACCGAAAAGCCGGCCGAGACAAAGCCGGCCGCCGATGCGGCCGCCACGAAAAAGAAGAAGCGTACCAAGACCACCCGGCAGGAAGTCGAAGACTCCCTGCGCAGCGGCAAGGTGCCCTCGCGCTATCGCAGCCGGGTGCCGAAGGAATACCAGAAGTACATCCCGTTCGACCGCTGAGCGCGGAGGCGGCGATGCGCAGATCGGCGGCGCCTAGGTTGGCGGCGTCATCTTGACGATGATTCCGACGATCAGCATGAAGGCGAGACAAAGCGCCGTCTCGAGGTCGGAATGAGCAGACCAGAAGCTGCGCAGACTGGCCGCGGCCTTTTTCGGTGCTTCGATTCGGAGATGAGGCGCACGCATTTGCTCAACCTTTGGTAAAGGGTGAAACAAAGTACTACCCTGAAGAATAATCCCGTCCACGCCGCGCCTCAATGCGAAAAATCGGCGCATGCCAGCACGACTATGAAATCTACGCCCCTCGCGCGACGCGATCTTGATTTGAGTCAATCCGCTTCCACGTCGTCATAGCCGGCAGCGCTCCGCCCTCAGATACCGAGATAACGGTGCTGCAGCTCCGGCTCGGCCATCAGTTGGTCCGATGTGCCGTGCCACACCGTGCGGCCACGCTCGATGATATAGTGGCGGTCGCAGATGCGGGTCAGATGCTCGACATTCTTGTCGATCACCAGGATCGACTGCCCGCGCGATTTCAGCAGCGACAGGCAGTTCCAGATCTCCTCGCGGATCAACGGCGCCAGCCCCTCGGTCGCCTCGTCGAGAATGAGGAGTTTTGGGTTGGTCATCAGCGCCCGGCCGATCGCCAGCATCTGCTGCTCGCCGCCGGAGAGCTGGTTGCCCATGTTGCTGCCGCGTTCGGCGAGCCGCGGAAACAGCGCGTGGATCTTGTCGAGCGTCCAAGGATCGGACGCGCCGAGCCGGTTGGCCGAAGCCGCTACGAGATTCTCGGTGACGGTCAGATTCGGAAAGATCTGCCGTCCCTCCGGCACCAGGCCGATGCCGAGCTGGGCGATCCTGTAGGACGGCAGCTTTCGCGTCTCCTGGCCGCTGAAGCGGATCAGGCCGGCGCGCGCCTGGGTCAGGCCCATGATCGATCGGATCGTGGTGGTCTTGCCCATGCCGTTGCGGCCCATCAGCGAGACCATCTCGCCGGGACGGATCGCCAGCGACAGGCCGAACAAGACCTGACTCAGGCCGTAACAGGTCTCGATGCCGTCGACCTCGAGCAGCATGGCGCTTGTCCCCAGATCAACCATGGCCGACCACCACATGCTGATCGCCGAGATAGGCGCGCTTGACCTCCTCGTTCTGCCGGATCTCGTCCGGCTTGCCCGAGGCGATGATGCGGCCATAGACCAGCACCGAGATGCGGTCGGCGAGCGCGAACACCGCCTCCATGTCGTGCTCGACCAGCACGATCGAGACCTCGTCGCGCAGCTCATTGAGCAGCTTCACCATGCGCTGCGACTCGGTCACCCCCAAGCCGGCCATCGGCTCATCGAGCAGCAGGAGCTGCGGCTTGGTCGCGAGCGCGACCGCGAGCTCCAGCTCGCGCTGCTCGCCATGGCTGAGCTTCGAGACCAGCACGTCGGCGCGATGGCCGAGACCGACGCGCTCCAGCGCGGCGTGCGCGGCGGCGCGCAGCGGCTTGTCCTTGCGCGCGGCTGCGAAGAAACGGAACGAGTGCTTGCCGTCATGGGCTTGCGCCGCCAGCGCGACATTGTCGGCCGCGGTGAAGTCGGTCAGCAGCGAGGTGATCTGGAACGAACGCGCCAGCCCCAGTGCGCTGCGCTTATAGGCGGGGAAATGCGAGATGTCGCGGCCACCTAAGAAAATGCGCCCCGCATGCGGCGCCAGGTGGCCGGTGAGCTGGCTGATCAGCGTGGTCTTGCCGGCGCCGTTCGGCCCGATGATGGCGTGGATCTCGCCCTTGGCAACGTCCAGGCAGACGTGATCGGTGGCGACGATGCCGCCGAACCGGCGCACGAGATTGTCGACGCGAAGCAGCGGCTCAGCCACGGTTCAACCTCCCGAGCATGCCCATGATGCCGCCGCGGCCGAACAGCACGATCAGGAGCAGCAGCGGCCCCATGATCAGCGCCCAATATTCGGTGATCTGCGACAGCACCTCCTCCAGCACCAGGAACACCACCGCGCCGACGACCGGCCCCATCAGGGTGCCCATGCCGCCGAGGATGACCATCACCATGAGATCGCCGGAGCGGGTCCAGTACATCACGGCAGGGCTGACGAAATCGGTATTGTTGGCAAGCAGCGCACCGGACAGGCCGCACAGCATGCCGGCGATGACGAAGCACGCCAGCTTGTACCGCTTCGACGGAAAGCCGATCGCCTGCATGCGCTGCTCGTTGGAGCGCAGGCCCTGCAGCACGAGGCCGAAGCGCGAATTGACGATGCGCCAGATCAGCACCACGACGGCAAGCAGGCAGAACAGGCAGAGATAATAGAACTGCACGCGGTTGCCGAGGTTGATCAGGCCACCGAAATCGCTGCGCTTGTAGACGGTGAGCCCATCATCCCCGCCGTAACGGGCGAGGCCGGACGCGACGTAGTAGGCCATCTGCGCAAAAGCCAGCGTGATCATGATGAAATAGACGCCGCGGGTGCGCAGGGAAAGCGCACCGATCACCAGCGCATAGAGCGCCGACACCGCGATCGCCACCGCGAACTGCGCCCAGCCGGAGCCGATGCCTTCCTGCGCCAGGATGCCGACGGCGTAGCCGCCGATGCCGAGATAGGCGGCATGGCCGAAGCTCATCATGCCGCCATAGCCCATGATGAGGTTGAGGCTGACGGCCGCCAGCGCCAGGATCACGATGCGGGTGAACAGCGTGAGGATGAAAATGTTGCCGGAGAGGTTGGAATAGACCGGCAGCAGCACCAGGCCGGCCACGACGAGTGCGGCCACGAGGCTTGAGACGTTGAGCTGTGATTTCATCTGCGGTTGGCCGGAAACAGACCTTCAGGCCGCGCCACCAGCACGATCGCCATCAGGAGATAGATCAGCATCGACGACATCGCCGGCGCCGCCGTGGACGCCGCCGCCGAGTTCAGCACCTGGCGCAACAGGTTTGGCAGGAAGGCGCGGCCCATCGTGTCGATCAGGCCGATCATGATCGCGGCGATGAAGGCGCCGCGGATCGAGCCGATGCCGCCGATCACGATCACGACGAAGGCAAGGATCAGGATGTTCTCGCCCATGCCGATCTGCACGGTCAGGATCGGCGCCTGCATCAGCCCGGCGAGGCCCGCGAGCGCGGCGCCGAGGCCGAACACCAGCGTATAGAGCAGCTTGATGTTGATGCCGAGCGCACCGATCATCTCGCGGTTGGAGGCGCCGGCGCGGATCAGCATGCCGATCCGCGTCCGCATCACCCCGAGATAGAGCAGCAGCGCCACCAGGAGCGCCACGACGATGATGGCGAGCCGATAGGCGGGATATTGGATGCCGGGCAGGATCGTGACCGGGAAGGCGAGCCAGGACGGCAGCGGCAGCGCCAGTCCCGCCGGGCCCCAGATCAGCCGGACGGCCTCGTTGAAGAAGAGGATCAGGCCGAACGTCGCGAGCACATGGTCAAGGTGATCACGCCCATAGAGATGGCGCAGTGCCGTGAATTCGAGCACGATGCCGAGCAGAAGCGTGGCTCCGAGCGCCATGACCGCACCGAGCACGAAGCTGCCAGTCCAGGCCACGAACGTCGCTGCGAAATAGGCGCCCATCATGTAGAGCGAGCCGTGGGCGAGGTTCACGAAGTCCATGATGCCGAACACCAGCGTCAGGCCGGCGGCCAGCAGGAACAGCAGCAGTCCGAACTGCAGCCCATTCAGGAATTGTTCGACGACGAGAAGCATGCCCCTCACTTCACGCTTAAAAAGACGGCGGCAGAACCCGTTCCAGGCGCTGCCGCCATGTCCGTCCCGATCTTAGGCCGGAGATGTTTTAAGCTTCAAGCAAATTCCAGGCCTGTTTCGGCCGCTGGCTCGGAATTCTTTTCGCTCACTTCATCGGGCACTTGTCGTGGAAGCGGTCCTGGTCGTTCTCGACGATGGTGGCGACCGTCTTCAACGAGAGCTGGCCGTCGGTGTCCTTGACCACGTCCTGCAGGTAGAAGTTCTGGATCGGGATGTGGTTGTTGCCGAATTTGAAGGAGCCGCGCAGCGACTTGAAGTTGGCCTTCTCCATCTCGGCCTTCATCGCGTCCTTCTTGGACGTGTCGCCCTTGACCGCAACCACGGCGCTGTTGATCAGCTGGGCCGCGTCATAGGCCTGGGCGCCGTAATAGGTCGGACGCAGGCCGGTGTATTTCTTGCGGTAGTCGGCGACGAACTTCTTGTTCTGCTCGTTCGGCAGGTCGTTGACCCATTCCTGGGCGCCGGGCACGCCGATCGCATTGTCCTTCTGCAGCGGCAGCGACAATTCGTCGACGGTGAAGGCGGTGTAGAGCGGCATCTTCTCCTTGAGCCCGGCCTGCGCGTATTGATTGAGGAACTGCACGCCGGCCGCACCTGGATAGAACACGAAGATCGACTCGGCGCCGGAGGCGCGCGCCTTGGAGAGCTCGGCGGAGAAGTCGAGCTGGCTCGGCCACACCGTATATTCCTCGCCGACGACCTGGCCCTTGAAGGTGCTCTTCACGCCGGCCAGCATGTCCTTGCCGGCGGCATAGTTCGGGCCGATCAGGAATACCGACTTGACGCCCTTCTGGTTCATGTAGAGGCCCATCGCGGCGGGGGTCTGGTCGTTCTGCCAGGAGGTCGAGAACACGTAAGGCGAGCACAATTCGCCGGCGAGCTGCGACGGGCCGGCATTGGCCGAGATCAGGAAGGTCTGGGAATCCACCGCGGTCTTCAGCGAGGCCAAGAGCACGTTCGACCAGATGTAGCCGACGATGAAGTCCACCTTGTCGGACTGCACCAGCTTCTCGGTCTTCTGCTTGCCGACGTCAGGCTTCTGCTGGTCGTCCTCGTAGATCACCTCGACCGGCTTGCCGTCGATCTTGCGGCCGAGATGGTCGAGCGCGAGCTCGAACGAGTTGCGCATGTCGTTGCCGATCACGGCGGTCGGACCGCTGAACGTCGAGACGAAGCCGATCTTGATGGTGTCGCCGGCAAAGGCCGTGCTCGAAAACAGCAGTGCCGCGGCGCTCGCCAGCCAGAAGCTCTTCATGGTCTTCCCTCCCCTCAAACAAATTCGTTCTTATCGTTGTTTCGTCGCCGCTACGCAGCAGCACGACCAGCGGCGGCGTTTCGCCGCAGCATCCGTCGCGCGGTGCTCATCCTGCGCGCGATCGGCCCATGCACCATAATTCCCGGAAACGGGCAAAGGCAAGAACTATAGTGCTTGTTAAGGATACTGCAGCACAGCAGAAGCCGGCCGCGTCAGCATGACACGGCCGGCTGGGATGCTCGTCATGGCACCCGCAAAGAGCGTCACTTCACCAGCGCGCAACCACCTTCAGCGATCGGACGAAACGCCTGCTCGGCCGGGATCGTCGAGACCAGACGATAGTAGTCGTACGGATATTTCGACTCCTCCGGCTTCTTCACCTCGAACAGATACATCGGATGCACCACGCGGCCGTCGGCGCGGATCATGGTGTCGCCAAACAGCTTGTCCTTGCCCTTCACCGTCTTCATCTGCGGAACGACGTCCTTGGCATCGTCGCTGCCGGTGGCCGCAACCGCATTGAGGTAGGCAAGCGTCGAGGCATAGACGCCGGCCTGGTTGCCGCTCGGCATCTTGCCGTTCATGCCGGGGCGCGCCGCGAAGCGCTTGGCGAAGGCGCGGGTGTCGTCGTCCATGTCCCAGTAGAACGCTTCGAGCAGTTGCAGGCCCTGCGCCGCCTTCAAGCCCATGCCGTGGATGTCGTTGATGAAGAGCAGGAACGCGACCAGCGACTGACCGCCCTGCTGGATGCCGAACTCGGACGCCTGCTTGACCGCGTTGATGGTGTCGCCGCCAGCGTTCGCCAACCCGATGACTTTCGCCTTGGAGCCCTGCGCTTGCAGCAGGAACGAGGCGAAGTCCGTCGTACCGAGCGGATGCTTCGCCGAGCCCAGCACCTTGCCGCCGTGCTTCTCGATGTAGTTGGTGGCCTCCGCCTCGATGCCCTGGCCGAGCGCGTAGTTGACCGTGATGAAATACCAGTCCTTGCCGCCACGGCCCATCATCGCGGCCGCCGTGGTGTTGCCGGTCGCCCAGGCGTCGTTGACCCACTGGATGGTGTTGGGCGAGCACGCCTTGCCGGTGAGATCGGAGCTTGCGGTCGACGAGGCCAGGAAAGTCATGCGGCTGTTGCGCAGCAGCTCGTTGACCGTGAGGCCGACGGCCGAGTTGGGCACGTCGACGACGGCATCGACCTTGTCGACATCGAGCCATTTCCGCGTGATCGCCGAGCCGACATCGGCCTTGTTCTGGTGATCGGCATAGACGATCTCGACCTTGATGCCTTTGCCGCCGCCGTTGAAATCCTCCGCCGCCATGCGCGCGGCCTCGACCGAGCCCATGCCGTTGGTGTCCTGGAAGATGCCGGAGATGTCGTTGAGCACGCCCACGCGCACGACGTTGTCTGAGATCTCGCCGGCGGATGCTCCGGCAAAGACGCCCAATGATGCGGCCAGCGCGAGCGCACAGGTCCTGATCTGCTTCATGTGTTCCTTCCCCATGTGTTGCTTGTTTTGATTGTTGTCGAAGCCGTCAGCTCTGCTTGTCCGGGATACGCACGACCAGACCGGCCAGCGCCGGCTGCACCTTGATCTGGCAGGACAGGCGGCTGTTCGGCAGCCGCTCCGCCGCCGTGCCATCGAGCAGCGCATCCTCGTCGTCGGAGACCGGATCGAGCCTCGCTGTCCAGGCGTCGTCGACATAGACGTGGCAGGTGGCGCAGACGGCATTGCCGCCGCATTCGGCGACGATGCCATCGATGCCGTGGGTCAGCGCCGCGAGCATGACGCTGGCGCCGTCCTCGGCCTCCACGCTTTCGCTGCGGTTGTCGGGATGAAGGAAAGTGATCGTCGTCATGGCAAGACTCAGGCTGGAGTGCAGGCTGGAGTGAACGTCACCGGCAGGCTCTCCAGCCCGCGCAGCGTGTTGTTGTAGCGGCGCCTCGGCTGGCCGCTCATCGTGATGCTCCCGACCTTGCGCGCAAGCGCCGTCAGCACCGCCTCGCCTTCGAGGCGCGCAACCAACTGACCGACGCACATGTGGATGCCCGAGCCGAAGCCCACGTGACCTGAGACTTTTCGAGTGACGTCGTAGCTGTCCGGCTGCTCCCAGCGGCGGGGATCACGATTGGCGGCACCTAAGAACATCAGCACCTTCTCGCCTTCGGGAATGACGACACCGCCAAGCTCGACGTCCCGCGTGGTGGTGCGGAAGAAGGTCTGCACCGGGCTTTCGAAGCGCACGGCCTCCTCGAACGCGTTGCGCGCCAGCGACGGATCGGCGCGCAGCCGCGCCCATTGGTCTGGAAAGCGGGCAAGACAATAGACCGCGGCGCCGATGCCATAGACCGTGGTGTCGAGGCCGGCCGACAGCAGCGAGCGCACGAGCAATGGCGCCTCGGCCGGCGTGATCTCACCGGTGTCACTGAAGGCATGGATGCAGGCGCCGAAGCCGCCGGGCGTGAGATTGTCGCGCTGGCACTGCTCCGTGACATAGGCCTGGTGCGGCGCCGAGCGCTCGATCGCCTGCTGTCGCAGCTCATTCGGCGGACCGAAGGCGTTGAACACCAGGCTCGCATAGGGAATGAGATGCTCGCGCCCCTCCGGCTTCAGCCCAAGCGCATCGGGGAACACCGACAGCGGATAGCCCTCCGCGAGATCCGGAATCGCGTCGAACGAGCTCCGGCCTACGAGCTCGTCGATCTTGGCCTCGGCCGCCGCCATGAAGCCGTCGCGCAGCCGCTTCATGACGGCCGGCGACAGCACCTTGCTCAGCACGGCGCGGGTGCGCGTATGCGCAGGCGGATCCGCCTCGAGGATCAGGCTCGGCGGCCGCCACGGCTTTTCCTTGGCGAAGTCGCTCAATCCCACGCCGCGGCTGGAGCAGAATGTCTGGGGATCGTTGAGGACGGCATAGACCTCGGCATAGCGGGCGACGCCGTAGACGTTCCACGCGTCCAGATGGACGACGGGGCCGGCCTCGCGCATCTCCTGATGCGCCGGATAGGGATCGTCGAAGAATTCATATGAGAACGGATCGATGGCGAGGTGCGGGATGGCCGGCGCCACGCCGGCAGCGGGGGAAAGACCTGTTGGGTTCATGCGGAGCTCCCGAAGTTTGGCCTTGTCATGCGGCTTTTCGTATCCGTATGAGTGGCGATGCATGGACGCTGGGGATCATGAGCGAGAAATCCGGGACGCCGCGCAAAGCGCCGCCGCGCGAGCCTGAGGGGCACGGCCTCACGCTCGATCTCGACCGCTATGTGCCGGCCTTCATCACCTTCATCGCCAACAAGCTGTCGAACAGCGCCACCGCGTTCTATCAGGGCAATTTCGGCGTCAACGTCACCGAATGGCGGATCATGTCGCTGCTGGCGATCGAGCCGGGCATCCCGGCCTCGCGCATCTGCAGCGTGATCGGCTTCGACAAGGGGCCGGTCAGCCGCACCCTGGCGCTGATGAAGGGCCGCGGCCTGATCGCGATCCGCAACGATCCGGCGGATGGCCGTAGCCATTCGATTTCGTTGACGGCCAAGGGCCGCGCGACGCACGACAAGGTCATCGTCGCCGCGCTGGAACGCGAGCGGCGTCTGCTCGCTTGTCTCGACAAGGATGAGCGGGAAGTCCTGATCACCCTGCTGCGCCGGATCCACGACAATCTCGACGCCGTCACGGGCGCGAGCTGAGCCACGTCGGCGGCCACCACCGAGCGGCCGCCCTGTCCGCTGCGGCAATCTGTTGGCGCGCGCGCAAGCGGCCGCGCCTGCGTCGAGCAGGCTGCGCATCACGTTCCCGTCCCTTCTTCAAGACGCGGATCATTCCGCGCCTCATTGCTGATCGGGTCGATCGTTCCACAGATTAGTTGCTTTAGCAACGATATATTTTCGGCCGCGGGATGTCGCAGCGCGAAAGCGCCGTCGCACGCGATCGATGCAATTCTAATTATCGGCGAAGGCGGGCGGCAATTTCAGCCTGATATGCCATGTCGGCCGCGCCCTCGATTGCGGCTCGGCCTGCGGGGAGTAGCGGATGTTGGGGTTCATTTTCGGTTTCAATGCGCGTCTCGGCCGTCTGCAATATTTTCTCGCCTCGCTCGGTCTTGCGCTGGTTTCGGTGGTCCTGATCGTGGTTGTGGCCGTCGGCCTTGCCGCGCTCGCCCCGCAGACGTCGGCGCTGACGGTGAGCTTGCCGATCATGGTGCTGATTGGCCTTTGCCTGGTCGCGAACCTGATGCTGCAGGCGATGCGCTTCCGCGACATCGGCTGGGACCCGGTCTGCGTGATCCCGGCCTGGATTGCCGTCATGGTGCTGGACTACGTGATCGCCGGCCGGTTTCCCGAATACGCGGCGACATCATCGCACCACGGCACGTGGGTTGGCGCGCTGGTCAATCTCGGCCTGAGCGTGGCGCTGCTGTTCTTCCCCAGTGGGGCTGACGACGCACCGTCGTCGGGAGCCACCGTGAGCCGCCCGCCGTCTGCATCGCTCCGGACAGCCCGTGGCACGGGCTCGGCCACCGAGGCACGGCTCGCGCGCATCACCGGCGGGGAGGCCGAGCGGCGCGGGTACTAGGTGGCGCCGGCGCCCAACCTGCCCATCAATTAGGCAAATCGCCTTCGGCAACCGTGTCCGATCGCCCAACGGCTTGTCGGACGGCATACCAACTTACTGACTTTCAAGATTTTTCCCTTGTCGGGCCCGCATCCCAGCCGTGTACACAATGGCACATGGCTTGCTACGTTCGCAGCAGGATTGGCGAAGCGGAGCGCAATAGAATGGCAGGCCAGAGTTGGGGCTCGGACGAGACGCGGAGCGCCGCGTGACCGAGACCATTGCCGAGATCGTCGCCGCCCATCGCGCCGGCCTGACAAAGCCAAGCGACACGATCGCGCGCTGTTACGCCCGGATTCGCGCGCACAACGACCCCGCCATCTTCATCAGCCTGCGCGGCGAGAAGGACGCGCTCGCGGAGGCCGAAGCCCTCGCCGACAAGGACAGATCGCTGCCGCTCTACGGCGTGCCCGTCGCAGTGAAGGACAACATCGACGTGGCGGGGCTGCCGACCACCGCCGCCTGCCCGGCCTTCGCGTACACGCCATCTCGCGATTCCACCGCGGTGGGGCGGCTGCGCGCGGCCGGCGCGATCATCGTCGGCAAGACCAATCTCGACCAGTTCGCCACCGGCCTCGTCGGCGTGCGCTCGCCCTATGGCATTCCGAAGAACCCTGTGCGCGCCGACCTCGTGCCGGGCGGATCGAGCTCCGGCTCTGCCGTGGCCGTCTCGGCCGGTCTCGTGCCGCTGTCGCTCGGGACGGATACGGCCGGCTCGGGCCGCGTGCCGGCGATGCTCAACAACATCGTCGGGCTGAAGCCGAGTCTGGGCATGATCTCGACCACGGGCCTGGTGCCGGCGTGCCGCACGCTCGACTGCATCTCGGTGTTCTCGCTCACGGTCGACGACGCGGTCGCGGCGCTGTCGGTGATGGCAGCGCCCGATCCGCTCGATCCGTTTTCGCGCGACCGCCCCGTGGCCGCTGTGACGGCCTTTCCGAAGGGCGTGAAGCTCGGCATTCCCCGTTCGGGCCAGTTGATCTTCTTCGGCGACAAGGCCGCCGAAGCAGCCTATGCCGCCGCGGCCGCACGCTTCGCCAAGCTCGGCGCCGAGCTCGTCGAATTCGACCTCGAGCCGTTCTATGAGACCGCGCGGCTGCTCTACGAAGGCCCGTGGGTTGCCGAGCGCTATCTCGTGATCCGCGATCTCCTCGCCTCCGATCCCGACGCGATCCATCCGGTGACGCGCGAGATCACCATCGGCGGCGCGCGCGGTAGCGCGGCCGACACGTTTGCCGCGCTGTATCGTCTGCAGGGGCTGCGGAAGGTGGCGGAGCGCACGTTCGCAGACGTCGACGCGCTGGTGCTGCCGACGGCACCGACCGCCTACACCACCGCGGACGTGCTCGCCAACCCGATCGAGCTCAACAGCCGGCTCGGCACCTACACCAATTTCGTCAACCTGCTCGATCTTTGCGGGCTCGCCGTGCCTGCCGCCATGCGCAGCGACGGCATTCCGTTCGGCATCACGCTGCTCGCGCCGGCCGCGCGCGATGCGGCGCTCGCCAGCCTCGGGCGCGCCTTTCATGCCGACACGGCGCTGCCGGTCGGCGCCAAGTCGATCCCGCTGCCGCCGCTCGCGCCTGTGTCACCGTCACTGCATGGCGACGAGATCGCCATCGTCGTCGTCGGCGCGCATCTCTCGGGCATGGCATTGAACCACGAACTGACCAGCCTCGGCGGGCGTCTGCTCGAGGCGACGACCACCGCGCCGGACTACAAGCTCTATGCGCTGTCGACCACGCCGCCCAAGCCCGGCATGCTGCGCATCGACGATGGCAAGGGCAGCGCCATGGCGGTCGAGATCTGGGCGCTGTCGGCCGCCGGCTTCGGCCAATTCGTCAACCTGATCCCGCCGCCACTGTCGATCGGCACCATCCGGCTGGCGGATGGCCGCACCGCCAAAGGATTCCTCGTCGAGCCCGCCGCGCTCGACGGTGCGCGCGACATCTCCGAGTTCGGCGGCTGGCGCGCGTATATGGCGCAGAAGGACTGACGGCTCCACGCGCAAAATCGTAGGGTGGGCAAAGGCGCGTTCACACGCTCTCGCCGAGCGAGATAGCAGCGGCGCCGTGCCCACCATGCCGCTGGTGATCAGCTCGCCGTGGGACGGTGGGCACGCTGCCGCCGAACGGCGGCTGCTTTGCCCACCCTACCGCTCGAATGAAAACCTACACCGACACCGCGTAGATCTCGTACTCGCCGCGCACCAGCTCGATATGGGCGCGCATCGCGTTCGCCGCGCCGGCCTTGTCGCCGCGCAGGATGGCGACGACAACGCGGTCGTGCTCGGCATGCGACTTGGCAAGGCGGCCGAGATTGCGGAACTGAGCGCGGCGAAACGGCTGCACCCGCACCCGCGTCGCCAGGGTGATCTCGGCGATGTAGGCATTGTGCGCGCCGGCATAGATCGCGTTGTGGAAGCGCTCGTTCACCTCGTGGAAGCGCTCGGGATTGCCGGCGTGGCTGAGATTGCGCAGCTCCTCGTGGATGGCTTCCAGCCGCTGCCGCTCGACTGGCGTCATGCGCTGCGCCGCGAGACCGGCGCACAGGCCCTCGAGCTCGGCCATCGCCTCGAACATGCCGGTGAGGCGGTCGGCCGAGGGCCGCGCCACGACGGCGCCGCGATGCGCACGCGCCTCGATCAGCCCCGACGTCGCCAATTGACGCAGCGCCTCGCGCACCGGCGTGCGCGAGACGTTGAAGCGCTTGGCGATCTCGGTCTCGTCCAGCGGCGCCCCCGGCGCCAGCGCGCCGCGCACGATATCGTCGGCGAGTTGCAGGCGCAGCTCCTCCGCGCGCGTGATCTTCGCGACCGCGGGCGGCGCGCGGTCGATGCGCTTGATCTCGGACTCGCGGGCGGGCCGCTGGCGCGTTCGCGGCGGTAGATCGTCCAGGCTCATCTTCAGCCGCCCTTTGCTTCGTCGATGATGCTGACATGGGCGGCGACGATCTTCCAGCCTTCCGGAAACCGGACCCAGGTCTGCATCTGGCGTCCGACCTTGCCGGGCGCGGTGTCACGATAGAACAGCGTCGAGGCGACCGCGGCGTCACGGCCGTAGGTGGTGATCACGGTGCGCGCGGTCCGCCGCATCAGTCCAGCCGGCGAGCGCGCGGCGCGAAACGCCGCGATCTCGCTGTAGCCGTAGAGGTTCTCGCCGATGCCGTAGCGCAGCGTGCGGGAGTCCTGCTTGAACAGCTCGTCGAGCACGGCGACGTCGTTGCGGACCAGCGCCTGTTCGTAGCGCTGGAACTGCGCGCTGACTTCCGCGACGACGTCAGGCAGATCGACTTCCATTCTCCAGAACTCCTCTCGGGGCCGGCGCAGCGGCGACGCCAAGCTGTTGCAAGGCGTGGGCCACACGCAATGCGACATGTTCGCACCAGGGCGCCGCGATGATCTGCACGCCGATGGGCATCGGCTCGAGCGGAATCGGAACGGCGACGACGGGGAGCCCGATGAACGAGATCGGCTGCGTGTGAATGCCGATATTGGCGCGCACCGGCAGCTCGACGCCGTCGAGCACGAAGGTCGCCTGCCCGAGCCTGGGCGCAACGCAGGGCGTTGCGGGCGCGATCAGCACGTCGACAGACTTGAAGAGTTCGAGCACCTTGCCGCGATACCAGCGGCGGAATTTCTGCGCGCGGTCCACCATCGGCGCCGGAATCATCGCACCCGCAATCAGGCGGTCGCGCACCGCCGGATCGAAATCACCCGCGCGCGTGCGCAGCCGGTCGAGATGCAGCGAGGCGCCCTCGGTGGTGCTGATGACATAAGCCGCGGCGCGGGCGCGCGCCGCTTCGGGCACCTCGACCACCTCGGTGACCTCTAGCGCAGCCGCGACACGAGCGACCGCTTCGGCGGCTTCAGGAAACAGATTCGTCTGGAAGTGCCCTCCGGCAAGGGCGATGCGCAGACTGCCGATGCCTTGCGAGAGCTGGCCGGAGACCGGCTCCGGCGCACGCGCGGTGCACGCGGCGTCGTCCGCATCTGGCCCCTGCATCACGTCATAGGCGAGCGCGAGATCCTCGACCGAGCGTGCGAACGGACCGAGATGATCCAGGCTCATGACGAACGGAAACGAGCGCGCCCGCGACAGCCGGCCGTAGGTCGGCTTGAGGCCGAAGATGCCGCAGAACGACGACGGCACGCGGATCGAGCCGTTGGTATCGGAGCCGAGCGCAATCGGCACCAGGCCGCCGCCGACAGCGCTGCCCGAGCCGCCGGACGAACCGCCGCTCATCCGCGTCGGATCGTGCGGATTGCGCGACGGACCGTCATGGACGTTCTCGCCGGTGAAGTCGTAGGCGTATTCGCCCATGTTGAGCGCACCGACCAGGACGGCGCCGGCGGCTTCCATGCGCGCGATCAGCGTCGCATCGCGTGTCGCCGGGGTGCGATCGCGGTTGATCCTGGAGCCGGCGCGGGTCGGCAGCCCCTCGACATCGAACAGGTTCTTCACCGCGAACGGCACGCCGGCGAGCGGACCAACCGGCTTCCCGGCCGCAATGTCGGCATCCACGGCGCGGGCCTTCGCGAGCGCCCGCTCGGCGGTGACGTCGGTAAACGAATTGAGCACACCATCGCGGGCCATGATCCGCGC
This sequence comes from Bradyrhizobium sp. HKCCYLRH2060, assembly GCF_051168135.1. Lineage (NCBI taxonomy): Bacteria > Pseudomonadati > Pseudomonadota > Alphaproteobacteria > Hyphomicrobiales > Nitrobacteraceae > Bradyrhizobium > Bradyrhizobium sp. HKCCYLRH2060. The sequence continues at coordinate 23,007 of NZ_JBNPUK010000001.1, forward strand.
CAGCGCGGCGTCGGTCGCCTCGACGGCGGTGAGCTTGCCGGCGGCGACCGCGGCGGCGACGGCGCTCGCGGTCATCTCGGGAGAACTAAGCGGTGAAGACACTGGCAGGCTCGGCTTCGTCGGGCAGGGAGAATTCGTCGACCAGCTTCGCCATCCTCAGCGAGACCTCGAGATTGGCCCGGATCGCCGGGCGCCACGCGTCCTCGATCGGCAGGGCCAATGCACGCCCGACTGCGTCGATGTAGTCGTCCAATGGCTCCGCCATCAGCTTTTCCCTTCAAGCTTTCACGCTCAATGCGCCGGCAATGGCGGGTGCGGAATCGCCGTCAACAACTCCCGCGTATAGGCATCCTGCGGATCACCTAGCACACGTTCGGAGTTGCCTTCCTCGACGATTCGACCCGACCGCATCACGATCACACGATCGCACAACAGCCGCACGACATTCAAATCATGGGAGACGAACAGATAGCTCATACCTAACTGCTGCTTGAGGTCCTGCAGCAGATTGAGCACGACCGCCTGCACGGAGACGTCGAGCGCCGCCGTGGGCTCGTCGAGGATGACGAGCTTCGGGTGCAGTGCGATGGCGCGCGCGATGCCGACGCGGGCCTTTTGGCCGCCGGACAATTGATGCGGGAAGCGGTCGAGCAGGTTGAGCGGCAGACCGACCATGGTCGCGAGCTCCTCGCAGCGCGCACGAAGCGCGTCGCGGCCCCTGATATCGCCGAGCTGCAGGACTGGATCGGCGATGGCGCGCGCCGCGGTGAAGCGCGGGTTGAGGCTATCGGTCGGATCCTGGAACACCATCTGGATCCGGCTGCGCAGCGGCAGCCGGGCAAACGCCTGCGGCAGGATGTTGCCGATCTCCTCACCATCGAAGCTGATGCGGCCCGACGTCTGGTCGAGCAGCCGCATCACCATCATCGACGTGGTCGATTTGCCGCAGCCGGATTCGCCGACCAGGCCAACGCTCTCGCCATGACCGACCGTGAAGCTGATGCCGTCGACCGCGCGGAACACCTCCGGCTCGACCGCCGGCCTCCGTCCGAACAGCTTTGACAGTGTCGCGGTAGCGCCCTGGCGCGGATATTCCTTGACCAGTTTGTCGACGAGCAGGAGCGGCCGAACGCTACCCGCACTCCGCTCGCCCTCCCCACTCCGCTCGTCACCCCCGGGCTTGCCCCGGGGGTCCATCGCCTGGAGCGAGTCCTGCGAAGTGGGATGGATGGCCGGGTCAAGCCCGGCCATGACGGAGAGAGTATTAGGCGCCGCCAGCGCCTCCTCCTCCGGCAGCAGATCCCGCAGCGACACGCCGAGGCGCGGCGTCGCGCGCATCAGCTTGCGCGTGTAGGGATGCTGCGGGTTGGCGAAGATGTCGGCGGCCTTGGCGGTCTCGACCACCCGGCCCTTCTCCATCACCACCACGCGATCGCAATAGGCCGCGGCGAGACCGAGATCATGCGTGATCAGGATCGTCGACATGCCCCGGCTCTTGGTGAGCTCGACGACCAGGTCCATCACCGCCTTCTGCGTGGTGACGTCGAGGCCGGTGGTCGGCTCGTCGGCGATCAGGAGCTGCGGGTTGCAGGCCAGCGCCAGCGCGATGACGACGCGCTGGCACATGCCGCCGGACAATTCGAACGGATAGGCGTGGTAGCGCTCGCGCGGGCGCGCGATCTTGACCTGCTCGAGCGCAGCTATGGCCTTCTCGGCGCGATCGGTTGCGGCCGCCTGGGCGTGCTGTTTCAGCACGTCCTCGATCTGCTGGCCCACCTTGCGGATCGGGTTGAGGGCCGCGCGCGGGTTCTGAAAGATCATCGAGATCTCGCGCCCGCGCAGATCGCGCATCGCGCTTTCCTCGGCCGCCCTGACGTCGACGCCGGAGAACATCACCGATCCCTCGGCAATGCGCCCGGCGCGATCGAGGATGCGCATCACCGCATACGACGTCACCGACTTGCCCGAGCCGGACTCGCCGACGATCGCGAGCGTCTCGCCCTTGGCGACGGAGATATCGACATGCTGCACCGCCTTGACGACGCCGCGCCGGGTGGAGAATTCGACCGTGAGATCACGGACGTCGAGCAGCGGCTGGGCGGTCATGTGTGGCTCCGCGTATTCCCATCGTCATGCGCGGGCTTGACCCGCGCATCCATCAGACCGACGAAGTCTCGCTTGAGGGGATGGATTGCCGGGTCAAGCCCGGCAGTGACGGAGTTTTGTTGGGACACCCTCATCCCATTACGTCCTGCGCTGCGGATCGACGATGTCGCGCAGGCCATCGCCGAGCAGATTGAAGCAGAACACCGCGATCATCAGCGCGAGACCCGGAAACAGCGCGATCCACCATTCGCCCGACACCATGAACGAGGCACCCTCTGCGACCATGATGCCCCATTCCGCCGTCGGCGGCCGCACACCAAGGCCGATGAAGGACAGGCCGGCGGCATTGAGGATGGCGTAGCCCATGGTCAGCGACATCTGCACGATCATGATCGGCATGATGTTCGGCAGGATGTGGCCGAGCAGGATGCGCATCTCGCTGTTGCCCGACAGCCGCGCCGCCTGCACGAAGCCGGCGTTGCGGCGGACATTGGCCTCGGCCCGAGCGACGCGCGCATAGAGCGGGAAGTTCACGATCGCGGTGGCGATGATGATGTTCTGCACGGTGTTGCCGAGCGCCGCGACGATGCCCATGGCCAGCACGAACAGCGGGAACGCCATGATCGTATCGGCAACGCGGCCGACGATGCGATCGGTCCAGCCGCCGAAGAAGCCGGCGGCGACGCCGGCAAGTCCGCCCATGAAGAACACCAGCGCCACTGATGCGACCGCGATGAAGGTGTCGAGCCGGGTCGCGACCACAACGCGGCTGAAGATGTCGCGGCCGAGCTGATCGGTGCCGAACCAATGCGCCGCCGACGGCGGCTTCAGCGCCGACGCCGTGTCGCTGGCCAACGGATCATACGGCACGATCCACGGGCCGAAGATCGCAGCAAACAGGATCACGACCAGAAGCCCGAAGGCGAAGCCCGTGACCTTGTTCTCGGCCAGCACATAGCGCGTGTGCCCGATCAGGGCCATGAGACCGGAGGTGCGGGCGGAGACAGCGGGCTCGATGGTCGGCGCGACGGTGCTCATCCTTCCAGCCTCACACGGGGGTCGATGACGCCATAGAGAATGTCGATGACGAGGTTCAGGACGACGTACATCACGGCCATTGTCAGCACGAAGCCCTGCACCGGCGCGAAGTCGGAGGCGATCAGCGCCTCGACCGCGTAGGAGCCGATGCCGGGCCAGGCGAACACCTTCTCCACCAGCACGTTGGCGCCGAGCAGGAAGGAGAACACCATCGACAGCGTGGTGATGACCGGAAGCATGGCGTTGCGGAACGCGTAGGTCACGGTGACGGTCGAGGGCGACAGCCCCGAGGCGCGCGCCGTGCGCACGAATTCCGACGACAGAACCGAGAGCATCGAGGCGCGCGTCATGCGCGCGATCGGCGCCAGCGAGAAGATCGCCAGCGTCGCGGCGGGCAGAATCAACTGGTTCAGCGCCGAGCGGAACGCCTCACCGTCACGCGCGATCAGCGTATCGATGAGGTAGAAGCCGGTCACGGGATCCGGCGCGCTATAAAACACGTCGAGCCGGCCGAGCGGCGCCGGCGACCAGCCGAGCCGGAAGTAGAACACATACACCAGCACCAGCCCGGTGAAGAACACCGGCAGCGAGACGCCCGCGGTCGTGACGATACGGCAGGTATGGTCGATCCACGACCCCGGCCGCGTCGCCGCGAGCACGCCGAGCGGCAGCGCGATCGCGACCGAAACCAAGAGGCCGAGCAGTGTCAGCTCGGCCGAGGCCGGCAGGCGGTTGCGGATCTCGCTGGCGACCGGCTGGCCCGTGGTCAGCGAACTGCCGAGGTCGCCATGGGCGAGATCGACGGTGTAGCGGAAGAACTGCTCGATCAGCGGCTTGTCGAAGCCGAGCTTCTTGCGGATCTGCTCGACGGCCTCCTTGGTGGCGGCAGGTCCGGCAAAGTACGCGGCGGGATCGCCGGGCAAGGCGCGGGTGAGCAGGAAGGTAACGATCACGACGCCGATCAGCGAGGGGATCGCGAACGCGAGGCGCTTGGCGATGAGCATCAGCATGGCCAAGGCCTCGCCGGATTTTCCACCGCTCCCACGACAATACGCAGTCTGCTCCCTCCCCCCTTGTGGGGGAGGGCTGGGGTGGGGGGTGAGCCGCGGCGACGGTGGGTGGGGTTACCCCCCTCCCCGCCCCTCCCCCACAAGGGGGGAGGGAGTGAGAGAGCTCGGCTCACATAACCAAGGCAGCTCACGCAGCTCATCCCTTCACCAGCGCGCGATAATCCAGCCGACGGTGGAACCAGTACTGATAGCCTGAGATGTTCTTCTGCATCGCGACGTTGACGAACGGCTGATACAGCGGGATGCGCGGCACCTCGGCGAAGGCGAGGTCGACAAAGCCCTTCACATCGGCATCATAGGTCGCCTTGTCGCCCACCGCGGCCGCATCACGCGCGCCGTTGATGAGCTTGTCCATCTCCGGCGACTTGTAGCTCATCGTGTTGAACACGGAATTGTTGCCGTGATAGCACCAGTAGAAGAAGTACTCGGGGTAATCGAGCCAGCCCGAGAAGATGTTGGTGAAGAGCGGCATCTCCTTCTTGTTCAGCTCGGTACGCCAGTTGGCGCCGGGCACCTTGTTGATGGTGGTCTTGATGCCGAGCTGGGCGAGGCTCTCCTGCACCAACACGCACAAGGGCTCGTTGACCTGCGCGAAATTGAGGTCGAAGGAGATCGTGGTCTCGAAGCTGTTGGGGTAGCCTGCTTCCGCCAGCAGCGCTTTTGCCTTCTCCATGTCGGTGAAGTACTTGGTCGGCTGCGGCCACGCCACCTCGGTCGCCTTGTCGGCTGGCGCACCGAACATCGGATTGGCCAGGCCGAACATCACGGCATCGATGATCTTCTGATAGGGCATTGCATAGGCGAGCGCCTGCCGAACCTTGGGATTATCGAACGGCGGCTTGGTCACGTTCATGCCGATATATTGGATACCGTTGGAGATCGGCAATGAGATCACGGTGTGCTTGCCGTTCGACTTCATCTCCTGGAAGTCCTTGTTCGGCAGCTCATAGGAGATGTCGGCATCTCCGCGCTCGAGCAGCGCGCGCCGGTTGCCGGCCTGCGGCACCATGCGCCAGATCACGCGCTTGATCTTGGGTAGCGGACCGCACACCCAGTCGTCGTTGCGCTCCATGATCACTTCGGTACCGGCGGTCCACTTCGTCACCTTGTAGGCGCCGGAGCCCGCGGTCTGCTGCTTGGTGTATTCGAGCCCCCACGGATCCTTGTCGGTGGCGTTCTTCTTCACCAGTTCGGAGTTCACGACGCAGGGTACGATGACGGCGAGATCTGGGATCGTCAGCCGATCCTTCTTCAGGAAATCGACCCGCACCGTGTGGTCGTCAACGATGACGAACTGCTCCGGCTTGGCCAGCGAGCCCGCGCTCATCTGGAAAGTCGGAAAGCCGCCGACGCTGACGGCGCGATCGAGCGACCACTTCACGTCCTTGGCGGTGACCGGCGTGCCGTCGTGGAATTTGGCGTTCTTGCGGAGCTTGAAGGTGGCGGACATGTCGCCGATGGTCATGTCCTCGGCCAGCTCGGGCTTGAACTTGTCGCGGTCGTAATACGGCACGCCGCCCGGGCCGCTCTTCATCTCGTGGCTGATCAGGCGGTCGTAGCAATTCCACGAGACCTCATAGCCGGGCACGTTGGTGCCGACGCCGTGGATGTCGAGGTTGTTTGGACCGCCCTCGGAGACGATGAGCAGCGTCTCGGACCGCGCATCGGCCTTGGCCGACGACATGATCGCCGGCGCCATTGGCAGCGCGGCCCCCGCAGCCAGACCGGACACGGATTTCAGAAAATCGCGACGCTTCATCAAATGCTCCCACCAGAATACGACCGGCGGGAACAATGATCGCAAGCTTCGTGCCAAGCCTCACGATCGACTAAGCCGTTGAAATTGCGGGTCTCACGACCTCAAACGTCGCGTCACCTCCATGCAGAATTGCATACATAAGTGCGAATTTGCACAAATTATAGTCTCTCAATACGCCGTGCGACCGATTTACGCAGACGGGACACCGGGACATCAGTCCGGCCAGATCAGCGCCTGAAGCTGATCGAAGTTGCGGATCCTGCTGGGCCAATCCGGGATGCAGATGTGCCGGACAGGATCGCTGGCCTGATGCAGCAGCATCAAGGCCAGCAGCCGCCGCTTGAGCTGCCAGGTGACGTCGGCCGGCGCGAATCCGTAGCCGTGGAACAACGCGCGCACGCGGCCGGGATGGCCCGCGGCCATGAAGGCGCTCGGCCCGAGCAGGTCGTATTCACCGAAGCCGGCCATGACGTCGCCGAAATCGAACAGACCGCTGATGCGCCAGCCGTCACCATGGCGAGAGACGAGAAAGTTCTCCGGAATGTATTCGCCGGTCAGGATGACGGGCCGTGGGTCCGGAGGCAGCAGCGCGGCGGCGTCGCGCAGGAGATCATCCAGGCCGGCAAGCAGCGCCTCCGGCAGACCGAGCCGCTGATGGCGGGCGCGGCAGCCTGCGAACTGCCCTTGCAGGAAGTCGGACCAGCGCGGGCCGATCGCGAGCAGTTCGCCAGGGGGCACAAGCTGCACCTCCGCAATCAGCTCTCCGACGTCTCTCAGCAAGGATTGCTTCCCGCGCTCGTCGAGCCCGGGCCAGACCTCCGCGGCCGGAATGCCGTCGAGCCGCGTCATGATCAGATAGGTCCAGCCGTCCCGGTCACCTTCGTGCAGCAACTCAGGCGTGGCGACCTGCTTCAAGCGTCCGGCGAGCACGCGCAGCGTACTCCGCTCGGACAGAAACTGGCGCCGATGGAACGGAGGAAACAGTTTCAGGATCAGCTCGCCGCCGATTCCCGCGACGAGGTTGGTGCCGGCTGCAAAGGGAGCGAGGCCCGGATGCTCGCAACCGTGGTGGCGCACGATATCGCGCGCCACCGGCAGCCATGCCGCGACATCAGCGCGAAGGCCACGCAGCTCGGCGCCCGCAGTGATGTCCGGCAATCGGCCCATCAGTGGCTCACTCGTGCAACGCCGTCATCAGCGATCCGGGCTCGCGCGCTCGAACTGGCGCAGCAGACGGTTGCCGCGCTCGACGGCGGCATCGAGCGCCGTCTGCGCCGGTTTGCGGCCGCTGAAGGCCTGCTCCATCTCGTCCTCGATGGCATCACGGATCAGCACGAATGAGCCGAGCCGCAGGCCGCGCGAATTTTCCGTGGGCGGATTGAGCGTCACCTGCTCGATCGAGATCGCCGCGCCTGGATTGCGGTCGTAGAAGCCCTGCGCGCCTGTCAGATCGAAGGCCGCCTGCGTGATCGGCAGATAGCCCGTATTCTGGTGCCAGGCGGCCTGAACATCGGGCCGCGACAGATAGGCGAAGAACTTGGCCACGCCCTTATACTCGGCCGCCGGACGGTCGCGGAGCACCCACAGCGTCGCGCCGCCGATGATCGAATTCTGCGGCGCGCCCGCAATATCGGGCCAGTACGGCATCATACCGTAGCCGACCTCGAACTTCGAATTCGCCTTGATGTCGGCGCGCGTCGCCGAGGAGCCGATGAAGATGCCGCACTCGCCCTTCTGGAAACGCGGCTCGGCTGCCTGGCCGCGGCCGCCATAGTCGAAGACCTTGCTCTTCTGCCATTCCGCGAGCTGGGCGATGTGCCGAATCACCTGTGGATTGTTGAATGTCAGCACGGCGTCCAGTCCGGCAAAGCCGTTGGCCCGCGTGGCGATCGGCAGATTGTGGAAGGCGGAGAAATTCTCCACGTTGATCCAGGCCGGCCACGACGTCGTGAAGCCGCAGGCAACGCCATTGTCGCGCAGCCGCCGGGCGGCCTTGCCGAGCTCGGGCCAGGCCTTCGGCGCCGCGCCCGGATCGAGCCCGGCTGCGCGAAACTGATCCTTGTTGTAGTAGAGGATGGGCGTGGAGGCGTTGAACGGAAACGACAGCATGTTGCCGTCAGCGTCGGCATAGGTGCCGGCGATGGCGGGCAGATAGGCCGACGGCGAAAAGCTCTCCTGCTCGTCGCGCATCAGCTCGTAGACCGGGTAGATCGCGCCCTTGGCCGCCGTCATCGTCGCGGTCGCGATCTCGTTGACCTGCACGATCGCCGGCTGGCTGCGCGAGCGGAATGCGAAGATGGCCGCCGTCACGGTCTCCGTATAGCTGCCCTTGTAGCTCGGCACGATGCGATAGTCGGACTGCGAAGCATTGAAGTCGGCGGCCAGCCTGTCGACCTGCCTGCCGAGCTCGCCCGACATCGCATGCCACCACGCGATCTCGGTCGCGGCCTGGGCCGTGCTTGCGCCAACAACCGTCCAGAGCAGGGTTGCAAACGAAACAGAACGCAGAAGGACCGTCACCGGGAGGCAACTCCAATTCGATGAATGAATAGGCCCGGGCTGAGATCGCAATCGGACCGAAAAACCGGGTCCAGCAACCCAAGGCTGCAACAAACTATCAACAAACCATTGACGCGTATCGCTTTGACGTCAGAATGGACTTATAGCACCTGTTCGGGAGAGCATTGAACCTTTTCACATCCGGGCCGACCTCATCATCAAGGGGAAAGTGTTGCCTGTGTACCGCGCCCATCTTTCGTCGATCTCGAGAGTGGACGTCACGCCGGTGCTGATGCGCGCTGAGGCGGGCGCGCGGTACCGCTCGTCCCTTTTACGCCTCCCGTACTCCGCGGCGCGGTTAAATGCGCCGCAGCATACAAATCCGGGTGCCCGCGGCGGATCGCGCGCAGGCCGGTTCCGTAAGCCCGGTCCGAGGTAGCGATCGTGGCGCGATCCGAGCAGCGGAAATCCGTCGCGCGGCCGCTCAGCCTGGCGGTCCTGGGGCGGGCACGAATCGTGCGCGCGCTGCGGGCGGTTCCGATCCGCTGGCGCATCCTCTCGATCGCCGCGCTGAACTCGGCGGTCGTCATCGTTCTGGCGGCGCTGATCTGGAATGGCGCGACGGTGCTCGGCACGGCCTGGGACGACGTCCGCCAGGTCCGCGAATCCGACAAGGTCCTGGCCCTGCTCGAAAGCGAGACCAGCCGGCTGCATAACCTCATCCATCGCTACATCAATCAGCCGAGCCCGGAGCTGTTCGCCGAGATCCTGCTGCTGCGCGAGGCCGTGCTCGGGACGCTGACGACGCGCGCCTCGACCGACCCGATGCTGTCGGGATCGGTCGAGGAGCTGGAGCGCGTCACCGTGCGCTTTCTGGACGGCTTCGGCGAGCTGCGCAGCCTGCAGGCGACGATCTCCAAGACCTACGAGGAAGAGGTTCTCGGCCCCGCCCGCGACATCGCCGGGCTGTATTCGGTGATCGAAGGCGCGACCGGCCATCGCGACGCGCAGATCTGGCCCTCGCTCGGCAAATCGCGCGAGGCGTTCACCGCCATGCTGGTCGCGGCCAATTCCTACTATCTGTCGCTCGCGCCCGCCTCCGCCGACGACGCGCGCCGCAACACGGAGACGATCGAGAAGACCATTCCGGTGATGTCGAGCCTTGCGGACAATGATCTGCAGCGCCTGGCGCTGCAGCGGCTGTCGGCCCGGACCGCGGCGCTGCGCGCGGGATTCTCCAAGCTCACCGATCAGCTCACCAACCGCACCGAGCTGCTGCGCAACACCATCGATGCGAGCCAGGCCGAGACCATCGGCGCCATCGACGGCCTGTCGGTGAAGATGCGCCAGCACGAGCAGAAGGCGCAGGCGACGTTCGATCGGACGTTGAAGGACATCTCCCGCCGCGTCCTCTCGATCGCGGTGATCTTCCTGGGAGTCATCCTGTCCGCCGGCGTGCTGATCGCCTTGTCGATCCGGCTGCCGCTGCAGCAGATCATGGCCTCGATGCGCGCGATCATGCTGGGCGACTACGACCGCGAGGTCCAAGGCACCGAGGCGCGCGACGAGGTCGGCGCGATGGCCCGCGCCGTCGAGACCTTCCGCGAGAACGCGATCGCCAAGCGCAAGACCGAGGACGAGCTCCGCGCCGCGAAGGAAGAGGCCGAGAGCGCCCTGCTCGAACTGAGCGCCGCACAGCGCAACCTGATCGATGCCGAGCGGTTGGCGGCGCTGGGCGGGCTGGTCGCCGGCGTCGCCCACGAGGTGAACAATCCGATCGGCATCAGCCTGACGGTGGCCTCCAGCTTCGCGCGCCGGGTCGAGATGTTCGAGGCGGCGCTGCGGTCGCCCGAAGGCGGCCTGCGCCGGTCGCAGCTGGAGGAGTTCGTGCGCACCTCGCGCGATGCATCGGAGCAGCTGGTCGCCAATCTGCAGCGCGCCGGCGAGTTGATCCAGTCGTTCAAGCAGGTCGCGGTCGACCGCTCCCATGCGGAGCGACGGACCTTCGTCCTGAGCGAGGCGACCGATCAGATCATCACCAGCCTCAAGCCGGTGCTCAAGCGCGCGCCGATCACGCTGGCGGTCGACGTCCCCGAAGGGCTCTTCATCGACGGCTATCCCGGATTCTACGGTCAGATTCTCACCAACCTGTTCCTCAACGCCGTCAACCATGCCTTTGCCGACGGCCGCGCGGGCACCATCTCGATCACGGCGCGGCCGCGCGGCGCGGATGACATCGAGATCATTTTCGCCGATAACGGGGCCGGCATGACCCCCGACGTGCAGCGCCAGGCCTTCGATCCGTTCTTCACGACACGCCGCAACGAAGGGGGAACGGGGCTCGGGCTGCATATCGTCTACAATCTGGTGACGCAGCAGCTTGGCGGCCGCATGATGCTGGAATCCCGCGAGGGACAAGGCACCACCTTTCGGATTATCATGCCGCGGGTCGCCAAGGGCGGCGCCGAGACAGCAATGGGTGACGGAACGACGCAATGGCCGAACAGGACGATGTCCTCCAACTGATCGAGGATACCGGTTTCGACGAGGACGACCGTTCGGCCCGGAAATGGAAGATCGCCGTCATCGACGACGACCATGCCGTGCACGAAGGTACCCGCTTTGCGTTGTCGGACTACAGCCTGAACGGCCAGGGGCTGGAAATCCTCTCCGCCTATTCGGCGGCCGAGGGCCGCGCCCTGATGCGGGAGCACACCGACGTCGCAGCGGTGCTGCTCGACGTCATCATGGAGACCGACGTCGCCGGGCTCGAGCTCGTCGAATACATCCGCAACGAGATCAAGAACGAGACCGTCCGCATCATCCTGCGGACCGGACAGCCCGGCCAGGCGCCGGAGCGGCGCGTCATCGTCCAGTACGACATCAACGACTACAAGGCCAAGACCGAGCTCACCGCCGACAAGCTGTTCACCTCGCTGACGGCAGCGCTGCGCAGCTACCAGCAGCTCGAGCGCATGGTGCAGACAAGGCGCGGCCTGGAGATCATCATCGACGCCGCCTCGACGCTGTATGATTTCAAGTCGATGCAGCGGCTGGCCGAGGGCGTGCTGACCCAGATCGCGTCGCTGCTCAACGTCGATTGCGCCGGGATCCTGGTGCTGCGCGACGACGGCAGCCAGACCGAGGATTTCTCGGTGCTGGCCGGCTCCGGCTGCTACAGCCGCTTCTCCGGCGCCGTCACCTCGCGCTCGCTCGATCCCGACCTGCGCGACATGGTCGAGGCCGCCTTCAGGCAGCGCAGCAACGAATTCGCCGACCATCGCACCGTGCTCTATGTCCGCACCGGCTCGGGGCGCGAGGTCGTGGTGCTGCTGCAGGCGGAGCGGCCGCTGTCCGAGACCGACCGCTCGCTGGTCGAGATCTTCTCCAGCCGGCTGTCGATCGCCTTCGACAACGTGATCCTCTATCAGCAGCTGCATGAGGCCAACACCCAGCTCGAGGACCGCGTCGCCCAGCGCACCCGCGCGCTGATGCAGGCCAACCGGCGGCTGTCGGCGCAATGGCTGCGGCTGCAGCGCGCCAACGGCTTCAAGAACGAGATTCTCGGCACCGTCGCCCATGACCTGAAGAATCCGCTGGGCGTCATTCTCGGCCGCACGGAAATGCTGACCGAGTTGATCGCAACCGGTGCATCCGCCGAGGGCATCACCAGCCAGGTCGGACATATCCGTGATGCCGCCAAGCGGCTGACCTCGATGGTCGACCATCTGATCTCGGATGCGATGGCCGACGCCTTCGACATCACCATCCGCCGCGAGCCGGTCGACATCACAGCCCTGATCCACGAGGTGGTCGAGGCCAACCAGCCGCTCGCCCTCAACAAGCAACAGGTCATCGAGGTCTCGGCGCCGACGCTGCTGTCGACGATGTGCGACATCGACCGGATCCGCGAAGCGATCGACAATCTCTTGAGCAACGCCATCAAGTACAGCCCGATCGGCGGCAGGATCATCGTGAATGCCTCGGACGATGGCGACAACACCATCATCGGCATCACCGACCAGGGCGCTGGCCTCTCGCCGGAGGATCTCGGCCGGCTGTTCGGCCGGTTCCAGCGGCTGTCGGCCAAACCGACCGCGGGCGAGAGCTCGACCGGGCTCGGCCTGTCGATTGTCAAACGCATCGTCGACATGCATGGTGGCGAGGTGACGGCCAGGAGCGAAGGGCCGGGATCCGGATCGACCTTCACCATCACACTGCCGGCGGCCGAATTGTCATGAGTCAGAGCCAGCACATCATCATCGTCGACGACGAGGCGCCCGCCCGCGAAATGGTGGGTGATTACCTCAAGATGCACGGCTTCACCGTGACCTTGTGCGATGGCGGCAAGAGCCTGCGCAGCGCCATCGAAACCGGCCCGGCCGATCTCGTCGTGCTCGACCTCAACATGCCCGAAGAGGACGGATTGTCGATCATCCGCGATCTCAAGGGCCGCACCAACATCCCCGTGATCATGCTGACGGCCACCGCCAGCCCGATCGACCGCGTGGTCGGGCTCGAGCTCGGGGCCGACGATTACGTCGCCAAGCCGTGCGAATTGCGTGAATTGATGGCCCGGATCCGCTCCGTGCTGCGCCGCAGCGGTCCAGCCAAGGCTGCGGCGGCCGTCACGGAGACCGCTCCGGCCCAGGCCAAAAACCCGCAATTGGTGCGGTTCGGCACCAAATGGCTGGATCTCGATGCCCAGGCGCTGCGCGACGACGAAGGCAACGAGCATCCGCTGACGGCTTCCGAGTACGGCCTGCTCAAAGTGTTCGCCGCCAACCCGAAGCGGGTGCTGTCGCGCGAGCGGCTGCTGGAGCTCGCCAATGCCCGCGATGCCGAGGCCTTCGACCGCGCCGTGGACCTGCGAATCATGCGGATCCGCCGCAAGATCGAGCCCGATCCGACCAAACCGGCCGTGATCCGGACCATTCGCGGCGGCGGCTACCTGTTTTCCCCGGCCGGCGACAAGGCCTGAAGCGGGCCAGCCGGCGGCAGCCGGAGCGACCTGTTCGCCCGCATTTCGTTCCGCAAATTGGAATAAGGCACAATTCCGCCACGACTGTTTCGCGATGTGCGGCGCGACGAAACATTTCCGCAGGCGCACGAAACCATTTTCCTGTTTTCGTGCAGACGTCCCGAAACGGGCGCTCCTTAACAATCCATCCCGTCGAAACGCCGCAAGGGGGCGGCGGAACGGGAGAGTGCCATGCAGAACGTCGTTGCCATCAATTCCGCAGCCAGCCAGGGCATCATCGCAGCCCAGGCGACCACGGACGACATGCTCCTGGAGAGCATTGCCGATGGCGATCGCACCGCGATGCACACGCTTTATGCGCGCCACAATGTGCGGGTCTATCGCTTCATCCTGCGCATCGTGCGCGACACCACGATCGCCGAGGACCTCGTCAGCCAGGTGTTCCTGGACGTCTGGCGCACCGCCAAGCAGTTCGAGGGCCGCTCGCAGGTCTCGACCTGGCTGCTCTCGATCGCCCGCTTCAAGGCGCTGACCGCACTGCGCCAGCGCCGCTTCGAGGACATCGACCAGGACGAGGTGCGCGAGATCGCCGACGACTCCGACACGCCGGAAACGTCGCTCGAGCGTTCGACGACCAGCGCCATCCTGCGCGCCTGCGTCGCCAAGCTGTCGCCGGCGCATCGCGAGATCATCACCCTGATCTACTACCACGAGAAGTCCGTGGAGGAGGTCGGCCAGATCATCGGCATCCCCCAGAGCACGGTGAAGACCCGCATGTTCTACGCCCGCAAGCACCTCGCCGAACTGCTGCGCGGCGCCGGCGTGCACAGCCTCGCCGCCTGATTCACCTTCATTCTCGTCGGGACCAAGGTCCCGGCGGGTTCCCGTGACGACGACATCGAGAAAATCGCCGAACGAAACAATTGAAACAATCGGCGAAATCACCTGGAAAATTTCGGCCGCTAGAACGTTATCCATCAGCCGAGCCTCAGTCCCCCAGCTGATCTCGGTTTGGAGCGAGCAAATTCAAGGTTACCTCCACCTTCCAAGGTTGCTCCGAAGACCCGGCGGATGCCCCTGCCGGGTCTTCGTCGTTTGGGATCGCTCACGCCGCCAATAGGGCGATTTGACCATTTGATATCGTGCGTTGCCGGTGCAATCTTCCGTCATGGGGCGATGCTACAAGCCCCGTGGCAATGACGGACGGTGCTGATGTTCGGTTTGGATGCGGTTGAGCTGGCGCGCGCGCAGTTCGCCTTCACGGTCACCTTCCACATCATCTTCCCCGCCTTCTCGATCGGGCTCGCGTCCTACCTCGCCGTGCTCGAGGCGCTGTGGCTGTGGACCGGACGCGACGTCTATCTCAACGTCTTCAATTACTGGCTCAAGATCTTCGCCATCGCGTTTGCCATGGGTGTCGTCTCCGGCATCGTGATGTCCTACCAGTTCGGCACCAACTGGTCGGTGTATTCCGACAAGGTCGGCCCGGTGATCGGCCCGCTGATGGCCTATGAGGTGCTGACCGCCTTCTTCCTCGAGGCCGGCTTCCTCGGCGTCATGCTGTTCGGCCTGAAGCGCGTCGGCCCGAAGCTGCATTTCCTCGCCACCCTGATGGTCGCAGTGGGCACGCTGATCTCGGCATTCTGGATCCTCTCCGCCAATTCTTGGATGCAGACGCCGGCGGGCTACGCGGTCAACGCCGACGGCCAGTTCGTCTCGGTCGACTGGCTCGCGGTGATCTTCAACCCGTCCTTCCCCTATCGCCTCGTCCACATGGTGCTGGCGGCCTATCTCACCACCTCGCTCGTGGTCGGCGCGGTCGGCGCCTGGCATCTGCTGCGCAATCCGCACCTGCCGGGCCCGCGCGTGATGTTCTCGATGGCGATGTGGATGGCCGCCCTGGTGGCGCCGCTGCAGATCCTGGTCGGCGATCAGCATGGGCTCAACACGCTCGAGCACCAGCCGGTGAAGATCATGGCCATGGAAGGCCATTTCGAGAGCCACAAGGACGGCGCGCCGCTGTACCTGTTCGGCTGGCCCGACCAGGCCAAGGGCGAGCTGAAATGGGCGCTCGGCATCCCCAAGTTCGGCTCGCTGATCCTCAAGCACCAGATCGACGCTCCGATGGCCGGGCTCGACACCGTGCCGCGGCAGGACTGGCCGCCGGTGCCGATCACGTTCTGGTCGTTCCGCATCATGGTCGGCCTGGGCCTGCTGATGTTGGCGCTCGGCGGGTTCAGCCTGTGGGAGCGCTGGCGCGGCCGGCTGTACATCAACCGCGGCCTGCACCGCTTCGCGATTGCGATGGGACCGGCGGGGTTCATCGCCGTCATGGCCGGCTGGATCACCACCGAGACCGGCCGCCAGCCGTTCACGGTGTACGGGCTGCTGCGCACCGCGGATTCCGTGTCGCCGCTCGCCGCCCCGGCCGTCGGCACGTCGCTGCTCGCCTTCATCGTCGTGTATTTCATCATCTTTGCCGCCGGCGTGATGTACATCCTGCGCCTGATGGCTGAGCCGCCGCATCCCGGCGAGCCGGGCCCGAGCAGCGAGCAGCCGGTCCGCACCGCCGGCATCACGCCGGCCGCCGGTGTCGTGCAGGGAGCCGTCGGATCATGAGCGTCACCGTCGATCTCGCCACCCTCTGGGCGTTCATCATCGCGCTCGCCGTGTTCATCTACGTCGTGATGGACGGCTTCGATCTCGGCTTGGGCATCCTGTTCCCGCTGTTTCCCGGCAGGCAGGACCGCGACGTCATCACCAACACCGTGGCGCCGGTGTGGGACGGCAACGAGACCTGGCTGGTGCTCGGCGGCGGTGGCCTGATGGCCGCGTTCCCGCTCGCTTATGCGATCCTGATGCCCGCGCTGTATGCGCCGCTGATCGCGATGCTGGTCGGCCTGATCTTCCGCGGCGTCGCCTTCGAATTCCGCTGGCGCACCCGCGCCCAGCGCAATCTGTGGGACATCGCCTTTGCCGGCGGCTCCTGGGTCGCGACACTGGCGCAGGGCATCGCGCTCGGCGCCATCCTGCAGGGCGTGCATGTCGAGGGACGTAACTATGCCGGCGGCTGGTGGGACTGGCTGACGCCGTTCAGCCTGCTCACCGGCGTCTCGCTCGTGATCGGCTATGCGCTGCTCGGCGCCACCTGGCTGATCCTCAAGACCGAGGGCGACCTGCGCGACAAGGCCTACCGCATCAGCTGGGTCCTGCTGTTCGCGATGCTGCTCGCCATTGCCGCCGTCAGCCTGTGGACGCCGCTGCTCACCATTCAATATTCGGACCGCTGGTTCAGGTGGCCGGCGATCATTCTCACCGCGCCGGTGCCGCTCGCCGTCATTGGCGTCACCGTGCTGATGATGAAGAACCTCGCCCAGAAGCGCGATGGCTGGCCGTTCTTTCTCGCGCTCGCGCTGTTCTTGCTGTCCTACGCCGGCCTCGGCATCAGCATGTATCCCTACGTCGTGCCGCAGAGCATCACGATCTGGCAGGCGGCAGCACCCGAACGCAGCCAATTGATCATGCTGCCGGGCGTGCTGGTGCTGGTGCCGCTGATCCTCGCCTACACCGGCTGGGCCTATTGGGTGTTTCGCGGCAAGGTCGGGCACGACAGCGGCTATCATTGATGCCCTCCGAGCAGCCTGCCCCACTCGCGAAGCGCCTCGCCTGGTTCGTTGCGCTGTGGCTCGCCGGCGTGGCGACCGTCGGCGCGGTGGCCTTCCTGCTGCGGCTCTGGATGAAGCTCGGATGACAGCGGGTGCGCCCTGCGCTCACCTTGACTTTGCTGCGAATATGCTCCTGAAATTTGGCGGGTGGATTTGATCGGGCAAGCTTCGCAGGGGTCCGTCGAGGAGAGCTTTGAATGCCGAGTTTCCGTCGCCTGCTGTGTGCGGCCAGCGCCATCATTGCGCTGGCACTGCCCACATCGCATAGTTTTGCCCAGTCCGAGGACCCCGGCGATCAGCCCGGCCTCGTCGCCGATGACGGCTACGAGCTCGATCCCGAATGGCGCAAGCAGGTGGTCTATTTCCGCACCACCGAGCCGCCGGGCACCATCATCGTGTCCACCGCCGAACGCCACCTCTATCTCGTGCAGCCGGGCGGACGTGCCATCCGCTACGGCATCGGCGTCGGCCGTGACGGCTTCCAGTGGCAGGGGCTGCTGTCGATCACCAAGAAGGCCGAGTGGCCGGATTGGACGCCGCCGCCCGAGATGATCCAGCGCCAGCCCTATCTGCCGCGCTTCATGGCCGGCGGCCCTGGCAATCCGCTGGGCGCGCGCGCGATGTATCTGGGCACCACCGTATACCGCATCCACGGCACCAACCAGCCCTGGACGATCGGCAGCAAGATTTCCTCGGGCTGCTTCCGCCTGGTGAATGCCGATGTCGCCGACCTGTTCGACCGCGTGCCGGTCGGCACCAAGGTCGTGGTGCGGCAGAAGCCGGAACTGTGACGGCGGCGCCCGCCGCCGGACATTCAGCCATCGCTTCGTCCTGACATTTTTTGAAAGAGATTGACCATGCGCACTTTCCGAGGCGGCCTGCTGATCGGGCTCGCCGTCGCCGTCCTCGTCGCGGCGCTCGCCGTCACCTATGAGATGTACGACACCCGCACGCTGAAGCGGACCATCCGCCGCGGCGAGGTGCTGTGCGGCGTCAATGCCGGCCTGCCCGGCTTCTCGATTCCCGATGACAAGGGCAATTGGAGCGGCTTCGACGTCGACTTCTGCCGCGCCGTGGCCGCCGCGATCTTCGATGATCCGAAGAAGGCGAAGTTCGTGCCGCTCGACGCCAGTGAGCGCTTCAAGGAGCTGCAGAGCCGCAAGGTCGACATCCTCTCGCGCAACACCACCTGGTCGATGGCGCGCGAGCAGAACTACGACCTGTATTTCCCCGCAGTCGCCTATTACGACGGCCAGGGCTTCATGGTGCCGCGGTCGCGCAAGCTGGAGACGGCGCTCGACCTCAACGGCAGCAAGGTCTGCGTGCAGGATTCCACCACCAACGCGCTCAACCTCGGCGACTATTTCCGCACCAACAACATGAAGTATGAGGAGGTGAAGTTTTCGAAGCTCGACGACGTCATCAAGGCGTATGACAGCGGCAAGTGCGACACCTTCACCGCCGACGTCTCGCAGCTCTACGCGCTGCGACTGACGCTGTCGAAGCCCGCCGATCACGACATCCTGCCCGACCTGATCTCCAAGGAGCCGCTCGCGCCCGTGGTGCGCCAGCGCGACGACGACTGGATGATGATCGTCAAGTGGACGCTGTACGCGATGATCAATGCCGAGGAGCTCGGCGTCACCTCCAAGAACATCGACGAGGCGCTGAAGTCGAAGAAGCCGGACGTGATGCGGCTGGTCGGCAACGAGGGCAGCTACGGCGAGGACCTCGGGCTGACGAAGGATTGGGCGGCGCGCGTGATCCGTCACGTCGGCAATTACGGCGAGGTCTATGAGCGCAATGTCGGCAGCGAGTCCAAGCTGAAGATCCCGCGCGGCATGAACCAGCTCTGGAACGCCGGCGGCGTCCAGTACGCACCGCCGATCAGGTAGGGGTTTCCGCTCCCCCTCGCCGTCATCGCGAGGAGCAACGCGACGAAGCGATCCAGGATTGTCAGAGAGACTCTGGATTGCTTCGCTTCGCTCGCAATGACGGAGCATGACGTAACCTTCTCGCGACGCCTCTCGCGCCCGAGCTTTGCCAAATCTCCACCCTCCGTAAATCGAGGGCGCAGGGAAGGCCAGGTGCCGACTGGCACCTGCGGTCCGCCTGCGAAAAAAATGCAGGCGGCAGAACCACAGGCTCAGCCGGGACAACCCGGCCTTCCCTGCGCGATGGTGTTAACGCTTATGGCGCGCTCTCCCCGGTGTCCGGCCTGTTAGCCACCGTCGTCGTTCGGGATCACTCCCATCGACTTGACGCCAGCATCGGGGCGCCAGGACCACGCGCTTTTACGTCCGCATCGTCATCGTTCGTCGGCGCGATCTCGCGCGCTGCGATCCGATGCGTCCATCGCGTCGCCGGCCCACGTTTCGTAACGATCGCGAAGCGTCCCTCTTGCGGGCCGTGACGGCGGTAAATGTGCGGCTGATTTGCCCGACGACACAACGCCCGTCGGGTTGCGACAAAATGGCACGACGGGCAATGCGGATGCTCCTACAAAGCAATTAGTCCCGCGGATTCATGGCTCTCGGACGCACTGCCCTGCAGGCCTCAGAGGCGGCTCACGAGTTCGTGAACTCATCCTCAAATCCATCCGAACGCAGCGATCGTAACGAGCCTGACCAATCCGGTCGGGGTGATGCGACCTGGAGGACAGGGCGAACAGGGGCCGCAAATCCCTTTTGCGCATCAGCCAACTCATTAGTTCAGTTCACAGGGAAAAATTCGAATGACGCTGGGAATCCGTTCGTTCGTGGCCGGCGCGTTGATGCTGGGCGCGCTCTCCATGTCCGCCACCGCCGCTCGTGCAGCCGATATCGTCGACACTGCCGTCGGTGCAGGCCAGTTCAAGACGCTGGTGGCGGCCGCCAAGGCCGCAGGCGTCGTGCCGGTGCTGAAGAGCAAGGGCCCGTTCACCGTGTTCGCCCCGACGGACGCGGCGTTCGCCGCGCTGCCGCCGGGCACCGTCGAGGATCTGCTCAAGCCGAAGAACAAGGCCAAGCTCGCCGCGATCCTCAAGTACCACGTGATTCCCGGCGCGGTGAAGGCCGGCGACGTCGCCGGCAAGAAGCTCAGCGTGAAGACCGCGCAGGGCCAGAAGGTCGACGTCGACGGCACCTTCTTCGGCGTGCAGGTCAACGACGCGCATGTGGTGCAGGCCGACGTCATGGCCTCGAACGGCGTCATCCACGTCATCGACAAGGTGCTGCTGCCACCGGCGAAGTCGGCGATGCATCATTGATGCGACGAGGGCGCGCCATCGGTTGATGGCGCGCTCTTTGTCAGTGATCTCTGAGATCGCGACGTTGAAGATCGCGGGGACGCAAATGGCCGATGAGGGCCGATATCGTCCCAACAACATCGGTGTCGTCCCGGCCTTGAGCCGGGACCCATAGCCACCGTCCGGGATTTGGCGAAGGCTGAAGCTGCCAGCGCGGGTCACCACGTCATCCTGTGGTTATGGGTCCCGGCGTTCGCCGGGACGACGGCGCTGGGTGTGGCACGAGTTGGGCCGTACCTGTGGAGAGAGTGACGTCTCGCGAGCGCAGCCTTATTCAGTACCCCCTCAGCTGCGCCAATTGCGCCGCGTGGTAGTTGGCGTCGCCGAGCATCTCCTCGCAGACGCGGGCGCGCTTCATGAAGAAGCCGACGTCGAACTGGTCGGTCATGCCCATGCCGCCATGCATCTGCACGCCCTCCTGGACGGCGCGGGTCGCGGTCGTGCCGGCGCGCGCCTTGGCGACCGCCACGGCCGCCGGCGCGCCGGCAGGATCGGCATCGAGCGCCTGCAGCGCCTTCAGCACGGCGGCGCGCGTGATCTCGATCTCAATGTAGAGCTGCGCGGCACGATGCTGCAGCGCCTGAAATTCGCCGATCGCCTTGCCGAACTGCTTGCGCTCCTTGAGATAGGCAACGGTGCGGCCGAACACTTCCTCGCTCAGTCCCACCATCTCGGAGGCAACCGCGCCGCGGCCGAGATCGAGCACGGCGCTGAGCGTGGCAGCGCCCCCATCGACCTCGCCGAGCACGTGATCGGCGGTCACCTCGACGTTGTCAAAGTTGATGCGCGCGGCGTTGTGCGCGTCGACCATGATGGTGCGCTCGATCGCCACGCCCTTGGCCTTGGGATCGACCAGGAACAGCGTGAGGCCATCGCGCTCGCCGGGCGCGCCGGCGCTGCGGCCGACGACCAGCAGGAGATCGGCGACATGGCCGTCGACCACCATCGCCTTGGCGCCGCTGAGCTTGAAGCCGTTGCCGGAGCGCGCGGCCTGCAGCGTTGTGTGCAGCGGACGATGTTTCGCACCCTCGTCCAACGCTAGCGCGGCGAGCAGCGCGCCATTGGCGATCTTCGGCAGATACTCCGACTTCTGGGCGGCCGAGCCGGCGCGGGTGAGCGCCGAGGCTGACAGCACGGCAGTGGCGAAAAACGGCGACGGCATCAAGGTGCGGCCGATCTCCTCCATCACGACGCCGGCTTCGACCGCGCCGAGGCCGGAGCCGCCGTGCTCTTCCGGCACGAGCAGGCCGGCAAAGCCCATCTCGGCGAAGGTGGCCCAGAGCTCCCTGGAGAAGCCGGTCTCGTCTCTGACGTCGCGCAGCTTGCGCAGGTGCGACACCGGCGCCTTGTCGTTGATCAGCCCGCGCGCGCTGTCGCGCAGCATGGATTGTTCTTCGGTGAGGAGGAGAGGCATGGGGTGTTTCCAAGAATTTTGTTTGTTGGATGCGGGCTCTCTCCACTCGTCATGCCCGGGCTTGACCCGGGCATCCATGTCTCACGTCACGAGGAAAGACGTGGATGGCCGGGTCAAGCCCGGCCATGACGGAGAGAGTGATGAACTACGCCCCCGGCAGATCGAGGATGCGCTTGGCGACGATGCCGAGCATGACCTCGGAGGTGCCGCCTTCGATCGAGTTGGCCTTGGTGCGGAGCCAGGCGCGCGGGCGGGCGCCTTCATGGGAGCGTTCGCTCTCCCATTCGAGCGCGTCGATGCCGCCGGCCGACATCAGGAGCTCATACCGGCGCTTGTTGAGCTCCGTGCCGTAATACTTCATCGCCGAGGAGAACGCCGGATGGCCCTGCCCCGCCTTGGCGAGATCGACCATGCGCTCGGCGGCGGCCGCCAGCGCGGCCTCGTCGACGTCGAAGGTGGCGATGTCGGCGCGCAGCAACGCGTCGTCGAGGCGGCCCTGCGCGTCGCTGCCGACGCTATCCGCCGCGACCTGGCCGAGCGGCCGGCTGCCGCCGCGCTCGCCCATGCCGGAGATCATCGCGCGCTCGTGCTGCAGCAGGTACTTCGCGACGTCCCAGCCACGATTGACGGTGCCGAGCACATTGGCCTTGGGCACGCGGACATTGTCGAAGAAGGTCTCGCAGAACGGTGAGCGGCCGGAGATCAGCAGGATCGGCTTGGTCGACACGCCCTTCGACGTCATGTCGAACAGGATGAAGCTGATGCCGTCGTGCTTCTTCGCTGCGGGGTCGGTGCGCACCAGGCAGAAGATCCAGTCGGCGTAGTTGGCGTAGGAGGTCCAGATCTTCTGACCGTTGATGATGTAGTCGTCGCCGTCGTTTTCGGCGCGGGTCTGCAGCGAGGCGAGATCGGAGCCGGCGTTCGGCTCGGAATAGCCCTGGCACCAGCGGATGAGGCCGGCGGTGATCTTCGGCAAATGCTCGCGTTTCTGTTCGTCCGTGCCGTATTTCAGCAGCGCCGGCCCGAGCATCGAGATGCCGAACGAGGTGATCGGGGCACGCGCGCCGATCGCGGCCATCTCCTGGCGCACGATCTTGGCCTCCTCGCCGTCGAGGCCGCCGCCGCCGTATTCTTTCGGCCAGTGCGGCACGGTCCAGCCCTTGTCGCGCATGCGCTCAAACCAGATGCGCTGCGGCTCGGAGGAGAATTTCGCATTGCGGCCGCCCCAGAACGTATCCTCCTCGGAGGTCATCGGCCGGCGCATCTCCGGCGGACAATTGGCCTCCAGCCAGGCCCGCGTTTCGCGGCGGAATGTGTCGAGATCGGCCATGCCAGGTCCTCACGCGTTTCCATGATTGCTGTCGTTGGCAAGACCTAACCTCAGCGCTTGGCGGAATTCAACATCGATGTCGCCGCGGGCACCCTCGCCTTGCCGGGCGTTCTATGGTCATGATGCCGCCGCGTGAAATACGAGGAAACGAACATGCGCCTGAAACTTCTTTCGCCTGGCGAAATGAGCGCCGACCAGCGCCAGACCTACGACGAGTCGATCGCCAGCAAGCGCGGCTCGCCGCCGCCGCCGATGATGGCCTGGCTCAACAGTCCCGAGATGGCGCGGCATGCAACACGGCTCGGCGCCTTCCTGCGCTACGACACGGTATTTCCCGCAGCATTGTCGGAGATCGCGATCCTAGTGACGGCCCGGCACTGGACCGCGCACTACGAATGGTACGCGCACAAGCGCCTCGCGCTTCAGGGCGGATTGGACATCAAGATCATCGACGCCATCCGCGACCGCCGCACGCCGGAGTTCTCCGATCCCAAGGCGAAAGTGATCTACGACGTCGCCAAGTCGCTGCAAGAGGGCCATGGGCTGACGGATGCGCTCTACAAGGATGCGATAGCAACGCTCGGCGAGCGCGGCGTCGTCGAGATCATCGGCCTGTGCGGCTACTACACGATGGTCTCGATGACGCTGAACACGTTCGAGTTCGATCTGCCGGAGGGCGAGGTGTCGGAGTTGAAGTAAGAAGCGCGTGAGCTGCGATGCGCCGCTGTCGCCACGATGCCGGTGCACTCCCCTCCCCCTTGCGGGGAGGGGAGTGCACTGAGATCGCCGCTCAACTGATGCTCAGCTCATCCCCGCTCCGCCACACCCGCTGCCTCGCGCCGCTTCGACGACCACACCAGCGCAAGCACGCACAAGCCCAGCAGCACCGGCGGGAACACCACCATGTTGACCGCCGACCAGCCGAAATGGGCGAGCAACTGGCCCGAGGAGAACGAGCCCAGCGCCATCAGGCCGAAGATCAGGAAATCGTTGAAGGCCTGCACCTTGTTGCGCTCGGCGGACGTATGCGTCTCCAGCACCAGCGCGGAGGCGCCGACGAAGCCGAAATTCCAGCCGACGCCGAGCATGACCAGTGTGGCCCAGAAGTGCATCGCGGTCAGGCCCGAGAGGCCGATGACGGCCGCGACCGCTTCGAGCCCCAGGCCCAGCGCGACGATGGCCGGCGCACCGAAGCGCGCGATCAGCGATCCCGTGAAGAAGCTCGGGCCGTACATCGCGACGATGTGCCATTGCAGGCCGAAATTGGAATCCGACACCGTCAGCCCGCACATCTGCATCGCCAGCGGCGCCGAGGTCATCACCAGGTTCATCACCGGATAGGCGATGGTGCCGCACAGCGCGGCTGCGATGAAGCGCGGCTGGCGCACGATCTCGGACAGCGGCCGGCCGCCATGCAGATCGGCAGCTTCAGGCTTCGGCAGATCGACGCCGGCCACGATCCCCATCGCGACCAGCGCGACCGCCGCCTGGATCAGATAGCTGAACGCGAACAGATAGGGCTGCCAGACGTCCATGGTCCATTGCACGAGCTGTGGACCGAGCAGACCGGCGAAGATGCCGCCTGCCATCACCCACGACACCGCCTTGGGCCGGAACGCGGCGCTGGCGCCGTCGGCAGCGGCGAAGCGATAGGATTGCGCGACCGCGCCATAGAGGCCGCCGAGGAACGTCGCCAGGCAGAACAGTGCGAACGAGCCGCGCAGAATCGCGAGGCAGCCGAGCACGCCGGTGACGGCGCCGCAGCCGGTACCGATGAGGAAGGCCGCCCGGCGGCCATAGCGCCGCGAGATCGCGCCGGTCGGCAGGGTGCCGGCGGCGAGGCCGACGACGTACATCGAGATCGGCACCGTCGCGAGCCCGATGTTCGGGGCAATGGTGACGCCGACGATCGCGCCGGTCGCGAAGATCACGGCCGAGTTGGCGCCGGTCAGCGCCTGGGCGGCCGCGAGCCGCGCCACGTTGCGGCGAGCGCGGGCATCATCGGAAGTGTCTTCGCTCACGGTCAGATCGATCATCTCAGGTATCCGGGGGCGTGGCGCGCACGCTTCGCCTTGCTGGTTCAGCCGCACTATTGGGGGAAGCACGCGCCCGAGGCAACGGGCGCGAACGGAGACAAGCCATGCGGCAGCGGCCGCGCCACCGAGCGTGATTCGACACTCCCGACCCGCCCGGCTAATCAAGCCGACGGTATTCTCGCGTCAACGGCGCCCGCGGAGCTTGAGCCATGTCAATCGACGATCGTCCGACCATCGCGGCGCCCGATGACGATCCGTATCTGTGGCTCGAGGAGATCGACGGCGAGCGCGCGCTCGCCTTCGTCGCGGCGCAGAACCAGCGCACGCTCGCCGCGTTCGGCGATGCGGCCTTCGCACGCGACCGCGACGCACTAGCTGCCATTCTGGACCGGCCCGACAACATCCCGTTCGTGAGCCGACGCGGCGGGCTGCTGTACAATCAGTGGAAGGACGCGGCGCATCCGCGCGGCTTGTGGCGGCGTACGACGCTGACGGAGTTCCGCAAGGCGCAACCGCAATGGGATGACCTGCTCGACATCGACCGACTCGCCGCCGACGAAGGCGAGGACTGGGCGCTGAACGGAGTCTCGAGCCTGCCGCCGGCCCATGAGCACGCCATCCTGAGCCTGTCACGCGGCGGCAGCGACGCCGTGGTGCTGCGCGAGTTCGACCTCGCGGCGAAGCGCTTTGTCACGGGCGGCTTCACGCTCTCGGAGGCCAAGGGCAGCGCCGCCTGGCTCGATGCCGACACGCTGCTGCTGGCGAGCGCGTTCGGCCCGGGCATGGCGACGCCGTCCGGCTACGCCCGGACGGTGCGGCGCTGGCGGCGCGGCCAGCCGGTCGAGCAGGCGGAGGTGATCTTCAGCGCCGAAGGCAGCCAGTCGACATGGGTGCATGTCGGCGTCGATCGCAGCGTCGCGCCGGCACGGGTGTGGTTCGCCGAGGGCATCGACTTCTTCAACCAGCATCTCTGGCTCGGCGACGGCAGCGGCGCGCGGACCAGGCTCGATCTGCCGACCGACTGCTGGATGTCGGCGCATGGCGACTGGATGGCCATCAAGCTGCGCCAGCCCTGGAGCCTCGGCGAGGTCACCCATCCTGCGGACGTGGTGCTCGGTCTCCGGCTGTCGGCATTCCTTGCCGGGCGCCGCGATTTCACCCGCGTGTTCGAGCCCGCGCCGCGACGCGCGCTGCAGGGCCTGTCCTGGGCCGGCGGCCGGCTGGTGCTGTCGATCCTCGACGAGCTCAGGGCCAGGTTCGAGGTGTGGACGCCGTCACGGGAGGCGTGGAGCTGTGAGCGGCTGCCCGGCCTGCCGGAGATCGCGACGGTGGACGTCTGGCGCCTCGACACCGACGAGGCGGAAAGCAACGGCGACCTGCTCGCCAACGTCCAGGATCCGCTGACGCCGCCGTCGCTGCAACTGATCGAGGGCTTCGCTGCACCCGTGATCCTGAAGCAGGCGCCTCGCACCTTCAGCGCCGAGGGGCACGTCGTCACACGGCACGAGGCGATCTCGGTGGATGGCGAGCGCATTCCCTACACCCAGACCGGACCGGCCGAGCTGACCGGCGACGCGCCGGTGCACATGAGCGCCTATGGCGGCTTCGGTCACACGCTGCGTCCGGCCTACAATGCGGCACTGGGCAAGCTGTGGCTCGAGCGCGGCGGCACCCTGGTCGAGGCCAACATCCGCGGCGGCGGCGAGTTCGGCACAGCCTGGCACGACGCCGGCCGCTATGCCGGCAAGCGGCTCGCGCATGATGATTTCGCCGCGGTCGCCGCCGATCTCGTCCGCCGCGGCGTCACGGTGCCGAAGCGCATCGCGGCGCAAGGCGGCTCCAATGGCGGCATCCTGATCACCAACATGCTGGTGCGCTACCCCGAGCGCTTCGGCGCCTTGTTCTGCACCATCCCGCTGATCGACATGCGCCGCTATACCAAGCTGCTCGCCGGCGCGAGCTGGATCGCCGAATATGGCGATCCCGACCAGGACGCGGATTGGAGCTGGCTGCAGACCTATTCGGCCTATCACACCGCCACGCCCGGGCAGCCCTATCCGCCGATCCTGATCGCGACCACGCGGCGCGACGACCGCGTCCATCCCGGCCACGCCCGCAAGATGACCGCCAAGCTGCAGGCCATGGGCTACGACGCGTGGTTCTACGAACCCGCCGCCGGCGGCCATGGCTATGGCACCGACAACCGCGAGCGCGCCAGCTTCATCACGCTGGGCACCCGGTTCCTGGCGCGGCATGTGGGGCTGGAGATGGCGTAGCGCCTACGCTCCGTTACCGTGCTGCCGGCCCCACCCACCGCTGTCGTCCCGGCGAACGCCGGGACCCATACTCCGCGGCAGGAGTTTGTCGCGAGGGCAGATGTCACGCCGATCTCGCGTCACAACTGGACCCTGTGGCTATGGGTCCCGGCGTTCGCCGGGACGACGGCGGAATTCGGAGCAGCGCCGTCGACAACTCACTACGTCCGACCGAACACCAGGATCATGTTGTTGGCCGGCATCTCCACCGTCTCGCGCAAGGCGAGGCCATTGCGCGCGGCGAGCGCGTCGAGATCGGTGATGTCGCGCACGCCCCAGTCCGGATCGCGCTCGCGCAGGGAGGTGTCGAACACGGCATTGCTGACCGCGGTGTGCTTGCCGTCACGCTTGAACGGGCCGTAGAGCACCAGCACGCCGTCCGCCGACAGCGCCTGCCCGGCGCCGGCGAACAATCCCTCCGCCACCGCCCAGGGCGCGATGTGAATCACATTGGCACAGAAGATCGCGGCGAGCTGCGAAGGCCCGCCCGCGGCGCGGAACGCCGCCGGCCAGCCGGGATCGGACAGGTCGATGCGCTGGGCGTCGCGGATGTTGGACCGCCCGGCATGCCGGCGCCACGCCGCGATGCTGGCGAGGTGGTTGGCGTTGAGATCGCTCGGCCACCACGTCAGGTCCGGGCGCTGGGAGGCGAAATGCACGACATGCTGGCCGGTGCCGCTGCCCGCCTCCAGCACGTCGCCGGTCTTGCCCGCCAGCAGCCGTCCCAGCACCGCCCAGATCGGCTGGTGGTTGCGATGGAACGCGGCCGCGTCGAGCCGTCCGTCCGGTTCCACCGGCCGGCCGTCCCGGCCGAACTCCACGACATACTCCGCCATGCCCACTCTCCCGGCGCCAGATGAACGGCCTTCGTTAACCGCGTTGCGGCGGCCACCATAGCTGCATTGTCAGCCGATGGTCTTTATGCTTTGCAGCTCCTATATTACCGAGATCACCGAGACGTCGGAATTCCACCTTGATCACACCTGTCCTGCGTACCGCCCTGGCGATGGGGCTCTCGCTCGCCATGTCCATGGCCGCTCACGCCCAGTCCGGTGCCGCCGACGGCCAAAAGCTCGCCTTCGACCGCGGCAAGGGCAACTGCCTGACCTGCCACGAGATCAAGGGCGGCGACCTGACGGGCTCGATCGGCCCGAAGCTGGAGAACCTCAAGGCGAGATACGACCGCGCCGAGCTGATCGCGATTCTCAACGACGAGACCAGGCGCAATCCGCTGACGGTGATGCCGCCGTTCGGCCGCAACCGCATCCTGACCGAGCAGGAAATCAGCGCCATCGTCGATTTCCTGCAGACCCTCTGATTCCGTTTGGAGACCGCCATGACTGCCTCGTTCGGCCCGTTGGCCCACCGCCGCCTGTTCCTGAAGGGCGCCGGCCTCGTCGCGCTGATCGGCCTCGGCAACGCCGTGCTGCACGCCGCGCCCGCCTTCGCGGCGACCAACGATAACAAATATCCGGAAGACGCCTTCAAGCAGAAGAACGCGGGCGACGCGGTCAAGGCGCTGTACGGCCGCGACCACGAAGCGTCCGACAAGATCAAGCTCGACGCGCCGGAGATCGCCGAGAACGGCGGCGTGGTGCCGATCGCGGTGACGACCACGCTGCCGAACGTCACCTCGATCGCTTTCATCGTCAGCGAGAATCCGTTCGCGCTGGCGGCGTCGTACCACATCCCCGACGGCACCGTGCCCGCGGTGGCGAACCGGCTCAAGATGGCCAAGACCTCCAACGTGATCGCGCTCGTCGAATCCGGCGGCAAGCTCTACAGCGCGACCAAGGAGGTCAAGGTCACCGTCGGCGGCTGCGGCGGCTAAGGTCAGGAGATCATCATGGCATCGAGCATCCGCGTCCGCGCCGTCCTGAACGGCGACATCGCCGAGGTCCAGACCCTGATCCAGCACCCGATGGATACGGGCCTGGTCAAGGACGCCAAGGGAGAGCTGATCCCGGCGCACTACATCCAGCAGGTCACCTTCGTGCACAAGGACAAGACGGTGTTCCTGGCCGATTGGGGCACCGCGGTCTCGAAGGACCCCTATGTCAAGTTCGCCTTCAAGGGCGCGGCCAAGGGCGACGAGCTCAAGGTGAGCTGGGTCGACAGCAAGGGCGCGACCGACAGCCTGACGGCGACGATCCAATGAGGGCGCCGTGCCTCGCGCTGACTGTCGCGGCCGCGCTCGCTCTCGGCGCCTGCGGCGCCGCGGCCGCGGACAAGCCGAACCCGGCCGCCGACGCCAAGGCGTTCCAGGATTACTTCGTCAAGAAGTTCCCGAAGGTGGCGTTCGATGATTTCGTCAACGGGCCGTATTCGATGAACGCCGACATGCGCAAGCAATGGGAAGAGAAAGAGGAGTTCCCTCCTTACGAGTTCGCGCTCGACGCCGGCAAGGAGATGTTCGCCAAGCCGTTCAAGAACGGCAAGACCTATGCCGACTGCTTCCCGAACGGCGGCATCGGCATCCGCCAGAACTATCCCTATTTCGACGACAAGGAAGGCAAGGTCATCACGCTGGAGCTGGCGCTGAACCGCTGCCGCGAGGCCAATGGCGAGCAGCCCTACTCCTACGTCAAGGACGAGATGGCCTCGCTGACCGCCTACATGGCGTTCACCTCGCGCGGCAAGCGCTTCGACATCAAGATCCCCGATGACCCGCGGGCGCTCGAGGCGTTCGAGAAGGGCAAGGAATATTTCTACACCCGCCGCGGCCAGCTGAATTTCTCCTGCGCGAGCTGCCATGTGCAGAGCCCGGGCGAGCGCATCCGCGCCGAGATCCTGGCGCCGGCGCTCGGCATCCTCAACGCGATGCCGATCTACCGCTCGGAATGGAGCGGCATGGGCACGATCAGCCGGCGCTTCGTCACTTGCAACAGCCAGACCCGCGCCGTGCCGCTGGAGCCGCAGTCGGACGAATACCGCAACCTCGAATATTATCTGTCCTACGTGTCGAACGGCCTGCCGGTTTCAGGACCGGGAGCGCGGCCATGAAAAATGTCACGACAGCAGGCGCCATGAAAAAGATCGTGTTCGCCATGATGGTATCCGCGGTCGGCGCCGGCTCCGCGCGGGCCGCGTCGGAGGCCGACTATCTCGCGGCGGTCGCGGCGGCCGAGAGCGCCAACAAGGAAGCCGGACGTCTGCGCAACCAATGGACCGTGACCCAGGCCGCACTCACCGCTGCGAAGAAGGCAGCGGATTCCGGCAATTTCGATTCTGCGCTGAAATCGGCGCAGGAGGCCGAGGCGCTCGCCAAGGCCTCGATCGTCCAGGCCACCAGCGAGAAGCAGCGCTGGAAGGACATGGAGATCCGCTAGAGCATGATCCGGAGACGTGGCAACCGGTTCTCCCTCGCGACAACCGCCGAAGGCGTTTGCGCGGAGATCATGCTCACACAAAGGGATGGATCATGATGCGATTCCATGGAATCGCATCATGATCTAGAACGCTGGCCATGACGATGCGGCGCCGGGATTTTCTGAAAGTATCGGCTGTCGCGGCCATCGCCGCGCCGGCGCTGCTGCGCAGCGCGACCGCCGCCGACACCGTCAGCCTGTACGACATCGAGAAATTCGGCAACGCGCGCATCCTGCACATCACGGACACGCATGCGCAGCTGCGGCCGCTGTTGTTCCGCGAGCCCAGCGTCAATCTCGGCATCGGCGAGATGTGGGGACGGCCGCCGCATCTGGTCGAGCGCGCCTTCCTCGACCGCTACGGCATCCGGCCCGACAGCGCGGAGGCTTATGCCTTCACCTCGTTCGAGTTCGAGAAATACGCCGTCCGCTTCGGCCGGATGGGCGGCTTCGCGCATCTGAAGACGCTGGTCGACAAGCTGCGCGCCGATGCCGGCGACCATCGCTCGGTGCTGCTCGATGGCGGCGATCTCTGGCAGGGCACCGGCCTCGCCAATGCGATGCGCGGCGCCGACATGGTGAGCGCGGCCAATCTGCTCGGCATCGACGCGATGACCGGGCATTGGGAGTTCACCTATGGCGAGGAGGCGCTGCGCGCCAACCTCGCCCGCTTCAAGGGCGAGTTCCTGGCGCAGAATGTGTTCCTGACCGAGGAGGCCGCGTTCAACGACGCCAAGGCATTCGATCCCGGATCGGGGCGCGTGTTCAAGCCGGCCACCATCAAGGAGATCGGCGGCGCCCGCATTGCCGTGATCGGCCAGGCTTTCCCCTACGTGCCGATCGCGCATCCGCGCCGCTTCACGCCGGACTGGACGTTCGGCATCCGCGAGGAGGAGTTGCAGAAGCTGGTCGATGGCCTGCGCGGCGCCGACAAGGTCGATGCCGTGATCCTGCTGTCGCATAACGGCATGGATGTCGACCTCAAGCTCGCGAGCCGCGTCACCGGCATCGACGTCATCCTCGGCGGCCATACCCATGACGCGGTTCCGCAACCGGTCGCGGTCAGCAACGCCAAGGGCGCGACCTTGGTCACCAATGCCGGCTCGAACGGCAAATTTCTCGCCGTGCTCGATCTCGATGTCGGCAAGGGCCGCGTCGCCGATGCACGCTATCGGCTGCTGCCCATCTACTCGGAGCTGCTGAAGCCCGATCCCGCGATGCAGGCGCTGATCGACCAGACGCAGCAGCCGCAGGTCGCGGCCTGGAGCGAGAAGCTCGCAACATCGGACCGGCTGCTGTACCGGCGCGGCAATTTCGAAGGCGCGACCGACGACCTGATCTGCGCGGCGCTGCGCCGCGAGCTCGACGCCGAGATTGCGCTGTCACCCGGATTCCGCTGGGGTCCGACCTTGCTCGCCAACCAGTCCATCCTGCTGGAGGACGTGCTGGCGCAGACCGCCATCACCTATCCCGAGACCTATGTGCAGCGGATGACCGGCGCAGAGATCAAAGACGTGCTCGAGGACGTCTGCGACAATCTGTTCAACGCCGATCCCTACCTGCAGCAGGGCGGCGACATGGTGCGCACCGGCGGGCTGTCCTACCGCTGCGCGCCCGCCGAGCCGATCGGCCGCCGCATCTCCGATCTCACGCGCGACGATGGCCGCCCGCTCGACGCGCGCAAGAGCTACAAGGTCGCCGGCTGGGCCTCGATGAACGCGCAAGACGGCAAGCCGGTGTGGGACGTGGTCGCCAACCACCTGCGCGACGGTCAGCTGGTGCTGGTCGGAACCAACAAGGTCACGCTCTCGGGCGTCGACGGCAATCCCGGATTTGCATCGCAATCGTGACCGCGGATGGCGCGGTGCAATCCGGCCTGCCGAGCGTCCGCCGCATTGGTGACATCGGGCCGATCGTGCTAATGCCACGACGATCCTGATCGAAAGGAGGCGCCGATGATCTTCCGCCAATTGTTCGACAGCGTCTCCGGCACCTACAGCTACATCCTTGCCAGCCGCACCGGCGGCGAGGCTGTCATCATCGATCCCGTGCTGGAGAAGGTCGACCGCTACTGCCAGCTGCTGCGTGAGCTCGATTTGCGCCTGGTGAAGGCCGTCGACACCCACCTGCATGCGGATCACGTCACCGGCCTCGGCGCTTTGCGCGACCGCACCCATTGCGTCACCATCATGGGCGAGCAGACCAAGGCCGATGTCGTGGCGATGCGCGTCAGCGAGGGCGACCGGATCGCCATCGAGGGCATCAGCCTGGACGTGATGTACACGCCCGGGCACACCGACGATTCCTATAGTTTCTCGATGGGCGACCGCGTCTTCACCGGCGACACGCTGCTGATCCGCGGCACCGGCCGCACCGATTTCCAAAACGGCGATGCGCGGCAGCAGTACGACTCCATCTTCAACAGGCTGCTGCGGCTGCCCGACGACACGCTGGTCTATCCCGCGCACGACTACAAGGGCGACACCGTCTCCACCATCGGCGAGGAGCGCCGCTACAATCCGCGCCTGCAGGTCAAGTCGGTCGACGACTACGTCGCGCTGATGGCGAATCTGAAGCTGCCGAATCCGAAGATGATGGATGTCGCGGTGCCCGCCAACATGCGCGTCGGGCTGCATCAGGAGGAACTGGCGAAGCAGGGCCTGTCGCTGTCGGCACGTGAGGCGATCGAATGCCTGGGACGTCCCGACGTGCTGCTGGTCGATCTGCGCGAGGCCGCCGAGCGCGCCAAGCACGGCACGCTGTCCGGCGCGCTGCACGCGCCCTATCCTGCGATCGCCGACAATCTCAAGCCCGGCGGCATGCTGCGCGAGGTTGCCGCCGCCACCGGCCGCCGCATCGTGTTCTTCTGCGCCTATGGCGAGCGCTCGGCGATGGCCGTGCAGACCGCGCAAGCGGCGGGGCTTGCGAATACGGCACATATCGAGGGCGGACTGGACGCGTGGAAGAAGGCCGGCGGACCGGTGGTGCCGTAGGGAGTTACGCTCTCGCTCTCCTCTCCCACCTTTCGGCAGCCTTCGACCGCACCCCACACTCGCTGTCGTCCCGGGCAAGACCGTTGACGCGAAGCGTCAGCGGGCGCCGACCCGGGACCCATACCGCGTGATCCGTCTTGAGGCAGGCTGCGTGTTGCACGACTCGCGCAACAAACATCCGCCGGTGGTTATGGGTCCCCGCGTTCGCGGGGACGACACCTGTGGTGGGGACACACCGTGCCTTCCTGCCCACAACCCCGGAACGGCGGCGGGTGACTTGCCGCCCCTCGGCCGCCGGCCATCCCGCGCAGGTGCCATGCGCGGGCGTTCATGGACAATGAACCGCAATCCGATACTGTGGCGTTGTGTCGCGCGCCTCTGTTTAGGCAGCATCGGCGGTTTGCCGGCAACGCGTCCTCTTTTCCATCGCTGACGACCGGAGCCACACGGATCGACCATGGCTGACGTTCTCGCCGCACCGCAACATGTCCGTGCTCCGGTCCGGGCCGCCTCCCCGCTGCGCACGCTGGCGCTGATCTCGCTGGCGCATTGGGTCAGCCACCTGCACATGCTGGTGCTGCCGATGCTGTTTCCGTACCTCAAGGAGAAGCTCGGCGTCGGCTATGTCGAGCTCGGCTTTCCGCTCACCGTGTTCGCCGTGGTGTCGGCGCTAACGCAGGCCCCGGTCGGCTATCTCGTCGACCGCGCCGGCGCCCGCCGCATCCTGCTGCTCGGCCTCACGCTCGGCGGCCTGTCGCTGGCGCTGCTCGGGTTCTACCTGACCTACACGAGCCTCGTCGTCTCGGCGGTGCTGCTCGGCCTCGCCAACGCGGTCTACCATCCCTCGGACTATGCCCTGCTGTCGGCCCACATGGACGAGAAGCGCATGGGCCGCGCCTTCGGCGTGCACACCTTCGCCGGCTATCTCGGCGGCGCCGTCGCGCCCGCGGTGATGGCGGCCCTGGTCACCACCGTCGGCGGCTCCGGCGCGCTGATCGCGGCCGGCCTGGTCGGACCGCTCGCGGCGCTGCTGCTGCTCGTCGGCAACGTGCCCGAGGTGCCGCCGCATCCGCATCACACCGCTGCCGATGGCAGCAAGGCGAAGCAGCCCAGCCTGCTGACGCCGATGCTGATGCTGCTGACCGTGTTCTTCATGCTGCTCAGCCTGTCCAACGCCGGCATCGCCAGCTTCGGCGTGGTCGCATTCATGAACGGCTACGGCATCTCGTTCTCGACCGCCAATATCGCGCTGACCGCATTCCTCGGCGCCAGCGCCGTCGGCGTGCTCGCCGGCGGCCAGCTCGCCGACCGCATCAGGCATCACAACCTGGTCGCGGCCGTCGCCTATGCGATCAACGCCGTGCTGGTGCTGATGATCACTTTCATCAACCTGCCAACCGTGCTGCTCACGGCGATTATGCTGGTCGCCGGCTTCATGAGCGGCGTGATCGCGCCGTCGCGCGACATGCTGGTGCGCAACGCCGCCCCTCCGGGCGCCGCCGGCCGCGCCTTCGGCATCGTCTCCACCGGCTTCAACTTCGCCGGCGTCGTCAGCCCGCTGCTGTTCGGCTGGATCATGGACATGAACGCACCCCGCTGGGTGTTCGGCGCCTCGGTCGTGTTCATGCTGCTGACCATCGTGCTGGCGTTCTTCACCGAGCCGAAGAAGGCCAAGGCGTAGTTTTCGACGTAGGGTGGGCAAAGCGACGCGTGCCCACCATTTGTCACCGACACCACAGCTACCAACGGTGGGCACGCAGCGCCTGATGGCGTCGCTTTGCCACCCTAGGGACAGTAAGCTATTAGTTCGTCCGCGCTGCCCGATGCAGCGCCCTCTCCCCTTGCGGGAGAGGGCATCGCTGGCGCATCGGCGCACTCCGTCGGGTGAGGGGGGTCTCTCTCGGCGAAGGAAGCCGGCGGAGAGAGACCCCTCACCCGACCGAGCTTGCTGATCTGTCCTACATGCCCTCTCCCACAAGGGGAGAGGGCGCAATGATGAGCACCTCTGATAGTTGCGCGACGCTTGAGACGCGCTTCCACCTCTCCATGCAACGCTGCTGTCTCTTCCCGCGTGTTGACATCACCGTCCATGCATCGATGATGTCCCGATAATGACAATATCGGGGAAGACACGCCATGACCCAGCCAGATCTCGTGATCCGTGGTGGAACCGTTGCCGATGGCTCGGGCGGCGAGCTGCGTGAGGCGGATGTTGCAATCGCGGACGGCCGCATCCTCGAGGTTGGCAAGGTCACAGCCTCAGGCCGCGAGGAGATCGACGCGCATGGCAAGCTGGTCACGCCCGGCTTCGTCGACGTCCACACCCATTACGACGGCCAGGTCACCTGGAGCCACGACATCTCGCCGTCGTCGCAGAACGGCGTCACGTCAGCGATCATGGGCAATTGCGGCGTCGGCTTCGCGCCGTGCCGGCCGGCCGATCATCAGCGGCTGATCCAGTTGATGGAGGGCGTCGAAGACATTCCCGAGCCGGTGCTCGAGGCCGGCATTCCCTGGGAATGGGAGAGCTTTCCGGACTACATGGAGTGGCTGGGCAAGCGTGAATTCGATCTCGACATCGGCGCGCAACTGCCGCATGCGGCGCTGCGCGTCTATGTGATGGGCGAGCGCGGCGCGCGGCGTGATCCCGCCACCGCCGACGACAACCGCGCGATGGCGGCGCTGGCGCGCGATGCGGTCAAGGCCGGCGCGCTCGGCTTCTCGACCTCGCGCACGCTCAACCACCGGACCTCGACCGGCGACTACACGCCGACCTTGAAGGCCGGCGAGGACGAGCTGACGACGATCGCGCAGGCCATGCACGGCGCCGGCCGCAGCGTGCTGCAATTCGTGCTCGACATCTCGACCATCCATGAAGACCTGCCGATGATGCTGCGCATTGCCGAGGCAACGAAATGCCCGATCTCGTTCTCGGTGACGCAGAACGACCGCGCGCCGCAGCGCTGGCGGCAGACGCTGGCCGAGATCAACGCCGCCGCTGCGCGCGGCCTGTCGGTGACGGCGCAGATCGCGGCGCGTCCGGTCGGGCTGCTGCTCGGGCTGGAGCTGTCGCGCAACCCGCTGCAGACGCATCCGAGCTATCAGGCGATCGCGCATCTGCCGCTGGCGGAGCGCGTCACCCGGATGCGCGATCCGCAGGTTCGCGCGGCGATCCTGAGCGAGCAGGCCAGCGCGACCGACGACCCGCTGTTCTTCAAGCCGAACTACGACAAGATGTACCTGCTCGGCGATCCGCCGGACTATGAGCAGCCGCCCGAGCGGTCGCTCGGCGCCCAGGCCCGCGCCCGCGGCTGTCGCCCCGAGGAACTGGCCTATGACGCGATGCTGACGGACGGCGGGCGCGGCATGCTCTACGTGCCGTTCCTCAACTATTCCGACGGCAATCTCGATGCCACCTACGAGATGCTGCGTGACCCGCGCAGCGTGCCCGGCCTCAGCGATGGCGGCGCGCATTGCGGCATCATCTGCGATGCCAGCTTCCCGACCTATCTGCTCACGCACTGGACCCGCGACCGCAAGCGCGGCGACAGACTGTCGATTCCCTTCGTCGTCGCCGCGCAGTCGCGCAAGACCGCACTCTCCGTCGGCCTCGACGATCGCGGCCTGATCGCGCCGGGCTACAAGGCGGACGTCAACGTCATCGACTACGACCGGCTGCACCTGCATCCGCCGAAAGTGCATTACGACCTGCCGGTCGGCGGCCGCCGCCTGATGCAGGAGGTCGACGGCTACGACGCGACGATCGTGTCCGGCGTGGTCACGCGCCGCCACGGCGAGGCCACCGGCGCACGGCCGGGGCGGCTGGTCAGGGGAGCGCGCCGTGTGAGCTGAGACATCAACTGGCCGCGGCGACCGTCTCGGCGAGCCTCGCAAGCTCGGATCGTGCGGCCGAGTATTCGTTGAACCATGGCGGCAACGAGCGCAGGGCGATCTCCAGTGCCCGTGCGGCCTCGTCGTGGCGACCGTTCAAGAGATGCCACTCACCGATGTAGAAATAGGCTTCAGCCTGTTCGGGAGCCGTTGCGGTCGCATTCAGCACCTGCTGCGCCGTCGAACGCTCCATCAGCAGATCGAACACCGGTCCAGGCCACTGCGCCGCAGTCCAGCGCGATGCGACAGCGGCGAGGTCGGGCCTGGCGCGCCCCGGCAACCGGGCGAGCGACAGGTAAAGAAACAGAACCGCATAGGGATCGAACTCGAGCGCGAGCGATCTTTCCATGTCCGCTGCCGCGGCATCGAACCTGCCGCGGCAAAACTGGATATAGCCACGCCCCCTCTGCATGATGGGGTCCTTGGGTGCGAGGCCGATCGCCGTCGTGCTCTCGACGATCGCGCGATCCGAATCGCCCTTCACGTGATGAAGGAACGCGAGTTCGCCATGAGCCGCGGCGACCCTGGGGTCGAGAGCGAGAGCTCGCGCCTGGTCATCAAAGGCGCCGTCGAAGTCGCCAAGGAGTTTCCGCGACACGCCCCGGGCGCCGAATGTCTGCGCGTTCGGCTTCAGCTTGAGGGCCACGCCGAAATCCGCGATCGAACTGGCGTAGCTTCCCATGCCCTGAAGGGCGACGCCGCGATTATGGTAGGCGTAATAGTTGCGCGGGTTGAGCTGGATCACCTTGCTGAAGTGGAGGATGGCGCCTGGGAAGTCCTCGATCTTCAAGCATCGCGCACCGCGCCAGTAGTGCAGCATATGATAGAACAGGCGCATCGTGCAGGACCTCAGCAAGGATGAATGCGAGGCCGCCTCCTGATGACCCCTGACAGGGGTTGTATCACGCAAATTCCGGCGCGGCAGCCTGCTGCGCCTGCAGGCGGGCGCGTTCGGTGTTCGGCCAGAGCAACGCCAGGCCGAGCAGGCCGGAGATCACCATGATCACGGCGTTGATGGTGAAGCCGGACATGTAGCCTTCGAGCAGGCTGCCGGAGGCCTGGATCATCTTGCCCATCACCACCGGCGCCACGATGCCCGCCAGCGTATAGAGCGCGCCGTAGATCGCCATGGCGGCGCCGCGCTGCGTGACCGGCGTGAACTCGCCGATCATCGGCGGGCAGACGACGTAGATCGAGCCGCACAATCCCGATCCGACCACGAGCAGTGCGATCTTTGCCGACGCGGCGTCGACATGCGGCATCATCGCCATCAGCCCGCCGCCGATCACGAGCGGCGTCGCGCCGAGCACGCCGCGGGCCATGCGGGTGGATACGCCGCGCGCCATCAGCGTCTGCGACACGAAGCCCGTGGTCAGCACCACGCACGCGCCGAAGATCCAGGGCAGGATCGAGATGAAGCCCGCCTGCTGCTGCGAGAAGCCGAGGCCCTTCACCAGGAACGGCGTGAACCAGGTGAGCCCGAGCGACAGCGCCCAATAGGCGCCGAAGGTCGCGGCAACGCAACCGACGAAGGTCCGCGACGTCAGCAATTGCAGATACGGGACGCGCTGCTCGCGCAGGCCGGCGAATTCGACCTCGGCCAGCGGCCCTTCCTTGCCCAGCCACAGCCACGCCACGCTCCACATCAGCCCGACCACGCCGAGCGCGCCGAAAGCATAGTGCCAGCCATGATTCACGATGATCCAGTTCAGCGCGGGCACCGCGAGGATGACACCGAACGCCGACCCCTGTGACAGGATCGCGGTCGGCATCGCCCTTTTCTCATCGGGAAACCATTTGTAGACGGCATGAACGGCCACGGACGCCGCGGGACCCTCGCCGGCGCCGAGAATGACGCGGCAGATCAGCAGCGTGGTGAAGCCGACGGTGCCGACCATCGGAAACTGCGCCACCGCCCAGATCAGCGCCAGCACCAGCAGCACCCAGCGCGTCGGCACCTTGTTGACGACGAAGCCGACGACGATGGCGGAGATCGAGAACAGGAAGAAAAAGGACGATCCGAGCAGGCCGAACTGCTCGGCATTCAGATTGAGCTCGGTCATGATCGGCACGCCGGCGAGCCCGACCACGATCTTGTCGGCGAAGTTCACCAGCATGAACAGGAACAGCAGGAAGGTGATCTTCCAGGCCCCCTTCGGGGTCGCGCTTGCGCGGGATGTGCCCTTCAGCGTCGTCGGCGCGGCCATGGTCGTTCCCCGTTCTGTCATGATCCGCCCCTGTCATCCGGGCGTTTCGACGATGCTACCCACGAAGCGGCTCCGCAGGCAACCGGCTCGCGCGCTAAGTTGTTGCTGCAACGCGGGAATCCGCCCTCTTGGGCTGCATCGCGATACCCTCGCAACCTGATTGCGCGCGGCCGGCATCACATCAGCGGCGTCGCGAAGAACGAGCACGTGATGTTCGCGTTGGCCCTTGTTATGTTGTGACGCAACAACCCCGATCATGCCCGTGCTCAGCGTCCGTCATCTCACCAAATCCTATCGATCCGGCGGCGAACCGATCCATGTTCTGCGTGGCGTCGACCTCGACGTCTCCTCCGGCGAGCGCGTCGCACTGACCGGCGAATCCGGCTCCGGCAAGAGCACGCTGCTGCATCTGATCGCCGGGCTCGATGCCGCCGACAGTGGCGACATCCTGCTGGACGGCGCTGCGGTCGGCGCGCTCGACGATTCGGCACGCGCGGCGGTCCGGCGCGAGCGGCTCGGCCTCGTGTTCCAGCAGTTCAACCTGGTGCCGAGCCTGTCGGTGCAGGACAATCTCAGTTTCCAGGCGCGGCTGGCCGGTCGGCATGATCCGGCGTGGCACAGCGAGCTGGTCGAGCGGCTCGGGCTGAAGCCGCTGCTCAAGCGCTATCCCGAGCAATTGTCGGGCGGGCAGCAGCAGCGCGTCGCGATCGGCCGC
Organism: Bradyrhizobium sp. HKCCYLRH2060; assembly: GCF_051168135.1. Taxonomy (NCBI): domain Bacteria; kingdom Pseudomonadati; phylum Pseudomonadota; class Alphaproteobacteria; order Hyphomicrobiales; family Nitrobacteraceae; genus Bradyrhizobium; species Bradyrhizobium sp. HKCCYLRH2060. The sequence continues at coordinate 63,680 of NZ_JBNPUK010000001.1, forward strand.
GCGCTGGCGATCAAGCCGGCGCTGCTGCTTGCTGACGAGCCGACCGGCAACCTCGACGAGGACACCGCCGACGAGGTGATGGCGCTGACGCGCGACCTCGTCGCGCGCACCGGCTGCGGCTTCCTGATGGTGACGCACAGCGCGCGGCTCGCGGCGATGCTCGACCGTCACGTCCACCTGCATGCCGGACGCATCGCATGAGACGCGCGCTGTGGATATTAGCGGTGCTGCTCAGCCACTGGCGCCGGCATCCGATGCAGCTCGCGACCTTGCTGATCGGGCTGATCTCGGCGACCGCGCTGTGGAGCGGCGTGCAGGCGCTGAATCAGCAGGCCCGCAGCTCGTATGATCGCGCCGCCGCGATCTTCGGCGGCGCGCGCACGCCGATGCTGGTCGCGACCGACGGCAAGATGCTGCCGCAGAGCGTGTTCGCGGAATTGCGCCGCGCCGGCTGGCCGGTGTCGCCGGTGCTGGAGGGCCGCGTGCAGATCGACGGCCATTCGCTGCGGCTGCTCGGCATCGAGCCGTTCAGCATCCCCCGGGAGGTCGGCGATGCGCCGATGGTCGGCCGCAGCGAGCTCGAGGCATTTCTGACACCGCCGCATCGGACGCTGATCTCGCCGGAGACACTGGCCGATCTCGGTCTCAAGGACGGCGCGACGCCGCGGCTCAGCAACGACGCGCTGCTGCCGCCCGTGATGGCGCAGCAGCAGCTCGCGCCCGGCGTGCTCGTGGTCGATATCAGCGACGCGCAGCGGCTGCTCGACAAGCCCGGCCAGATGTCGCGGCTGCTCGTCGGCAAGGCGGCCGGTCAATTGCCGCCGTTGCGGTCATTCGCCGGCGGCCGGCTACAGCTCCTGCAGCCGGAGGCCGAGACCGACCTGGAGCGGCTGACCGACAGCTTCCACCTCAACCTCACCGCCTTCGGCCTGCTGTCGTTCGTCGTCGGCCTGTTCATCGTCAATTCCGCCATCGGCCTCGCCTTCGAGCAGCGCCTGCCGGTGCTGCGCACCTTGCGCGCCTGCGGCGTGTCGGCGCGGCAGCTCAATGGCGTGCTGATCGGCGAGCTCATCGGCTTTGCCTTGGTGGCGGGCCTGGCCGGACTGGTGTGCGGCTACATCATCGCCGCCGCGCTGCTGCCGAACGTAGCGGCATCGCTGCGCGGGCTGTATGGCGCGCAGGTGCCGGGCGAGCTGAGCCTGCAGCCGGAATGGTGGCTGGCGGGCCTCGTCATCAGCATCGCCGGCGCGCTCGCCGCCGCGACCACGAGCCTGATCAAATCGATGCGGCTGCCGATCCTGTCCACCGCGCAGCCCTATGCGTGGCAGGAGGCGCAGCGGCGCTGGCTGCGGCTGCAGAGCGCCTTCGCGCTCGCCTTCTTCGTCACAGCCGGCCTGCTGCTGTGGCTCGGGCAATCGCTGCTGGCCGGCTTCGGCGTGCTCGCGGCGATGATGCTCGGTGCCGCGCTGCTGCTGCCGGCGATCCTGGAGCTCGTGCTGCGGCTCGGCGAGCGCGGCGCGCGCGCGGCGCTGGCGCAGTGGTTCTGGGCCGACAGCCGGCAGCAGATCTCGGGCCTGTCGCTGGCGCTGATGGCGCTCCTGCTGGCGCTTGCCGTCAATGTCGGCGTCGCGACGATGGTCGAGACCTTCAGCCGCACCTTCCTGGTCTGGCTCGACGGCCGGCTCGCCGCCGACGTCTACATCAGCGCAGCGGATGAGGCGCAGGCGCGCGAGATTCAAAGCTGGCTGCGTACACGGCCTGAGGTGCAGGCCGTGCTGCCCGGCGGCCGCGCCGAGACGCAGTTGGCGGGCGCGCCGATCGATGTGCTCGGCCTGCCCGATCACGACACCTATCGCGCGCACTGGCCGCTGCTGCAGGCCGGCGCCAACGCGTGGAAGCAGCTGGTGCGCGGCGACGCAGGCTTCGTCAGCGAGCAGTTGGCGCGGCGGCTCAATCTGTCCGTCGGCGACAGCATCGACCTCGCCGCGCCGACCGGCGATTGGCGCATCACTGTCGCGGGTATCTATGCCGACTATGGCAATCCGAAGGGCCAGGTCACGGTCAACGTCGCCGCGCTGACGCGCCGTTTCCCGGCGACGCCGATCACGCGCATGGCCGCGCGCGCGGCGCCGGCCGACGTGCCGGGGCTGATCGCTGCTCTCACCGACAAGTTCGGCCTCGACGGCCGCAATGTCATCGACCAGGCCACCGTGAAGCAGGAGTCGAAGCAGATCTTCAACCGCACCTTTGCGGTCACCGGCGCGCTCAACACCTTCACGCTGGGCGTCGCCGCGATCGCGCTGCTGACCAGCCTGCTGACCCTCGCGAACTCGCGGCTGCCGCAGCTCGCACCGCTCTGGGCGATCGGGCTGACGCGGCGGCGGCTCGCCGAGGTCGAGCTGCTGAAGACGCTGTCGCTCGCCGGGTTGACCGCGCTGCTGGCGCTGCCGCTCGGGCTCGTCGTGGCGTGGTGCCTGATCGCGATCGTCAACGTCAAGGCGTTCGGCTGGCGGCTGCCGTTCGACGTGTTTCCGCTGCAGCTCATCCGGCTGCTGATCGTGACGCTGGTCGCGGCGGTGATCGCCTCGCTGCTGCCGGTGCTGCGGCTGGCGCGGATGCAGCCGGCCGATCTGGTCAGGACCTTCACCATTGAGCGCTAGAGCGACCATATCGCGCCGTGGGCTGATCGGCGGGCTCGGCCTGCTGGCGCTGCCGCGCCTCGCACATGCGCAGGGCTTTGCGGGCCTCAGCGACAGCGCCGACGGCTTTGCGGCGGTGACGCCGGGCAGGACGTTCTCATTCCCCGCTGACCACGGCCCGCACGACGATTTCCGCATCGAATGGTGGTACGTCACCGCGAATCTCAGCGACGCCAGCGGCAAGGCCTACGGCCTGCAATGGACGCTGTTCCGCTCGGCGGCGCGGCCGGGGCCGCAAGGCGAAGGCTTCGACAATCAGCAGCTGTGGATGGCGCATGCCGCCGTGACGCGCGCCGACAGCCACCGCTCGACGGAAAAGTTCGCGCGCGGCGGTGTCGGCCAGGCCGGCGTCGAGGCCAAGCCGTTCCAGGCCTGGATCGATGATTGGCAACTGCGCGGTACCGCCGCGACCGACGATCGAGCGCTGGCGCCGCTCGACATGCGCGGCGCCGGGCCGGATTTCTCCTACGCGCTGCATCTGGAGGCCGACCGTCCCGTGGTGCTGCAGGGCATCGGCGGCTACAGCCGCAAATCCGAGCGCGGTCAGGCCTCCTACTACTACAGCCAGCCGTTCTACCGCGCCCGCGGCCGCATCAGCTTCGAGGATCAACCGGTCGAGGTCTCAGGCCAGGCTTGGCTCGACCGCGAATGGAGCAGTCAGGCGCTGGCCTCCGACCAGAGCGGCTGGGACTGGTTCGCGCTGCATTTTTTCGGCGGCGAGAAGCTGATGCTGTATCGGATGCGGCAGGGCAACGGCGACTACACGTCCGGCACCTGGATCCCGGCGGACGGCGCCTCGCGCCCGCTCGGGCCCGGAGACATTGCCATGAGCCCAAAGGAGACGGTCACGATCGGTGAGCGCAAGCTGCCGGTCGGCTGGCGCGTCGAGATCGCCGCGCTCGGCATCGCCATCGACACCGCGCCGCTCAACCCCAAGGCCTGGATGGGCACCCGCGTGCCGTATTGGGAGGGACCGATCAGCTTCAAGGGCAGCCACACCGGGGTGGGCTATCTCGAGCTGACGGGATATTAACAGGCCGTCATCAAGGGGGGAACCGCGCATGTATCATTTCACCGCACTCGTCACCGTGCTCGCGCTCATGCTGTATTTCTACATGGCGGTCCGCGTCGCGCAGGCGCGCGCCCGGTTCGGCCTGAAGGCGCCGGCCGTCACCGGCAATCTCGATTTCGAGCGCACCTATCGCGTGCAGGTGAATACGCTGGAATGGCTGCCGATCTTCCTGCCGGCGCTGTGGCTGTTCGCGATCTATGTCAGCGACACGATCGCGGCCCTGATCGGCCTCGTCTGGATCGCGGGCCGCGCGATGTACATGTTGTCCTACGCCAAGGCCGCGGAGAAGCGGGGCCCCGGCTTCGGCGTGCAGGCGCTCGCCGCCTCGGCGCTGCTGGTCGGCGCGCTCATCGCCATTCTCTGGCGCATGCTGCACGGCTGACCGCTCCGCCCCTCTTCCGTCGTCCCGGCTTTTGCCGGGACGACGCCCTTAGCGTGGCACGATCACTTCGTCAGCGGACAGCCGCTCTCCTTGGCGGAGAAGAACGCCTTGTCGCCGGGCACCGTGGCGAGCTGCTTGTAGTAGTCCCACGGCTTCTTCGATTCCGACGGCTTCTTGACCTCGAACAGATACATGTCGTGGACCATGCGGCCGTTGGCGAGCACCTTGCCCTGCGCGAAGGCGTCGTCGACCGGCAGCTCCTTCAGCTTCGCAGCCACCGCGTCGGAGTCCTTGGTTCCGGCGGCCTTCACCGCCTTCAGATAGGACAAGGTCGCGGAATAGGTGCCGGCGTGGATCATGCTCGGCATCCGGCCGGTGCGCTTCATGAAGCGCTCGCTGAAGGCGCGGGACTTGTCGTCACGATCCCAGTAGAAGCCTTCGGTGAGGATCAGGCCCTGCGCCGCCTCCAGCCCGAGGCCATGCACCTCGGACAGGGTCATCAGCAGGCCGGCGAGCTTCTGCCCGCCCTTGACGATGCCGAACTCGGCCGCCTGCTTGATCGAGTTGGTGGTGTCGAGGCCGGCATTGGCAAGCCCGATGATCTTGGCCTTCGAGCTCTGCGCCTGCAGCAGGAAGGAGGAGAAGTCCGACGAGTTGAGCGGGATGCGCACCGAGCCCAGCACCTTGCCGCCCTTCGACGTCACGATGTCGCTGGTGTCCTTCTCGAGCGCATAGCCGAAGGCGTAGTCGGCGGTCATGAAGAACCAGGTGTCGCCGCCGGATTCGACCAGCGCGCCGCCGGTGCCGACCGCGAGCGCGCGGGTGTCATAGGCCCAGTGGAAGCCGTAGGGCGTGCAGGCATCGCCCGTGATGCGCGAGGTCGCGGCGCCGACGACGATGTCGATCTTCTTCTTCTCCTTCGACAGCTCCTGGATCGCCAGCGCGACCGAGGAGGTCGTCAGCTCGGTGATCATGTCGACACCCTCGGTGTCGTACCAGCGCCGCGCGATCGTGGAGGCGAGATCGGGCTTGTTCTGGTGGTCGGCGGTGACCAGCTCGACCTTCTGCCCCAGCACCTCGCCGCCGAAATCCTCGATCGCCATCTTGGCCGCTTCGACGGAATATTTGCCGCCGTAGTCGGCATAGACGCCGGACTGGTCATTGAGGATGCCGATCTTGACCTGTGCCGACGCCGGCGCCGCCGCCAGCAGCGCACCGACGGCCGCAATAGCCAGCAAACCCGATTTCATATGGTCTCTCCCCGCATGTCTTGGTCTTGAGATGTCATTCGTTGGAATGCGCGCTCATGTTAGGCCAGAACCCCGGCCGCGCCCATCCCCTTCCCGCCTCGGTCAATCGGCTGACAGCCATGTTGAGAGAGGCGGGCTCCTCCGCTACATTCGCGCCAAACAACAAGCCGTCCCGCCGGGATGGTGCGCAGGGACGGAAACCGCCTGGACGCGTGAGGCAGCATCGTCTGCATCGCGTCGCCATGCCGAGGTGCCGCGGCAGGCGCCTCCCGCCCGCGCGCCGCGGCGAGCTGCGCGCATCGGCAGGAGGACACATGTACACCGGCAAGCACGCCCGGCTGCGCCCACTGCAGCCTGCCTTCATCATGGCCTCGACCGGCGAGGCGGTGACCTATCGCGAGCTGGAGGCGCGCAGCAACCGGCTGGCGCATCTGTTCCGCCAACGCGGCCTGAAGCGGCTCGACCACTATTCGATCTTCATGGAGAACAACAGCCGCTATCTGGAGGCGTGCGGCGCCGGCGAGCGCTCCGGGCTGTATTTCACCTGCGTGAACTCCTACCTCACGCCCGGCGAGCTGGCCTACATCCTCAATAACAGCCGGTCGCGGCTCCTGATCACTTCCCTCGCCAAGCTCGACGTCGCGCGCGAGGCGCTGAAGGAGGCGCCCGGCATCGAGCTGTGCATCGTCGCCGATGGCGCAGGCGAGAGCGAGGGGATCGTCGGCCTCGCCGAGGCCACAGCCGGCCTGCCGGCGACGCCGATCGCCGACGAATGCGTCGGCACCGCAATGCTGTACTCCTCCGGCACCACGGGCCGGCCGAAGGGCATCCTGCGGCCGCTGCCCGAGCAGCCGCCGGTGCAGCAGCTTCCGATCTTCGACTTCCTGGAAAGGCTGTGGCGCTACCGCAAGGGCATGATCTACCTGTCGCCGGCGCCGCTCTATCACTCCGCGCCGCAGGCCGCGGTCAACCTCACCATCCGCGTCGGCGGCACCGCCATCATCATGGAGACGTTCGATCCCGAGCGTTATCTCCAGCTCGTCGAGCAATGGGGCATCACGCACACCCAATTGGTGCCGACGATGTTCTCGCGCATGCTCAAGCTGCCGGAGGACGTTCGTACCCGCTACGACCTCTCCTCGCTCGAGGTCGCAATCCACGCCGCAGCGCCCTGCCCGGCACAGGTCAAGGAGGACATGATCAGATGGTGGGGGCCGATCATCCACGAATATTACGGCGCCACCGAAGGCCTCGGCTTCACCGCCTGCGACAGCGCGGAATGGCTCGCGCATCGCGGCACGGTCGGCAAGGTGCTGTTCGGCGACCTGCACATCCTCGACGAAAACATGCAGCCTTGCCCGGTCGGGACCGCCGGCACGGTGTGGTTCAAGACGGGCTCGCCGTTCGAATACTTCAACGACCCCGAGCGCACCAAGGAGGCCCGTTCGGCCGACGGCAGCATGAGCACCGTGGGCGACGTCGGCTATGTCGATGCCGACGGCTATCTCTATCTCACCGACCGCGCCACCTTCATGATCATCTCCGGCGGCGTGAACATCTACCCGCAGGAATGCGAGAACCTGCTGATCACGCATCCGAAGGTCGCCGATGCCGCCGTGTTCGGCGTGCCCAACCCCGACCTCGGCGAGGAGGTGAAGGCGGTGATCCAGCCGATGTCGGGCATCACGCCTGGGCCTGAGCTGGAAGAGGAGCTGATCGCGTTCTGCCGGCAGTCGCTGTCGCGGCAGAAGGTGCCGCGCTCGATCGATTTCGAGAAGGAGCTGCCGCGGCTGCCGACCGGCAAGCTCTACAAGCGCCTGCTGCGCGACCGCTATTGGGGCAACAAGACCTCGCGCATCGTGTAGATGCGGGTCGAGGTGTTGATCCTGGTCAAGCCGATGGCGCCGGGCGGAGCTATTCTTTATCGATTACGACCGCAGCGATTGCACGAGACGACGACATGCGCGCTCATCAAATCATGACCAGATCCGTGATCGCGGTGACGCCCGGAACCCCGGTGGCCGAGGCAGCGCGGATCATGCTGCACAACCACATCGGCGGGCTGCCGGTGGTCGACGCGTCCGGTACGCTCGTCGGCATGGTGACGGACGGTGATTTCCTGCGCCGCGCCGAGCTCGGCACCGAGCGCAGGCAAGGCCGCTGGCTCGACCTCCTGGTCGGCCGCGGTCGCATCGGCGCCGACTTCGTCCATTCCCACGGCCGGACGGTCGGCGACATCATGAGCCAGCCTCCGGTCACCGTCAGCGCCGATGCCAGCCTGGCGGAGATCGCCGAGATCATGGAAAAGCGCAACATCAAGCGTCTCCCGGTGATGAGTGGCGACCGGCTGGCCGGCGTGGTGACACATACGGATTTCCTGCAAACCGTGGCCGACCTCGCCACTGCCGTTCCGGGCCCCACCCCCGACGATGACGGCATCCGCAGCGCCATCCTCGATTCACTCGACCAGGCCGCCTGCAAGCATTGCCGCTTCAACGTCGTCGTCCGCAACGGCATCGCGCATCTCACGGGGGCGGTGCGCAACGAGAAGGAGCGGGCCACGGCGATCGTGGCGGCCAAGAGCGTCCAGGGCGTCAGGAGCGTGCGCGACCACATGTGGGTCTATCCGCCCCCAGAGGACGAGTTCGGCGGCGGTGACATCGTCTCGCTGCAGGACCAGCCGTCGACCGACGACGACCAGCCGCTGTGAGGAGAACCGGGCGTGCGACGTGCCTCCGTACCATCGCTGCTGCTGCTGGTCCTGCTCTCCGCTCCGGCGGCCGCCGAGGATCTCGACCACGGCCGCCAGCTCGCCGAGCGCTGGTGCGCCGCCTGCCACGCGGTGGCCACCAAGCCGACCAAGTTCCGGCGCGCCCGGCCGTTCGTCGCCATCGCGGCCAGGGACGACGTGACGAAGGAGATGCTGACCAAGTTCCTCCTGCTTCCCCACGCAACGATGGCCAACAATCCGCTCAGTGCGAATGATGCGGCCGACCTGGCAGGCTACATTCTCAGCCTGAGGAAGTAGTTAAGGCCACATTCGCCAATGGGTTGAGCCGCAGCCCCCGGCCGGCGGCGTGCGGCTGCAAGCGCACCCTGGCGCCGGTTCGGCGGCAATTTAACAGGATCCCTTGGAACAAACCGCCCAAGCCTGCGTTCTTGGTGTTCGCCGTCGTGAGCTGGAGCACGTCGCACGGCCCCTGGGGGGTCTGCTGGCGGCAAGCCGTCCTGTCCTCGTTGCCGGAAAAACCAACAACAAGCAGCGATCGAGATAGCCCTTGCATTTGTACACAAACAAGCTGGTAATCCCGTGCGCGGCGTCTTCTCTGTCGACCTGTTAGCAAGGAGCCTGCGACGTGCACGGAATGCCCGGCGCCTCCCCCGCCCCACGCGTAACCGACGACGATACGGCCTATCTGGCGGCGATCGTGGAGTGCTCGGCCGACGCCATTGTCGGCACCACCGCAGACGGTATCATCCGCAGCTGGAATGCGGCTAGCGAACGGATGCTGGGGTTCACCGCGGCTGAAATGATCGGCAGACCCGTCTCCGAGATCATACCCCCCGAGCTGGCGGAAGAAGCGAGCGCCTTGCGCGCCAGGGTCAACGCGGGCGAAGCGATCGAGAGCTTCGAGACCGTCCGGCTGACCAAGCCGGGACGCCCGATCGAGGTTTCCATCACGTTTTCACCGATCCGCAGCAGCACCGGCGTGATCGTCGGCATCTCCAAAATCATCCGCGACGTCACGCTGTCGAAGAAGGCCGAGCGTGCGTCGGCCATGCTCGCGGCCATCGTCGCCTCGTCCTCGGACGGCGTCGTCAGCAAGACGCTGGACGGCACGATCACCAGCTGGAACAAGAGCGCCGAACGCATCTTCGGCTTCTCGGAAGGCGAGATAATCAACCACTCGATCCGCACGATCATCCCGCAGGAGCGCCAGGCCGAGGAGGACCGGATCCTTGCCACCGTGCTGTCCGGCGAGATCATCGACAATTTCGAGACCATCCGCCTGCGCAAGGATGGGGCACTCATCGACGTATCAGTGACGGTCTCGCCGGTCCGGGATTCCAGCGGCCGCATCATCGGCGCCTCCAAGATCGTGCGTGACATCACCGACAAGCGCCAGACAAGGGAGCAGTTGCGCACCTTGCTGGCCGAGGTGAACCACCGCAGCAAGAACCTGCTGTCGCTGGTGCAGGCGATCGCCCGGCAGATGACCCGTCACGGCCGCCAGCTCGACCTCAACCGCTTTCTGGAGCGCCTGCAGGCGATCGCGAGCAATCAGGATCTCCTGATTCAGAACGATTGGCGTTTCATTCCGCTCGACGGGCTCGTCCGCTCGCAACTCGGCGCGTTCAACGACCTGATCGGCAACCGCATCGCGATCGACGGACCATCGATCGAGCTGACGCCGGAGGCCGCGCAGTCGATCGGCATGGCGGTTCACGAGCTCGCCACCAACGCCGCCAAATATGGTGCGCTGTCGAACGACGACGGACGGATCGCGATCCGCTGGCTGCGCATCGATGACAGCTTCGACATGACCTGGGTCGAGAGCGGCGGGCCTGAGGTCGCGCCGCCGGAGCACACCGGTTTCGGCAGCCGGGTGATTTCCGACCTGGTGCGCGCCGGCCTGGATGGAACGGTCGAGGTCGAGTTCCTGCCGGCCGGACTGCGCTGGCACCTGAGGTGCCCCCTGCAACGCCTCTGCCGCGACCGTCATCATGCGCGCCAGTGAGAAGACTCATCTCCTGATCGTCGAGGACGATCCCATGATCGGCTTCGACCTCGCGGTCGAGCTCGAAGCCGCCGGATTCACGGTGGTCGGCGTGGCGCCGACCGTGCACAAAGCCCTCCATCTGCTGGAGCTGAATCATTGCGATCTTGCCGTGCTCGACGTCAATCTCGGGCAGGAAACATCGGCGCCGATCGCGCGCGCCTTGGCGGCGGCCGGCGTGCCCTTCGTCGCCGTCACCGGCTATTCCGTCGATCAATGCCCGGAGGAATTCGCCACGGCACCGCTGCTGTCGAAGCCGTTCCAGACGTCACGGCTGGTCGCGGCGCTACGCCGTCAGTTGCACGAGTGAGAGTCGCAAGCGACCGAGCTTAAATCCCCGCTGGTTCGCGTACTTTCTTCTTCGCGACGAATTCGTTTGCACACAGCTGGAGACGAGACACGCGCAGAGACGAGAAACGAGCCATTTCGGCACGGACGGTAGGCTCCCTCGCCCCGTTCTTACGGGGAGAGGGGTGGGGTGAGGGCAGCCGCACGAGAAGTATACGTGGATAGACCTGTACCCCCCTCACCCGGATTGCATCTGACGATGCAATCCGACCTCTCCCCGCGAGCGGCAGGGCAATCGCATATGGTTTTCCCGGGCGGACCTTTCATGGCCTCATGGTTCGAGACGCGTCGCAAGAGCGACGCTCCTCACCATGAGGATCAACAGCTTTGCGGCGGAGAAAGGCCCTCATCCTGAGGAGCCCGCCGAAGGCGGGCGTCTCGAAGGATGGTCGCGAAAAAACTGCGCGCCCAGCCTCTTTCACCATATGCGATTCCCCTGCCGCGAGCGGGGAGAGGTGCACCGAGCAAGCCGCAAGATGTCGGCACACACGCGCTGCGACAAGCAATGATTGCCTTCGTCGCAGATCTTCCCGTAGCTCACTCCCCTGCCCGACGATCAGGCCGCAATCTCCGCCACGATCCGGCCCGTCGTCACCTGGTCGCCCTCGGCAACCTCGATCGCGGTCACCGTTCCGGCGATGCCGGCGGTGTGGACGTGCTCCATCTTCATCGCCTCGAGCGTCACCACCGGCTGTCCCACAGCCACGCTGTCGCCCGGCTTCACCAGCACCGCGACCACACGACCATTCAACGCCGCGCGAACCCTGCCATCACCGCCGCCAGCCGCTGAGGATTGCGGCCTGGCCAACGTCACGTCGCGCAGCGCCAGCGTCTGGCCGCGATGCTGGACGAACAGCCGATCGTTGTCGCGGACGAAGCGCACGCTCTCGACGGTCTCGGCGTGACGAACGCGGATCGCATCATCCGTGAGCGATACGATCTCGAAGCGATGCTCTGCATCGCCACGCGTCACGCGATAGATTCCATCACGCTCGCGCAGCAGCTCGCACTCGGCCACCTCGCCGGCGATCTCGAACCGGAGCGGCGTCGCGAAGGCGGCCGCGAGCGAGCGGCCGCGGCGGACGGGATGCGCGAGCGGATGGCTGACGGAGAGCAGCAGCGCGCCCAGCGCGAGGTCTGCCGCTTCGGCGGCCGGCGCACGCAGCTCGTCGCGATGCGCCGCGATGAATGCGGTGGTCGCCTTGCCCGCGGCGAAGGCCGGATGCCGCAGGCAGGACATGAGGAAGGCCCGGTTGGTCGGGACGCCCAAGGCAACGGCCTGCTCCAATCCGGCGATCAGCCTTGCGCGCGCCTCCTCACGAGTCGCAGCATGGCTGATCAGCTTGGCGATCATCGAATCGTAATGGGGCGGGATCTCCGCGCCGGACTCCAGCGCATGCTCGACCCGGATCGTCTCGGGCATCTGCCACAGCGCCATCCGCCCGGACTGCGGCATGAAGTCGTGCGCCGCATCCTCGGAGCATAGTCGCACCTCGATCGCATGACCCGAGAAGCTGATCTGCTCCTGGCGTAACGGCAGCGGCTCGCCGGCGGCGACGCGCAATTGCCATTCGACGAGATCGAGTCCCGTCAAGGCCTCTGTCACGGGATGCTCGACCTGCAGCCGCGTGTTCATCTCCATGAAGTAGAACTGCCCGTCGCCGTCGAGCAGGAATTCCAGCGTCCCCGCTCCCTCATAGCCCAGCGCCTTCACCGCCTGCACCGCCACCGCGCCCATGCGCGCGCGCAGCTCCGGCCCGACCGCCGGCGACGGCGCCTCCTCGATCAGCTTCTGATGCCGCCGCTGTACCGAGCAGTCGCGCTCGCCGAGATGGACGGCATTGCCGAACGAATCGCCGAACACCTGGATCTCGATGTGGCGCGGATTGGCGATCGCCTTCTCGAGGATGACGGTGCCGTCGCCGAACGCCGTCGCGGCTTCCGAGCGTGCGCTGCGCAGCAGGTCGGGAAAGGCGTCCGCATCCGTCACCAGCCGCATGCCGCGGCCACCACCACCGGCCACAGCCTTGATCATCACGGGAAAGCCGATGCGGCGCGCTTCGCGCAGCATCGCCTCGTCGCCCTGGTCCTCGCCCTGATAGCCGGGCACGCAGGGGACCCCGGCGCGGTGCATGATGTCCTTGGCGCCGGCCTTGTTGCCCATCGCCGCGATCGCCTCCGGCGAGGGTCCGATGAAGACCAGCCCCGCCTCCTCGCAGGCCTGCGCGAATCCTTCGTTCTCGGCGAGAAAGCCGTAGCCGGGATGCACGGCATCGGCCCCGCTCGCCTTGGCCGCAGCAATGATCGCGGCAATGTTCAGATAGGATTGAGCCGGCGGCGGCGCGCCGATGCGGACCGCCTGATCGGCGAGCCGGACATGCGGCGCATCATGATCAGCATCGGAATAGACTGCGACCACGCCGTAGCCGAGCCGGCGCGCGGTGCGCATGATCCGCAAGCCGATCTCGCCGCGGTTGGCGATCAGCACCTTGTGGAACGACCTGCGTTGCATTCCCGTCATCTCTCCGCTCATGGCCTGGACACAGAGAATTGCATGCGCTGCGGCTGTCGCGCCTCCGCCTCGCGGCAGATCGCCAGCACCTCCGACAGCACCGCGCGGGTGTCGCGCGGATCGATCACGCCGTCGTCGAGCACGCGCGCCGAAGTCGCAAACACGTCCATCTGGCTGTCGAACACGCCGATGATCTGCGCCTTCATGGCGTCGAGCTTCTCGCGCTCCACCGGCTTGCCGCGGCGGGCCGCGGCCGCTTCGGTCACGATCGCCATCGTCTCCGCCGCCTGCTCTCCGCCCATCACGGCGGTCTTGGCGTTGGGCCAGGAGAAGCAGAAGCGCGGGTGGAACCCACGGCCACACATGCCGTAATTGCCGGCGCCGAACGAGGCGCCGCAATAGAGCGTGATCTGCGGCACGGTCGCCGAGGTCACCGCCTGGATCATCTTGGAGCCGTGCTTGATCATGCCGGCCTCCTCATAGGCGCGGCCGACCATGTAGCCTGTGGTGTTGTTGAGATAGAGGATCGGCGTTCGGGTCTGGCAACAGGACTGGATGAAGTGCGTCGCCTTGTTGGCGCCGGCAGGATCGAGCGGGCCGTTGTTGGTGACGATGCCGATCGCCCGGCCCTCGATGCGGGCATGGCCGCACACCGTGGCTGGTCCGTAGTTCGGAGCCATCTCGACGAAGTCACTGTCGTCGACGATGCGCGCAATGACCTGGCGCATGTCGACCGGACGCTTGTGGTCGAGCGGCATGATGCCGAGCAGCTCCTCCTGATCGTAGCGCGGCGGCTTGACCGGCGATGGCTCCTGCGATGGCCGGTCCCAGTTGAGCTTGCCCATGATCTCGCGCGCGATGCGCAGCGCGTCGCGATCGTCCTCGGCGAGATAGTCGCCGAGCCCGGAGATCGAGGTGTGCATCTCGGCGCCGCCGAGCTCCTCCTCGGTGGCGATCTCCCCGGTCGCGGCCTTCAGCAGCGGCGGTCCGGCGAGGAAGGCGCGGGTGCGGCCGCGCACCATGACGATGTAGTCGGACAATCCGGTCTGATAGGCACCGCCCGCGGTCGACGAACCATGCGTCACGGTGACCACCGGCAGGCCGGCCGCCGAGAGTCGCGCCAGGTTGCGAAAGATGTTGCCGCCGCGGACGAAATCCTCGACGCGGTAGCGCAGCAGGTTGGCGCCGGCGCTCTCGACGAGCTGCACGTAGGGCAGCTTGTTCTCCAGCGCCAGCTCCTGCACGCGCAAGGTCTTGTCGAGGCCGTAAGGCTGCAGCGCGCCGGCATCGATGCCGGCGTCGTTGGCCGAGACCATGCAGCGCACGCCGGCGACGAAGCCGATACCCGCAATGACGCCGCCACCCGGCACGCTCTTGGCCGGGTCCGGCGTATCGAACATGTAGCCGGCAAGCGTCGACAGCTCGAGGAACGGCGCGCCAGGGTCGAGCACCAGGGCGACGCGCTCGCGCGGCAGCAACTGGCCGCGCTGATGGAAGCGCTCCTTGGCCGCCGCGGAGGCATTGCGCGCGCGCGCCTCGAGATCGCGCATCCGCGCGATCAGGCCGAGCATGCCGTCACGGTTGGCCTGGAAGGCGGCGCCGGAGGGAGAGATGGTGTTGTCGATCACGGCCACGGACGGGTTCTCTCATTTGGCGTCATTCCGGGGCGCGCGGAGCGCGAGCCCGGAATCCATCGCCACGATGGGGAGTATGGATTCCGGGCCTGGCCCTTCGGGTCATCCCGCAATGACGGAGGAAGTCGAGTAGACGGCTCACGCGCTCTTCGCCGCGAAATGCTCGCCATAAGCCTGGCGCAGCTCGACCTTGCGCAGCTTGCCGGTAGCCGTCATCGGCATCTCCTGGAGCACCCGCACCAGCTTCGGCACCTGGAAGCCGCCGAGCGACTTGCGGCAGTGCTCGAGCAGCTCGGTCTCACTGGCCTGCGCGCCGGGCTTGAGCTTGACGAAGGCCGACACCGCCTCGCCCCATTGCGGATGCGGCAGGCCGACGACGGCGGCATTCTGCACCGCCGGATGCGCCAGCAGGGTCTCCTCGATCTTGACCGAGGCGACGTTCTCGCCGCCGGACTTGATCATGTCCTTCTTGCGGTCGAGGAACAGCACCTCGCCGTTGTCGATGACCGCGAGATCGCCGGTGTGGTGCCAGCCGAACTTGCGGGCGTCCTCGGTCGACTTCGGATCCTTGTAATAGCCCAACATCACGTTGGGGCCGCGATGCACGAGCTCGCCGATCTCGCCCGGCGGCAGCAGATTGCCGGCATCGTCCATGATCGCGGTCTCGTTGACGAACAGCGACTCGCCCCAGTAGTTGCCGAAGCGGTTGAGCTGGACCTCGGGCCGCGACATCGTCGTCGCGGGATACATCTCGGTCTGACCGCTGGTCAGCGCGAAGTTCGGACACAGCTCCTTGATCGCGCGCTCGAGCAGCGGCCGGCCCATCGGCGCCATGGTGTAGAGGCAGGTGCGCAGATGCGAGAGGTCGAACTCCTTGCGCCGCGGATGATCGAGGATGGCCTGGTACATCAACGGCAGACCGACGAACACGGTCAGCCGATCGCGCACGATCGCCTCCATGCAGGCGACCGGGTCGAAGCCGCGCATCAGCGCCATGCGGCCGCCGACCGAGAGATAGCTGAGCAGCAGCACGTGGCCGGCACAGTGGAACAGCGGGAACTGCCCGGTGATGCCGTCGTCACGCGAGAGCTGCATCTCGATGCAGTTGCTCATCACGGCCATGACCACGGCGAGGTGACAATGCATCGCGCCCTTCGGCCGCGACGTCGTGCCCGACGTGTAGATGATCATCGCGAGATCGCGGTCGTTGATCTCGATCTCGGGCTCGACGTCCGAATGCCCCTGGATGAGGTCGTTGAAGCTGGCAAGCCCCGCGGTCCTCGCCGTCCCGGTGAGATCGACGGCGATCAGCTCGACGCCGCGCTGTTCCAGCGCCGCCCGCCGCTCCGGCTGCGCAAACAGATTGTCGTCGATGAGCGCGAAGCGGACCTCGGCGTGGCCGAGGATGTAGTCCATGTCGGCGGGCCCGAGCATCGTATTGATCGGCACCCAGACGAGACCGGCGCGATGGATGCCGAACAGCGCTTTGACGAACTCGATCGAGTTGTTGCAGACGGTCGAGATTGTCTCGCCCGGCTTCAGCCCCTTGGCGAGGAGATGGTTCGCGAACCGGTTGGCATCGCGCTCGAGCTCGGTGAACGTCACCTGGCGGCCGCCATCGGTGATCGCAACCCGCTCGGGAAAGCGGCGCGCTGCACGCTTCAGGAGATCGCCGATCGCAACCCGGCCGATGCGGCCGGGACCGGACACGCCGCCGGTGGTCTCAAGATTGGTCATTGATTTACTCCTCCCCATCGGCGTCATTGCGAGGAGCGCAGCGACGAAGCAATCCAGAGCCCCGCCCACGACTCTGGATTGCTTCGCTGCGCTCGCAATGACGGAGCATGTCGCATCAGTTGACGGTGCCGAACATCCGCCGCGCCTCGGCGGGGCTTGCGATCTCGCGGCCCGCCCGCCTTGCGCAGGCGGCGATCGCCTCGATCAATTGGCCGTTCGAGGTCACCTTGGTGCCGTCGGCGAGATAGAACGTGTCCTCCAGTCCGGTGCGGAGATGGCCGCCGAGCTCGGCGCAACGTTGGTGCAGCGGCCAGATCTCGGCGCGGCCGATCGCGGTGACCTGCCAATGCGCCTCGGCGAGCTTCAGCTTGAGCAGGATCGGCAGCAACTCGGGATCAGCCGGCATGCCCGACGCGACGCCCATCACGAAGTTGTATTCGAGCGGGCCGTCATACATGCCGGTCTGGCGATACATCCCGACACAGCGCACGATGCCGACATCGAAGCACTCGAATTCCGGGATCGTGTGCGCGTCCTTCATCGCGGCGAGATAGTCCTGGATCTTCTCGACCGAATTGTCGAACATCATCGGCGGCCAGGCCCAGGTGTTGTCGGCCTTGACCTTGAGGTAGTTCAGCGAGCCGGCATTGCAGGCCGCGATCTCCGGCCGGGTCTGCCGGATGCAGTCGAGCGCGCCTTGATAGTCCGGTCCCGACACGCCCGAGGTGTGATTGATGATCACGCCGGGGCAGGCCTCGCGGATCGCCTGCTGGATCTCGCGGGAGACGTCGACGTCCCAGGACGGCAGATGCCCCTTGCCAGCGGCCTGCTGGCGCAGATGGATGTGCATAATCGCCGCACCCGCGTCATAGGCGCGCCGCGCCTCGCGCGCCATCTCCTTGGGCGTGACCGGCACGTGATGCTGCCTGGGATCGGTGAGCACGCCGTTCAGCGCGCAGGTGATGACGGCTTTGTCGCTCATGGCACTCGTTCGATGGGCTGCGCGCAGGCGGCGCTGTGCTGATAGGGTCCGTATATGACGGTCGCACGCCGGGATCTGCTTGCGTTGACTCGCTGGTGACATGCAGCGCAACCGGATATTGCTTTGCGTCAAGTCCGCGGCCGGAAACGGCGCTAAGCGGTTCCTGCTCTCCTCCTCACGGGCGTGCAATGTCGACCGACCCACAACCTGCGCCGATGTTTCCCAATGGCTTGAGCGCGGCGGAAGCCGTGCGCCGGCTGCAGACGGAGGGCTTCAACGAGCTGCCGCAAGCAGGCTCGCGCTCGATCCTCCGCCTCGTCGCCGACGTTCTGAAGGAACCGATGCTGCTCCTGCTGCTGGGCGGCGCCGGCATCTATCTCGCGCTGGGCGACACGGCGGAGGCGATCCTGCTCGGCGTATTCGCCTCGGCTTCCGTCTTCATCACCATCGTGCAGGAGGCGCGGACCGAGCGCGTGCTGGAATCGCTGCGCGACCTGTCCAGTCCGCGCGCCCTGGTGATCCGCGACGGCGAGCGCATCCGCATCGCCGGCCGCGAGGTGGTGCGCGGCGATCTCATCGTGCTCTCGGAGGGCGATCGCGTCGCAGCCGATGCGGTGCTGCGCGACTGCGACGATCTGCTCACGGATGAATCGCTGTTGACGGGCGAATCCGTGCCGGTGCGCAAGCGGCCGGCCGCCGGCGAAGCGATGGACGCGGCAACCGTGGCCGGCGGCGACGACCAGCCCTTCGTCTTCTCCGGCAGCCTGGTGGTGCGCGGCGGCGGCCTCGCCGAGGTGATGGCGACAGGGCCGCACACGGCGATCGGCAGGATCGGCCAGTCGGTGACCGCGCTCGAGACCGAGACGCCGCGGCTGCGGCAGCAGACCCGGCGCCTGGTGGTGGCGTTCGCGATCGGCGGCGCCATCGTGGTTGCGATCACGGTCGTGCTCTATGCGATGTACCGCGGCGGCTGGCTGGAGGGAATCCTCGCCGGCATCGCGCTGGGCATGTCGATGCTCCCTGAGGAATTCCCGGTGGTGCTGACGGTGTTTCTGGCGATGGGCGCCTGGCGCATCTCGCAGGCGCGGGTGCTGACGCGGCGCGCCTCGGCAATCGAATCGCTCGGCGCCGCCACCGTGCTGTGCTCCGACAAGACCGGCACCCTGACACAAAACCGCATGATGGTGGCCCGGCTGGTGCTGCCGGACGGCGGCGTGCTGCAGCCAGCGACGGCGACGCCGGAAGCCATCGCACCGCCGTTCCGCGATCTCGTCGCCACCGCCGTGCTCGCCTGCGACCCGCAGTCGCATGATCCGATGGAGAAGGCGCTGCACGCGCTCGGCGCCGACGCCACCGCGGGCGCCACGTTGCAGCGGCGCTACGGTTTGCGCCCCGACCTGCTGGCGATGACCAACGTCTGGTCGCGCGACGGCGCCGGTGTCGCGGCGGCCAAGGGTGCTCCGGAAGCGATCGCGAAGCTGTGCGGCGTCGACGGCGGCGCGCTGGCGGCGCTGCAGGCGCGCGTCGAGACGCTCGCCGCCGAGGGCCTGCGCGTGCTCGGCGTCGCCGAGGCGAGCTGGAGCGGCGAGGCGCTCCCCGACGCGCAGCAGGACTTCGCGTTCTCGTTCCGCGGTCTCGTCGGCTTCGCCGACCCGCTGCGCCCGGAGGTGAAGGATGCCGTCGCCGAGTGCCGCGCCGCCGGCGTCCGCGTCATCATGATCACCGGCGACTATCCCGCGACGGCCACCGCCATTGCGCGGCAGGCCGGGATCGATCCCGAGCACGTCATCGCGGGCCCCGAGCTTGCCGATCTCGACGACGACGCCCTGGCGCTTGCGGCGCGCGCGCCGACGGCGTTCGCGCGCATCATGCCGGAGCAGAAGCTGCGCATCGTCACCGCGCTCAAGGCCTGTGGCGAGATCGTCGCGATGACCGGCGACGGCGTCAACGACGCGCCGTCGCTCAAGGCCGCGCATATCGGCATCGCCATGGGCGGCCGCGGCACCGACGTCGCGCGCGAGGCCTCGGCGATCGTGCTGCTCGACGATGATTTCGGCTCGATCGTCAAGGCGATCCGGCTCGGCCGGCGCATCTACGATAATCTGCGCAAGGCGATGAGCTTCATCCTCGCCGTGCACTTTCCCATCGCCGGGCTGGCGCTGCTGCCGCTCGTCACCGGCCTGCCGCTCCTGCTCGGACCCGTGCACATCGCGTTTCTCGAGATGATCATCGATCCCGTCTGCTCGCTGGTGTTCGAGGCCGAGACCGAGGAGAGCGACATCATGCGGCGGCCGCCGCGCGATCCGCAGGAGCCTTTGCTGCCGCGGCCGCTGGTGCTGTGGGGGGCGTTGCAGGGCATCCTGGCGATGCTCGCCACGGGTGGCGTACTGCTGCTTGCACACCGCAATGGCATGCCGGACGACGAGCTCCGCGCGCTGGTGTTCTTCAGCCTGGTGTCGGTGATCGTCAGCCTGATCTTCGTCAACCGCTCGTTCTCGAGCTCGCTGCGCGAGGCGCTGCTGCGGCCGAACCGCATGCTGCTGCTGGTGATCGGCTTCGTCGTCGCCGTGCTCGCGACAAGTCTGACGCTGCCTGCCGCTGCGGCGCTGTTCCGGTTCGGACCGCTGCACGCCGACGATCTCGCGCTGACTGCAGCCGCCGCGATCACGACGCTGATCATGCTCGAACTGTCGAAGTTTCCGCTGCGCGCCGCCCTGTCGCGGCGCGCGGACAAGCCGGATCAGGTGGTCAAGGCCGCCTCGCCGGCGCGGTAGATCGCGAGATCGCGCGAGCCGGAGAAGATCGCGCGCGGCTTCAGCCCGTAGAAGCGGCGGATCGAGTGGCTGAAATGCGTGGAATCGGGATAGCCGATGTCCTGCGCGAGATGCGCCAGGTTGAGGTCCTGGTTGGCGTAGTTGAGCAGATGCCGCGCGCGCTTCCAGGCGCGGAACGAGCGGAAGGAGATGTCGGTCTCCTCCTTGAACAGATGCAGGAAGCGCGACGTCGAGAGCCCGACGGCGGCGGCGCAGCTCTCGGCGGTCGCCGGCTCGCCGGAGAAGCGGCTGATCAGGCCGATCGCCTTGACCACGCGGGGATCGAGCGTCCGCTGCGGCAGCACCTCGCCGAAGCACAGCCGGTCGAACACGGCACTGGTGACGTCGCCGCTCAGCGGCCGCTGCACCAGCTCCTCATAGGCGGCGCGGATGCGGCAGGCATAGGCCTCCGCCTCGCGGGTGACCTTGCTCGCGAAGCGGTCCAAGGCGCCGATCGGCACGCTCTCCGGCTCGATCGTCACGACGATGACGGTGCGATAATCACTCTCGATCGTGTGCTGCCTGTTGGGCGGCACGACCAGCAGCTCGCCGCAACGCTCCTCCCCGCCGTCGGGAATCAACCGCAGGCTGCCGGTGAGCGCGACATAGATATGGCACGCGCCCGAGCAGCGCTGGCGCGGACGGCCGAGCAGCCCGGCGTAGAAGACGCGCTCCGGCGTGATCAGCATGAGATGGCCGGAGTCCCGGCGCGTCACGTCCATGGTCTTCACATCCATGGTCTTCCTCCTGAGGCGCGGCTCTGTCGGCCGCTTCTTTGGGGAAGAACCATAGCGCAATTCGCGCCGCTGTCATCGGCGACGATTGCCGATTTTTGTCGCGGTTAACCCGGTGCTCAAGGATCATCCGTCATTCCGCGAATGACGTGCGCAACTCACGGCCTGACGCGCGGCTTGATGCCCTGCTCCACGCCTGCACGCTGCTCGGCGGCGCGCGCCCTCTGGTAGCCATCGCGCTGCTGCAGGCGCGCCCAATAGGCCGCCACATTCGGCCCGAATTCCTTGGAAAGGCCGAGCGTGTCGGCGAGCCGCAACGCATAGCCGATCACGATATCCGCCGCCGTAAAGCGGCCGGCGCACAAGAACTCGGCACCCGCGGTCGCCGCCTCCACCGCGCGCAGCCGGCCCAGGAACCATTTGGCGTAGTCGGTCGCGACCTGCGATGAGCGCCGCTCCTCAGGCTCCAGCTGAGTGTAGCGCAATACCAGCGTCTGCGGGAACGTCAGCGTCGCGTCGGAGAAATACATCCAGTTCAGGAACGCGCCGTAGGCCGCCTCCTCAGGTCCCACCATCAGCGGCGTCGGGCCGTGCTTGATGCCGAGATAGTGACAGATGCCGGAGGACTCCGTCATCTTCGTCTCGCCGTCGATCAGAAGCGGGATCGTGCCCAGCGGATTGATCGCCAGATATTCCTTCGCCAGCACCCGTGGCGGGAACGGCAGCATCTTCAACTCGTAGTTAAGTCGAAGCTCTTCCAGCATCCACAACGGGCGAAACGACCGGGCGCCGTCGCAATGATACAGCGTGATCATCAGGCGTTCCCCGCTTTGCCGGTGCCGGGCAAAGTCCCCATCATCTTGCACAGGATGGTCAACATGACCTCGTCGGCGCCGCCGCCGATCGAGCTCAGGCGCGAATCGCGATAGGCGCGGCTGACCGGGGTCTCGTTCATGAAGCCCATGCCGCCCCAATATTGCAGGCAGGCGTCGGTGAGCTCGCGGCCGAGCCGGCCGGTCTTGAGCTTCACCATGGTTGCGAGCCGCGTCACGTCCTCGCCGGCGATCATCGCCTCCGCGGCCTGATAGGTCAGCGCGCGCAGCAGCTCGACCTCGGTCTGCATCTCCGCGAGCTTGAAGTGGACGACTTGGTTGTCGAGGATCGAGCGGCCGAAGGCCTTGCGGTTGCGCGTGTACTCGATGGTCGCGTTGATGATGGACTCATGCGCCTTCAGGCAGGCGGCGCCGGCCCACAGTCGCTCCTCCTGGAACTGCATCATCTGATAGGTAAAACCCTGCCCCTCCTCGCCGACGCGGTTGCGCTTGGGCACCCGGACATTGTCGAAGAAGATCTGCGCGGTGTCGGACGAGCGCATGCCCATCTTGTCGAGCTTGCGCGCGACCTGCACGCCCTTGCTCTTCATCGGCACGCAGATCAGCGACTTGTTGCGATGGACAGGTCCGTCGCTGGTGTTGGCGAGCAGGCAGATGAAATCGGCCTGGGTACCGTTGGTGATCCACATCTTGCCGCCATTGATGACGTAGTCGTCGCCATCGGAGCGCGCCTGGGTCTTGATCGAGGCGACGTCGGAGCCGGCACCGGGCTCGGACACGCCGATGCAGGCGACGTAGTCGCCTGAGATGGCGGGCGCCAGGAACTCCTTGCGCACCTCGTCGGAGCCGAACCGCGCCAGCGCCGGGGTCGCCATGTCGGTCTGCACGCCGATCGCCATCGGGATCGCGCCGCAATTGATGGCGCCGAGCTCTTCCGCCATCATCAGCGCGTAGGAATAGTCCAGCCCCTGGCCGCCGAACTCGACCGGCTTGTTGAGGCCAAGAAAGCCGAGGTCGCCGAGCTTCTTGAACAGCTCATGCGCGGGGAAGATGCCGGCCTCCTCCCATGCGTCGATGTGAGGATTGATCTCGGCGGCGATGAACTTCTGCAGGATGCGGCGCGGTTCGTCGTGGTCGGCGGTGAAGAGCATGTTTCATTCCCTGTCATTCCGAGCGGTCGCGTAGCGGCCGCCCCCGGAATCTCGCTATGTCTTATCTAACTGCTTCACGATCGTCAGTCCGGGGCAAGGCCGCAGGCCTTGAACCTGGAATGACGGGCTTGGAGAGGCCGCGACTCACAATCCCATCTGCCGGCTGGCCAGATCTTTCATGATCTCCTCCGTGCCGCCGCCGATGGCGTTGACCTTGACCTCGCGATAGATCCGTTCCACGCGGACACCCCGCATGAAACCGGCGCCGCCGAAGATCTGCACGGCGTCCGAGGCGCAGTAGGCCATCGTCTGCGTCGCCTGGTTCTTCATCATGCAAATCTCGGCGACCGGATTGTCGCCCTGTTCGAGCCGCCACGCCAGCATTTCCAGC
Organism: Bradyrhizobium sp. HKCCYLRH2060; assembly: GCF_051168135.1. Taxonomy (NCBI): domain Bacteria; kingdom Pseudomonadati; phylum Pseudomonadota; class Alphaproteobacteria; order Hyphomicrobiales; family Nitrobacteraceae; genus Bradyrhizobium; species Bradyrhizobium sp. HKCCYLRH2060. The sequence continues at coordinate 86,996 of NZ_JBNPUK010000001.1, forward strand.
ATCGCCTGCGACGCCGCCACGCGCTGCGCCATGTCGACCAGCTTGTGGCGGATGACCTGGTGCTGCGCGAGCGGCTTGCCGAAGGTGTGGCGCTCCCGGGCGTAGGAGATCGCATCGTCGAGGCAGACACGGGCGTAGGCCGTGCAGCTCGCCGCCATGCCCATCCGCTCGCTGTTGAAATTGTGCATGATCAGCTTGAAGCCCTGCCCTTCCTCTCCGATCAGGTTCTCGACGGGCACGCGGCAGCCGTCGAAATGCAGGGTCGCCGTGTCCGACGCCCACCAGCCCATCTTGTCGAGCCTAGTGCGCGTCAGCCCCGGCGTGTCGCCGGGCACGAGCAGCAGACTGACGCCCGCCGGCCCCGGTCCGCCGGTGCGCACCGCGACGGTGACGTAGTCGGCCCGCATCCCGGAGGTGATGAATGTCTTCTCGCCGCTGACGACATAGTGATCGCCGTCGCGGACGGCCCTGGTCCTGAGATTGGCAACGTCAGAGCCACCGCTCGGCTCGGTGATCGCCAGCGCCGAGATCTTGCGCCCCGCAAGAATCTCCGGCAGCACGCGCGCCCTCACCTGCGGCTGCGCGGCGCGCGCGATCGGCGGCGCGCCGATCGTATGGCTCATCAGGCTGGCACTGATGCCGCCGGCCCCCGCACGCGCCAATTCCTGCGACGATACGATCTTCATGAACTGGTCGGCCGGCACGCCGCCGAATTCCTCCGGGAAGCCGAGCCCAAGCAGGCCGATCTCCGCCGCCTTCAGATACAGCGCGCGCGGAAATTCGCCGGCCTCGTCCCACGCGCTCGCGAACGGCGCGATCTCCTTGTCGACGAAGCGCTTGATGACGTCGCGGAAGGCCTCGTGCTCGGCCGTGTAGAACGGGCTTTTCGTCATGGCGGTGCCGGGAGGATCCTGCTTCGTGCGCCTCAGAAGATGCGCCGGAAACGCCCGTATCAACTTGCGTGGAGTGGCTGGCTGGCAAAATCACCTGCGGCGCGCCCGGTCGGCCCGGCCGGCTTCCCAGGGCCAGCGCCTGGACGCAAGACAGTGCATTGCACACATCTGCCCACTCGTTGTGGTGAGCGGCCTTGCACGGTCGCCATCGCCGCAGGCCAAGAGCAAGAACGACAATCACGAAAATTCAACCAGAGGAAGCCCAGGGAATGTTGCCGATGACGACCAGGACACTGCTCTCATTCGCGGCCGCGGCCGCCTTTTCCGTACTGGCGAGCCAGAGCGCCCTTGCGCAAAAGAAATACGACACCGGCGCCACCGACACCGAGATCAAGATCGGCAATGTCGAGGCCTATAGCGGCCCGGCCTCGGCCTACGGCATCATCGGCAAGACCGAGGAAGCCTATTTCAAGATGATCAACGACCAGGGCGGCATCAACGGTCGCCGGATCAACTTCATCTCCTATGACGACGGCTACAGCCCGCCGAAGACGGTCGAGCAGGTGCGCAAGCTGATCGAGAGCGACGAGGTGTTCCTGGTGTTCAACGCGCTGGGCACGCCGACCCAGACCGCCGTGCAGAAATATCACAACGCCAAGAAGGTGCCGCAGCTGTTCCTCGCCACCGGCGCCAGCAAGTGGAACGACCCCAAGGAATTTCCGTGGACGATGGGTTTCCAGCCCAGCTACCGCGTCGAGGCGCGGATCTTCGCCAAGTACATCCTCAAGGAGAAGCCGAACGCGAAGATCGCGATCTTCTATGCCAATGACGATTTCGGCAAGGACTATGTCCTCGGCATCAAGGAGGTGCTCGGCGACAAGGCCAAGACCATGATCGTGGCCGAGGAGAGCTACGAGACCTCGGAGCCGTCGATCGATGCTCATATCGTCAAGCTGAAGGGCACCGGCGCCGACGTGTTCGTCAACATCGCGACGCCGAAATTCGCAGCCCAGGCGATCAAGAAGATCGCCGAGCTCGAGTGGAAGCCGATGCACCTGATGACCGACGTCTCGATCTCGATCGGCGCCGTGATGAAGCCGGCCGGCCTCGAAGCCTCCGAGGGCGTGCTCTCCGCCGGCTATCTCAAGGACCCGTCGGATCCGCAGTGGAAGGACGACGAGGGCATGAAGAAGTTCATGGCCTTCATCAACAAGTACATGCCCGGCGCCAACATCTCCGACGCCAACCTCGCCTATGGCTATGCCGCGGCGCAGACCATGGTGCAGACCCTGAAGCAGTGCGGCGACACTCTCACCCGCGAGAACGTCATGAAGCAGGCCGCCAGCCTGAAGGATTTTGCACCGGATACGCTGATCCCGGGCATCAAGGTCAACACCGGCCCCACCGACTTCGCCCCGATCGAGCAGCTCAAGATGATGCAGTTCAAGAACGGCAAATGGGACCTGTTCGGCGACATCATCAGCGCTGACGTCGGGGGGTAGGTTCACGCACGCGCCGGGTGGTAGACCCGCGCGCAATTGATGCCCACGTTCTATCCACGATACCGGTCGACTCCCCTCCCCCTTGCGGGGAGGGAGTCGACCGGTATCGGGTCAAATTCTGCCAAGCAAAATCTTCTTGCTATTTTTCCGAATCCATGTTTCTCTCTCGCCATCCCGCCTCACTGCGGAGGGGCGTTACGCGCGATCGTCACGACACGCGAGGCGGGGATGCGGTGGCCGCGAGAGATCGCAGCGTCTTCTTACGAAGGCGCGGACGAACGATCGCTTGCGGACGTGAAGTCGCAGCGTCCTGACACCCCGAAGCTGGTGTCTCCCGCGCAACGCGCAAGCATTGTCGCGGCATGGTGGCCAACAAGCCGGTGCACCAGGGAGACTGCGTATAAGCGTTCAACCCATCGCGCAGGGAATGCCGGCGTGCTCGGCTTTGCCTGTGGTACCTGCCGCCTGCATTTTTTTCGCAGGCGGGCCATGGGTGAGGCCTTCACCCGGCATTCCCTGCGCCCTCTGCACGTGAAGAGGGACGGACTGATTGAAACCTCGGGCGAGTGTCGCCGCGAGACTGCGATGACACGTCCTTAGTCGATTGTCTGCTGATCGATCCGATCTGTCGTTGAGACGTTCGGCTGCTTGAACGTCGCGCTGTTTGATCCCGTGAATCCGCCTCACCCCACCGCCGTCGTCCCGGACAAGCCGTGACGCGCGAAGCGCGGCACGGTGCCGATCCGGGACCCATACTCCGCGGCGGTGATGTGGCGCGAAAAAGCCAATGACCAGCCGGACTCAAACCGCTCCCTGGGGGTATGGGTCCCGGCGTTCGCCGGGACGACGCTGCATGGCTAGAAGCACGGCGGCAACTACAAACTCCGTCATTGCGAGCGAAGCGAAGCAATCCAGGGCCGAGTTCACGACTCTGGATTGCTTCGTCGCTTCGCTCCTCGCAATGACGGTGGTTAGTCGTGTGCCCAAATCTCACGGCACGCCCTGCACGAACAGCGCAAACGGCTCCTCGACGGTCTTGCGCAGATGCTCGCGATAAAACCCGTAATGTAGATCGTCAGTCCCTAGTCTGCCGAAGCTCGGCTCCACCACATTGCGCAGCGGCAGCAGCGCGATCGGCGCGGCGATCGGTGTCAGCAGCGAGCCGCGGCCCGCCAGGAGCGTCGTGATGATGCCGTACATCTCACCGGTGATTGTCGGCCTGGAGACCGTGATCAGGCGGTGCTGGCCGTGGCGGTTGGTGACGAGGTAGACGAAGCCGGACTGGTTGGGCACCGCAACCTCGCCGAACTGCGTGAACGCCGCATCGAGCCGCGCGCCTTCGCGAAACACCAGCGCCGACGCGGCATCGTCCCAGACGATGTCGGTGCGGTAGGCGTAGATCGCGTCCTTGTCGCCGAATGACGGCCGCAAGGTGACGTAGGTGCCCTCGATCCACTCCACAGCCCGCCGCGAATAGGAGCCGAGGCTGTCGGGTGCAATGCCGCCGCTTGCGGCAGGCGCGACGAGAGGTGCGCTCGGCGCCTTGCGCAGGGATATGCCGAGCGCCTGCTCGAGCCGGACAATGGTGGCGAGCGTGAACGGACGACGGCCACCGAGCGCCTTCTCGAGGGTCGAGAGGCTCAGCTTCGCCTGCTCCGCCAGCGCCTGCCGCGACATCCGGCGCCGCGCGATCTCCTCGCGGACCGTCTCGGCGACCTGCCGGCTCTGCTCGTCGGAAAGCTCGCTGTTGTCCGGTATCGACATCCTGTCCCCTGCCGCGTGATGCACACCTCTTCTAGCAGACGGACAAATCAGCACAAACCCGGACGGATCAGCCGCGCTCTCGACCGCCACCGGACAGGCGCGGGCGGGCGGCGGCCGAACAAGACCGACCATTCCGCTCGCGGTGCTGGCGCGATGCGCCCAGTCTCGGCATGCCGAAATTGATCGTTGCGGAGGCAATGATGAGCGAGACGATGGACCACGATATCAGAAGCAGCACCCATCCGGTCCGGTCGTGGATCGTGACCATGCTGCTATTCCTGCTGCTGCAGGCTGCCGCCGTGCTGCTGGTCGGGTTCACGGCGTTGTTTCTCAGCGTCACCCCTGGCTGGTCCGCCGAAGGGCCGCTGCCGCCGCTGACCAGGCCGGGCGATGCCCGCTCCGGCGCACTGCTGTTCAAGTCCGACGGCAGCTATGCCGAGGCGCCGCGGCTCGGCATCGGAGTCGACATCGTCGTCTCCGGCCCGACCGCGCGGGCGCGCGTGACGCAGCTGTTCAAGAACACCAGCTCGCAATGGATGGAGGCGGTCTATGTCTATCCGCTGCCACCCGACAGCGCGGTCGACACACTGAAGATGATCGTCGGCGACCGCGTCGTGGTCGGCGACATCAAGCCGCGCGAACAGGCCAAGGTGATCTATGAGCAGGCCAAGCGCGACGGCAAGACCGCGGCGCTCACCGAGCAGGAGCGACCGAACATCTTCACCAACTCGCTCGCCAATATCGGCCCCGGCGAGACCGTGCTGGTGCAGATCGAATATCAGCAGCCGGTGGCCGCGAGCGGCGGCGAGTTCTCGCTGCGGGTGCCGCTGGTCGTGGCGCCGCGCTACAATCCGGCGCCGATCGTGCAGAGCGTCGATCTGCGCCCGGGCGGCAACGGCTGGGGCGCAGCGAGCAACGATCCCGTGCCTGATCGCGACCGCATCTCGCCGGAGGTGCTCGACCCAGCCAAGACCGATCCGGTCAATCCGACGAGGATCACGGTGCGGCTGCAGGCAGGCTTCGTCATCGGCGAGGTCAAGAGCCACCATCACCAGGTGACGATCGACAGCCCCGATGCGAAGACGCGTGTCGTGACACTCGCCGAGGGCGTGGTGCCGGCCGATCGCGATTTCGAGCTGACCTGGAAGCCGGCGGCCGCCGCGACGCCGTCGGTCGGCCTGTTCCACGAGCAGGTCGGCGATGCCGACTATCTGCTCGCCTTCGTCACGCCTCCCGCAGTGACGGCGTCGGCACAGCGTCCGCAGCCGCGCGACGTGATCTTCGTGATCGACAACTCCGGCTCGATGGGCGGCACCTCGATCCGCCAGGCCAAGGCCAGCCTGCTCTATGCGCTGAACCGCCTGCAGCCGGGCGACCGCTTCAACGTGATCCGCTTCGACGACACCATGACCGTGCTGTTTCCCGCCTCGGTGCCGGCCGATGCCGAGCATGTCGGCAGCGCGACCAGCTTCGTCAGTGCGCTCGACGCGCGCGGCGGCACCGAGATGGTGCCGGCGATGCGCGCGGCGCTGACCGACGACGGCAGCGACTCCGACCGCGTGCGTCAGGTGGTGTTTCTGACCGACGGTGCCATCGGCAACGAGCAGCAGCTGTTCGAGACCATCACCGCGATGCGCGGCCGCTCGCGCATCTTCATGGTCGGCATCGGCTCGGCGCCGAACACCTATCTGATGACGCGCGCCGCCGAGCTCGGACGCGGCGCCTTCACCCATATCGGTTCGGTCGAGCAGGTCGAGGACCGCATGCGCGATTTGTTCGCCAAGCTGGAGAACCCGGTGGTGACCGGGCTGAGCGCGACGTTCTCCGAAGCCTCTGCCGACCTCACGCCCGCGGTGCTGCCGGACGTCTATCGCAACGAGCCGCTGGTGCTGGCCGCCAAAATCGATCGCCTCGCCGGCTCGCTGCAGCTCAAGGGCCGCATCGGCGACCAGCCCTGGACCATCACGCTGCCGCTGTCGGGCGCCGCCGAGGGCAAGGGCCTTTCAAAGCTGTGGGCGCGGCGCAAGATCGGCGATGCCGAGGTGGCGAAGACGATGCGGCAGATGACGCCGGAGGAAGCCGACGGCGCCATTCTGAAGCTCGCGCTGGAGCACCGGCTGGTGAGCCGCCTGACCAGCCTCGTCGCCGTCGACAAGACGCCGCGCCGTCCCGACGGCGAGCCGCTGAGGCTCGCCGAACTGCCGATCAACCTGCCGGCCGGCTGGGATTTCGAGAAGGTGTTCGGCGACCGTGGCCGGATGCCGGCGGCACAGAAGGAGCGCCGCGCTGGAGCAGACCGCGACGTCCAGCTCGCCGCGCTGAAGCGGCCGGTGGTGCCGGCAGCGCCTGCGACGGTCACGCTGCCGAAGACGGCGACCGATGCGGAGCTCAGCATGCTGCTCGGGTTGGGCCTGCTGATGCTCGAACTGATCTGGCTCGTCGCGATCAGGCGGCGGGCTGCCAACTAAGCAATGTCGTCATTGCGAGGAGCGAAGCGACGAAGCAATCCAGGGGCTGCACAACGACTCTGGATTGCTTCGCTTCGCTCGCAATGACGGAGGAGAGAGAATGCCACGATTTGTCATCCCGCTCGCAGTCGCGCTTGTCGGCCTCATCCTGTTCGGCCACGGCGCCCTCATCCATGCCAAGGCGATCGTCGCGCAGGTGCTGCTCGATCGTGCCTTCTCCCAGACCATCGCTACGGGACATCCGGTCAAGCCGTGGTCCTGGGCCGACATGGTCCCGGTGGCGCGCATCGAGGTGAAGAGCCTCGGCGTCTCCACCATCGCGCTGGCCGGCTCGAGCGGCCAGGCATTGGCCTTCGGCGCCGGCCATGTCGAGGGCAGCGCCGAGCCGGGCGAGCCGGGTGTCGCCGTCTACTCGGGCCATCGCGACACGCATTTCCGCTTCCTGAAGGACGTCAGCATCGGCGACGAGATCGACATCGTCAGGCGCGACGGCAAGACCTTCCGCTATCGCGCCGACGGGGCCAGCGTCGTGCGTTTCGATGCGTCCGGCATCGATCCGGACACCGAACGCCCTGAGCTCGTGCTCTCCACCTGCTGGCCGTTCGACGCGCTGACACAGGGCCCGGAGCGCTACGTGCTGCACGCCACGCTGATCGCGTCTGAAGAATGAACGAGACCATGGCTGCCCTTGGGAACCAGGCGCCGAATGACCATTTGTCACCCTGTCGCCCGCGTGAGATGATCCTGCGCGGGCAGCACGGTCCATCATCGAAGCGCTTTCGACATGCATTCCCAGATCCAATATCTGCCGATCACGCCCGTATTCTTTGCGATCCTGGTGCTCGCCTTCGGCGTCCTGATCGTCCTGATCCAGTTCGGCATCCTGCGCTACGCCTACATGAAGCTCGGCGTCAGCTCGGGCACCGCGATGCTGCTGCTGTTCGGCTCGCTGGTCGGCAGCTATTTCAACATCCCGATCACCATGCTGCCTGGGGAGGTCGCGCGCTCTGGCGAGATCATCGACTTTTTCGGCATGCAATATGTCGTGCCGTTGGTGCATCAATGGCCGGGTACTCTGCTCGCCGTGAATGTCGGCGGCGCGGTGATCCCGACGATCATGTCGACCTATCTCATGCTGCGCTACCAGCTCTGGCTGCGCGCCGCGATCGCGGTGCTGGTGATCGCCGTGATCATCCACGCGATGGCGACGCCGGTGCAGGGCGTCGGCATCGCCGTGCCGGTGTTCGCGCCGGTGGTCGTGACCGCGATCCTGGCGTTCCTGCTGTCGCGCGAATATGCCGCGCCGCTGGCCTATATCGGCGGCTCGATGGGCACGCTGGTCGGCGCCGACCTGATGAACCTCGACAAGATCGGCAGCCTCGGCGCGCCCGTGGCCTCGATCGGCGGCGCCGGGACGTTCGATGGCATTTTTCTCACCGGTATCCTGGCGGTGCTGCTGGCCGGCCTCGCCGCGCCCTCCCGGCCGGGCCTCGCGCGCTGAGCTTTCAACCGGGAGACATAGCGGCTAAAATCGAGCCAAGGCAGCAGTGGACACGGAATGCGCGCGATCAATCTTATCGTGGGAACCCTGACGATCGCGGCCGTCGCGGCCGGGATCAGCGGCGTCCTGATCAAGCAGAAGCGCCGCATCGCCGAGCAGCGCAGCACCATGCGCGTGGTGTTCGACGGCGGTTCGGCGGCCGGCCTCCGCAAGGGCGGGCCGGTGAATTTCGATGGCGTGCAGGCCGGGCAGATCCTCTCGATCAATCTCGAGAGCCCGCGCAAGATCGTTGCCATGATCACGCTCGACAAGTCAGCGCCGATCCGCAAGGACACCACCGCCGGCATCGAGTTCCAGGGCCTGACCGGTATCGCTGCGATCTCGCTGGTCGGCGGCGCGCCGACCGCTCCGCCGGTGCCGCTGGATCGCGACGGCGTGCCGGTGCTGACGGCCGACCTCAAGGACCAGGAGACGATGGTCGAGACAGTGCACAACATCGACAAATACGTCGTCAGCAACGCACCGGCGATCAAGCAAGCGCTGCAGACGTTCGAAACGGAGACCGCCTCGCTGCAGGCCAAGACCGCCGCCTTCGACTCTGCGATCGACAAGGCCGAGGATGTCTTCAAGGGCTTCGATACGCTGGTCACCAAGATCGACGGCGCCATTCCCGGGTTCGCGGACGGCAACCCGGGCCAGCTGTTCGATCAGATCAAGTCCATGCGCGAGCTCGTCGACAGCTTCAAGCGCAAGTCCGCCAAGGTGATCGACGAGAGCCGCAAGACGCTGGTCGACATCAGCGACGGCGCCAATGCGATGACGGTCAAGTTCGGCGGCCAGCCCGCGCCGGGACCACGCCGGGTGCCGGCCTCACGCTGAGGGGCGGACACGCCGCCCCTCGCGTTCGTTCAGTGGCTGATCATCCAGGGGCGCGCCGTCGGAAAGCCCTTGGCGCCGCTCCTGGTCTTGGTCATCAGCCGCGGCGATTTCTTCGGCGAGCAGCAGCCGCAGGCCGGCCCATGCTTGGCCTTGTACTCGGCAACCGTCTGCGGCGCGTGGCGGCTGCGCTCGTTGGTCGCGTGCGCCGTACGCCGCTCCGCCGGCATGCAGGCGAAGGCGGGCGCGGTGAGGATCACCCGCGGCGCCATGTCCTGGCATTGCGGACAGACCTGCGGCTCGTCACATTCCGACATCGGGCGCATGTCGGTGAAGGGGCCGCATTCGTCACAGAGATATTCATAGACCGGCATTGTCTCGTCTCCTGCGCAACATCGTCTCTCTCGTCCGCGCGGCGGATGCGGGGCGGCCAAATACGCGGCCGTCCCGCATCCCGTCGCACAGGGAGAGGGTTATTTATCCGGCGAGATCGGCATCTGGATGTCGCCCTTGATGTGCTTGATCGGTCCCGCCGCCGACGGCATCACGTCGAAGTCGAAGATCTCGGTCGGCAGCCACAGGGTCGCGCAGGCATTGGGCACGTCGACCACGCCGGAGATGTGACCCTGCACCGGCGCGGTGCCGAGGATCGAATAGGCCTGGGCGCCGGAGTAGCCGAACTTCTTCAGGTACTCGATCGCGTTGAGACAGGCCTGCCGATAGGCGATGTGGACGTCGAGATAGTGCTGCTTGCCGGCCTCGTCGACCGAGATGCCCTCGAAGATCAGGTAGTCACGATAGTTCGGCGTGATCGGCGACGGCTTGAAGATCGGGTTCTTGATGCCGTACTTCGCGACGCCGTCCTTGATGACGTCGACCTTGATGTGCAGCCAGCCCGCCATCTCGATGGCGCCGCAGAAGGTGATCTCGCCGTCGCCCTGGCTGAAGTGCAGATCGCCCATCGAGAGGCCGCCACCGGGCACGTAGACCGGGAAGTAGATCTTCGAGCCGCGCGACAAATCCTTGATGTCGCAATTGCCGCCATGCTCGCGCGGCGGCACGGTGCGGGCGCCCTCGGCGCCGATCTTGGCCTTGACGTCGCCCTTGGCCTGGCCGGCATGCGCGGTCGGTGCGAACGGCGGATTGGCGAGGCCCGGCACGCGGGTCGGGTTGGTCGCGATCAACGCCGTCTCACGCTCGTTCCAGGTCGCCAGCAGCTTCGGATCGGGCAGACAGCCAATCAGGCCGGGATGGATCAGGCCGGCGAAGTTCACGCCGGGCACGTGACGCGACGAGGTGTAGAGGCCCTTGATGTCCCAGATCGACTTCTGCGCCAGCGGGAAGTGGTCGGTCAGGAAGCCGCCGCCATTCTGCTTGGAGAAGAAGCCGTTGAAGCCCCACAGGCTCTCCTTCAGCGGACCGACGTCGAGCAGGTCGACGACCAGCAGGTCGCCCGGCTCGGCGCCCTTGACGCCGATCGGGCCCGAGAGGAAGTGCACGATCGACAGGTCGATGTCGCGCACGTCGTCGGCCGAGTCGTTGTTCTTGATGAAGCCGCCGGTCCAGTCATAGGTCTCGATGATGAAGTCGTCACCGGGGTTGACCCACTCCACCATCGGAATGTCCGGGTGCCAGCGATTGTGCACCTTGTCGTTCTCGTAGGCCGACTTGGTCAGATCGACCTTGATCAGTGTGTCAGGCATCAAGAGCTCCCCTTTACCTTTGCTTGGACGGAGTGGTTAGACGGACAGATATTTCGAGACCTGCGCGGCATCGACGGAGTCGCGCGGATCGTCGCGGACGATCTCACCGTTCTCGATCACCAGCACGCGGTCGGCGATGTCGAGCGCGAAGCTCAGCACCTGCTCGGAGACGACGATCGACAATCCCTTCTCGTCACGGATGCGCTTCAAGGTGCGCGCCATCTCCTTGATGATCGACGGCTGGATGCCCTCGGTCGGCTCGTCGAGCAGCAGCACCTTCGGCTTGGTGGCGAGTGCGCGCGCGATCGCGAGCTGCTGCTGCTGGCCGCCGGAGAGATTACCGCCGCGGCGGCCCTTCATCTCGAGCAACACCGGAAACAGCTCGTAGATGTCGCCGGGCACCTCGGACTCGCCCGAGACGACGAGGCCGGTCTCGATGTTCTCCTTGACTGTCATGGTCGAGAAAATCATGCGGCCCTGCGGCACATAAGCGAGGCCCTTGGCGACACGCTCGTAGCTCTTCAGGCCCGACAGCTCGGTGCCGTTCATGTCGATGGAGCCGCTCTTGGACGGCAGGATGCCCATCAGCGACTTCATCAGCGTGGTCTTGCCCATGCCGTTGCGCCCCATGATCGCAACGATCTCGTTGGGCGCGACCTTGACATTCAGGCCATGCAGCACCTCGCTCTGGCCATAGGCGACATGGAGATCGGAGATTGCGAGCATCAATGGCTCCTGCAAAGTGATGAATTGGGACGAGGCTGCAGCAACATCGGCAGTGCGCTCCCTCCCCCCTTGTGGGGGAGGGTTGGGGAGGGGGGTAGCCCCAAGCGATACTGCCGCCGTGGGCCCCCTCCCCTAGCCCCTCCCCACAAGGGGGAGGGGAACGCAGCGTCACTCGGAGCAAACAAGATCGCGATCATCGCTCAGTGCCCCAGATAGACTTCGACGACCTTGGGGTCGTTCTTGACCTTGTCCATCGTGCCTTCGGATAGGATCTGTCCCTGGTGCAGCACGGTGACCTTGTGGGCGATGTCCTCGACGAACTTCATGTCGTGCTCGATGACGAGCACCGAACGGTCCTTGATGATGCGGTTGAGCAGCTCGGCGGTCTTGGCGCGCTCGCTGACGCTCATGCCGGCCACAGGCTCGTCGAGCATCAGAAGGTCCGGGTTCTGGATCAGCAGCATGCCGATCTCGAGCCACTGCTTCTGGCCATGGCTGAGCTCGGCCGCCGAGGTCTTGAGACGATCCTTCAGGAAGATCATCTCCGCGACCTCCTCGACGCGATCCTTGACGACCGCGTCGCGCTGGAAGGTCAGCGAGCCGAACACGGTGCGGCCGCGCGGAAAGGATATCTCGAGATTCTCGAACACGCTGAGATCCTCGAACACCGATGGCGTCTGGAACTTGCGGCCAACACCGGTCTTGACGATCTCGTTCTCGCGCAGCTTGGTCAGCTCCTTGCCGCGGAACTGGATCGAGCCCGAGGTCGCTTTGGTTTTGCCGCAGATCAGGTCGAGCACCGTGGTCTTGCCGGCGCCGTTCGGGCCGATGATGACGCGGATCTCGTTCTCTTCGACGTAGAAGGAGAGATCGTTGACCGCCTTGAAGCCGTCGAACGAGACGGTGAGGGCTTCGACCGCGAGCAGGAATTCCTTGGGCTGATGACCGATGAGCATCGCTGTCTCCTCACTCTGCGGGGGCGCCGTCGGCGACCAGGCCGCCATTGCCGGGCTTCTTGCTGCGGGACGCCAGCAGCCGGTCGATGCGCGGCTGCACGTAGTCACCCCAGATTCCGGCCAATCCGTTCGGGAAGGCGAGAACCACGGCGATGAACAAGGCACCCAAGCCGAACAGCCAGAGCTGCGGGAAGGTCTCCGACAGGCTGGTCTTGGCGAAGTTGACGAGGAGCGAGCCATAGACCGCGCCGAAGATCGAGAGCCGGCCGCCGACCGCCGTGTAGATCACCATCTCGATCGACGGCACGATGCCGACGAAGGACGGCGACATGAAGCCGACCTCGAGCGTGAACAGCGCGCCGCCGACCGCGGCGAACACCGCCGCGGCGCAGAAGGCGAAGATCTTGAAATTGGCGACGCTGTAGCCGGAGAAGCGGACCCGGTCCTCCTGCTCCCGCATCGCCACCAGGATGCGGCCGAGCTTGGTGAGACGGATGAACTGCGCGACCAGGATGGCGGCGAACAGGAAGAACACCTCGACGAAGTAGAGGATGTATTTGGCGTGATCGGTGCGGATGTCCCAGCCGTGCAGGGTGCGCAGGTCGGTGATGCCGTTGATGCCGCCGGTGTAGCCCTGCTGTCCCACGATCAGGATGGTCATGATGGCCGCGATCGCCTGGGTGATGATGGCGAAGTAGACGCCGCCGACACGCCGCTTGAACATCGCAGCGCCGATGATGAAGGCGAAGATCGCCGGCACCAGGATGATCGCGGCGAGCGCGAACGGGAAGCTCTGGAACGGCTTCCAGAAGAACGGCAGCTGCGTCAGCTGATTCCAGTCCATGAAGTCGGGAATGCCAGGGGTCGACTGGATCTTGGTGTTGGCGACGCTGGAGGCCTCAAGCTTGAGGAACATTGCCATGCAGTAGCCGCCGAGGCCGAAGAACACACCCTGCCCCAGGCTCAGAATGCCGCCATAGCCCCAGCACAGCACCAGGCCGATGGCGACGAAGGAGTACGTCAGGTACTTCGCGACCAGGTTGAGGCGGAAGATGTCGACCGCCAGCGGCAGGATGACCACGAGCAGAAGCAGCAGAGAGACGAAGCCGATGAGCTCGGAGCGATTGAAGAAGCGCGTATTGATGATCATGACGGTGCTTTCTGATTCCCGATTCCTGCGCGTTCCGGCTATTTGCGGACCTTGAGGGCGAACAGGCCCTGCGGCCGCAGCATCAGGATGGCGACGATCGCCAGCAGAGTGAGCACCTTGGCCATCGAGCCGGACATGAAGAACTCCATCGTCGACTGCGCCTGGGAGATGGTGAAGGCAGAGGCGATGGTGCCGATCAGGCTGGCGGCGCCGCCGAACACGACGACCAGGAAGGTGTCGACGATGTAGAGTTGGCCGGCGGTCGGGCCGGTCGAGCCGATCATCGTGAAGGCGGAGCCGGCGACACCGGCGATGCCGCAGCCGAGACCGAAGGTGTAGCGGTCGACCTTCTCGGTGTTGATGCCGACGGCGCCGGCCATCACGCGGTTCTGCACGACGGCGCGGACCTGCTTGCCCCAGCGCGACAGGAAGAGGACATAGGCGACCACGATCGTGATCAGAATGGTCAGGCACATCACGAACATGCCGTTGATCGGAATCTGGATCGCGTCAGTCGCCTGCCAGGAGCCCATCATCCACTCAGGCAGTTCGACGCCGACCTCGCGCGCGCCAAACACCGAGCGATAGGCCTGCTGCAGGATCAGGCTGAGGCCCCAGGTCGCGAGCAGCGTATCGAGCGGCCGCTTGTAGAGCCGGCGAATCATCGCCCACTCGACCAGCATGCCGAGCGCTCCGGAGGCGATGAAGGCCAGCATCATCGCGACGAAGAAGTAGCCCGGAAACAACGACGGCAGGAAATGCTGGAAGGCGTTCGAGGTCATCCAGGTGACGTAGGCGCCGAGGATCATGAACTCGCCATGCGCCATGTTGATGACGCCCATCTGGCCGAAGATGATGGCAAGCCCCAGCGCCATCAGCACGTAGACCGAAAACAGGATGAGGCCTGCGAACCCCTGCATCGCGAAGATAGCCCCGAGGTCGCCGATGGAATAGTCACCGAACATGATCCGTCCTCTCGTGATGCGTGGTGTCGGTGCGCACTGACTTGCGATGCGCGTTGGCGCCCGCAGCATTGCCGCCGGTAAGGTCGTTCCCTCCCCCCTTGTGGGGGAGGGCCAGGGAGGGGGGTCCACACGACGAACTGTGGGTGGGGTACCCCCCTCCCCAACCCTCCCCCACAAGGGGGGAGGGAGCGCACTGGTTGTGCGGCAACGGCGTCGCTTCATCGGCCGTCGCAATGCGCGACTCGCGACTTACTGATAGCCCTTCGGGAACGGATCGGGCTCGACCAGGTCGGCGGTCTCGTAGATCAGCTCGTACTGACCGTCCGCCTTGGCGCGGCCGACGCGGGTCTTGGACCAGAGATGGTGGTTCTCATGGATCCGGACATAGCCTTCCGGCGCGCCCTTGAACTCGATGCCGGGCGAGGCGGCGGCGACCTTGTCGATGTCGAAGCTGCCGGCCTTCTCGACGGTCAGCTTCCACAGCCACGGACCGAGATAGGCGGCTTGCGTCACGTCGCCGATCACGGTCTTCTCACCCCACATCTTCTTGAAATCGGCGACGAAGGCCTTGTTGTTGGGGTTGTCGAGCGACTGGAAGTACTTCATGCAGGCATAGGCGCCCGCGATGTTCTCGCCGCCGATGCCGTCGATCTCGTCCTCGGTCACGGAGATGGTGAGCAGCGTCTGCTTCGACATGTCGATGCCGGCCGCCTTGAGCTGCTTGTAGAACGCGACGTTGGAGCCGCCGACGATGATCGCGTAGATCACGTCCGGCTTGGTCAGCTTGATCTTGTTGATGACCGAGTTGAACTGGGTGTGGCCGAGCGGGAAGTATTCCTCGCCGACGACCTTGCAGCCCTGCAGATGGCCCTCGATGTGCTTGCGGGCGATCTTGTTCGAGGTGCGCGGCCAGATGTAGTCGGAGCCGAGCAGATAGAAGGTCTTCGCACCCTTGGTCTTGTTGACCCAGTCGAGGCCGGCGATGATCTGCTGGGTGGCTTCCTGGCCGGTGTAGATGACGTTCTTGGACTGCTCGAGGCCTTCGTAGAAGGTCGGGTAGTACAGCATGCCGTTGTACTGCTCGAACACCGGCAGCACCGCCTTGCGCGAGGCCGAGGTCCAGCAGCCCATCACGGCGGCGCACTTGTCGTTGACCAGGAGCTTCTTGGCCTTCTCCGCGAAGGTCGGCCAATCCGAGGCGCCGTCCTCCTGGATGTACTTGATCTTGCGGCCGAGCACGCCGCCGGCGGCATTGATCTGCTCGATCGCGAGCTTCTCGGCCTGCACCGACCCGGTCTCGGAGATCGCCATCGTGCCGGTGACCGAATGCAGGATGCCGACCGTCACTTCGCTATCGGTGACTGCAAGTCCGGTGGTGTTGACAGCGGAGGTTGCGGGACCGGCGCCAAAGGACGGCCGCGGCATCATGGCCAGCGCCGGGATTGCGGCCATTCCCATCAGCAATTGGCGCCGAAGCGGCGACTTCAGGCCCTTTTTGGTTTCGTCTGACATGAGCACCCCATTCATTGGTTCGAGGACACGCGTTGGGTCAGACGAAGGATGGCGCGGTTTGTGCAACGCACGGATACGCAAGATTGCGTATACTGCACCGCAAAAGCGCGACGTAGGCTCTGCGTAGGTCTTGCGAGGGGCAGGCGAGTTGCGGACAAGCGCCCGCGGGTGAGGAGTTCGAAAGTGGCAGGGCGGCAGCGGATCGACCGCGTCAGGCGCCAGTACAACCAGTGGGTCGCCAACCAGACGTTGGAGGACTATGCGCTCCGCTTCACGGCCAAGAGCGCGCGGCGCTGGTCGGCCGCCCGCGTCGCCAACACCGCGCTGGGCGCAATCTCGTTCCTGGCGCTGGAGGCCATCGGCGGCACAATCACCTTGAACTACGGCGTGACCAATGCGACCGCCGCCATCCTGGTCGCCAGCGTGATCATCTTCTGCTGCGGCCTGCCGATCGCCTATCATGCAGCGAAATGCGGCATCGACATCGACCTGCTGACGCGTGGCGCCGGCTTCGGCTACATCGGCTCCACCATCACCTCGCTGATCTACGCCTCCTTCACCTTCATCTTCTTCGCCATCGAGGCGGTGATCCTCGCCTCCGCCCTCGAGATGTGCTTCGGCATTCCGCGCCCGGTCGGCTATCTCATCAGCGCCGTCGTCATCATCCCGCTCGTGACCTACGGCATCACGCTGATCAGCCGCTTCCAACTGTGGACGCAGCCGCTGTGGGTCGTGCTGCACGTCCTGCCCTTTGCCGCAATCGCCTATGCGAGCCCGCACTCCTTCGCCGATTGGCTGCAGTTTCCCGGCGAGCATGGCGATCCCATGGGCCATCTCGATCTGGCGCTGTTCGGGACCGCGGCGGCGGTCGTGTTCTCGCTGGTCGCCCAGATCGGCGAGCAGGTCGACTTCCTGCGCTTTCTGCCGCGCGATCGCCGCACGTCGAAACGGTCATGGTGGATTGCGCTGTTATCCGCAGGCCCCGGCTGGATCGTGCTCGGTGCGCTGAAGCTGCTGGCGGGCTCGTTCCTGGCCTACTTCGCGCTCAGCCATGGAGTCTCGGCCGACCGCGCCGCCGAACCGGCACACATGTATCTCGAGGCGTTCCGCTACGTGCTGGCCCGGCCGGACCTGGCGCTTGCGCTGACAGGTACCTTCGTGATCGTGTCCCAGATCAAGATCAACGTCACCAATGCCTATGCCGGCTCGATCGCCTGGTCGAACTTCTTCTCCCGCCTGACCCACAGTCATCCGGGACGCGTCGTGTGGCTGGTCTTCAACGTCGTTGTCGCGCTGCTGCTGATGGAGATCGGCGTCTACAAGGCGCTGGAGCAGACGCTGGCGCTGTACTCCAACATCGCCATCTCCTGGGTCGGCGCGCTGGTCGCGGACCTCGTGATCAACAAGCCGCTGGGCCTGCGCCCACCGCAGATGGAGTTCAAGCGCGCCCATCTCTACGACATCAATCCGGTCGGCGTCGGCGCGATGACGATCGCCACGATCGTCTCGATCTGCGCCTTCTATGGCCTGTTCGGTCCGACCGGAAAGGCGCTGTCGACTTTCGTCGCGCTCGGCGTCGCGCTCGTCACGGCGCCCGCGATCGCCTATCTGACCGACGGAAAGTACTATCTGGCGCGCAAGCCGAAGCGGAGCTGGCAGAACATCGAGCAGATCCAATGCTGCATCTGTGAGCATCATTTCGAGCCGGAGGACACCGCCTCCTGCCCGGCCTATGCCGGCCCGATCTGCTCGCTGTGCTGCTCGCTCGACGCTCGCTGTCACGATCTGTGCAAACCGCACGCGCGGGCGCAAGCCCAGGTCGCCGCGGCGCTTGGCGGCATGCTGCCGGGGTCGGTGCTCGCCAAGATCAACTCGCAGCTCGGTCACTATGTCGGTGTCTTTCTGACATCGGCCGGACTCGTCGCGCTGACGCTCGGCATGATCTATCTGGAGACCTCGGCGGCGCTGCCAGGATTCAAGGGCATCATCTCCGACGTGCTGTGGAAGGTGTTCTTCGCTCTCTCCATCATCATCGGCGTCGTGACCTGGCTGTTCGTGCTGGCGCAGCAGAGCCGTCGCGCCGCCGAGGCCGAGACACGCCGGCAGACGCAGCTGTTGATTCAGGAGATCGAGGCGCACAAGCGCACCGACGCCGAGCTGCAGCGCGCCAAGGAGGTTGCGGAGTCCGCCAACCTCGCCAAGAGCCGCTATGTCGTCGGCCTCAGCCACGAGCTGCGCTCGCCGCTGAACGCGATCTCCGGCTATGCGCAACTGCTCGAGCAGGACACGAGCCTCGCACCAAAGCCGCGGGACCAGGTCCGCGTCGTCCGCCGCAGCGCCGATCATCTGTCCGGCCTGATCGACGGCATCCTCGATATCTCCAAGATCGAAGCCGGGCGGCTGTATCTGTCGCGCGACGAGGTCCGTCTCAGCGAATTCCTCGACCAGCTTGTGGGCATGTTCCGATTGCAAGCCGCCGCCAAGGGCGTCGACTTCGTGTTCAAGCGGCCGGCGGTGCTGCCGCTGGTCGTCTACGCCGACGAGAAACGGCTGCGCCAGATCCTGATCAACCTGCTGTCGAATGCGATCAAATTCACCGCGGAAGGCAGCGTCCAGTTCGTCGTGCATTATCGCAGTCCGGTCGCGGAGTTCGAGGTGATTGATACCGGGCCCGGCATCCAGCCCGACGACCTCGAGCGCATCTTTGCGCCGTTCGAGCGCGGCGCGCTCGGGGCCGCTCAACCGCAGACCGGCACGGGACTGGGCCTGACGATCAGCCGCCTGCTCGCCGGGGTGATGGGCGGCGACATCAAGGTCGAGAGCAGGGTCGGCACCGGCAGCACCTTCAAGGTCAAGATCCTCCTGTCCGAGGTCACCAACCCGACGCGGCATGCGCCGGTGAAGGCGCCGGTCGCCGGCTATCTCGGACCGCGCAGGACGATTCTGATCACCGACGACGATCCCGTTCATCGCGACCTCCTGCGCGAGGTGTTGACGCCGCTCGGCTTCATCCTGCTGAGCGCGCCCGACGGTCCCGCCTGCCTCGCGCTCGCACAGCACTGCCAGCCGGACCTGTTCATTCTGGACATCTCGATGCCCGGCATGGACGGCTGGACGGTGGCCGAGACCTTGCGCAACAGCGGTCATCATCAGGCCCGGATCCTGATGACATCTGCGAGCGCGCTCGAAGCGCATGGCCGGCCGCTGGCGCAACCATTCCACGACAGCTACCTGATGAAGCCGATCGACATCCCAAGGCTGCTGGAGGCGATACGTCAATTGCTGAAGCTCGAATGGAGCTACCAGACCGACATCCCAGCGGCGCCGCCACGCTGGCGGCCGGACACCGGGTCCCGGCCCCCGCTCAACTATGTCGAGGAGCTGATGAGCCTCGGCCAGATCGGCTACATCAGGGCCATTCAGCTCAAGCTCGACGACATCAGCAACGCGCATCCGGAGCATGCCGACTTCGTCGCCCAGATGCGCACGCTTATCGACCGCTTCGATCTCGATCAGTACATGGCCACTCTGAAGACCTTGCATGCCTATGAGCACTGACAGCAGGAAGCGCGACGTCGCGCTGGTGGTCGACGACTCGCCGGAGACGCTTCGGCTGCTCACCGACGCGCTGGATGGCGCGGGCATGACGGTCATGGTCGCGCTCGATGGCGCCGCGGCCATGCGCATCATCGACCAGATCACGCCGGACATCATCCTGCTCGACGCGGTCATGCCCGGCATGGACGGCTTCGAGACCTGCCGCAAACTCAAGCGCGAGACGGGTCTCTCCAACGTCCCCGTCATCTTCATGACCGGGCTCGCCGATACCGAGCATATCGTGAAGGGACTGGAGGCCGGCGGCGTCGACTACGTCACCAAGCCGATCGCCGTCTCGGAGATGCTGGCGCGCATCCGCGTGCATCTCGCCAACGCCCGGATGACGCAGAGCGCCCGCGCCGCGCTCGACGTCTCCGGCCGCTTCCTGCTGGCCGTCAACCGCGAGGGACGGCTGATGTGGGCAACGCCGCAGGCCCAGAAGCTGCTGTCGGACAGTTTCGGCACCGCCGACGAGCTCGTTCTGCCCGAAGCGCTGCGGCTCTGGCTGGATCAGGCGCAGAACGGCGGCGGGAAGGCCGCCGCTTCGATCCCCGATCATCCCGAATTGCGCCTCTACTACATGGGCGGAGCCGGGCCCAACGAGTTCCTGCTGCGGCTCGCCAAGGAGTCCTCCGGTGAGTTGCCAAAGGAATTCTCCAGCGAGTTCGGTCTCACGACGCGCGAGGGCGAAGTGCTGTCATGGCTCTCCAAGGGCAAGACCAACCGCGACATCGCACAGATCCTGGGACTGAGCCCGCGGACCGTCGACAAGCACCTCGAGCAGATCTACGCCAAGCTCGGCGTCGAGAACCGAACCGCCGCCGCGGCGATCGCGACGGGGGTGACGCGGCGGGAGGGATGAGACGGGCGGCGCACTCAGAAGCGCGCTCTGAAACTCGCTGTCGTCCCGGGCAAGCCCGCTGACGCACAGCGTCAACGGGCGCCGACCCGGGACCCATACCGCGTGATCTCGCTTGGGGCAGGATGTAAGCTGGCGTCGTGCCTCACATACCCGGCTGTGGTTATGGATCCCCGCGTTCGCGGGGATGACACCGAGGTTAGAGCGACAGCGAGTACTCCACCCCTCGGCGCTCACCCATATACGAACGCCGGATCATCCAGATCGATCGCCGGAATCTGGTCCTTCTCGCTCCAATAGTCCTGGCTGTGCTGCCACTCCGGCTTGTCGCCGCGCTTGGGCAGCAGATGCATGTTGCGCATCATATAGCCGGGATTGAAGTTCTCCGGGTCGATCCATGGCAGCAGCGGCATGTTGTGATCCTCCGGGCGCAGCGCCGGCACGACCTTGCTCACGCCCTTCTCCTTCATGTGCGCGAGCAGGCGGCACACGAAATCCGCGACCAGATCGGTGCGCAACGTCCAGCTGGCGCGGAAATAGCCGAACACCCAGGCGAGGTTCGGCACGCCGGTGAACATCATGCCGCGATAGGTCACGGTGTCGGCAAAGTCGAGCGGCTTGCCGTCGATCGAGAATGCAATGTCGCCGAGCACGCAAAGATCAAAGCCGGTGGCAGTGATGATGATGTCGGCCTTGAGCTCGTCGCCGGACTTCAGCTTGATGCCGCCTTCGGTGAAGCGTTCGATCTCGTCGGTGACGACGGAGGCTTTGCCACTCTTGATGCCCTCGAACAGATCGGCATCCGGCACGAACGCGATGCGCTGTCGCCACGGGCGATAGCTCGGGGTGAAATGCTTGGCCGCCTGTTCGGGGCCGATGATGGCGCTGATCTGGCCAATCAGCTCCTTCTTGACCTGCTCGGGCTCCGTCAAGCAGCGCTTGGTGAACCAATCCTGCTCGAACAGGATCTTGCGCCTGACGATCTCGTGGATCCACTCCTCCTTGACATCAAGCCGACGCAACTCCTCGGCCAGCTCGATCGCGTTGCGGCCGATGCGGAAGTAGGTCGGCGAGCGCTGCAGCATCGTCACATGCGCGCATTTTCCGGCGATCGACGGCAGGATGGTCGCGGCCGTCGCACCGGAGCCGATGACCACGACCTGCTTGCCGGTGAGATCGAGATCCTCGGGCCAGAGTTGCGGATGCACGATGCGGCCCTTGAATTTCGCCATGTCCGGCCACTCCGGCGTGTAGCCCTTGGAGTGGCGGTAGTAGCCCTGGCACATCCAGAGGAAATTCGTGGTGAAGGTGACGGGCTGCTGATCCCTGCCCTTCACGGCTTGGACCGTCCAGAGATTGGTCGCGCTCGACCAGCTGGCCGACACGATGCGATGGCCGTAGCGGATGTGGCGGCCGAGATCGTTCTCTTCAATCACCTCGCCCATGTAGCTGAGGATTTCTTCCGCGGTCGCGATCGGCGGCCCGACCCACGGCTTGAAGCTGTATCCAAACGTGTGCAGGTCGCTGTCGGAGCGGATGCCGGGATAGCGGTGCGTCCGCCAGGTGCCGCCGAAGCCGTCCTGGCTCTCCAGGATCACGAAGCGCTTGTCGGGCATCTGCCTGGTCAACTGATAGGCGCTGCCGACACCGGAGATGCCGGCGCCGACGATGAGCACGTCGAAATGTTCGGTCGCGTGAGAGGACGCGGCCTCCCGGATGGGCGCGATGACGTTCATGGGAGTCCCTGGGCTTTGGTCTTGATGTTGTTTCCTCGCGTGACAGGCTGAACCCGATCACAGCGACGGTCAACCCATCGCGACGCGCGGCGTCGTGAACGCTGCGCCTCAATTTCCGCCGAGCGGCATGCCCCACTGCCGCGCGGTCTGCACGACCCAATCGCGATACAACGTGAGCGGCGTGACGCCGGTCATGCCGCCGCAGCCATCGCCGAGATTTGGCCCGGTCGACCATGAGATGACGCCGATCAGCACCTGTCCTTGCGCCTGCGTCTCGAATGCAGGCCCGCCGGAATCCCCGGTGCAGCCACCGAGCCCGGACCGCACGCCTTGCGTCGCCGGATCGACGAGCCGGATCTGCAACGTGCCCGGCCTGCCTGTGGCCACCAGCGCCGCGCCGCGCACCACGCCCCCGCTCTTGCCGTCGCCGGGGACGGCGACACCGATGCCTGCGACCGTGAATGCGTTGCCGGCGGCAAGCGGCGGCTGCGGCACGCCGAGCGCCACCGGCACGCGCTCCTTCGCTGGCGCCTCCAATTCCAGCAGCGCGACATCGGCGGTGGCGCGATGCGCCAGGATGGCCTGCACGCTGAAGCTGGGATGCACCGCCACCCGCCGGACCGTCTTGAGAACCGGCCTGCGGTCGCGATCGTATTCCACGATGCGGTAATCGAGACCCGGCTGCACGCAATGCCCGGCGGTCAGCACCAGCTTCGGGGCAATCAGCGCGCCGCTGCAGAAATTGCCGCGCGAGCCGACGATCGTGACCACGGCGCGGCCGATGCCATCATTCAGCGCCGGCGCATTGCCGACGATGGCCAGGGCCTGCGACGGCGCCAGCAGAGCGGCGGCTGCAATGATTGCGTGATACGGCTTCATCGCGGCAGCAATAGCGGCTGACGCCGAGGTCGCCAAGTGCGACCGAGGTCGCCAAGTGCGGCATCCCATGCTAGCGATCATCCAGGGATCAAGGAAGGACAGGACTGACATGGTCGAGGCGGTGATCTTCGATTTCGGTGGCGTGCTGACGACATCGCCGTTCGAGGCATTCGCACGGTTCGAGAAGGAGCGCGGCTATCCTGTCGACATCATCCGCAACACCAATGCCGCCAACCATCTCGAGAACGCCTGGGCGAAATTCGAGCGGGCCGAGATCGACCTCGACACTTTCGACCGGCTGTTCGCGGAGGAGTCGCTGGCGCTGGGCGGCGCTGCGGTCAGCGGGCGGGAGGTGCTGCCACTGCTCACCGGCGACCTCCGTCCCGACATGGTCGAGGCGCTCCGCCGCATCAAGGCGGAGTGCAAGACCGGCTGCATCACCAACAATCTGCCGGCGAACGCAATCGGCAGCCAGGGCGGCCGCTCGTTGTACGTCGCGGAGGTGATGGCGCTGTTCGATCACGTGATCGAGTCGGCCAAGATCGGCCTGCGCAAGCCCGATCCCCGGATCTACCAGATGATGACCGAGACGCTCGGCGTCAGCCCCGCGGACTGCGTCTACCTCGACGATCTCGGCATCAACCTGAAGCCGGCGCGCGAGATGGGCATGACGACGATCAAGGTGGTCAGCGCAGCGCAGGCGATCGCCGAGTTGGAAGCCGCGACGGGTCTGAGCCTGCGCTGATCGTCATTGCGAGGCATCCTTGCGCCGAAGCAATCCGAAGGCTTCGTGGGATTCTGGATTGCGTCGCTGCCCTCGAAACGGCGCTGATCCTAATCGTTCGTCTGTTTGGCCCGATCCGGAAATGCCGCCGCCAGTGCCGCGCCTTCGGCCCGCAGCACGCCGCGCTCGGTGATCAGCCCGCTCACCAGCCGCGCCGGCGTGACGTCGAAGCCGTAGTTTGCGACCGGCGATCCCGGCGGCACGATGCGCACGGTCTCGATACGGCCGTCGGCGGTGCGGCCGGTCATCTCGGTCACTTCCTGCGCACTGCGCTGCTCGATCGGGATCTGTCGTCCCTCGGCGACCGCGAAATCGATCGTCGGCGACGGCAGCGCGACATAGAACGGCACGCCATTGTCGTGCGCCGCGAGCGCCTTGAGATAGGTGCCGATCTTGTTGCAGACGTCGCCATTGGCGGCGACGCGGTCGGTGCCGACGATGGCGAGATCGACCATCCCATGCTGCATGAGATGGCCGCCGGTATTGTCCGGGATGACGGTGTGCGCCACGCCATGATGCCCGAGTTCCCAGGCGGTCAGCGACGCGCCCTGATTGCGCGGCCTGGTCTCGTCGACCCACACATGGATCGGAATGCCGCGATCATGCGCGAGATAGATCGGCGCGGTCGCCGTGCCCCAATCGACGGTCGCAAGCCAGCCGGCATTGCAGTGGGTCAGCACGTTCACGATTTCGCCCGGCTTCTTGCGCGCCGCGGCCGCCTCGATCAGCGCGAGACCATGCGCGGCGATGCCCTGGTTGATCGTGACGTCCTCGCCGGCAATGTCGACGGCACGGGAATACGCCGCATCTCGCCGCTCCGACGGCGCCAGCCGGCGCAGCATCGTGCCCATCGTGTCGAGCGCCCATTTCAGGTTGATCGCCGTCGGCCGCGTCGCGATCAACATCTCGTAGGCGCGGTCGATGCCGGGATCGGAGCGGTCGTCGCGCATCGCCAGCGCCATGCCGAAGGCGGCGGTGGCGCCGATTAGCGGCGCGCCGCGAACCAGCATGCCGCGGATCGCATCCGCCGCCTCCTCGCATGTCGTGATCTTCGCCACCACGAACTCGTGCGGCAACCGGCGCTGATCGATCGCGCAGACCGACCAGCCGTCGGAGTCGAGCCAGATGCTGCGATAGTGGCGGCCGTCCACCTTCATGTTCGATCCCCCTTCAACCGCGCAAGATACGGCCTGCGACCGCATCGAGCTTGTTCAGAAGCTCGGGATCGCGCGCCTCCGGCGCAGTGATCAAGGCGGTGTCGAGCGCACGGTCGGAGCCGATCGGGCACGGTTCGTGCTCGCGCGGAAACTCGCGGGCGAGCCGCGCCACCAGTGATTTCGCCTTGTCGGCGTTGGTGGTGAGCACGCGAATGATGTCCTGCACGGTAACGGCGTCGTGATCCGGATGCCAGCAGTCGAAGTCGGTCACCATCGCGACCGTCGCGTAGCAGATCTCGGCCTCGCGAGCGAGCTTCGCCTCCGGCATGTTGGTCATGCCGATCACCGAATAGCCCGACGCCTTGTAGGTCATGCTCTCGGCATAGGTCGAGAATTGCGGTCCCTCCATGCAGACATAGGTGCCGCCGCGCGCGATCGCGATGCCTTCGGCCTCGGCCGCCGCCGCCAGATGAATGCGCAACCGCGGCGAAACCGGATGCGCCATCGAGACGTGGGCGACGCATCCCCTGCCGAAAAACGAGCTTTCGCGCTTGTAGGTGCGATCGACGAACTGATCGACCAGCACGAAGGTGCCCGGCGGCAGCTCTTTCTTGAACGAGCCGCAGGCCGACAGCGACACCAGGTCGGTGACGCCAGCGCGCTTCAGCACGTCGATATTGGCGCGGTAATTGATGTCGGACGGGGACAACCGGTGTCCCTTGTCATGGCGCGGCAGGAACACGATCGGCAGCCCCGCGATCGTTCCCCGGCGCAATGGCGCCGACGGCTCGCCCCAGGGGCTCGCGATCACCTCTTCGCGGGCATCTTCCAGTCCCGGCAGATCATAAATGCCCGAGCCGCCGATAATGCCAAGCACAGCCTTCGTCATGACGTCCCCATCTCCAACGGAGACGAGAATGCCAGCTTTGCGACGGATTGAAAACAGCGACGCGGTGAACCGCGGGGCGTGGCAGCGGGTCAGGCGGCCTTCGCTGCCGCCAGCTGACCGCTCACCAGACGCTCCAGCGTGGCGACAGACTGGAAGTTCTCCGGCGTGATCAGCTCCTGCGGAATGGTGAAATCGAACTCCGATTCGAGCGCCAGCATCAGGTTGACCATGTCCATGGACGTCAGCCCGATGTCGACGAGCTTTGCATCCGCCGTCACGTCGGTAGAACTGGCGTTCTGCGCGAGGATATCGCGCACGAGCGCCACGATCCTGTGACTGACATCGACATCGAAACTCGGCATGGGGACCTCTTCACTCGCGGCTTGTTCCGGCACGTCGAATCTGATCGACGCTCGCGCAGGAGATAACGCAATCCGGCGGCGAAAGAGTTACGCCGCATCCCCGTTCCAGGTCTGAACTCGTCTTAACGCTAACGGCTTGGCCCGAAATTCTCGGACCGAAACAACCAGGAATTAACCCCCACCCGTCGATTGCACAGCGTTTACCCTGAATTTCGTCGACGTATTTGAATCAAATCCATACCCTGCGTGCAGCCCAAAAAAGAAGGCGCAGTGCATCTGTCCTGATCTTGCGAGGACGCACGTGCCGATCTCTCAACGAGACAAAATCCGGAGTATCGATCGGTCATGACTCTCCAGGGAACCGCGCTTCGCAACCCGATCCCCGATGATGGCGAGAGCCTTCTGCTCGATCGCAGCTCCTTGTTCCTGCAGCGGACCGCGGCTGTGGCCGCGCAGGCCGCCGCGGAAGCCGACGAGGTCGACCGTGACGGCCGCTTCCCCAAGGCCGCAATCGATGCGGCACGCGAGCACAAGCTGCTCGGGATGCAGATCCCGGTCGAGTTCGGCGGCTTCGGGGCGTCGATCCACGACATCGCCGACGTCTGCTATGCGCTCGGCCGCGCCTGCGCCTCCAGCGCCATGATCTTCGCCATGCACCAGACCAAGGTCGCCTGCCTTGTGCGTCACGGCCGCGGCAGCGGCTACATGGAATCCCTGATGCGCCGTATCGCATCCGAGCAGCTGCTGATGGCCTCTTCCACCACCGAGGGACAGAACGGCGGCAACATCCGCGCCAGCGCCGCGGCCGTCGGCCACGACGGTAACCGCATCTCGCTGAAGCGCGACGCCACGGTGATCTCCTATGGTGCCGAAGCCGACGGCCTCGTCACCATTGCCCGTCGCGCCGACAGCGCAGCCGCCTCTGATCAGGTGTTGCTGGCGCTGACGACGGACGATTATACGATCTCGCGTACCCTTGGCTGGGAAACGCTGGGCATGCGCGGCACCTGCTCGACAGGATTCGCGCTGGAGGTGAGCTGTCCGTCCGACCGCATGTTCACCGAATCCTATGACCGCATCCACGGCCAGACGATGACGCCGTTCGCGCATCTCTGCTGGTCATCGGCCTGGGCCGGCATTGCTGCGGCCGCGGTGGAGCGCGCCCAGCGCTTCCTGCGCAAGGCCGCTCGCGGCGCCGGCGGACAGATGCCGCCGGCAGCTGCACATTACACCGCGGCTAAGATGGCGCTGGCCCGGCTGCGCGCAATGATCGTCACCAACATGGATGCCTTCGTCGCCCATGAATATGACGAGCGGGCGCTGAGCTCGCTCGACTTCCATTCCTCGATCACGCTGTTGAAGGTGCAGGCCTCGGAGCTTGCCGTTGAGACCGTGATGCATGCGATGCGCGCCTGCGGGCTCTCGGGTTATCGCAACGACGGCGAGTTCTCGATCGGCCGCCACCTGCGCGATGTTCTGTCGGCGCCGATCATGATCAACAACGACCGTATTCTCACGAACATTGCCACGGCCAATTTGATGAGCACGGTACCGGCCTCGCTCCATGAATGACCGCGCCGATCGCAGCCATTGCCTCCACCCAGGATTTGCACAATGACGATCCCCGTTCTCCCGCAGTCGCCCGAGATTGCGCCCCAGCCGGCCGACGCGCTCGATCATCTGACCGACGCCCTGTTCCATCGCATGGGCGCGGATGGCGTCTATGCACGGACCGCGCTGTATGAAGGTGTTGTGGAGCGGCTCACGACGCTCATCACGCGGCATCGTGAGCCCGGCACGGAGGTCATGCGCTTCCCGCCGGTCATGAGCCGGACGCAGCTTGAGAAGTCCGGCTATCTCAAGAGCTTTCCAAATCTGCTCGGCTGCGTCTGTGGCCTGCACGGCACCGAGCGGGACATCCATGAAGCCGTGGCACGTTTCGACAAGGGCGGCGACTGGACCACCTCGTTGTCGCCGGCCGACCTCGTGCTGTCGCCCGCAGCCTGCTATCCGGTGTATCCGATCGCGGCGAGCCGTGGTGCACTGCCGGTCGGCGGCCTGCGCTTCGACGTCGCGGCCGATTGCTTCCGCCGCGAGCCGTCGCGGCATCTCGACCGCCTGCAGTCGTTCCGTATGCGCGAATATGTCTGCATCGGCACACCCGACGACGTCTCGGCCTTCCGCGACCGTTGGATGGTGAAGGCGCAAACGATCGCCCACGATCTCGGGCTGTCGTTCCGCGTCGATCACGCCAGCGACCCGTTCTTCGGTCGCGTCGGCCAGATGAAGGCGGTCAGCCAGAAGCAGCAGGCGCTGAAATTCGAGCTCCTGGTGCCGTTGCGATCGGAAGAGCAGCCGACCGCCTGCATGAGCTTCAACTATCACCGCGAGCATTTCGGCACGACCTGGGGCATCGACGACGCCGACGGCGCGCCGGCGCACACCGGTTGCGTGGCCTTCGGCATGGACCGCCTCGCGGTCGCGCTGTTCCACACGCACGGCATCGATCCGACGCGCTGGCCGTCGCGCGTGCGCGACGCGCTGCTGGTGGAGCGTCAGCCCGACGTCGTCGGCTGACGTCCTACCGCCATCGTCGGGAGATCGGCAGGCAATCTCATGACCGCGCGCAAGCCGCTGATCCGCTGCCGGGAGATCGGGGAGCCCGATCTCGACGCGGTCGCCGATCTGCTCACGCGCGGATTTCCGCGGCGGTCCCGCGCGTATTGGGCCACGGGCCTGCACCGACAGACCGCGCGTCCGGCGCCCGGAGACTATCCCCGCTATGGCTATCTGCTGGAGAACGACGGCGCGGCCGTCGGCGTGTTGTTGCTGATCTACAGCAACCGGGGCACACCCGCGCAGCCGCAGATCTGGTGCAACCTGTCGAGCTGGTATGTCGAGCCGTCGTTTCGCAACTATGCGACGATGCTGACCCGGATCGCACAGCGTTTGCCTGAGGTGACCTACATCAACATCAGCGCCGCGCGCCAGACATGGCCGATCATCGAGGCGCAGGGCTTTCGTCCCTATTGTCACGGCTTGTTCTTTTCAGTGCCCGCCATGTCATTTGCCGGCCGCGGCGCGCAAGTGGAGCAGGTCGCCGCTGACGCCCAGGCGCTCGATGGACTTCCGCCCAGCGAGGCCGACCTGCTGATCCGCCACGCACGCTATGGCTGCCTCAGCATCGTGGTCCGGTCGAAGCATGGCCCGATTCCGTTGGTGTTGCAGCAGCTCCGGGTCCGGCAAGGACGGTTCGCATTGCCGGCAATGCAGCTGATCTACTGCCGCGGCACCTCCGACTATGTTGCCTGCGCCGGCGCCGTGGGCCGTTTCCTGCTGCCGCGCGGACGCGTGTCCGTCGTCGTCGACGCCGACGGGCCGATTGCCGGGCTCTACGGCGTCTACACCGAACGCCGCGGCCGCAAATACATCAAGGGACCGGAGCCGGGGCGGCTCGGCGATCTCAGCGATACCGAACTTCCCGTCTATGGGTCCTGACCTATGCCGCGGCCCTGACCCGGTGGGCATAGTCCCAGTACAGCCTGCGTGCGCGGCTGAAGACGGGACCGATTGGCAGCGTCCGGTCGTCGATGCGGATCACCGGCGCGACCTTGGCGAAGTTGCCCGACGAGAAGATCTCGTCGGCGTTCAGGAAATCGTCATATCGGAGCGTCGTCTCGACCACACTCACACCATCGCCTCGCAGCAATTCGATCACGCGCTGTCGCGTGATCCCGTTGAGGAAGGTTCCGTTCGGCACCGGCGTGAAGACAACGCCGTCCTTGACCATGAACACGTTGGCATTGCCGAACTCCGCGACGTTGCCGAGCAGATCCAGCATCAGGCAGTTGTTGAAGCCGCGCGAGGCCGCTTCGATCAGCGCGCGCGAATTGTTCGGATAGAGGCAGGCCGCCTTGGCGTCGACCGGCGCGCATTCGGCCGTCGGCCTTCGGAACGGCGACAGCGTGATGGCGTTGCCCGTCGGCTGCGGCATCGGCGCCTCATAGATGCACAGGCACCAATTGGTGGTGTCGGGATCGAACAGGACACCGCCGCCGGCGCCATGCTGCGCCCAGTACATCGGGCGGATGTAGAGCTCGGCTCCCGCTCCGAACCGCGCGATCCCTTCCCGCGCCAGCCCCATCCAGGTCTCGACGTCCACCACGGGTTTGAGCCGGAAATTGATCGCGGACTGATTCACACGCGCGCAGTGCCGATCGAGATCGGGCGTCACGCCTTCGAACGCGCGCGCCCCGTCGAACACGGTCGATGCGAGCCAGGTCGCGTGGGTCCGCACGCCCATGATCGGCGCATTGCCCTCGCGCCATTCGCCGTCGAAGAAGGTCCAGGTCTGCGAGTAGCTGACAGGCTTGACGATGTGGGTCATGGCGGCGCTCCCGTTCGGCATCGATCGTATCTGCACTTCTGGCTTGAAGATTTTAAGGATTTCCCCGCCGCGGCCTGCCGCTCATGATCGATTCACTGCTGATGGGCACAATGGTCGCTGCCTTGGTTAACTGGAGCTGTCATGCCGCTCGACCCTCGCGCCCAGCGCCTGCTTTCGATGGTAGCTGCCGCTATGCCGGAAAGCCGGCAGCATCCGAGTGTCGGGCAACGCCGGCAGTCGCTGGCCAAGCTGATGCAGTTCGCGCGGAACGACTGCGGCGCCGTCATCACGCGGGATGGCGATTTCTCCGGTCCCTCCGGGCAGCTTCGCTACCGCCTGTACACGCCGGCAGCGGGCCCGGACGATCTCGGGATGCCGCCTGGCTTCGTATACTTTCATGGCGGCGGTCTCGTGGCGGGCAGCATCGACACACACGACAAGGTCGCCGCTGCGCTTGCCGCCGCCTCGCGCTGCCGGCTGCTCTCGATCGACTACCGCCTCGCGCCCGAGCACCCGTTCCCGGCAGCGATCGAGGATGCGATCGCTGCCGTTCACTTCGCGATCGATCACGCGGCCGCACTCGGCATCGACGGCAATCGCATTGTGCTCGGCGGCGATTCCGCGGGCGCCACGCTCGCGGCCGCCGTTTGTCAGCAGGCCGCCGGCGACAGCCCTCTCAGAATCGCGCTGCAGTGCCTGATCTGCCCGGTGCTCGATTTTTCCAGCCCCTGGCCGTCGCGCGAGCTGTTCGGCACCGGCTACCTGATCAACAGGGCGACCTGGCAGGCCGACCTCGGCGACTATCTGGACGGCAAGACCGATGTCGCGCATCCACTGATATCGCCGCTGTGCCGCGAGACGCTGGCCGGGCTTCCGCCCGCCGTGATCCACACCGCAGAGTTCGATCCGATGCGTGACGAGGGCAACGCCTACGCGGCACGGCTCGCGGAAGCCGGCGTCACGGTCGCGCATGTCTGTCACGACGGCATGGTCCACAATTTCCACGCGCTCGGTGCGATCCTGCCGCAGGCCAAGGTCGCGCTGGAGCTGGTCGGGCAGCAGATCCGGTCGCTGCTGCGGGTTTCTTCTATGCGCTAATTCGAAGTTCTTCGGCCACATCTCGTTAGGGTTATTTCGTCGTTGTTGTCGCGAATTATTGCCCGCTTTACGCCTGCGCTCCTACAACGGCACCACTCGCGGAATACGAGCAGCTCGCCGCATTGATCGAAGCGAGCGGGGAGATCGCCGATGCGCAACGAGACGATTGCAATCCACGCCGGCTATGAGCCGGAGGCGACCACCAAGGCCGTCGCGGTTCCGATCTATCAGACCGCCGCCTACGCCTTCGACAGCGCCGACCACGGCGCCGCGCTGTTCAATCTCGAAGCCGAGGGCTATCGCTACAGCCGGATCTCCAATCCGACCACGGCGGTGCTCGAGAAGCGCGTCAGCGAGCTCGAGGGCGGCGTCGGCGCGCTCGCCGTCGGCACCGGACAGGCGGCGCTCCACTTTGCATTCGTCAACCTCGCCGATGGCGGCGGCAACATCGTCTCGGTGCCGCAGCTCTACGGCACCACGCACACGCTGCTCGGTCACATCCTGCCGCGTCAGGGCATCACTGGACGCTTTGCCGACAGCGATGCGCCCGACGCCATCGAGCGTCTCATCGACGACAACACCAAGGCGGTGTTCGCGGAGACGATCGGCAACCCCGCCGGCAATGTCTGCGATATCGAGGCGCTGGCGAAGGTCGCGCACCGCAACGGCGTGCCACTGATCGTCGACAACACCGTCGCGACACCGATCCTGCTGCGGCCGTTCGACTACGGCGCCGACATCGCGGTGCATTCGCTGACCAAATTTCTCGGCGGCCATGGCACGACGCTGGGTGGCATGCTGGTCGACAGCGGCAACTTCCCCTGGAAGGATCACGCCGACCGCTTTCCCGCCTTTACCCAGCCCGATGCGTCCTATCACGGGATGGTCTACGCTGATCATTTCGGCCGCAGCGCCTACATCCAGCGCGCGCGCAGCGTCTATCAGCGCACCATGGGCGCGGTGCTGTCGCCGTTCAATGCCTTCCTGCTGCTGCAGGGTATCGAGACGGTCGCTCTGCGCATGGAGCGCCACGTCGAGAATGCGCGCAAGGTCGCCGAATTCCTCCGCAACGATCCGCGCGTGGCATGGGTCAACTACGCCGGCTTCGCCGACAGCCGCTACTATCCCCTCGTCCAGAAATATCTCGACGGCCGCGCGTCGTCGCTGTTCACGTTCGGGATCAAGGGCGGCATGGAGGCGGGCAAAGCGTTCTACGACGCCCTGAAGCTGGTCACGCGGCTGGTCAATATCGGCGATGCGAAGTCGCTGGCCTGCCATCCGGCATCGACCACGCATCGGCAGATGTCGCCGGACGACCAGCGCAAGGCGGGCGTCCTGCCCGAGACGATCCGGCTGTCGATCGGCATCGAGCATGTCAGCGACATCATCGAGGATCTCGACCAGGCGCTCGCCCAGGCCTGCCCTCGCCCGCGTCAATTGGATGCGGCGGAGTAGAGCGATCAGCCGATGACCCTGCTGTTCGACCGACATCGCAGGATCGCGAGCCCTGCCCTCGCGCCCGCCGAATTCGATGACAGCGGACGGCGCCCGGTCGAGCTGTCGATCGGCCTCGTCAACAACATGCCGGACAGCGCCCTGAAGGCGACCGATCTCCAGATCGCGCGCCTGCTGCAAGAATGCGCGCCGCGGCATGTCCGCATCCGCCTGCACTGCTTCTCGCTGCCATCGATCTTGCGCTCGCAGACGGCAAGACACCACGTCGACCAGTCCTACGCCGACATCGGATCGATCGACCGACTCGGCATCGACGGCCTGATCGTGACCGGCGCCGAGCCCGTCGCCGCGACCTTGCGCGACGAGCCTTATTGGTCGGACCTCACCTCGGTCATCGACTGGGCCAGAACCAACACCCGCTCGACGATCTGGTCCTGTCTCGCGGCCCACGCGGCCGTGCTGCATCTCGACGACATCGAGCGGCAGCGGCTGGCGAGCAAATGCTCCGGCATCTTCGACTGCGAGAAGGTCCAGGACGACTGGCTCACGCACGGCATCCATTTGCCGCTCCAAGTGCCGCACTCCCGCCTCAACGCCGTCAACGAGCCGCTGCTGGCGGAGCGCGGCTACGACATCCTGACCCGGTCTGACGAGGTCGGCGTCGACATCTTCGCGCGCTCGATGCCAAGCCGGTTCGTGTTCTTCCAGGGCCATCCCGAATATGACGCGCTCTCCCTACAGCGCGAATACATGCGCGACATCGCGCGGTTTCTCGCCGGTCAGCGCGACGACTATCCGCGGCTGCCGAAATCCTACTTCAGCGCCGAGAGCGAGGCGGTGCTCAACGCGTTCGAGTGGCGGGCCAAGGAAAGGCGCGACCCGACGCTGGCGGCCGAGCTTCCGGGGTTGACGCTGCGGCCTGACCTCGCCGCCGAAAGCGCTGCACAGACGCTGTTCAGGAACTGGATCGCCCATCTCGGGCAGACCGGCTAACGCCAAAGTCCGCCCGACATCGGATCGATCGCGCATCGGCGCGCCTTCTGTTAGATTGGTGCGACACGCCTCCTCTGCAAGGTTCCGATGGCCCGACGTACCGGCAGCGCCGATCTTCCGCTCCATTCCGGACGCGTGCCGGCCTGGCTCGGCATGCGCATGGCCTCGCTTGGCGCCATCATCACCCAGGCGATCGTGCATCATTACGGCCGCGACGAATTCCTGGCGCGGATGTCGCATCCGTTCTGGTTCCAGTCGTTCGGCGCCGTGATGGGCATGGACTGGCATTCCTCCGGCATCACCACCAGCGTGATCGGCGCGCTGAAGCGCGGACTGAAGCCGCTGTCCGGCGAGCTCGGCATCTACGTCTGCGGCGGCCGCGGCGAACACTCGCGCAAGACGCCCGACGAGCTGCGCCTGCTCAGCGACCGGCTCGGCCTCGACGGCGAGGAGCTGGTGCGGACCAGCAAGCTGGTCGCCAAGGTCGACAGCGCCGCGGTGCAGGACGGCTTCGACCTCTATCTGCACGGCTTCTTCGTCACTGCGGACGGCAAATGGACCGTGGTGCAGCAGGGCATGAATGGCGGCACCCGCCAGGCCCGGCGCTACCATTGGCACTCGCGCGAGCTTGCGAGCTTCGTCGACGCGCCACACAGCGCCATCGATGGTCCCGTCCAGGGCGAGATCGTCAACCTCACCGACAAGCGCGCCGCGCCGTCGCGCAACGCCCAGCTCGAACTGCTCACCGAGCTTGGCCCCGACCGCGTCGTCACCGAGTTCGAACGGCTGAGCACGCCGGAGCCGGCGCAGGGCGTCCTGCCGCATCTGGTCATGCCTGCGCATCACGACGTCAGGCCGAAGGACGTGTTCGCCCGCCGACTGCACGGCACGCTCGCGGCCGCAGCCGAGCGCGGTCCGGTCGACTTTCCCGACCTGCTGCTGACGCCGGGCGTCGGCGCCCGCACCGTGCGCTCGCTCGCCATGGTCGCCGAGGTCGTGCACGGCGCGCCCTATCGATTCAGCGATCCGGCGCGGTTCTCGCTGGCGCATGGCGGTAAGGATCGTCATCCCTATCCGGTGCCGATCAAGGTCTATGACGAGACCATCCGCGTGCTCAAATCCGCCGTCGGCAACGCCAGGCTCGGCCGCGACGAGGCGCTGTCGGCGCTGAAGCGGCTCGACGACCAGGCGCGCCGGCTTGAGCGCAGCGCGACCGGCCCCTCGCTCGACGCCTTCATCGCCACCGAGCGCGCCGCCTCGCCCGAGCTCGACGGCCGCTCGGTGTTCGGCTGGGAGCGCGACCTCATCCAGCGCACCGGCGAGGCGTAGCGGCATGCCGGCGCGCAGCGCGGGCGTGCTCGCGTTTCGCAGGACCGCCGACCGATTGGAAGTACTGCTGGTGCATCCCGGCGGACCGTTCTGGCGCAACAAGGATGCGGGCGCCTGGTCGATCCCGAAGGGCGAGTTCGGCGCCGACGAGGCGGCCGAGGCGGTGGCGCGGCGCGAATTCGCCGAGGAGCTTGGCACCGCGCTGACGGTGCCGCTCGTCCCGCTCGGCGAGATCAAGCAGCGCGGCGGCAAGGTGGTCGAGGCATTCGCCGCCGAGACCGATCTCGATGCCGGCGGCATCACCAGCAACGCATTCGAGCTCGAATGGCCGCCGCGCAGCGGCCGTCTCCAGCGTTTTCCCGAGGTCGACCGCGCCGCCTGGTTCGACCTCGCCGAGGCGAGGGTCCGGATCAATCCGGCCCAGGCCGCACTGCTCGACCGTCTCGTGGCGATCGGCGGAGGGTGAGCTGTCACCATCCGCCGCCGGCGTCACGCCGCGCGGACGTTGCCGAGGAATCGTCCGGTCTGGGTCTTGAGCTGATCCGACTGACTGCCGAGCTGGGAGGCTGCGCTCAGCACCTGCGCCGCCGCGGCGCCGACCTGGCCGGATGCCTCGCGCACGCCGACGATGTGCTGCATGACGCCCTGGGTGCCCTGCGCCGCCTGCTGCACGCTGCGGGCGATTTCCTTGGTCGCCGCGCCCTGCTCCTCGACCGCGGCCGCGATCGCGTCGGTGATCTCGTTCATCTGGCCGATGGTCGCGCCGATCTCGCGGATGGCGTTGACGGTGGAGCCGGTGGCGTCGCGGATGGCTTCGATCTGGCTGGTGATCTCCTCGGTCGCCTTGGCGGTCTGCGCCGACAGCGCCTTGACCTCGTTGGCGACCACCGCGAAGCCCTTGCCGGCCTCGCCGGCACGGGCCGATTCGATGGTGGCGTTCAGCGCCAGCAGGTTGGTCTGGCCGGCGATGGTCTGGATCAGCGCCATGACCTCGCCGATCTTCTGCGACGCGTGGACCAGCCGGTCGACCATCGCCTCCGTCCGCGTCGCCTGCCCGACCGCGTTCTGGGCGATCGACGACGACTGCGTGACCTGCTTGGCGATCTCCTGGATCGATGACGACAGTTGCTCGGCGGAGGCCGACACCGTCTGCACGTTCTTGGCGGTCTGCTCGGCGGCCGCGGCCACCTTCGCGCTCTGGTCGGTGGTGCCGGAGACGATGCTCGACATCGACTGTGCCGAGGTCTGCAGCTCGCCGGCGGCGGTCGCGGTGGTCTGGATCACGCCCCCGATCGAGCGTTCGAACTCGTCGGCGATCCGCACCAGCACCGTACGGCGCTCCTCGGCGGCCTGCTGCTTGGACTGCTCCTGCTCGGCCCGGAGCCGCTCGCTCTCAGCGAGATGCTCCTTGAAGATCTGCAGGCTGCGCGCCATGCGGCCGATCTCGTTCCGGCGATCGGTGAACGGCACCTCGAAGCTCAGATTGCCCTTGCTCAGCTCGTCCATCACGGCGCAGGTGCGGTCGAGCGGAACGACGACGCTGCGTCCGAGCCAGAAGGCGACGATCGCGGCGACCAGCAGACCGGCAAGCGCGCCGAAGCCGGCCCACATCGCGCGCTGATAGACGACCGCATCGACGTCGTCGACATACACGCCGGCCTGGATCGCCAGCATCTTTTCGCCGCTGCCATAGGCGCCGACATAGGACATCTTCGGCAGCTCGGTCGTGCCCCCGGCACGCGGCACCTTGTACTCGACGAATCCACCGCCGGCGCGCGCCATGCGGACGATGTCCTGGATCAGGAGCTTGCCGGTGGAATCCTTGAAGTCCCAGCGGTTGACGTTGATGTATTTCGGGTTGGCGTGGACATAGGTCACGCCCGCATCCGACGATCCGGTTCCGTAGACGCCGAGATAGTCGTTGTATTGTCCCCAGCGCATGGCGCCGATCGCGGCGTAGGCCTGCTGCCGCGCCTGCTCCGGCGCCATCTTGCCGGCTGTCGCCGCGGCGTCATAATAGCTCAGCACCTTGACGGCGGACTCGACGAGGTTGCGGACCATGGTCTGCCGCTCCTCGAGAACGGTTCCGCGCAGCATCATGATCTGCATGGCGGAGACGGCGAACAGTGCGATCGACATCACGGCGATGATCGCCGCGAGACGCTGATAGACAGTCAGGTGTCGCATTTTCTGGTTCTCGTTGCGTGGACTGTATGCACGATACCAACCGTACATTAATGGTTTGCTATCCGTGCCGCCCGAACACCGGCGAACTAATTAGTTTTTGGACGAGTCATGTCCACTCACGCGAACCCATGCCAGAGAACAACCAACGCGACCTGGGGTGGCGATCGCTCGAATTAACATGCGATATCAGAGGTATCGTCCAAGGGGACGGCCGGTTCCCTGCCAGTTCCGATGGGTCAGGTGTCGAGTTCCCACGGAGTTTCGTCGTCGCGACGCGTCGGGCGCCCGAGCTTTGTGCAGCGAAGCCCTCACGTCATCGAGGGCGCAGGGAAGACCAGGCATCGGCTGATTCCTGCGGCCCCCGTGCGGAAAGAATGCACGGGGCAGGAACCACAGGTTCAGCCGGATTTGCCCGGCCTTCCCTGCGCAATGGTGTTACGGCTGCTTCGCACTCTCCCCGGGGACCGGCGTTCTTGCCCCCGTTTGCGACGACGCGCCGAAGGCACGCCACGCAGGCATCAGCGTCGGGATGCCAGGACCATGCGACTTGACCGTCCGCGCCGGCGCCGCTCGTCAGTCGGCGCCTGCCCGTCCATCACATCCGACCCCAACGCTGCTGACGATGCGCAGCGCCCCTCGTCGATGAGGCGGGACGGCGATAGAGAACCACAAATTCCGATAAAACGAAAGAGCAAAATTTGCGCAGACGGGCGCGGCCGCGGCGATGTCGTTGACGCAACGAACGAACTTCGTGTTTTGGCGCAGGACGGATGCGGCCTGTCCCGCGGCCCGGCGCTCCCGGCCGAGCCCGTGGCCGGCCCGACGGGGGACTCGGTCGAACGCCTCAGGACGAGACCACCGCGCGCATCGGACGGCGCCGCCGCAGCAGCAGCAGGATGACCACGGCCGCGCATGAGCAGGCCAGGCTCAGCGCCAGCGGCGCGTTGCTGCCGTAGCGGGTCAGGAGTTCGACAAGGATGGGCGCCGACACCGCGGACAATAGGTTGAGCGGCAGTCCGATCTGGGCGGACGCCTTGGCGAACGCCGCCTTGTCGTAGAACACCAGCGGCATGGTGGCCCGCGCCACGGCGAGCGCGCCGCTGCCGAGGCCGTAGATCAGGATGAAGCCGCCGATCGCGCCGTGCGACCCGTCGCTCAGCATCAGCAGCAGCATCGCCACCGGCAGCGCCAGGCCGGCGACGATCGCGGTGGTGATGCCGTCCCAGCGGCCGCCGCCGAGAAAATCGATGGCGCGGGCGCTGATCTGGATCACGCCCAGCATCGAGCCGAACCCGACCGCCTCGGCCGCCGAGAGGCCTTCGGCCTTCAGCAGTTCGATCAGAACCGCTCCCATCCCGAACGCGACGAAGGCGTTGAGGCCGGAGGCGCCGACCAGCAGATAGAACGTGCCGCGCGACGGTGGCGATGCGGGAGCCGGCGTCGCCGCATCCGATGCCGGCGGCAGATGATCGCGGACGCGCCGCGGCAGCAGGAACACGAACAGCGGCAGCGAGATCAAGAGCAGCAGGCCGGCATAGACGAGACAGGTGCTGCGCCAGCCGATATGTGCCGAGAGCGCCGAGGTGACCGGCCAGAAGATGCTGCTCGACAGGCCCGTGACCAGCATCAGCGCCCCGATGGCGCTGCGCGCACGCAGGCCGGCGATCTCGTTGAGCACGATGTAGGAGGCGGTCGAGAGCGTGGCGCTGCCGGCGATGCCGAGCAGCAGCCACGCCGCATAATAGGTCAGCGGCCCCTGCGCGGCCGACAGCAGCGCATAGCCGGGTGCGGCCAGCACCGTGCCAGCGATCATGACGCGTCGGCCGCCCTGCTTCACGAACGGCCGCGCCAGCAGCGGCGAGCACAGCCCCATCGACATGTACAGCACGGTCGTGCTGGCGAAGATCGCCGTGAGGTCCATCTCCAGATCCGCCGCCATGGCCCGGCCGATCACCGCTGGCAGGCTGAGCGTGCCCCAGGCGATGAGCTGCGTGACGGCGAGGACGATCAGGACGCGCAGGAGGGAGGGATCGGCGATGACGGGGGGCATTTCTGGGCGAGGGCACTACAGGAGAGGGCGCGCGACACGCGCCACAGTGCTGGTTTTAGAGCATTCGAGCCGCACGAGCCCCGCTGTTTCGGAATTGCGTCCCGTCACCGATGAGGGGGCTCGGACCACGTGCCGGCCATGACGTGCGCCGGTCGCCGCCGGCGAAGCAGCAACAGCATGAGCGGGGCGACGGAGGAGCAAGCGAAGGTCACCCCGGCGACGCGTTGCCGCCATAGCTGGTGAGCAGCGCAGCCAGGACAGGCGCCCAGACGGCCGACAGCAGATTGAGCGGCAACGCGATCTGCGCCGACGCTTTGGCAGACGCCGCCTTGTCGTAGAACACGAGCGGCATGGTCGCCCGTGCCACCGCCAGCGCGCCGCTGCTGCTCCA
This sequence comes from Bradyrhizobium sp. HKCCYLRH2060, assembly GCF_051168135.1. Lineage (NCBI taxonomy): Bacteria > Pseudomonadati > Pseudomonadota > Alphaproteobacteria > Hyphomicrobiales > Nitrobacteraceae > Bradyrhizobium > Bradyrhizobium sp. HKCCYLRH2060. The sequence goes on from NZ_JBNPUK010000001.1 coordinate 127,165, forward strand.
TCTCGATGATCCATCGAAGAACAGAGCCAGGAGCGGCCAACCACACCAAGCTCCGCTGTACTGCGTACGATAGCGTACCGACTATTCCACTTTGCATCCTATAAGCGCTGTTGCTGATAGCCTGTAAAATTTGTCCATGCGTTACCAACGTGCAACAGGACGCTCGATCAGCGAAGTTGGTCCACCTCATGAGAACCGCCTTGATTTCCGGCGCCGGGATCGCGGGGCCTGCGCTCGCATATTGGTTGAAGGCGGCCGATTTCGAGCCGACGCTCGTTGAGCGGGCCCCGGCCTTGCGCCAAGGTGGCTATGTCATCGACTTTTGGGGGCTTGGCTATGATCTCGCGGAGCGCATGGGTCTGCTCGGCGACATCAATCGCGTCGGTTATCATATGCGGGAGATGCGCATTGTAGACGGCGGGGGCCGGTCCGTTGCCGGATTCGGCGCAGCGATATTCTCGGAATTGACTGCCGGGCGCTATGTGACGCTCCAACGAAGCGACCTTTCCCGGCTGCTGTTTGAGAGATCACAGGGACAGGTCGAAAGCATCTTCGGCGATACGATCGTCGCCTTGGAAGAGCAGGCGGATTGCGTCCGGGTCCGGTTCGAGCGCGAGCGTGAACGACGATTCGATCTCGTGATTGGCGCGGACGGATTGCATTCGCGTACGCGCGCACTCGCCTTCGGACCGCAATCCAGGTTCGAAAAGCACCTGGGCCATGCCGTCGCGGCGTTCGAGGCGCGCGGCTATCGCCCTCGCGACGAGGATATTTATCTGATGTACGGACGACCGGGCCGGATGCTCGGTCGTTTCACGTTGCGCGACGATCGCACGCTGTTTCTGTTTGTTTTCCTTTCGACGAGAGAGGAGTTGCCCACCACGATGGATGCCCAGAAGGCGCTCCTCGACGACCTCTATCGGCACGATGGCTGGGAATGCTGCAAGATTCTGGCCGAACTCGAGCAAACTGAGTCGCTCTATTTCGACAGCGTCAGTCAGATCCGGATGCAAAACTGGTCCCACGGCCGCATCGCGCTGGTGGGAGACGCGGCATTCTGCGTCTCGCTGCTGGCCGGGCAGGGCTCGGCGCTGGCAATGATCTCGGCTTACGTCCTTGCCGGTGAACTCGCAGCTGCAGACGGGCAGTATCAACTCGCATTTCGGAGATACGAAACATTGTTGCGAAGCTACATCAATGCCAAGCAGCGCGGGGCCGAGCGCTTTGCCGGTGCTTTTGCACCGAAGACAGAGTTCGGGCTGCGATTCCGCAACTTGGTGGTCAAAGCGTTTGCTCTTCCCGGCCTGGCCAGGCTCGCTATCGGGCGCGACATCACAGATTCCTTGGAACTTCCGCAGTATAGTTGGCCATTGTTCAGCAGAAGGGCGATCGATTAGCACTTGCCCTGACGCTGCACTCTGCGTCAAAGCCGTCCAAGTCCCTGTTGCCCAGTGCGGACGGCGTCCGGAACGCTTTTCTGGCCGACCAGTCCGTATCTTGCGATCCCCACCTTGAGCCATTTCGTGTGACCCGGATGCCCACAGGACTGACTTCCGACAATATCAAAGCGATCGCAGCCGGCGGCCGCAAATCGCTGCTGGAGGAACGGCGGGTGAGCCTGCTAGTTCTTTGTGGCCTCGCCTTGGTTATCGGGGTGATGACTGGACTAGGCGCGGTTGTGTTCCGCGCCCTGATCGGCTTCGTGCACAACGTCTCTTACAATGGCAGACTCAGTTTCGTTTACGACGCCAATATCAGCGAGGGTCCCAGCCGCTTTGGCGACTTCGTTCTGTTGTCCCCGATGGTCGGGGGCCTGATTGTCGTTTTTCTCGTGAGGCGCTTTGCTCCCGAAGCAAAGGGACACGGCGTCCCCGAAGTGATGGATGCGATCTTCTACAAGCGCGGCAATATCCGCGGCACGGTCGCCGTGATCAAGGCGCTGGCCTCCGCAATATCGATCGGTAGCGGCGCCGCCGTCGGGCGCGAGGGGCCGATCATCCAGATCGGCTCGGCGCTTGGTTCGGCCTTCTCTCAATTCATCGGACTCTCCACGCGGCAGAAGATAACGCTGTTGTCCGCGGGCGCCGGCGCGGGCATCGCCGCAACGTTCAACACGCCGCTTGGCGGTGTGCTGTTCGCCCTCGAAATTCTCCTGCCGGAAGTGTCGAACCGCACCTTCCTTCCCGTCGTCGTGGCGACGGGCGCTGCGACGACGATCGGGCGAATTCTCATCGGCCCGGACCCGGCCTTTGCGGTGCCGGACGTTCAATTTCCCATGGTTGCGTCGTTCAATCCGCAGGAGGCGGTTGCGTTCGTCCTGCTTGGAGTGCTGTGCGGCGCAGCAGCCTGGTCGTTCATTCGGCTGCTCGTTTTCATGGAGGATGGATTTTCGAAACTGTCCGGAAACGAGTACGTCCAAAACATCGTGGGCATGGCTGTGATCGGCCTGATGATGGTGGGACTCAGTCACGCGTTCGGCCATTCCTACGTCGATGGGGTTGGCTATTCGGTCATTCAGGACATCCTAGACCACCAGATGACCGCGACGGGTCTTCTTGCGCTGCTATTCGCGCTGAAGCTGCTCGCCACCACCGTCAGCCTTGGCTGCGGGGCCTCAGGCGGGATCTTCTCTCCCTCGCTCTATCTTGGCGCCACTCTTGGCGCGGCATTTGCGACCGGGACCAGTTCGATCTTGCCTCATTCCGGGCTGACGCCGTCCTCGGCCGCTATCGTTGGAATGGCGGCCATGGTCGGCGCGGGAACCGGCGGTGTGATGACGGCCATCGTCATGGTGTTCGAGATGACGCGTGACTACGCGATCATTGTGCCGGTGATCGTCGCGGTGGCGCTGGCTGCCGGCGTAAGGCGCGCGCTCGTCAATGAGACGATCTACACGGTCAAGCTGCGTCATCGCGGCCACCGTATCCCCAAGGAGCGGCATATCAATCTTTACCTGGTTAAGCAGGCGCAAGACATCATGGAGCGTCGCTTTATCGTAGCCAGGGCCGGCACAACGCTGAAGCAAGCCTTGCCCGCGGAAGATACCGATGACGCTCGAGCCATCGTCGTCGAGCGGGATGGCCGGATCGTGGGGCTAATTCCGCCGCGTTCGGGTCTGTGGATGGAATCTCAAACCAACCCTGACCTGTTTGTCGAAACCTTTGCCGAACGGCGGATGGTCATTTGTCGCGATCAGGACCTCCTGAGCCTGGTGTTTGCGAGACTCAAGCGCCACGGCGCCGGTGCCGCCATCGTCTTCCAGGGCGGCTCCCGCCCGCGGGTGAATGACATCGTCGGCATCGTCACCAAGCGTACGATTGCTGACGCGGTCATCGACAGCTACGAGGACTGATCCGCGCGGGGATCTGAAGCACGGCGGCCGCCGCGCCGTTTCGCTCGACGTCGTGCTGCCGCAGGCCCGCCACGTCCAAAGTCCGTACGATAGCGTACGACTCCTCGCGCTGGTTGTCTTCAAAGTCGCCCCAAGGAGGAGGGAAGTGAATGTTGTGGGAACGGGGGATGATTCGTGGACACTTCAAGAGAAATTGCGTTGCGATTGCCGCAGGCATATTGCGAGTCATGTACGATGAGGACCCCTCACGTCCACGAACGGTTAGCCATCAACGGAACTCAAGTTGCACGTTCGGTCTGTTTCGCATGCAAGAGCGAGCGGCCAAAGGAACAACCGCAACAGCCGCGGTCGTAGCTCGCAACTGCACAAATAGGCCAGCACCGATCATTTCGGCGTGCGGCATGAGCAGGAGTCGCCAAGCCGACCGTCATACGGAGAAGCGCTCATGACCGCGAATGTTTTCGACGAGCACGAAGGCCGCGTGAGGTTCATCACTGCGATTGCCATGGAGGTGAAAGCCCTTACTCTGAGCGAATCCAGAGATGAGATGGTCTCGATGATCGATCCAGGCGCCGAAAAGTTGGTTTATGCCAAGGCTTACCAAGCCTGGGCTGATTGCAAGATCGAAGGGACGGCAGACGACATATTTGAGGCAGTCCAGGAAGTGCTGGACGGCTGAAGATGCGCCGTGGTGAGCGAAATACCATGAAGGCTGCCATCCCCGGCTTGGAAATAGAGAGCGCACCACCGCAAGCCTGCGTAGGCCCCGGAATGGCACCTACAAATTGACTCCCTGCCGGCTGTCGCCATCAACACCGCGCCCTTCGGCCAAGACCTCTCTTAGCCTGATCGAGCATGGCGAAGTTCACTCCTCGATTTCCCCCGCCGACGACTGCCAAACGGCTGGCCGCACGGTCACTCCAACAAGGTTGCGCCGGTCGATCCGACCCATTGGCAACCTTGGGGGAAGACCGTCTGGATCGAGGAAGCAAACAGGGAAGTTGAGCCTTCCGTTGAGGACGGGAATTGGCTCGCCCCAAGCCGAACGTTCGAGTTCCGCCATGCAACGAGTGGACGCCGCCTATCGAAGGCCCGCCACAGCGCAGTTTGGCGTAGAAAATCGTGCAGCTGGCGGAGAGAGTGTCCGTCAATCCCCTTTGAGGAATAAGGATCTTCGCCGGTCCGTATCAGGTTAGCTACGGTGCGTCCTACGAGTTCCTCTGGAACCGTGGATTGGAGGCCGACGCAGTTGCGCGGCTACGCCGGCTGATGGTTACCGATCCCTTGCTGATCTAAGCCTGACCGACGAGCCCGCTCTCGGGCCACCACTGCGCGAGCCCAAGAACCCAGGCAAGATCCCGATTGTTGGAAGACCGGGATCTTGCGATTTTTCGTGGCTGGATTGACTGCGATGACGCCGATTGACCTCCGCAGGCTTGAACTCCTCCCGGGCCTAGACCTGACCGCGCCAAGCAGCCGCCAAGCTCGACTGGACCGTGGCAGCATCGGCAATCTGAGCCCCCGATGGATTATCGAACGCGGCGGATGGGCCTGACATCGTCGCCATAGCTTGGATCAGCCGAGCAAGCGTTCCCTCAACTCCAAAGTCTTGAGACACTGTTCCAGTCATCTGCGCTCCGATCGAGGCAGAGGGGCCAGCCACGGCACCAATCGGAGGGTCGACGACCAACGTCCCGCCGGCTCCGTCGCTTATCAAGTTGAACGCGGAGCTCGTATAGTCGCCGATCAGCGATAGCTGTGCCACATGCCCGATTCCGTCACTGACGGTCAGGATTCCGCCGGCTGAGTTTCCGTTGTACGTCTCGGTGGCCGAACTGAACGCCATGTCGCGCAGATCGATAGCGTTGGAATGCGCCAACGTTCCGTCGCCGCTAAAGCCTAGAATTTGCCCGGTGAACTGGTCCGAATGATCAAGGATCAACCTGCCAGACGCTGCTTTGAACGCAACGGTGCTGGAGTCGCCACCAGAGAGCTCCAGGGATGCTCCAGGATCGATCACGGCCGCCTGAATCACCTGGGGCAGCGAAATATACTGATAAGTGCTGGCCTCAATCACCGAGTTCGCCGTTCCCAGCACTCCGTCCTGGTTGATATCTTGCCTGAACACCAGCTCGAACGACTCGATCTCCGGGTTCGATCCAGAGAGGAAACTATTGCCATTGAGCATCGACACATAGTTGCCGCCGCTGTCCACATACCAAGCTCCGTAAGTGCCGGCACTGCTGTCCTTCCACAGAACCTCATAGCCTCCTACGACGGCGACGGCACCTATCGCAGAGACGTTGGCTCCGAATTGGCCAAGTGAAACGGCCGCGCCCTGGTAGCGAAGAGTGATGCCGCTCGGGTTCGTCCCTGCAGCCGTCAGGTTGTAGAGCCCGTATCCGTTCCCAAGCTGGGCCAAGACGACATCGCCAGTCCACAGCGACTTGGCAGGGTCGAGCCCGACAATGCCGTCGCCATTGATGTCCTGCTGGAGGGTCACCTCGAAGCTTTCGAGCAGCGGATCCTTGGGTTGAGCAATCGGCAACAGGCCGCCGACATAGTTGCCGTTCGAGTCCACGCTCCAGATGTCATAGATCCCCGCGTTCGCGTTCTTCCAAACCACGTCATAGCCGCCGGCGACCGCCTCGGCTCCGACCAATGTCCAGCCCTGCCCTGCGAAGTAGCTCAGGCTGGCGGCCGTTCCCGAGAATTGAAGCACCTGGGTTGCGCTCGTGGCGTTGGATTTGAGCAGCACGTTGTCGCCGACCTGGACGAGGCTCGTTGCACCTTGTGCTTCGATCACAGACCCTGTTGCGCCAATCGCACCATCGCCGTTGAGATCTTGCTGGAAGGTTGTTTCAGCCGACTTGATCGCAATACTGCTCGGAGCTGCCGAGACCAGCGATCCGGCGTAACTGCCATTGCTGTCGACATCCCAGATATTGATGAGACCTGCTCCGGCATTCTTCCAAGCAACCTTGTACCCGCCGGCGACCGCCTCGGCACCGATCAGCGCCCAGCCTTGACCAGCAAAGTAGCTGGCGCTGGCTGGCGCTCCGGAGAACTGCAATTCGCGAGCGGCGTCGATAGCGTTGGACTGGATGACGTAATTGTCGCCAACCTGTACCACCTTTGTTGAGCCGAGAGCCTCTATTGTTGTGCCGACCGGACCAATTGTACCGTCCCCGTTGAGGTCCTGATGGAAGACCGGTTCATATTGCTCCAGGGCGGCATTACTGGGAGCCACCGCCGGAATGGGATTGCTGACATAGTTGCCGCTACCGTCGACGGCCCAGATCGTCATCACCCCCGCGCCGGCGTTTCGCCAGGCGACGAGATACCCGCCGTTCACCGCTTCCGCTCCGGTCACGCTCCACCCCTGACCGGTCATGTTGCTCGCACTCACTGCGGAGCCTGAGTAAAACAGCTCGCGTGCCACGTCGCCGGATGGGGAGGTCAGGACATAATTATCGCCAACCTGCACCAACCTTGTTGACCCGATCGCCTCGATCGTCGTCCCTATCGGACCAACTGTACCATCTCCGTTAAGATCCTGATGGAAGACCGGTTCATATTGCTCCAGGGCGACATTACTGGGAGCCACCGCCGGAATGGGATTGCTGACATAGTTGCCGCTACCGTCAACACTCCAGATGGTCATCACCCCCGCGACGGCGTTTCGCCACGCGACGAGATACCCGCCGGTTACCGCCTCGGCTCCGATAACGCTCCAGCCCTGGCCGGTCATATTGCTCGCACTCACCGCGGAGCCCGAGTAAACCAGCTCGCGTGCCACGTCGCCGGACGGGGAGGTGAGGACATAATTATCGCCGACCTGCACCAGCTTGGTTGACCCGACGGACTCGATCGTCGTCCCCACCGCACCGATCGCACCATCTCCGTTAAAGTCCTGGTGAAAAACCGGCTCGTACTGCTCGATGGCGGCATTGCTGGGAGCTGCTGATGCCAGACCGCTGACGTAGTTGCCGGCGCCGTCGACTTTCCAGATGTTGACGAGCCCGGCGCCAGCGTTTCGCCAGGCCACCTCATATCCGCCCGTGATCGCCTCGGCACCGACGATCGCCCAGCCTTGACTGGTGAAGTAGCTCGCACTGGCCGCGGAACCCGAGAAGATGAGCTCGCGTGCCACATCACCCGACAGCGACGTCAGGACGTAATTGTCGCCAACCTGTACCAACTTGGTCGAGCCGAGGGCCTCGACTGTCGTCCCCACCGGACCGATCGTACCATCGCCATTGAGATCCTGATTAAACACAGACTCGTACGGCTCGACCGCGGCATTGCTGGGAGCCGCCGATGCCAGACCAGCGACGTAGTTGCCACTGCTATCGACGCTCCAGATGTTGATCAGCCCGGCGCCCACATTTCGCCAGGCGACCTCGTACCCCCCTGCGATCGCCTCGGCGCCGACGATAGTCCAGCCCTGGCCAGCGAAGTAGCTTGCGCTCGCCGGAGAGCCTGAGAATTTTAGAATATTTGGCGATGCTCCGGAGTTCGACTCGAGGATGAAGTTGTCACCGACCTTCAACAGCGCCGTTGATCCCAGCGCCTCGACGGTGGTTGCGACTGGCCCGACACGGCCGTCGCCATCGATATCCTGGTTGAAAAGCTTTTCGTATTCCTGAACCAGAGGATTGGTGGGAGCCAAGGCTGCGCTCCCGGTCAACGTCGATACATAGTTGCCGCCACCATCCACGGACCAGACCTCATAGGCTCCGGTGTCCGTATGCTTCCAAAGGACGTCGTAGCCGCCAGCGACCTTTGCGACATTTGTCGGCGCGACGGCACCGAACTGATCGGACGTGACCGCGTTGCCTTGATAGCGCAGCAGAAGTCCGTTGAAGTTCGCATCGTCGAGGAAGAATAGATTTCCAACTTGCGCCAGAAGCGTGGACCCATTCGCGCGGATGGTCTGAGACGGCTGTGAGATCTGCCCGTCGCCATTGAGATCCTGACGAAGGACCAGCTCTAGCTGTTGCAGCTCACGACTGGTCCCTGCGACCCAGCCAGGCGTGAGCTGGGACACATAGTTTCCAGAGCCGTCCACCAGCCACCCGTTATACTGCCCGGTGCTGAGATCCTTCCAGACGACGTCATAACCGCCGCTGACAGCGGTCGCCCCGATCGGATTTACGGTCGCGCCAAATTGGCCGACCGAGACCGCGGCACCCTGATACTTAAGCTCCGGTCCATTGCCGCGATCATACAAGAAGTAGTGGGTTCCCACCTGCGTCAGACTGGTGGCCCCATCCGTCTGAATAACGGTAAGTGCGTTCGCAACAACATTAGCGGTACCGATGCCGGATGCGACGCCTGTCCCCGAGCCACTCAGATCCCAAACGGAGGTTGTACCATTAGTGACCCAAACAAGATCCGCGCGGCCATCGCCCGTAACATCCCCCACGCTGGCAAGCGTCCATTCCGCCCCCATCTGCCCGGTGACCTGGAGCTCTTGGACAATCTGCCCCCCCTTCATCTCCCAGATCTTGACGTTATTAGACGGATCGACCCACACAATATCGTCACTGCCGTCCTTGTTGATGTCGCCAATTCCAGCAACACGCCAGGTCGGAAGCATCTGGCCGATCGATTTCACCGATGTGACAGCGGCCCCGTTCATCGACCAAGTCGAAACGGCTCCCGATGTACCAACCCAGAGAATGTCGTTCTTCCCGCTTCCTTCAAAATTACCGACGCCGGCGAAACTCCACTCGGCCCCCATTTGGCCACTCGACACGACGGCATTTCCGAGCGTCGCGCCGTTCATGAACCAAAGCTCGACCTGGTTCGAGGTATTGACCCACAGAAGGTCGGCATTGCCGTCTCGATTGAAATCACCAAGGCCCTTGAGCGTCCATTCAGCCCCCATCTTGCCGCTCGGCGTGGCGAACGTCGCCAACGACGTCCCGTTCATCTCCCAGATGGCGACGCTACCTGCGCTCGTCCAAACAATGTCTGCCTTGCCGTCGTGATTGAAGTCGCCATTGGCAGCAAGAGGTGTCCACTCCGCGCCCATGTGCCCCTGAGTCGCGCCTGAACTGACAAGAGATCCGTTGCCCATGGTCCAGAGGGAGGCGTTTCCAACTCCGTTCTGGACCCAGAGAAGATCAGCGGTGCCGTCACCGGTATAGTCGGCGGCCTGCAGGAGACGCCACTCGGACCCCATGCTTCCAGACTGCGCCGGCAACTTCACGCTGACCGCCGATACCGGGATCGCCTGCGCAAGCAACTGCGACGTTTCACCTGCAACATCACTCAACGACGGGGAGCCTGACTGCCAGATCAGGTTAGCCGGAAGAGTCCAGGATGACGCGCTGTAGATGATTCCCCGCGCGTAGTCCCATACGCTTCCCAACTCTTGAAGAAAGCCTGTGGGATCGAGCGTGCCCTGCCAAATGTAGGTCCAGTTTCCGTAGTTGTCCGAATAACCGACCCAAGATGATCCGGCTTTCCAGGTTGAACCAGAAGTCGCCGTAATTTGACCATACATCGAATATATCGGCGCACCGACCGGCGTCACGCTATTTATCTGAGTGCCGCCATCGCTGGCAGGGCTCCCATAGTTATTAGTCCACCCCGATCCGTTGTCGTAGGTCCCCTGCTGGTACGTTAGCGCTCCTTGAGCGTTATATGTGTTGGTTACGGTTGAGAAGTCAGCAACATTCTGCGGATCATAGAAGACGCGCGTACCCGTTCCATTATCATTCAGCGTGTAGGCGCTTAATACTTCCCCGGCTGCATCATACGTTGCCGAACGCATCGACCACGCCTGATCTCCCACCGTATCATAGATGGTTGCCGTCGACCTTCCATCCCTATATTTGACGGCCTGAGCCTTTAGGCTTCCATTGGCTGCGTATGTAGTCGAGACGGAGCTCCAATTCTGTGTACCGCTCTCGTCCCATACCGTTAAGGTTTCTGTCCCGTCCTGGTAATTCTTGACGCGCGCGACTTTCTCGGCTCCGTTCGCGCTCGTCTCCGCCACAGCCTTTGATTTGACTGCGCCAGTCGAATCGAATTCGGCGGTCGTCGTAACGACACTACCGTCGATACGCGTCACCTCAGTTGCCACCGAGTCGAACCAACCCGAATTCGTGCTGTCCGTCTTGATGGTCTTGGTCAGTCCGTCCGCACTGATCGATGTCACGACATGCTTCGTGACATGCGTAGTCGGATCTACGGATGTCGCATCTGTCACCGAGCTTCCGTCGATTCTCCGAACGGTGGTCGCATGTCCGTTGAAGTTGTTGGTTCCGGTCGTGTCTTCGTCGACGGTCTTGGTCAAGCCGTCGGCGCTCACCGAAGTCCTGGTCTGACTCACGAGATTGTTGGCCGAATCTCGGTTCTGGACGAGCGTGACCGAACTCCCGTCCACATTGATTGTGGTCTGCTCCGTTCGATCCATATAGGAGTGGCCGGGCGTCTGCTCCTGCAGAGTCTTCGATCTGCCATCCGCGCTCGTCGTCGTGACGCCCTGTTGATACAGGGTATTGTCGCTGTTGCGATCCGTCACGATTTCGGTCGCGCTTCCGTCCGCGTTCTTGACAATCACATCAGTCCGGGTCCGGTCCACGACGCCCGAGCCGGTGAACTGCCAGCGGGTGGTTGTCGTCAGACCATCGGCGCTGACATCGATGATGGTGCGGTCAAGGATCGCACCGGACGAGCTGAGATCCGTGATCAATTTGTTCACGCTCCCGTCGACCGCCGTCGTGTCAGTCTCCGCCTGATCGACGACCCCGTCGCCGTCGACGTCTCGCAGCGTCGTGACGGCGCGGTGATCTGCGCTCGTGGTCTTGATCGAGCGGTCGATCAGATTGCCATGACCGTCCTTCTCCGTGACGGTTTCAATGCTGCTACCGTCGGCGTTGCTGACGGCGATGATCGACCGCGTCTTATCGACGACGCCATCGGCATCGGTATCGTAGGAAATCGTCTGCTGGTGCCCGTTCGCGCTCGTCGTCGTAACGACGACGGATTCGCCCGATGCGGTCACCGTTTCCGTAGTGCTGCCATCGGTGTTGAGGACAGTGACATCAGACAGCGTCTGGCTCCCAGTTGCCCCGGCGGATATCCACTGCGTGGTTTTTGACAGGCCGTTGGCGCTCGTCGTTTCGACGAAGCTTCCCACAAGCGCGCCATGAACATCAAAAGTGGAGGTTGTCTGGACCCGGCTGCCATCTGCATTCAGAGCGGCGACATTGCTTTGCGTCTCATCCACTGTTCCGTCGCCATTGAGGTCCCATTGGGTCAGCTTGCTCAGCCCGTTGGCGCTCGATGACGTGATGACGCGATCCTTCAAGGTCGCGCCCGAGAAGTTGCTCGTGGTTTCCGTTTTGCTGCCGTCTGCGTTCAGGACCGTAACATAAGTCGTGGTTTGGTCGAATGAATTGGTCCCGGACGAGTCTCGCTGAGTGGTAACCGAAAGTCCGTTTGCGCTGGTCGTGATAACCGCGCGATCTTTCAACAGATTGTTGGATTTGAAGTCGGCGACCGTCGAGACGGTGCTCCCATCGGCATTGACGACCGTCGTCACGGATTGATCGGTCACTCCGTCGCCGTCGACATCTCGGCTGACCGACTTTGTTCGTCCGTCCGAACTGACCGTCGTGATAATCTTGTGGCGAGGCACGCCGGTCCCGGTCGTATCGGTCACCGTTTCCGTGCTGCTGCCGTCGGCACCCAACACCGTTACATCGGTCTCGATCAGGCTGACGCTTCCTGACCCTGTCACGTCCTCCTGTGTCGTCTTGGACAGGCCGTTGGCACTCGTCGTGATGACCGCCCTGTCAATCAGGCCGCCGCTGGCGTTCAGATTGGTGATGGTCTCGGTCCGGCTGCCGTCGGCATTCAGCACCGTGACATCGGTCCTAGTCTTGTCGACGATCCCATCGCCGTTGCTGTCGTACTGCGATGCTACAGACAGACCACTGGCGCTGGTCGTCACGGTCAAGCGGTCCTTTAGCACGCCATTGGCCGCGTAATCCGACAAGGTCTTGACCACGGCGCCGTTCGCCGCGCGGAGATCGACCTCGGTCTGGTCCGCCCTGCCATCACCGTCGGTATCGAACGATGTCGTGACCGAACTCCCGTCTGCGGACGTGGTCACCACCCTCTTGTCGAGCAGCGCGCCGCTCGCGCTGAAGTCGCTCACGGTCTCGGTCCTGCTGCCGTCGGCGTTCAGCACCGTGACATCCGTGCGGGTTTGGTCGAAGATTCCGGATCCCGCCCCATCCGTCTTGGTCGTGACGGACAATCCGCTCGCGCTCTTGGTCACCATCGCCTTGTCCAGCAGCGTTCCGTTTGCCGCGAAATCGGCTATCGTCTCCGTGGTGCTGCCATCGGCGTTCAACGTGACGACATCAGTACGCCGCCGGTCGAAGGCCCCGCTTCCCGTGCTGTCCTGCTGGGTGGTCGTCGACAGGCCGTTCGCGCTCTTCGTGACGACGGTCTTGTCAATGAGTGTGCCGTTCGCACTGAAATCGCTGACCGTCTCCGTCCTGCTGCCGTCGTCGTTCAAGACCGTGACATCGGTGCGGCTCTGGTTGAATGTGCCCGTACCGGTCGAGTCCTGCTGCGTGGTCACCGACAGGCCGTTCGCACTCGTTGTCACCACTGTTCGATCGAGCAGCGCACCCGTCGCAGCGTAGTCGGCAACGGTCGCTGTCGAGCTGCCGTCGGCATTCAGAACCTTCGTGACCGTCTGGTCGACATGGCCGTCACCGTCCGCATCGATCTGCTGGGAGATCGTGCGCCGATCCGAGCTCGTGGTCGTCACCATTTTGGCACGCAACGAGCTGTTGCCATTCGCTGTCGTCACGGTCTCCGTGCTGCTGCCGTCCGCTCCCACCACCGTGACATCAGCCTCGGTGCGAAGGAAAGAGCCCGCCCCCGTCGGATCGGACTGCGTAGTCTTGGACAAGCCGTCGGCACTGATCGTGATGACGGCGCGATCGAGCAAGGTGCCGCTGGCGCTGAAGTCGGCAATCGTCTCGGTGCTGCCCCCTCCGGCGTTGAGCACCGTCACGTCGGTGCGGGTACGATCCGTGGGTCCATCGCCGTCCACATCGGCCAGCGTGGTGACCGACCGGCCAACCGCGCTCGTCGTCGTCACCGTCCGAGACCGCAGAGAGCCGTCATGATTGTACAATGACGCCGTATCGACGCTCGCCCCGCTCGCGTTCAGGGCAACTGTCTCAACCGAATCCCATCGTCCGTCGTTGTTGGCATCAAACGATGTCGTGACCGAACTGCCGTCGGCGGACGTGGTCACCACCCGCTTGTCGAGCAGCGCGCCGCTCGCGCTGAAGTCGCTCACGGTCTCGGTCCTGCTGCCGTCGGCGTTCAGCACCGTGACATCCATGCGGCTTTGGTCGAAGATTCCGGATCCCGCCCTATCCGTCTTGGTCGTGACGGACAATCCGCTCGCGCTCTTGGTCACCACCGCCTTGTCCAGCAGCGTTCCGTTTGCCGTGAAATCGGCGATCGTCTCCGTGGTGCTGCCATCGGCGTTCAACGTGACGACATCAGTACGCCGCCGGTCGAAGGTCCCGCTTCCCGTGCTGTCCTGCTGGGTGGTCGTCGACAGACCGTTCGCGCTCTTTGTGACGACGGTCTTGTCAATGAGTGTGCCGTTCGCACTGAAGTCGCTGACCGTCTCCGTCCTGCTGCCGTCGCTGTTCAAGACCGTGACGTCGGTGCGGCTCTGGTTGAATGCGCCCGTACCGGTCGAGTCCTTCTGCGTGGTCACCGACAGGCCGTTCGCACTCGTTGTCACCACTGTTCGATCGAGCAGCGCACCCGTCGCAGCGTAGTCGGCAACGGTCGCTGTCGAGCTGCCGTCGGCATTCAAAACCTTGGTGACCGTCTGGTCGACATGGCCGTCACCGTCCGCATCGATCTGCTGGGAGATTGTGCGCCGATCCGAGCTCGTGGCCGTCACCGTCTTGGCGCGCAACGAGCCGTTGCCATTCGTCGTCGTCACGGTCTCCGTGCTGCTGCCGTCTGCCCCCACCACCGTGACATCAGCAACGGTGCGAAGGAAAGAGCCCGCCCCCGTCGGATCGGACTGCGTAGTCTTCGACAGGCCGTCGGCACTGATCGTGATGACGGTGCGATCGAGCAAAGTGCCATTGGCGCTGAAGTCGGCAATCGTCTCGGTGCTGCCCCCTCCGGGGTTGAGCACCGCCACGTCGGTCCGAGTGCGGTCTGTGGTTCCATCTCCGTCCACATCGGCCAGCGTGGTGACAGATCGGCCATCTGCGCTCGTCGTCGTCACCGTCCGAGACCGCAGAGAGCCGTCATGATTGTACGATGACGCTGTATCGACGCTCGCCCCACTCGCGTTCAGGACAACAGCCTCAACCGCGTCCCAAGCACCGTCGCCATTGGTGTCGGCCTGGGCGGTGAACGTCTTGCTATCCTGGCTACGGGTCGTCACAGTCTTGGCGCGCAGGGAGCTGTCCGCACTTCGGCTGGTCACAGTCTCCGTGCGGCTGCCGTCGTTATTGACGACGGTGACATCCATCGTCGTCTTTTCGAACACCCCATTGCCATCGGCATCGGTCTGAGTGACCTTGGACAGACCGTCCGCGCTCTGCGTCGTCAGAACCTGGTCTCGCAGCGAGCCATTTCCGTTCGATTCACGCTGGGTCGAAACGGTGCTCCCATCCGCGTTCACGACGATGGCATCGAGCCTTACAAGGTCAAACGTTCCATCGCCGTCAGCATCGATCTGTTTCGTCTTGGTTCGGTGGTCAGAGCTCGTGAGCGTGACGGTCTGCTGGCGCAGCGATCCATCGGTATTGCTGTCCGTAACCGTCTCAGTTCTGCTCCGGTCGGAACCTATCACCGTAACATCAGTCTCGATCAGATCAAAGACGCCGCTTCCCGCGGAATCGACCCGCACCGTTTTCGAAAGGCCGTCGGCACTCGTTGTCGAAACGGTCTTCGCTCGGACGGATCCGTCCGCGTTGAGGTTCGAGACCGTGACGGTGAGATCACCGGCGGCATTCCAGACGTCACTTTCGATCTGATCGAACGTCCCGCTCCCAGTCGTGTCCCGGTCGATCGTGATCGTTTTGAGATCAGCGCTCGTTGTCGTGATCGTTCTGCTCAGGACATGAGGACTGGCTCCCTGGAAATTGGTAACCGTCAGTGTCGTGCTGCCGTCTGCATTGCGAGCCGTCGCATCGGTCTCGGTTCCATCAACGACACCGTCACCGTTGTGGTCATGACGGATCGTGACCGACGTTCCATCGGCGCTGGTCGTGCTGATGGTCTCCTGCGCCAACGCGCCGGCAGTACTGTAGGCTTTGTTGTCAATCGTCGTCGAGCCATCGGCACCTGCAGTCACCGTCTTGACGACCCGGTAGCCGGTCGCATCGTACGCAAAGGTCACATCGGCGGCTGTACCCGTGGTACCGTCCGCCCTCGTGTAGGTGGTCGTGCCGTTGATCGACGAGCCGTCAGACAGCTGCCGCTTTTGATTGTTGGCAGTGAGATCGATCGAGGCGATCCCGAGTTGCTGCAAGGTCTCGAGCTGCGTCGTGCCGTCGGCGTTCGTGACCAGGACCTTGAACTTGGTCCAGTCGGCATCTCCGGCATTGAGCTTGCCATCGTGGTTCGTGTCGAACACGTCGAGCAGCGCCTCCATGTCGGAGGTCGCCGTTGGATCCCACAGCGTGAAGTTGACCTGGTTGGCCTGGTCGATCACGCCATTGCCGTTGAGGTCGAGCACCAGGACGCCATTGCCTGCACCGGCCCAGGCCGTCGCATGCTGATAACCGTCGCCGGCCATGTTGAAATACTGATTCGACGCCCCGCGCGGCGTGACATGGATGCCCTGCCCGGTCAGATCGAGAACGACGGGATAACCGCCGCTTGGCCACCCAGAACCGCCGGTGCCCGGCCATCCAGAGCCACCGCCCGTACCGGGCCAACCCGAACCGCCTCCGGTGCCGGGCCATCCGGACCCGCCGCCTCCCGGCCATCCCGATGCACCGCCACCAGGCCAATCGAAGCCACCCCAGCCACCCGCACCACCTAAATCGATAGGAGCCGCCTCTTGCCAGTCGACGATGTCTGGAGCCCTGCCATCAAGGCCATTGTCGAACGTCAACCGAGTCGAGGTCTCCCAAGGATCGATCTGGGATGAATTCGAAATGCCGTCGTAATACTGGGCGATTACGTCGTTGACGCTTTGGATATCGTTTATTGCGCCTTGCAACTCCTGTTCGAGCTGGCTGTCGGCGAATTCTGATAGTTTCTCGTTGCCTTGCAACTTTGGAATATCAGCCAAGTCGGCATCGCTGACCACATTATTTGCATACCGGTTAACACTGTCTGCGGTCCTATTGGTTTCGCCATACGGCTGAACGTAGTTGAACAGGCTGGCCGCAGTAGTTGGATCCATGAGATACTGATTGGCGATACCAAGGGCACCATTGTAACCAATCGCACCGAGACCATCGTTTGAGCCGTACATGTACTGCTCAGCAACGCCGAAAGCGCTTCGGTCAAATCCCCAGCTTCCACTGGCACCGGCTCCGCCAAATGCGCCACCTCCTCCCGGACTCCCAACTTCACCAGATGACGACAGCGATAGACCCGTGTCTGTCTCGAAGGAAGACGGACGCAGCCATGTGGCAGCGGCTAATTGGTTGATAGAGTCAATTCTGTCGGCTTCTTGCTGAATCGCCGCGCCAATGTTGTAAGTGGGCACAAGGCCGGACGAAACAACAGCACCAACCTGCCAGCTATCGCTCGGAAACCAGACGACCTCGGGATGAAACAGCAGCTGTCGATCTAGCATCAACCCTGTCTCAACGGAGCCATCGGGCGCCGTCTTGATAGGCAATCCTGCAGCACCTATGCTGAAAACATTTCCATTGAAGTCAGTGACGGGTCCGGGTGGGATGTCTTTTCCAAAATCGTCTACGACTCTGATCTGATATTCACCTGTTGGCGCGGTCATAAGACGGATCGGATTTCCGTCTTCCGTAAATCCAACTGGAAATGGCTCACCATGAAGCGGAACTGAGTAGCCGCCTCCGGCCTGAGGTGAGCCAATGCCGATAAAGCCACCTCCACTTTCCGGAATGTTACCGCCAACGACAACAACTGCGCCGGCCATCCAGCCGCCTTCGTTGGCAAACTCGCTGGGCGGAATAGTATGAGTGAATCCTGCAGCGAACGAGAAGGGCGTCGCGCTCCAACCCCCACCACCGCCAACAAAAAGGCCGCCGTCAGAGGTAATAGTGACTGAACCGCCAATTTGATTAAATGGCCACGGCAACCACGGTATCGATCCCGAAGCGGTTATCAGGAAGCCGGTAATGGGGGCTTGAGGCGTCCCGTTTGGATTATACAGCGTCTGGCCGTCAGCGGACAATACAAGATCACCATTCTCGGTAGCCATTTCGCTCCTCCTTGCCCCTACCTCAAATACAATCGCAAATGCTAGATCACTGCAGAAACTTCTCGTGCCAAGCCAAGTAGATGAGTATTAGTGAGACCGCACAGGCGCAGGATGCCTGAATCATCCCTGAATAACTGCGAGACTTGTCGCTGATTCCCAGAAAGTAACCACATAGAGCGCTGATGAATCCGAAGCCCAAAGTCGCAAAATATCCATCGGTGCTGGCCACGTACTCGAAGTAAGTGACGTATACGGTATCTCTGCTATGCTTGACCTTAATTAGGTACGTGAACCCTAGCTCTGGTTGAGGAATAGCTGGCCGACTAGACGAGTTTAGCTTTACCGCCAAGACGAAGCAAAATAGATATCCGCCCACGGCAGCTCCCATACAAAACAGAACCAGTCTCTCGTACCAACGCCAGCTCACGACTCCGCTTTCCATTCTCGCGTTCTGATTAGACATTGCCCCCCCCGGATCACTCTGACCGATCAGAACTCAGAGATCGTCGGGATGTACCTCGACCGCGATGGGATTAATTCGAGTTGCACCGCCTTGAAGCGAGCGCACTGGCGGTCTTTGGAGTCGTTCTGGTGTCCGCCGGACACTCGCCTAAGCTTATCGAGCATTTGCAGATTCTGTATGTGAAATTGCGCGCGAAACGGATATTAGGTGCCCAGAGGCATTTGAGCGGAATTCCGATACATGAGGCGAACCACGACAGAACATAACTGCAGCTCGGACAGCGGAGTGGCGTTCTCGCAAAATATCATATGGATCGCCTCGTTCCCGAAGTCTGGCAACACATGGATAAGAGCATTCCTGCATAATCTTCTCGGCGAAATAGTTGCGCCGCAACAACCACCCCATCATATCAATATGCTGCACCAGCAGACCTGGTGGGAATTCGGCGCCAAGCAATTCGAAGCAGTGCTCGACAAACCATTCACAGAAGCGAGTCACCGCGAACTTGCTGAAGCTCGCCCGAAAGCTCAGGCTTGGATGGCGCAGAACTGCGCCGGCCCATTCCTTGCCAAGACGCATCTCTGCGTCGGCGAAGATTACGGCGTTCCCACGATTAATCTCGATGCAACGCTGGCAGCCGTCTATGTCGTGCGCAACCCTCTCGACGTCGCCATCTCCTTCGCTCACCACTCCAACGAGTCGATCGATGAGACGATCGCCAAGATGGCCACGCCGAATTTCACGAGCCCGAACCGGGTTCAGCACATCTACGAGACGATGGGATCGTGGAGCCAGCACGTCGCGAGCTGGATCGGCATCTACAGCCGGCCGGTGCACATCATGCGCTACGAAGACATGTTGGCCCAGCCGGTCCGGACCTTCGGCGCGCTTGCGAGGTTTCTGCGTTTGAAGCCGACGGAGGCGCAGCTGAATGCGGCGATCCAGAAATCCTCGTTTGCCGAGCTGCAGCGCCAGGAGAACGAGTCGGGCTTCCGGGAGAAGCCTCCGGCGGCCGAGCGCTTTTTTCGCGAAGGCACCAGCGGGCAATGGGCCAAGGTCCTGTCGCCTCCCCAGATTCAAGAGGTAGTTCGGGCGCATGCGCCTATGATGCAGCGCTTCGGATACCTGCAAGGCGACTGTGGGGGCAACATCGCGATCCGGCGACCGACGTCCGGCACGTCGTGACAATCGTTCGGGCGCTGGCAAAAGCGTTAGATCCCGATGGAAGATCGACAATCGATCCGATTTACATGCGCGGGCGAGTGGCATTGTCATCGCTCCCGCAGGCTTTCTTGCCGGTAGCGCAGCAGTGGCGACATCACATATTCGATGATCCGTCGCGTCCCTGTTTTGATCTCCACCGTCACCGCCATGCCCGGCGCCAGCGCGACCATCTTGTCCTCGACCTGCATCTGCTTCTCGTCGAGCGACACCCGCGCCGAGTAGATGAACTCCTGTCCAGCCGGCTCACTGGTCTCGGTGAGCGCGCCGGCGGTATTGCCGCCATTCTGCTTGTCGGCCGGTTTCTCGCGGACGATGGAGTCCTGCGAGACGCTCAGCACCTTGCCATGGACAAGGCCGTAGCGGGTGAAGTTGAAGGTGTCGATCTTGATTTCGGCCGCCTGGCCGACATTGACGAAGCCGATGTCGCGGTTGGAGATCATGGCTTCGGCCTCGAGCTGGCTTTCGGCGGGCACGATGAGCATCAGTTGTTGCGCCGGTGTGACGACGCCGCCGACGGTGTGCAGCGCGAGCTGCTGCACCGTGCCGTCGATCGGGGCGCGCAGCACCTGCTCGGTCGTCTTGCGTTCTGCCTTAACCAGGTCCTGCGTCAGCTCCTCGGCCTTCTTCTCGGCGTCGGCAAGATCCGACAGCACTTGGCGCTCGAACCCGGAGCGGGTCTGCGCCAGCTGTTGCTCCAGCGCCAGCCGCGCGGCCTCGATCTCGACCAGACGGCGCGTCTGCACGATGCGCTCGTTTTGCTGGTCGATCAGGCGCGACTGCGCGTCGATATAGGCGATCTGGTTGCCGTACTGGATCTCCTTGGCGTTGCGGCGGATCTCGGCGGTCTCCTGCAGGAAAGGCAGGGTGGCGTCGATCTTGGCGATGGCGGCCTCGACCGACTGCGCCTCGGCGCGCTTCTGCGCGATCTGCTGCTGGTTCGAGGCAAGCTTCGACAGTTGCTCGGCGGCCTGCGCCTGCAGTGCGGCGCGGGTGCGCGCGACGTCAGTGGGCGCCGCGCCTTCGGGCACGTTGAGCGGCCGCAGCGCGGCGAGATCAGCAAAGCTATCGCGCAGCACGCTGAGTCGGGTGACATCGAGCCTCGCCTGCATCAGGCCCTGTGCGACGCGGCGACGTTCGGCCTCGGTGACGGTGCGGTCGAGCTCGACCAGCACATCGCCGGCACGGACCTTGTCGCCGTCCTGGACATGGATCGCCGCGACGACGCCGGCTTCGAGCGGCTGGATCGTCTTGGTGCGGCCGGTCGGCACGATCTTGCCCTGCGCCGAGGCGATGATGTCGACACGGCCCATGATCGACCAGGCGATCGCGATGGCAAAGAACAGCATGATGCTGCCGGCGATCGCGCGGCCCGCCGGCGAGGCCGGCGTCTCGACGATCTCCAACGCGGCGGGGAGAAATTCGCGAGCATCATTGCGGCGCTTGCGGTGCGCATCCAGCGAGATCGGCGCGTTGTCCTGCTTGTGCGCCTCAGCCGACGACATGGAGCCCCGCCTGGATCTGGTGCAGGGTCGCGTAGCGGCCGGCGCGCTTGATCAGCTCGTCATGGGTGCCGTCCTCGACCAGGCGGCCGCCCTCGATGGTGATGATGCGGTCGGCGTTGCGCACCGCCGACAGCCGGTGTGCGATGATGAAGACGGTGCGGCCGGCGCAGATCTTGCGCATGTTGCGCTGGATGATGTTCTCACTTTCATAATCGAGCGCCGAGGTCGCCTCGTCGAAGATGAGGATGCGCGGATTTGTGACCAGCGCACGCGCGATCGCGATGCGTTGGCGCTGGCCGCCGGACAGGCTCGCGCCGCGCTCGCCGACCACGGTGTCGTAGCCGTCGGGCAGGCCGAGGATGAACTCATGCGCGCCGGCGAGCTCGGCCGCCTGAATCACCCGCTCCACCGCCATGCCGGGATCGGCGAGCGCGATGTTGTCGCGGATCGAGCGGTTGAACAGCACGTTCTCCTGCAGCACCGCGCCGATCTGCCGCCGCAGCCAGGTGACGTCGGCGACGGTGAGATCGACGCCGTCGATCAGGATGCGGCCGGCCTCCGGCACGTAGAGCCGCTGGATCAGCTTGGTCAGCGTCGACTTGCCGGAGCCGGAGGGGCCGACGATGCCGACCACTTGGCCTACCGGCACCTTCAGGCTGACATCGTGCAGCGCCAGCGGGCCATCGACGCGGTAGCGGAAAGAGACGTGATCGAACACCACCTCGCCGCGCACCGGCGGCAGCGCGGCGCGGCTGGGATTGAAGGCGGGCTCCGGCGTGGTGTTGAGGATGTCGCCGAGGCGGGCGACCGACAGCCGCGCCTGGTGAAAGTCCTGCCACAGCTGCGCCAGCCGCAGCACCGGCTGCGCCACCCGTCCGGCCAGCATGTTGAAGGCGATGAGCTCGCCGACGCTCAAGTCTCCTGCGATCACCAGATGGGCGCCGAAATACAGCGTCAGCGCGGTGACGATCTTGCTGATGAACTGCACAGACTGGCTCGCCCAATTGCCGAGCGACAGCACGTCGAAGCTGGCGCCGACGTAACCTGCGAGCTGCTCCTCCCAGCGCCGCTGCATCTGCGGCTCGATCGCCATCGCCTTCAGGGTCTGGATCGCGGTGACGGTCTCGACCAGGAAGGCCTGGTTCTCGGCGCCGCGATCGAACTTGAGGTCGAGCCGCTTCTTGAAGATCGGCGTCACGCCAGCCGACAGCGCGATGTAGAACGGGAACGAGCCGACAACGATCCAGGAGAGGAACGGCGAGTAGTAGAACATCACGCCGAGGAACACGAAGGTGAAGGCGAGATCGATCACCAGGGTCAGCGCCGAGCTGGTGATGAAGTTCCTGATGTTCTCGAGCTCGCGTACCCGCGCCACCGAATCGCCGGCGCGTCGCGCCTCGAAATAGGCGATCGGCAGCGCCACCAGATGCCGAAACAGCCGCGCGCCGAGTTCGACGTCGATGCGGTTGGTGGTGTGAGAGAAGACGTAAGTGCGAAGTCCGCCGAGCACGGTCTCGAAGATCGTGACGGTCACAAGGCCGAACACTAGCACGTCGAGCGTGGTGTAGCCGCGATGCGTCAACACCTTGTCGGTGACGACCTGGAAGAACAGCGGGGTGACCAGGCCGAACAGCTGCAGAAAGAACGACGCCAGCAGCACCTCGCCGAGCAGCCGGCGATATTTCTGCATCGCCTGAAGAAACCAGGTGATGTCGAAGCGCCGCGCCAGATCGGACAGCGAGGCACGGCGCGCCATCAGCACCACCGTCCCCGTCCAGTTGGCCTCGAACTCGGCGCGCTTGATGCTCTGCGGCCGGTTCACGAGAGGATCCTGGATCAGCGCCGCCTCGGCCGTGACCTGCCCGAGGATGACGAATGAGCCATCCGACCGCGCGGCGATGGCCGGTAGCGGCAGCTTGACGAGACTGTCCCAGGTCCGCCTGACCGCACGCGCCTTCAGCTTCAGCTGCTTGGCGCAGCGAAGCATCTCGGTCACGCCGACCGGCTCTCCCGCCAACTGATGTGCAATCTGCGCCGGATCGATAGCGATCTGATGAAAACGCAGCAGCAATGTCAGGCAGTCAAGCCCCGTATCCCTCTGCCCCGCGTCCATTGCCAGCACCACCCCAAGTGGTGCGACAATAGCGCGCAGCAGACAAGAATCGACAAGCTTTGTCGCACGTTGGCATTCAGAAATCGGAACTGTATCTGAAGCGCAACAAATTAACTACCAGGGGTAGTGCTCGTGTTTTGCGCCTATCCCGAAAGGAGTGTCGCAGTTCTTTCACAGAAAGCTTCATTGTGCCGACCGTCAGCTCAGCAACGACGCCACAGTCGGCTGATTCGGCGACCATCGTGGGAATGACCCAAGTCTACAATCGCGCCTGGTTCTTGGGTCAGCTGCATTCCGCGCAGCACGCCTCGCTGTGGAAGGCATCCCTGGTGCCGGCGGACGCTCGTGAGGTGGACATCGCGGAATACGGGTTTGACGTCCTGCACAACGAACTCCTCGGAGCGAGAGCACAGGCGGAGGCGGAGGCGGCGCTTCCCCTTTCGTCGACCTGCGGGCCACCACAAGCATCTGCGGGTCGTCCGCATTCCAGCGCGTCGATAACGTCGCACGCAAGTCGAGAGAGCCGCCCTCTTCTGGCGCATCAGACTGTGGACAAATGCCGGGAAGTCGATCGTGTCGGCCGAAACCTCGGGTGAGACTTGGACCGGAAATGATGCTGCTCACTTTGCCCCAGCCTCCCACGCAGCGCACTGTAGTCACCACCACTCCGAAGGTCGTATTGGCTCACCATTGCAGGTGACGCCGGCGAGCACGAAGAAGGGCGCCGAAGAAAGCACGTAGCGCCTTGCGATGCTCCTGCGCAGTCACGGCACGCACTTGGACGAACGGCAGCTCACGTACTGCTGACCGGCCCCTCGGGAAGATCGGACGTGTCCGCGCCTAGCCCATGATGGCTGACAAGGGAGCGCCGGGCCGGCCGCATTCGCGGCACGCAGCACACGCGGTGACAAGGCCACTCGTGCTACGCCCTGACCAATGCGCCCGGGCAAATACGAAACTCCAGCTCGCACGAGCCTCGTGCGCGGCGCCTCACAGCAGCGAATTTCGCAATGGTGCCGAAAACAACATTGATTTCAGTAAGGAAAGCACTGAGCGCGGCACGCGACTCGGCCGACCGGCACGGTTGAACTCAAGTCATGTCAATGACTTGGAGTTCAACCGGCGAGCCGCTTTTATCTTGCCGCTTTAATCGGCCGGATGTAACCGTCCGGTTCCTGCACACCTTCCCCCTCGTGTGTTGTCGTTCCATTTCGGGCTCTCTGCTGCTGTGGAGATTCTCCGGTGGGACCCAAACATTTCGAGAACAAAGCCCGACGCGAATGGTGGTCGCTGCACATCGAGGCATGGCGTCGAAGCGGCCTCGGAATCCGCAAATACTGCCAACAACAACGTCTGACCGAGAACACGTTGCGGCGTTGGCTGAAGCGGCTTGCCGGCGAGGAGACCGCGCTTAAGCTCAAGAAATATCAGACGGAATTGCGCCGCGAGCGCGCCCGGGACGAGCGAGAAAAGATGCTCCGAAAGCAGAAGCAGCGCAGGTTCATAGTCACCGCGGACGTGCGCAATCGAGCTTCTCAGGCGTTCTGGTCGATGCATGTCGAGGCGCTGAACTGGAGCGGGATAGAGCTCCCTATGCCGCGGCGATGCAGCTGTCGCCGCATTCGCTGCGCAAATGGCGCGACCGATTGGCGGCCGGCGAGGTCACAATCGACTGGCGCGCCCATCTTCATCCCTCCGCCCGTCCGGCCGTTAGCACTAGTGCTAGGAACTCACAGCCCGAACGCCGCTTGACAGCTGCCGAAGTCGGCGATCCGGCGGCGCCCAAAATGCCGGCCCGCCGCTTCTTCAGCGACGAGGAGAAGCTCGCGATCGCCAGGGAAACCAAGCTACCAGGCGCCAAAGTCTCTGCTGTCGCCCGCAAGCATGGGATCGTCACCGGGTTGCTGTTCCGCTGGCGCGCGCAGTTCGGCATCGCGCAAAAGAAGCGCTCCAAGCTCGCCCGTGTTGTGCTGCCCGACGACATGCCCGCCGCGCGCGCCTTGCGCGATCTCGTGCGTCCACCAGAGGGCATGATGGCTGTCGACCTCGCTGACGGACGGCGTGTCTTCGCTCCCGCCGGTAACGATCCGGATGCGGTGCGGCCGCAGATCGAAAGCGGAGATGAAGCGCGATGATGTTCGTCCCTGCAGGCGTGAAGGTGCACCTGGCGCTTGGCTACAACGACATGCGCAAGGGCATGGACGGCCTTGCAATGCTGGTGCAAGACACGCTGAAGAGGGATCCGTTCTCCGGTCACCTGTTTGCCTTCCGCGGCAAGAAGGCATCGATCCTGAAGGTCCTGTTCTGGGACGGAAACGGGCTTTGTCTGTTCACGAAACGCGTCGACCAGGGCTGCTTCGTGTGGCCAGTGACGGCGGGCTATGATGGATCGATCACACTGACACCGGCGCAGCTCGCGATGCTGATTGAAGGCATCGACTGGCGCGCGCCGGAACCCGTATGGAAGCCGGCGATTGCAGGATGATCTGCAGAAACCGGTGCTGAACTGAGTTGCGATTCTTCTACGAGGAAGCCGGTTCGAGTACCATCGGACATGCAGCTCGATCTCACCAATCTCCCTCCCGATCCTGCGCTTCTGCAGCGCCTTGTACGCGACATTGCTGCTGCAATCGACCATCGCGACACCGAGATCGAGCGTCTCAAGTCCATCATCAGACAGCTGCAGCGGATGCAGTTGGGCCGCAGCTCCGAGCGCATCGATCCCGATCAGCTTGCGCTCGGTCTGGAGGATCTCGACAGCGACATCGGCCGCGTTGAGGAAGCGCAACCGAAGGTACACCGGAAGCCAAGTCTCCGCCGCGACGCCGTCCGCTGCCCGATCATCTGCCACGCGAGGACGTTCTGCTCGACTTGCAAGACCGGATCTGTGGCTGCTGTGCCGGCGCTCTCCATCTGATCGGCGAGAGCGTCAGCGAGATGCTGGATTGGGTACCAGCTCAGCTTCTCGTCGTGCGCACAACCAGACCCAAATACGCCTGCCGAGCCTGCAACAAGGTCGTGCAAGCCGGTGCGCCCGGGCGGTGATCGCTGGCGGTCTGGCGACGCCGACGCTGCTCGCGCACGTGTTGATCAGCAAACACTGCGATCATCTTCCGCTCTATCGGCAATCGCAGATCTTCGACCGTCATGGCGCCGATCTCTGCCGCTCGACGCTCGCCGGCTGGGTTGGCGGCGCATGCTGATGGCTCGAGGCCTTGCACGAACGGCTGTGCAAGAACGTGTTCGCCTCCAACCGTCTCTTTGCCGATGACACGCCGATCCCGGTGCTTGATCCTGGCCGCGGACGAACCAAGACGGGACGGCTTTGGGTGTACGCCCGCGAGCAACGGCCGTGGGGCGGACCCGAACCTCCTGCCGCCATCTACCTGTTCGCACCCGACCGCAAGGCCGAGCGACCAGTCGCACATCTTGCCGCCTTCAAGGGCATCCTGCATGTCGACGGATATGCCGGCTTCGAGCAATTGGCCGACAAGGAGGGCACCACGCTCGCAGCGTGTTGGAGCCATTCGCGATGCAAGTTCTACGATGTGGCCGAAGCCACGGCGTCTCCCGTGGCCACAGAAGCCCTGCGCCGGATCGGCGAACTCTATGCGATCGAGGCGCGTATCCGCGGCCAATCGCCTGCTTATCGCCTGGCCGAACGCAGGACGTTCGCCAAGTCAATCGTCGATGCTCTGAACGTCTGGCTCGATACCCAGCTCCGCCTGGTCTCCGGCCGCAGCACGCTTGCCGAGGCGATCCGCTATGCGCTCTCGCGCTGGCATGGCCTGACGCGCTTCCTGAACGACGGCCGCGTCGAGCTCGACACCAATCCGGTCGAGCGCGCCATCCGTCCCGTCACGCTCGGCCGCAAGAACCACCTGTTCGCCGGCGGCGATGGTGGCGGACATCGCTGGGCGGTCGTGAGCTCGCTCATCACGACATGCAAGCTGAACGACGTCGAGCCCTACGCCTATCTGCGAGACATTCTGCAGCGGATGATCGACGGACACCCCGTCAACCGCCTGGACGAATTGCTGCCGTGGAGCCAGCAGCTGGCTATTCATGTCAAGACCTGATGCATGTGCAGCGGCCGGACGCTTACATCGGGCGTCGCCGTCACTCTCGCCCCCTCGCCTACGAGCCCGCGAATCTCGTCGCTCATTTCCAACTCGCATCGAAGCTCTGTGTACGCGAGCGCAGCCTGACCAGAGCAACGCGTTCCATCGCTGCAGGGGTGTGGGGGGATAGAACACCTGTGATGGAAGGGCCGATGGCAGGCGATGGAATAACCGTTGGCAGGGGCGTTCGGATGAGCGTTGGAAGCAATGGAAGACCGATCGAAGGGGCGATGGAAGGTCATCGGGGCGCTCTTTCAATGTGCTTGCGGCGCTTCGATGCCGGACCCGTTTCCACGCTCACGATCCTGCCCGACGTGAACAAACGCTCCATCGCAGCGCGAAGGGCGCCGGCCGATATTCCGTTCGCCTCGGGATCGCCCGCCAGCTCGAACGGCGCGCTGCCGCGGCCGCTGCTTGGCCGGACGGGCCGGCCCTGGGCGATGCGCTTGTCGAGCAATTTGAGGAACAGTTCATCGACCTCGCGTTCGGCAGCAGCGCGATAGGGTGAACTCTCGGCCGACGTCGCCGGAACGAAAGTCAGGCCGTTCCATCGCAATCTGACTTTCTCTCCAGCGCGGCCGTAATTCGATTTCTTAACCTCGAGTTCTCGGATATCCGGATCGTTTTTGTCGGCGTCCGAAAGGTGCAACATGGAGCGGACCGAGTTGCGCCAATCGACAGAATTTGCCGTTCCTGAACCGTCGGCCATACCGCGTACCGAGGGGTGGTCGAGTAGCACAATCGCCGTCGCATTGTCGCGAGCGATCTTCCGAAGTATCGCAAGAAAACTGCGGACTTGTCGTCGGGCGATGGCTTCGCCGTCGAACACTGCGGCGATCGAATCGATGACGACGAGCATTGGCCGATGCCCAGAAAGCCAGCTTTCGATCTGCAAAAGAAGTGCAGTTTTCGTGACCTTGCCGAGCCGGTCCGTGGTCGCAAGCCAGGTCGCATCGAGGTCAGGAAAATGCAGGTGCAGATGCTCGATTGCATGCGGATCGATATGACGGTGGTCGCAGATGCGCTCGATCCGGTCGCGAACATTGGTCTCAGGCTCTTCACAGCTGAGGAACAGTGCCGGTCCAGTCTCGACCACGCAACCCAGCCAGTCGCCGAGTCCTGCGGCGACCGAAACCAGCAGCTGCACCGCGGTTTCGGTCTTGCCAGCGCCACCATTGCCCGAATAGAGCGTGAGGTCGCCGAGCGGGATCCGCGCGGCCGCCAGCCAGCGCTGCTCAAGCGGCTCCGTATCCTTCCAGTCGACCGGGGTCTTAGTTTCAAGAAACGGAGGGATCTGCGAAGGCTGAGCGCTGGAGCGGCGGTCGGATCGCACTTCCGGTTGCAATTCGAGCGGCATATTCGCCGACATCGCGATTTGCATGACAGCGGCTTCCTTGTCGCCGCCAGCTTCGCCAGTAAGACCATTTGACTCCGCAACTTCGAAGATCTTGTCGACAACAGTAGCGGGGCTGAGGCAGCCGTTCTGCACATACTCACGCAGATGATCGGCCATGTCCTGTAGCGCCTGAAGTCGCGCAGACGGTGAGGCTGGCGCATTCGCAACGATGCGAGCGGCGAGCGAGAGGGCCTTTTGCGCGTCTCTGACCGGCGTTGCGATGCGTGCATCTTGCTTCATCCGAAAAGTCCGGAGCAAGTCGGCCAAGAGATGGCCGCCCACCGCACTCAGAGACCTAAATGCTTAGATGCTATTGGGGGCGGCGCGGCCGCGACGAACTGCTTCCGCGGCCAGCCGGCGGTCAATATATTCGTTGATTGATCTGATCGTGATCCGGCGAGACTTGCCTTCCGTGTAGCTCTCAAGCTCACCGTTGTTGATGAGCTCATACAGCTTCTTGCGCGAGACCTGGATGGCTCTCATCGTCTGGTTTGGCGATGCAACAAGCGGCCCTTCCAACGCTACCGAGTCAGTAGACATGAGCGAAACATCCTGTCGTTTCCGGACATTCCTGAGCATGCCGAAGAAAGGAGTTTCCGCAAAGTGTTCGAGCTATGGCGTGCATTTTCGGCGGCTACAGCGAACAATCAGACGCCAATGCGTAGGCCCGCTGGTTCAATGTCCCAAACGCAAGCTTTGCGCAGGCTTCAAAAGTAACTCAACGATCAGCCAGCTTCACGAAAGCCGATTACGCTCGCCGGCGTCAAAAACTGCGCCCAATCTTTCATGAGGGCACGACGCTTCTCTAGCTTCTGTCCGCGCTGGTAGGCTGCCGCGGTCTCGGACTTGTACTTGTGCGCAAGTGCTGCCTCGCGCACGCCGTCTGGATAGTCCGTGCATTCTTCGGCCCAGGTCGCGAAAGTCGAGCGGAAGCCGTGTACCGTGACGTGACTGTAGCCGAGGCGATCGAGTACGGCGAGCATTGCGTTCTCCGAAAACGATCCGCCGCCCGGATTTGGAAAGATCAGTTCACTGCGGCCCCCATCACGCATGCGATCGAGAATCGCGAGCGCTGGCTTCGAGAGCGGCACGACATGGTCCTGGTTCATCTTCATACGTTGGCCCGGGATTCTCCAGGTCGATGACGGCCCATCGACCTCGCACCAACGTGCGTCTACCACCTCATTAGTACGGCACGCGGTGAATATCAGAAAGCTCAGCATTGAAGCCGCGATACCGGCTGCCGCGGACAAGTCTGCCACGAACTGCGAAGCTTCGGCGTAAGGCAATGCAGGGTGATGACGGACAACGCGCTTCGGCCGCCGCGGTAGTTTCTCGCGCAGTTGTTTGGTGAGCCCTGCAGGATTCCGGAAATCCGTGTCGTCAACGTCGACGTTTCTTGCGATGATGGTTTCGATCCGCCCGCGGACGCGATTGGCGGTTTCTCGCTTCTCAACCCAGATCGGCCGCAGCAATTCGTAGACGTGGCTCGGCTTGATCTCCGGGATCGTGAGTTTTCCGATGGTTGGATAAGCGTAGCGTTCGAGCGACGACGGCCATTGATTGCGGTGCTTTTTGCTCCAGGCCGACCAATTCTCGCGAATGTAGGCTTCGGCACACTCCTAGAAGATGGGACGGGTGACCTTGACGTCTACGGATTTCGCTTCCTCGCGGGCCGCTCGCTTCTCCTGAACGATGTCGACACCCGGCATGCTGCGATCGCCCCTTACGCGAAGGCGCGCCGCATCACGAGCGAGCCGGGCCTCTTTGAGCGGGACATCTTTGAGCGAGCCCAGGCCGAGCCAGCGCTGCTTGCCGTCCTTCCAGTACCGGTAGCTCCAGCTCTTCGACGTGGGGCTCCCGACGATCAGGTAGAGACCGCCGCCGTCAGTGTACTTGCCAGGCCGAGTTTCGCGTTCGATGTCGAGAGGCTTGAGCTTGCCGACCATGCGTTCTCCCTCGCGAAAATCCGTCCTCCGAACCTACGGCCAAAGCTACGGTTTGCATGGTGACAAGGGGTAACATCGCGGCACTGACCGCCACAGCCCTCATCACGCAAAGCGTTGTTTTTGCTGTCGATTCGTACAATCGGATATAGAGGAGAACAATCTACTGGCGGAGAGAGTGGGATTCGAACCCACGGTACGGTTTCCCGCACACACGCTTTCCAAGCGTGCGCCTTAAGCCACTCGGCCATCTCTCCGGCGGCCCTCTCTTGGCGGGGTCGGCGGCGTTTTGCAAGCCGGGCGGGGGCCTCGGCGGCAAATTTCCCCCAAATCGCTGATAAAAATCATCAATCCGCCCTGGTTGCGGGCTCGATCTGGCATCGCCCCCGCCCGGCCGGCCCCACCGTGAACCGGCCGGGCGGACGGCACGACCACTGATTTGCGGCCTCGATCCGGCTGCCCATGAGGGACCTCGCCATGCCGCCATCCTCCCCTGCCTGTCTCGCCATCCTGCTGGCCGCGGCGTTCAGCCTCGCCGCCGCCGGGGCGGCGCGTGCCGATCAATGCACCAAACAGGGGGTCGACGTGACCTGCGACGACGGCCGCAAGGGGATCTGGCAGGGCGACGCGATCCTGTGGCCGGACGGGACCAGGTCCAGCCTGAATCCACACCCGTCCGTCATCATCGGCAACAAGGCCTCGGTGGTCGTCGGGCCGGGCGTGTTCGTCGGACAGGGCAAGGGCATGGTGCCGATGGACAATCCGAGCTCGCCGAACAAGCTGCGCTGCGCGGTGCTCGACGGCGTGTCCTACTGTCATTGAGTCTCGCCGCCCTGGGGCGGCGAGAGGCAACGCTCGGTCAGTGATAGCGCGCGCCGGGCGACAGCATGCGGCCGGCCAGGAACCCCGCCGGCGCAGCAGGCAGGGGTTCGATCTCGACCTCGGCGGCGTCGCCGTCCTGCAGGGTTTCGACGAAGTCGGCAAACCATTGCTGGATCGAATGGCGGCGCAGCTTCGTCATCATGATCTCGTAGCGCATGCGGCGCTCGTTGAGCGGCATCGACAACGCCGTCGCGATCGTCCGGGCCATGCCATCGATGTCATGCGGATTGACCAGGAGTGCCGCGTCGAGCTCGTTGGCGGCGCCGGCGAATTTCGACAGCACCAGCACGCCCGGATCGACCGGGCTCTGCGCGGCGACATACTCCTTCGCCACCAGGTTCATGCCGTCGTGCAGCGGCGTGACGACGCCGACCTGGGCGCTGCGATAGAGTCCGGCCAGCACACCCTGGCCATAGCCCTTGTTGAGGTAGCGGATCGGCGTCCAGTCGACCTCACCGTGGCGGCCGTTGACCTCGCTGACGAGGCGCGCGACTTCGCTCTGCAGATTGCCATAGGCCTCGATCGATTCGCGCGAAGGCGTCGCGATCTGCAGCAGCGACGCGGCACGCAGCAGGCTCGGGTGCATCGTCCACATGCGATCGAAGGCATTGACGCGGTTGACGAGGCCCTTGGAGTAGTCGAGCCGGTCGACGCCGATGGCGAGCTTCTCGCCATTCAGGCTGCGGCGCAGCCGCGACACGTCCGGATGCGCCACCGCCTTCGCCGCCTGCTGCGCGAACTTGTCGGCGTCGATGCCGATCGGGAACACGGCCAGACGCGTGCGGCCGTGCAGCGACCTGACCACGCCGTCGCGCACCTGAAGGCCGAGATCGGTGCGGATGCAGGCGGTGAAATTCTCCCGATCATCCTCGGTCTGGAAGCCGATCAGATCATAGGCGAGCATCGCGGTGACGAGATCGCGGTGATTCGGCACGCTGTCGATGACGCAGCGCGCGGGCCACGGCGTGTGCAGGAAGAAGCCGATCGGGCTCTTCACACCGAGCGTGCGCAACTCCGCGCCGAGCGACAGGAAGTGATAGTCCTGGATCCAGAACAAGGTGTCCGGCTTCTGGAATCGGAGCAGCGCGCGCGCCACGAAGGCGTTGACCTCGCGATAGGACCGATAATCATCATGCGAGACGCTGATCAGATCGCTGCGCGAATGCAGCGCCGGCCACAGCGCCGAATTGGCGAAGCCTTCGTAGTAGCCGGCGTAATGCGCGGCTGGCAGATCGAGCAGCGCCAGCGCGCCTTCACCGATCTGCTCGATCTCCGCAATCGGTTCCGTCTGCGCGCCGTCACGCACACGTCCCGAAGACCCCACCCATACTGCCCCCGATTTCTCCACAACGGGCAGCAATGCTGCCGCAAGTCCGCCGGTCATTGGCTCGTTGGCTTTGCCACGGGCCACCCGATTCGAAACCACGACGAGGTTCACAGCTCCCTCCTGTTGGTCATGTCGGTTAACAGCTGTTCATCAATATGGTTCCAGGCCACCCTTTCAACCAAATGAAACCAAATTCGGGCATTCGCGCGGTGTAATCACAGCGTCAATCAAGTCAGAACGTTTCTAATCAAGAACGACGCATGCAACATGCGAATGCATGGCGAATGGAACTAATAACGCGGCGATGCGGAACCCCTGCGCGGACTGCTAGGTCGACGAATTAGTTCCGCCGTCGGCGAGGCGCGCCAGGAACGCGCGCACGTCGTCCGGTGCGTCGAAATGTCCGTCGACACCGAGCGCGCGGCGGCCGACCGAGAACGACAGGCCAGCGAAATCCGGCATGATCGCGAACACCGTCTCGTCGGTGACGTCGTCGCCGATGAAGAACGGCTTGCGTCCCTTGAACGGCGCGTGCCGCATCAGCTCGCGCACGCCGCTCGCCTTGGTGAAGCCGGCGTGCTTGATCTCGCACACACACTTGCCGGGCAGCACCTCGATCGGCGCCCCCGGCAACTCGGCGCGGATGCGCGACACCTCCTCGTAGATCGCTTTCTCCGCCTGCGGCGCGAGGCGATAATGCAGCGCCAGCGAGTACCCCTTGTCCTCGAGCAGAATGCCGGGGCTGAGCTTGGCGATCGCGGCGAGCCTGCGCTTCAGCTCCTTGTCCAGCGGCGGCGCCTTGATCGCATCCGCCTCGCCGCCGCCGCCGAGCCGCATCTCCGCGCCATGGCCGCCGACGGCGGGGTAGACCTCCGGCGCGAAGATGAGATCGATGTCGTTGAGCGAGCGGCCCGAGACCAGCGCCAGCGCGCCGGAGGTTCGTTGCAGCAACGCGTTCAGTGCCTCGGCGAGACCTGGCGGCACCCACACCTCGCGCGGCGTCGGCGCGAGATCGAGCAGGGTGCCGTCGATGTCGAGCAGGATCGCCACCTCGCGCAGATGCGGCACGAGACTCACCGGCGCCGGAACGATCTCGGCGGGTTCGGACGCCGGAGACCTGATCAGATCGGAGTTGTCGGACATCATCATCTACTCCATGACGGCGAGCGGGCGCGCCACCTGCTCGAGCGATTTGCGCTCGGCCGCGATGGCATAGCGCCAGGCGACGAGCGCCGCCACCAGCATCAGCGCGGCACCGAACAGATAGCCGCCGAACACCGCGCCGCGCGCGCCGCTGTCGAGCAGCGCGCCGAACAGCGCGGGTCCCGCGACGCCGCCGATCCCGGTACCGATGGCGTAGAACAGCGCGATCGCGAGCGCGCGCACTTCCAGCGGAAAATTCTCCGAAACGGTGAGATAGGCGGCGCTCGCCGCCGGTGACGCGAAGAAGAAGATCACCATCCAGGCCGCGGTCTGGGTCGCGGCGCTCAGCACGCCGATCGAGAACAGATAGCCGGTGAGCGCAAGCAGCACGCCGGAGACGCCGTAGGTGAAGGTGATCATGGCGCGGCGGCCGAGCGTGTCGAACAGGCGGCCGAGCAGCAGCGGCCCGAGCACGTTGCCGGCCGCGAAGGGCAGGATGTACCAGCCGACGTGATCGGACTTGATGCCGTAGAAATCGGTCAGCACCAGCGCGAAGGTGAAGAAGATCGCGTTGTAGAAGAACGCCTGCGCGATCATCAGCGTCAAGCCGACCAGCGAGCGCTGGCGATAGACCGAGAACAGCGTATGCGCGACCTCGGCGAGCGGCGTGTGATCGCGCATGCGAAGGCGAATCTTGGGCAGGGATTTGGCGCGCTCCTCGCGGTCATGGCCGGTGACGTCGCGCTCGATGGCGGCGACGATGTCGTGCGCCTGGTCCGGATGGCCATGGATCATCAGCCAGCGCGGACTTTCCGGAATCCACATCCGCATGATCAGCACGACCAGGCCGAGACAGGCGCCGATGCCGTAGGCCAGCCGCCAGCCGACATCCGGGCCGGTGACATCAGGATCGAGCAGCACGATGGCGCCGACGGCGCCGAGCGCGGCGCCCAGCCAGAAGCTGCCGTTGATCATGAGATCGGTCCAGCCGCGATAGCGCGCCGGCACCAGCTCCTGGATCGTCGAGTTGATCGCGGTATACTCGCCGCCGATGCCGGCGCCGGTCAGGAAGCGAAACAGCGCGTAGGTCGCGACATTCCACGACAAGGCGGTGGCGGCGGTCGCGGACAGATAGAGCGCGAGCGTGATGAAGAACAGCTTGCGGCGGCCGATGCGGTCGGTCAGCCAGCCGAAGCCGAGCGCGCCGAGCACGGCGCCGGCGAGATAGGCGCTGTTGGCAAGCCCGATGTCGAGATTGGAGAAGTGCAGCGCCGGGCTCTGCTTCAGCGCACCCGACAAGGCGCCGGCGAGCGTCACCTCGAGCCCGTCGAGCACCCAGGTGATGCCGAGCGCGAGCACGACGCGGGTGTGGAAGGCGCTCCAGCGGAGGTCGTCGAGCCGGGCGGGGATGTTGGTTTCGATGACGCGATCCTGGCCTGCCGTGTCGTCCGGCGGCGCGCTGGATGGCGGCGCTGACGTGATGACGCGGAGGTGCGGAAAAGATGCCTGTCGGGGTGCCATGGAATCCCAATGCGACGGCGCGGGTCGCACCGCATGCTCGACCGAGAGGATGAAGCAAATGCGGCAGCGAAACCCTGCCGCTGCGACCCAACGTCTCGGCCAGCGCTGGGTTCCCCCAAGCGGGGTGGGGAACCTACTCTCGGCACCAATCAGGCCGGGTCAGACGGTCGCGTGGCGAGCCCCAAATGCCGCCTCACACTTGGCTGTCGTCCCGGGCAAGTCCGCTGACGCGAAGCGTCAGCGGGCGCAGACCTGGGACCCATACCGCGGGATGCACGATTGGGCAGGCGATCAATACCACCTGCGACACGACTGCCGCGGCGTATGGGTCCCCGCGTTCGCGGGGACGACAGCGGAATGTGCGGCGGCGGCCTCGGCATACCATCGGCCGATCGAGTGCGACCGGCAAAAGTCCTGACGATTTACGCCGCGCGGATGTTGGTCATGAAGCGGTTGAGCTCCGCGCGCAGGCGGGCGCTCTCCGAGGACAGCGACTGGGCCGAGCGCAGCACCTCCTCCGAGGCTTCGCCGGTCTGGGTCGCGCCGCGATTGACCTGGGTGATGTCGGTGGCGGCGGCCTGCGTGCCCGCAGCGACGCTCTGCACGTTCCTCGCGATCTCCTGGGTCGCGCCGCCCTGCTGCTCGACCGCGGTCGCGATCGACGAGGCGATGGTCGAGATCTGGCGGATGGTGCCGCCGATCTGCTTGATCGCCGTCACCGACTCCTGGGTCGCCGCCTGCATGCCGGAGATGTGGTTGGAGATGTCGTCGGTCGCCTTGGCGGTCTGCTCCGCCAGCGACTTGACCTCGGAAGCCACCACGGCGAAGCCGCGGCCGGCATCGCCGGCGCGCGCCGCCTCGATGGTGGCGTTCAGCGCCAGCAGGTTGGTCTGCTCGGCGATCGCGGTGATCAGCTTGACGACGTCGCCGATCTCCTGCGCCGCGCGCGACAGCTTGCCGATGCGCCCGTCGGTCTCCTCGGCCTGGGCCACGGCGGATTCCGCGATGCGGCTGGACTCGCGGACCTGGCGGCCGATCTCGTCGACCGAGGCCGACAGCTCGTCGGTCGCGCTCGCCACCGAGTGGATGCGGCCGGTGGCCTGGTCGGAGGTGCCGCTGACGCGGCTCGCCAGCGACTGCGTGGTCTCGGCGGTGCGCGTCAGGGTCGAGGCCGCCTGCTCGAGGTGCTCGGCCGAGGTCGAGACGTTGGACACGATCGAGCCGACCGCGGTCTCGAACTCGTCGGCGAAGCGGATGAGCTCGGCCCGCCGCGCGGCGCCCGCCGCCTTGTTCTGGGCGTCCTGCGTCGCGGCGTCGCGCTCGGCCTTGGCCACCGCCTGCACTTTGAACTCCTCGACCGCCGCCGCCATCTCGCCGATCTCGTCGCTGCGCCCGAGGCCGGGCAGCCGGACGTCGAAATTGCCCGAGGCGAGCTCGCGCATCGCCTTGCACATCGTGATCATCGGCTTGGAAATGCCGTTGCCGAGCATCAGCGCCAGCACGGCGCCGAGCGTCAGCCCGCCGATCGCCAGCATCGCGATCAGCCGCTCGATGTCCGCGATGGTGGTGTTGGCGGCGGCCTCGATGCGCTGCTGGTCGGAGGCGACTTCGGATTTCAGCCCGTTCGACAGCGCGATGATCTCGGTCCCGACGAGGCCCATTTCCTGTTCGAGCTTGCCGAGCGCCTTCATGTTCTCCGATAGCTTGATGAAGGCGGCGCGATACTGCTTGATCAGGTCGCCGAGCTCGGCGACGCGCTGGGTGATCTTCTCGTCATTGGCATAGATCGTCACCAGCGAGGTTTCCAGGAAGCGCGTCCGCGCGATGGCGCCGTCGGCGGTCTTGGCATCCGGCTTGGCGATATAGGTCCCGACCAGCGCGGACACGGTCAGGTACTGGCCGGTGAGGTCCTTGGCCGTCGTCTGCACCGACGGCAGGCCGGCGAGCGCGGCGGTGTCCGCCAGATCATCGAACTTGAAGCGGATCTTGTTGCCGATGATGCCGATCTGGTCGGTCGCCAGCTTGGCGTTCTCGCGGGTCAGGGCAACGATGCTCGAGAACGTCTTGGCGAAGGCCTGAAACTGCGCCTGCAGCTTGCCGACCTGCGCACGCCGCTCGGCGCCGGTCGCGGCCATCGATTTGTCGATCGCGGCCTGGAGCGCCTGCTGGGCAGCGGTGGCCGCCGCCTCGTCCTCGGCTTTGCCGGTCAGGGCATAATAACGGGCGAGCGCCTGGTACGAGACCAGCTCGCGATCGACGGTGCGGGCAGTGTCGGCTTCCGCAACGCTGCCGCGATAGGCCGCCACCGCCGCGGCGACCCGCTCGAACCCCAGATAGGAGAAGCCGATGCTGACGGCGGAGATGGCCAGCACCACGGCAAAGCCGAGGACGATCTTGCCGCGAAATCGCAGGGTCAGAAAATTGGCACGCCGCGACTGCGGCGCAAGCTGCGCAGACATTCCCACCCCCGACACGCCATTCTTTAATATTGGCCACAAACCAACCCGCCCGGCGGCAACGCACCAGAGCGTGATCAAAACTACGTCACAATGGCTAAGGGGCGGTAAATGGGCAGCATCGGCCTACGGCCTGCGCTCTCACCTGTGCCGGTGCCGCCTCGCATGGCGGGCCACATGCGACCGAATCGCCGAGGCCGCGCGCAAGACGTCGCAATGACATCAGAGACGAAAATTCGAGTTGCAAAGTCCTGAGGGCGCTGTTTCTAATCAGAATAAGAAAAATTCATCGGGAGGTTACTCGTGTCGACAGTCAAACTGACGGTGAACGGCAAGGCGGTCTCGGTCGAGGCCGAGGATCGCACCCTGCTCGTTCACCTCCTGCGGGATCATCTCAATCTCACCGGCACCCATGTCGGCTGTGACACCAGCCAATGCGGCGCCTGCGTCGTCCATATCGACGGCCGTGCCGTGAAATCCTGCACCGTGCTGGCCGGCCAGGCCGCCGGCGCCAACGTCACCACCATCGAAGGCATCGCCAAGGGCGACGAGCTGCATCCGATGCAGGCCGCCTTCCGCGACAATCACGGCCTGCAATGCGGCTATTGCACGCCGGGCATGATCATGTCGGCCATCGATATTGTGCACCGCCACGGAGGCGAGCTCGACGAGAGCACGGTGCGTGAGGAGCTGGAAGGCAACATCTGCCGCTGCACCGGCTATCACAACATCGTCAGGGCCGTGCTCGATGCTGCCGGACGGATGAAGGTCGCGCAAGCTGCCGAATGAGGCCGGCGAGAGCCGCCGTTTACCGCAATACCGAGACCACGACCGCAGCGCGCGATGGCCGCGGCGGGACAATAGAACTCCGGTAGGGGAGAGATTCGCATGGGTATGGAAGGCATTGGCGCCAGCGTCGTCCGCAAGGAGGACAAGCGTTTCATCACCGGCAAGGGCCGCTACGTCGACGACGTCAAACTGGTGGGCATGACCTTTGCCCATTTCATCCGCAGCCCGCACGCGCATGCCAAGGTCAAGAGCATCGACTCCTCGGCCGCCGAGGCGATGCCGGGCGTGGTCGCGGTGCTGACCGGCAGGCAGATCGTCGACGACAAGGTCGGCAACCTGATCTGCGGCTGGGCCATCACCTCGAAAGACGGCTCGCCGATGAAGATGGGAGCATGGCCGGCGATGGCGCCGGAGACCGTGCGGTTCGTCGGCCAGGCCGTCGCTGTGGTGATCGCCGAGAGCAAGAACCTCGCCCGTGACGCGGCCGAAGCCGTCGTGGTGGAATATGAAGAGCTGCCGGCAGTGGCCGACATGCCCTCCGCGCTGAAGCCCGGCGCGCCGCAGCTTCACCCGGAGGCCCCCGGCAACGTCGTCTATGACTGGCATATTGGCGACGAGGGAGCGGTCAACGCCGCCTTCGCCAAGGCCGCCAACGTCGTCACGCTGGAATTGACCAACAACCGGCTCGCACCCAACGCGATGGAGCCGCGCGCGGCGATCGCCGACTACGACGCCGCCGAGGAGCACTTCACGCTCTACACGACGTCGCAGAATCCGCACGTCGCCCGCCTGGTGCTGTCGGCGTTCTACAACATCGCGCCGGAGCACAAGCTGCGCGTCATCGCGCCCGACGTCGGCGGCGGCTTCGGCTCCAAGATCTTCATCTATCCCGAGGAGATGGTGGCGCTGTGGGCCTCCAAGAAGGTCGGCCGCCCGGTGAAGTGGACCGGCGACCGCACCGAGGCGTTCCTGACCGACGCGCACGGCCGCGACCACATCTCCAAGGCGGAGATGGCGCTCGATGCCGACAACAAGATCCTGGGGCTGCGGGTCAAGACCCACGCCAATTTCGGCGCCTACATGTCGCTGTTCTCGTCCTCGGTGCCGACCTATCTGTACGCGACCCTGCTGTCGGGCCAGTACAACATCCCGGCGATCTATGCCGAGGTGATGGGCGTCTACACCAACACCACGCCGGTCGACGCCTATCG
This sequence comes from Bradyrhizobium sp. HKCCYLRH2060, assembly GCF_051168135.1. Classification (NCBI taxonomy): domain Bacteria; kingdom Pseudomonadati; phylum Pseudomonadota; class Alphaproteobacteria; order Hyphomicrobiales; family Nitrobacteraceae; genus Bradyrhizobium; species Bradyrhizobium sp. HKCCYLRH2060. The sequence continues at coordinate 167,054 of NZ_JBNPUK010000001.1, forward strand.
CGGCGCCGGACGCCCTGAGGCGAGCTATCTGCTGGAGCGGCTGATGGAGACCGCGGCGCGTCAGCTCAAGGTCGATCCGGCCGAGCTGCGGCGCAAGAACTTCATCACCCAGTTCCCGCACCAGACCCCGGTGATCATGGCCTACGACACCGGCGACTTCAACGCCTCGCTCGACGCGGCGCTGAAGGCCATCGACTATGCCGGCTTCGCAGGCCGCAAGGCGGCCGCCAAGGCGCAAGGCAAGCTGCGTGGCATCGGCTTCTCCTGCTACATCGAGGCCTGCGGCATCGCGCCGTCGAAGGCAGTCGGCAGCCTTGGCGCCGGCGTCGGTCTGTGGGAATCGGCTGAGATCCGCGTCAACCCGGTCGGCACCATCGAGGTGCTCACAGGCTCGCACAGCCACGGCCAGGGCCACGAGACCACCTTCTGCCAGCTCATCGCCGAGCGCCTGGGCGTGCCGATCAGCCAGGTCTCGATCGTTCATGGCGACACCGACAAGGTGCAGTTCGGCATGGGCACCTACGGCTCGCGCTCGGCCGCAGTCGGCCTCACCGCGATCCTCAAGGCGATGGAGAAGGTCGAGGCCAAGGCCAAGAAGATCGCAGCGCATGCGCTGGAGGCTTCGGAAGGCGACATCGTCATCGAGAACGGCGAGTTCAAGGTGACCGGCACCGACAAGTCGATCGCGCTGCCGATGGTCGCCCTCGCCGCCTACACCGCGCACAACCTGCCGGACGGCATGGAGCCCGGATTGAAGGAGAGTGCCTTCTACGATCCGACCAACTTCACCTTCCCGGCCGGCACCTATATCTGCGAGCTCGAGGTCGACGAGGCCACCGGCAAGACGTCGTTCGTCAACTTCGTGGCGGCGGACGATTTCGGCCGGCTCATCAACCCGATGATCGTCGAAGGTCAGGTCCACGGCGGTCTCGTCCAGGGCATCGGCCAGGCGCTGCTCGAGCACGCGATCTACGATAGCAACGGCCAGCCGGTCACGGCGTCCTTCATGGACTACGCGATGCCGCGCGCCGACGACGTGCCGTCCTTCAAGCTCAGCCACACCACGACCCTGTGCCCGGGCAATCCGCTCGGCGTGAAGGGCTGCGGCGAGGCCGGCGCGATCGGCGCATCCGCCGCCGTGATCAACGCGATCACGGATGCGATCGGGAACAACAAGCTGGAAATGCCGGCGACGCCGGACCGCGTCTGGCACGCGATCCACGGCAACGCCTGATCGAACGGAGGAGCAACCATGTATCAGACGACTTATCACCGTGCCTCCTCGGTCGACGAGGCGGCGGCGCTGTTCAGCAAGGGCAGCGAAGCCAAGTTCCTTGCCGGCGGCCACACCTTGATCCCGGTCATGAAGCAGCGCCTTGCTGCTCCGTCCGATGTCATCGACATCGGCAAGATCAAGGACCTGATCGGCATCCAGTTGGCCGGCGACACGCTCACCATCAAGGCCGCGACCACCTATTACGACATCATGACCAATGCCGATGTGAAGAAGGCGATCCCTGCCATCGCCCATCTCACCTCGGTGCTCGGCGATCCCGCGGTGCGCTCCCGCGGCACGATCGGCGGCTCGATCGCCAACAACGATCCGGCTGCCGACTTCCCTGCGGCGTTGGTCTCGCTCGGTGCCACCGTGAAGACCAACAAGCGGTCGATCGCGGCGGATGATTTCTTCAAGGGCCTGTTCACCACCGCGCTCGAGGACGGCGAGATCATCACCGAGGTGTCGTTCCCGGTGCCGGAGAAGGCCGGCTACGCCAAGATGCGCCACCCGGCGTCGCGCTTTGCGCTCACGGGTGTGTTCGTCACCAAGACCAAGGGCGGCGACGTCCGCGTCGCGGCCACCGGCGCGTCGCAGAGCGGCGTGATGCGCGTGCCCGCGATCGAGGCGGCTTTGAAGTCGAACTGGTCGGCGTCGGCGATCGACGGGGTCAGCATCCCGGCGAGTGGCCTGCTCAGCGACATCCACGGCTCGGCGGATTACCGCGCCAATCTCGTAAAGGTGATGGCGCAGCGCGCGGTTCAGGCCGCGGGCTGACCTCGCAACGCGGATCATTCCGCGCAACGGCACGACAAATTCCATGCGGCGCGCAGCAATGCGCGCCGTTTTGCTTTGCGGCATACGGCGCGCTTGCGTTGGCCTGATGCACGCGGGACAATTGCGGATCAGAACGCGATCCGAAAAGACGCGTGAATCAAGGACACAACGACGTGCTCGACAAGACCGCTCCTCACAACCAGACCCGCGCCACCGGACCGCTCGCAGGCTTCCGCATCGTCGAGTTCGCCGGCATCGGACCGGGTCCGTTCGCCTGCATGCTGCTGGCGGACATGGGCGCGGAGGTGGTGACGCTGGATCGTGTCGGCGCGCGCAAGACGATGAAGTCGGTCGCCGGCCGCGGTCGCAAGGTGATCGAGCTCGATCTCAAGGACAAGTCGGTCATCGCCGAGGTGCTCGATCTGCTCGCCGGTGCCGACGCGCTGATCGAAGGCTTCCGGCCCGGCGTGATGGAGCGGCTCGGCCTCGGCCCCGACGTGGTGCTCGCGCGCAATCCGAAGCTGGTCTACGGCCGCATGACCGGCTGGGGCCAGGAGGGACCGCTGGCGCATGCGGCCGGTCACGACATCAACTATATCTCGATCACCGGCGCGCTGGCCGCGATCGGACCCCGGGAGCGCCCGGTGCCGCCGCTCAACTTGGTCGGCGACTTCGGCGGCGGCGCGCTCTACCTCGTCGTCGGTGTGCTTGCCGCGCTGCTGGAAGCGTCAAAGTCCGGCAAGGGACAAGTGGTGGACACCGCGATGTGCGACGGCGCGGCCTCGCTGCTCGCGATGTTCTTCGACCTCACCGCGATGGGCCGCTGGACCGAGGGGCGCGAGCGCAACTTCCTCGATGGCGGCGCGCACTTCTACGGCGTCTACGAATGCGCCTGCGGCAACTTCATCTCGATCGGCTCGATCGAGCCGCAGTTCTACGCGCTGCTGCGGCAGCACGCCGATCTCTCCGATCCCGCCTTCGATGCACAGATGGATCCGCGCGCATGGCCGGCGCTGAAGGAGAAGCTGGTCAGCGTGTTCAAGAGCAAGACGCGGGAGGAATGGTGCGCGATCATGGAAGGCACCGACATCTGCTTCGCGCCGGTGCTGACGATGTCGGAGGCGCCCAAGCACGCCCACATGGCCGCGCGCGGCGTGTTCGTCCAGCGGCACGGCGTGACGCAGCCCGCGCCAGCGCCAAGGTTCTCACGGACGCCGTCGACCATCCGTGAGCCGGAGGTGACGGAGATCGGGACGCTGGTGAATGCTTGGAAGGCTGGGCGTTAAGCGGACGGCTGCGGTCGCGCCGACGGTGCGCTACGCGACTATTCCGATCTGAGTGAGTTGGCCACGCCCCTGCCTCAAACTCGGTGTCGTCCCGGCGAACGCCGGGACCCATAGCCACCGGCCGTCGTGTGGCGAAAATTATCGATGACTGTGCCCGACCGATACATCACGCGGTATGGGTCCCGGCGTTCGCCGGGACGACACTGTCTGTGGAGCGAAGGCGTGCGTCCCACACACACCGTCATTGCGTGCGCAACGACTTGTCCGCCGAAGCTCGAAGAGAAGGCGGAAGCAATCCAGGGCTACAGCGGAAGTCTGGGCTGCATCAGCGAGAACAACACACACCGATGAACGGCCCTACTCCGCCGCCTCGACCTTGAGCACGCCGCGGCGGATCTGGTCCTCCTCGATCGACTCGAACAGCGCCTTGAAGTTGCCTTCGCCAAAACCGTCGTCGCCCTTGCGCTGGATGAACTCGAAGAAGATCGGACCGATGGCATTGGCCGAGAAGATCTGCAGCAGCACCTTGGTGTGACCGCCGGCAACGACGCCCTCGCCGTCGATCAGGATGCCGTTTCTCTGCAGCCGGGCGAGGTCCTCGCCATGCTTGGGCAAACGCGCGTCGATGCGCTCGAAATAGGTGTCGGGCGGCGACGGCATGAACGGCAGGCCGGCGGCGCGCAGGCCCTCGACGGTCGAGTAGATATCGCGGGCGCCGCAGGCGATGTGCTGGATGCCTTCGCCGCGATAGATCTTCAGATACTCCTCGATCTGCCCGGAATCGCCGGCGTCCTCGTTGATCGGAATCCGGATCTTGCCGTCGGGGCTGGTCAGCGCGCGCGAGAACAGGCCCGAGGCGCGGCCCTCGATGTCGAAGAAGCGGATCTGGCGGAAGTTGAACAGCTTTTCGTAGAAGCCGGCCCACACGTTCATGCGGCCGCGATGCACATTGTGGGTCAGGTGATCGATATAGTAGAGGCCCGAGCCCGCGGGCCGCGGGTCGCGCGCGCCGGTCCAGTCGAATTCGAGATCATAGGCCGAGCCCTTGGCGCCATAGCGATCGACCAGATACAGCAGGCTGCCGCCGATGCCCTTGATCACAGGAACGTCCAGCGTCTTCTGCGATGCGGGCAGGTCGGCCGGCTCGGCGCCGAGCGCGATCGCGCGCGCGTAAGCCTTGTTGGCATCGACCACGCGGAACGCCATAGACGGCGCGCAGGGGCCGTGCGCGGCGACGAAGTCGTGACCGTGGCTGCCGGGCTCCTCGTTGACGAGATAGTTGATGTCGCCCTGGCGATACAGCGTGATCGCCTTGGTCTTGTGGCGCGCGACCGCCACGAAGCCCATCAGCTTGAACAGGGCATGCAGCTCGCCGGCGTCGGGATGCGCATATTCGACGAACTCGAAGCCATCCGTGCCCATCGGGTTGTCGGCGGAGATGGTGGCAGGCGGCGCATCGTGCGGAAACGGACCCATGGCAAGCTCCTAGGCTGATTGGGTTCATGATCTCCCCAATTCGATGCATGGAGCATGCAAACCATTGTCATTTTCGCCGAGATATGCACGATCCGTGCATGATTAGGGGAGATAGCGCATGAACTTCGTCGATAGCTTCGATCTCCGCATCTTGGCCGCGCTCCAGGATGACGGTCGCCTGACCAACCAGGAGCTGGCCGAGATCGCCGGGCTCTCGGCCTCGCAATGCTCGCGGCGGCGGATGCGGCTGGAGGAGGACGGCGTCATCGCCGGCTACCGCGCCCAGCTCGCCAGCCAAGCGCTCGGCTTCGAGCTGATCGCCTTCATCCAGATCACGCTGGCGACGCATTCGCCCGACAACGCCGAGAAGTTTCGCGCGCTGGTGAACCGCATCGACGACATCCAGGAGGCCTACGCGCTGACGGGCGATTCCGACTACCTGCTGAAGGTGGTGCTGCGCGACCTCAAGAGCCTGTCAGACATCGTCAACAACGTGCTGATGCCACACCAGAGCGTGGCGCACGTGCGCTCCTCGATCGTGCTCGACCGTCTCAAGGAAAGCGCCAAGCTGCCGCTGGCGTCGCTATCGACCGGCTGAGCTCATACGGCGCGAATCGAGGGATTTGCGCCCTTCAACATCCCCATCACTTTTGCGACGATTGCCGTGCTCCCTGACCTGCGAGACGCCCATGGCCCTGCAGCTTCGGCCCAATTGCGAATATTGCGACAAGGACCTGCCGCCGGCCGCGCAGGACGCGCGCATCTGCTCCTATGAATGCACCTTCTGCGCCGACTGCGTCGAGACCAGGCTGTTCAACGTCTGCCCGAACTGCGGCGGCGGCTTCGCGCCGCGGCCGATCCGGCCGGCGCGGCAGTGGCGGCCGGGGGTCTGCACCGTGAAACAAGTGCCGTCGGACAAGCGCGTTCACCTGAAATATGCGGCCGAGGATGTTGCCGCCTTCGTCGCCGGCGTGAAGCACGTGCCGCCAGTGGAGCGTTGAGCTCTCTTCCCGTCACTATGGATTCCGGGCTCGGCCCTGCGGGCCGCCCCGGAATGACGGCAGTGGATGGGGCGGCTACTCCGCTGCGACGATCGTGCCTTCGACCTCGCCGAAGCCGACGCGATAGCCGTTGCCCTGGCACCAGCCGCGCATCACCAGCGAATCGCCGTCCTCCAGGAACGTGCGCTTCACGCCGCCGGCGAGTTCGATGGGCTCGGTGCCGTTCCAGCTGATCTCGAGCAGGCTCCCGCGCTGGTGCTTCTCCGGGCCGGAGATGGTGCCACTCCCCAGGAGATCGCCGACGCTCATGACACACCCTGACGAGGCATGGTGCATCAGCTGCTGCACGCTCGACCAGTACATGTACTTGAAATTGGTCTGCGCGATGGTCTGCGCGGCGTTGCTGCCCGACGCACGCAAGGCGACGTCGAGCGCGAGATCGTAGTTCTGCGCGGCCTTCTGCTGCAGGTAGGGCAGCGGCACCGGGTCCTGCGTTGGCCCGGCCACCCGGAACGGCTCCAGCGCCTCTGATGTCACCACCCATGGACTGATCGAGGTCGCGAACGCCTTGGCCTGGAACGGCCCGAGCGGGACGTACTCCCATTGCTGGATGTCGCGCGCGCTCCAGTCGTTGAGCAACACGAAGCCGAAGATCATCGCCTCCGCCTGCGCCTCGGTCAGCATCTCGCCGAGCGGAGATGATTGGCCGATGACGACGCCCATCTCCAGCTCGAAATCGAGCCGCTTGCACGGGCCGAAGCTCGGCACGTCGGCGCTCGGCGGCTTCAGCTGCCCGCGCGGCCGGCGCACCTTGGTGCCGGAGACGACCACGGTCGACGCGCGGCCGTTATAGCCGATCGGCATGTGCAGCCAGTTCGGCTGCAGCGCGTTGTCCTTGCCGCGGAACATGACGCCGACATTGGTGGCGTGCTCCTTCGACGAATAGAAGTCGGTGTAGCCGGCGACGTGAAACGGCAAGTGCAGGTTGACGTCGTTGCGCGGCAGCAGCGCGCGGCTGCGCAGCGGCTTGTCGTCACGCAGGCGCGGATTGTCATGGCGCAGCAGTGCGCTGATCGCCGCGCGGGTCTTCGACCACACGGCGGGGCCGAGCGCCATGAAGGCATTCAGCGAGGATTGCGCGAACACCTCATAGGCCGGCGACAGGTCGAGCAGGCCCTCATCTTCGAGCACGGCGAGATCGAGCACGAAATCGCCAATGGCGACACCGACGCGCGGCTTCGGCGAATCGGCGGCGGAGAACACGCCATAGGGCAGGTTCTGGATCGGAAAGTCCGAGGCCGGATCGGCCGGAATGAAGGAGCGGAGTGAGGGGTCGTTGGGGTGGGTCAAAATGCTTCTCCAAACCGGGTCGTCATGCCCGGGCTTGACCCGCCTGCGCGGCCGAAGCCGCTTCGGCGCGAAGGCCCGGGCATCCATCTAGCCGGCGGGACGATAGACGTGGATGGCCGGGTCAAGCCCGGCCATGACGGCATTGACATAGTTCGCGCTAAGGCCTGTTCGGATCAAACCGCTTCTCCAGTCCGTTCCAGCAATCGGCATAGTCAGGCTGCAAGGTGCCGGACTCCGCTGCGTGCCTGGTGATCCGCTGCGGGAAGCGCGTCTCGAACATGAAGGCCATGGTGCCGGTGAGCTTGACGGGCTTCAACTCGCCATTGCTGGCGTGATCGAACGCCTCGCGGTCCGGGCCGTGCGGCAGCATGCAATTGTGCAAGGACATGCCGCCCGGCACGAAGCCCTGCGGCTTGGCGTCGTAGACGCCGTAGATCAGGCCCATGAACTCCGACATGATGTTCATGTGATACCACGGCGGGCGGAAGGTGTTGTCAGCGACCATCCAGCGCTCCGGGAAGATCACGAAGTCGATGTTGGCGGTGCCCGCCGTCTCCGACGGTGAGGTCAGCACGGTGAAGATCGACGGATCGGGATGATCGAAGCCGATCGCGCCGACCGGCGAGAAGGTGCGCAGGTCGTATTTGTAGGGCGCGTAGTTGCCGTGCCAGGCGACGACGTCGATCGGAGAGTGCTTCAGCTCGGTCTTGAACAGCGCGCCACCCCACTTCACATAGAGCTCGGTCGGGGTGTCCTTGTCCTCATACGACGCCACCGGCGTCAGGAAGTCGCGGGCATTGGCAAGGCAATTCGCGCCGATCGGGCCGCGCTCCGGCAGGGTGAAGGCGCCGCCGTAGTTCTCGCACAGATAGCCGCGCGCAGGTCCGGCCGGAATCTCGACCCGGAACTTCACGCCGCGCGGGATCACGACGATCTCGCCGGGCTCGGCATCGATGCGGCCGAACTCCGTGACGAACAACAGGCGGCCCTGCTGCAGCACGAACATCAGCTCGCCGTCGGCGTCGTAGAAGTGCTGATCGACCATCGACCTGGTGATGACGTAGACATGCGTCGCCATGCCGGCCTGCGTCGCCGCATCGCCCGCCGTCGTCATGGTCTGCACGCCCTGCAGGAACGTCACCTCGCCCGACGGCATCGGAGTCGGATCCCAGCGCAGCTGCTGTACCGTGATCTCCTGCTCGTGGCAGGGCGCGGTGCGCCACAGCCCGGCATCGACGCGTGTGAAGCGGCCGGAATGCTTCACCGACGGACGGATGCGATACAGCCATGAGCGCTCGTTGGACCCGCGCGGCGCCGTAAACGGCGAGCCCGAGAGCTGCTCGGCATAGAGACCATAGGCGCAGCGCTGCGGCGAGTTGCGCCCGATTGGCAGCGCACCAGGCAGCGCTTCGGTCTCGAACGAATTGCCGAAGCCCGACATGTAGCCCGGCGTAACCTGCCCCGTGGCGCGGTTGAGCTGGTCAGGCGATGTGTTGACGTTCATCATCCTTCTCCTTGCAGGCGGGCCCACATCTCGCGGTCGCGCTCGGCGGTCCAGATCACGGGATCGTCGATGCCACTGGCCTCGTCATAGGCGCGCGACACGTTGAACGGCAGGCAGTGCTCGTAGATCGCGAAGCTCGAGAACTTCGGGTCCATCACGTCGCGCGTGGCGGCCATGGATTCCTTCAGGCTGCGTCCCTTCGCGACCGACATCTCGGCCGCGCCGTACAGCGAGCTGACGAAGTCGCGCGTCATCGCGATCGCCTCGCGCACGGTGGCCTCGCCTTTCAGCGCATCGCCGCGACCGGGCGCGATCGCCTTGGGATTGAAGTCGCGGATCTCGTTCAAGGTCGACGGCCATTCGCGCAGATAGGCGTCGCCGCAATAGCAGGCCGAATGATATTCGATGAGGTCGCCGGAGAACATCACCTCGGCGTCCGGCACCCAGGCGACGATGTCGCCGGAGGTGTGGCCGGCGCCGAGCTGGATCAGCTGCACCTCGCGCTTGCCGAGATGGATCGTCATCTCGCCTTCGAAAGTCAGCGTCGGCCAGGTCAGGCCGGGGATGCTCTCGGCGTCCTGGAACAGGCGCGGGAAGCGGCCGTATTCGGAATCCCAGTCCTGCTGGCCGCGCTCGACGATCAGTCGGCGCGTCTCCTGCGAGGCGACGATGCCCTGGGCGTGATAGGCCGAAGCGCCAAGCACGCGCACCGCGTGGTAATGCGACAGCACGACATATTTGATCGGCTTGTCGGTGACGGTCTTGACGCGCTCGATCACCTTGTTGGCCATCGCCGGCGTCGCCTGCGCATCGAACACGATGCAGCCGTCATCGCCGACGATCACCGCCGAGTTCGGATCGCCCTCCGCGGTGAAGGCATAGAGATCCGGGCCGATCTCGGAGAAGGTCACCTTCTTCTCGGTGAGATCCGTCGTGGAAGCGAAACCTTTCGCCATCAGTTCATTCCTTGTGTGCGCGGCAGCCTATTGCTGCTGTTGTTGTTGCTGTTGACCGGCATCAGCCATGCTGCGTTTCGCCAGCGTGATCGCGTCGCGCAGGACGCCGATGTCGCCGATGTGATTGGCGAGGATCAGGACCAATGCCGCATCGAGGTCGGCGCTTTCGAGGTCCGAGAGGCCGCGATGGGCTTCGACAATGGCGCGGAAGGCATCGTCGGGCTTGGGGAAATTGGAGGCGGTCGAGAGCGTCATCGTTGCGGCTTCCTCAGTTCAGGCCGCAGGCGCGTGCGACCGCCGCCGCGATCGCGGCGCGGCTCGGGTGCCGGAAGCGCGCCGCGACATAGCCATCCGGACGCAGCAGATAGGATGTGCCGGGTTTGGCACCGTAACGCTTGACCGCGAAGCCCTCGCCATCGGTGAGGCCATTCGGGTCGCCGACGCGGATGACACCGACATCGTCGGGCACGTCGATCGCCTCACCATTGGCAAACGACAGCAGCGTGAAGCGCCGGCCCTGAGCGTTGAACGCATCGGTAAGATGGAGGTGCCGTCCGTCGGCTGCCTTCAGCGGCGCATCCGGCATCGATGTCCCCGGGCGCGGTCCGGTCTCCCAGGCCTCGTCATCTTCGGTCGACAGCGGCGTCTCGTAGACCGAGGGAACCGACAGCCGGCCGCCATTGACCATGCGCTTGCCGAATTCGGTATCCCGGGCGAGCGCGAGCACCACTTTGCGAAGCCGCGCCTCCTGGTGCGAGTTCGGCGCCATGAAATCCGTCGCGCGCGTCGACTCGCGAATGTTCTCGTCGGCCGCCGCGCTTCGCTCCAGATGGTAGGTGTCGAGCAGCGCCGCGGGCGAGCTTCCGCGCAGCACGCGATCGAGCTTCCAGGCCAGATTCTCGGCATCCTCCAGCCCCGAATTGGCCCCGCGTGCGCCGAACGGCGAAACCTGATGGGCAGAGTCGCCGGCGAAGACGACGCGACCATGAATGAAGCGCTCCATGCGCCGGCACTGGAATTTATAGAGCGAGATCCACTCGAATTCGAACTGGTCATGGCCGAGCATGCGCGCGATCCGTGGCCGCACATTCTCCGGCTGCTTCTCGACGTTGGGATCGGCATAGCGGCTGAGCTGCAGGTCGATGCGCCAGACATTGTCCGGCTGCCGGTGCAACAGCGCCGAGCGTCCGGCGTGGAACGGCGGATCGAACCAGAACCAGCGCTCGGTGGGGAATTCGGCCGTCATCCTGACGTCGGCGATCAGGAACTGATCCTCGAACACCTTGCCGGAGAAGCCCGCGCCGACCATCTGGCGCAGCGAGGAGCGCGCGCCATCACAGGCGATCACATATTGCGCCGACAGCCGATACGGGCCGTCCGGCGTCTCGATCGTCAGCACCACGTGATCATTGCGCTGTTCGAGCGCGGTGACCTTGTTGCGCCAGCGCAGCGAGATCGCCGGCAGCGCGTTGACGCGATCGACCAGATAGGCCTCGGCGTAGAACTGCTGCAGGTTGATGAAGGCCGGCCGCTTGTGCCCGGGCTCCGGCAACAGGTTGAACTGATAGAGCTCGGACGGGCCGTGGAAGATGCGGCCGACGTTCCACACCACGCCCTTGTCGACCATCCGGTCGCCGACGCCGAGCCGATCCCAATATTCCAGCGAGCGCTTCGAAAAGCAGATCGCACGCGAGCCCTCGCCGATACGATCGGCATCATCGAGCACGACCACCGCATGGCCGCGCTGCGCGAGATCGATCGCGAACGACAGCCCGACGGGACCCGCACCTACGACGACGACCGGATGCGCGGCCGGCGTGGCCTGATCCTGGTCTTCGTGCCGATGATAGCCGAACTGAACCTTCGCCTGGCCCGCGCCCTGCCCCGGATTGGCCTGCACCATGGCTTGCTCGCCTTGTGGTTTTCTTGGACTTTTCGACGCGACGATTTTCGAAGCGACCGACATTTCCTCGGGCGAGGCCATCTGGCCGTCTTGCCAGATAGTCTCACCTGCAACTATTCTAAAGCCGACGGCTTCGGCCGCGTCAACTCAAAAATCGGAGCGCGATCTTGGCGAAGCCATCTCCCGCGGCGTCCAGGCAGCAGGCGAAGCCGGTCGAGGATGACCGAAATGCCGCGGTGCCGCAGGACGACGAGCGGCTCGACCTGTTCAAGTTCGCGCCATTCCGGCTCAACCGTCTGGCCGCGGAGGTCAGCGCGGCGCTCGCCGTCGAGTATCGCGAGCGCTATGGGCTCGACATTCCGGAATGGCGCGTGCTGGCGACGCTCGGCTTCCGCCGCGAGGCCTGCAGCGCGCAATATGTCGCAGCGTGCACCCGCACGCACAAATCGACCATCAGCCGGGCCGTGACGTCGCTGCTGGAGCGGCGGCTGATCGAGCGGGTCGAGAACACCGAGGATCGCCGCGAGTTCCGCCTGCGCCTCACACGGAAGGGCAAGACGCTGTACGAGGAGTTGATCCCGCGTTTGCAGCAGCGCGAGCGCGAAATCATGGCATGCCTGTCCGGCGACGAGCGCAGGACGTTCGACCGCCTGATCGGCAAGATCGAGGCGAGCCTCGACCTGATCCAGACCAGCGAGGAGGCCGACGCGAAGCAGGCCTATTAGTTGCCAAGGTGTAGAGTGGGCAAAGCGCCGCCGGAGGCGGCGCGTGCCCGCCGTTCTTCGTCGGATTGAGACGGTGGGCGCGGCGCGTGAGACTGCTGCCAAGCAACAAGCACCGCCCAGGCGCCTTTGCCCACCCTACTTGTTGGTCGCCGACGAACGCCGCGGCTCCGCTGGGACGTCCAACACGTCGATACCCTCTCCCCGCCAGCGCAAAATCTCCATCGCCAGCACCGGGTGGTTGAATCCCTTCAGATGCAGGTCGTCGATCGGCCTGGCGTCGACCGACTGTTCGACCACGCCGTAGACACGACGCGACACGATCACCTGTCCCGCCTTGGCCTCGTCGCACAGCCGCGAGGCGAGATTGGTGACGCTGCCGATCGCGGCATATTCCAGCCGGTGCTCGAAGCCGACCTGGCCGAGCGTCGCATATCCCAGCGCAATGCCGACGCCGAACCCCAGGCTGTGGCCGCGGTTTTTCCAGCGCTCGGTCAATTGTCCGATCTCTTCGCGCATTTCGAGCGCCATCCTCACCGCGCGCGTGGTGTGGTCCTCGAACGGGATCGGCGCGTTGAACAGGATCATCACGCCGTCGCCGGCATAGCGATCGAGCGTGCCCTCATATTTGAAGATGAGCTTGCCGAGCGCGGCGTGATATTCGCGCAGCACGTTCATCGCCTCCTCGGGCTCGGTGGTCTCGGTGAACGCGGTGAAGCCGCGCAGATCGCAGAACACGACCGTGACCTCGCGGCGGTGGCTTTCCAGCAGCGCATCGTGACCATCCGACGACGCGATGATCTGGGCCACCTGCGGCGCCAGGAAGCGCTCCAGCCGTCTGATCCGCTCGATCTCCGCGAGCTGCTTCTCGACGCGCTCCTCGAGCGACTTGTTCCACTCGCGCAGCTGCTCGGTCTGCTCGGTGAGCTTGGCGGCCTGCTGCTGCACGGTGGCGTGGGTCAGCGCCAGCTCGCGGCCCTTCTGGTCGACCTCGGTGAACAATCGCGCATTGCGCATCGCCAGCACGGCCTGGTTGGCAAATGTCCGCATCAGTCCGATCAGGTTCGGCGGGAACGTGCCGGCCGCCCGCCGAAGCACCACCAGCGCGCCGAGCACGCCCTGCTGATCGACCAGCGGCGTGAACAGCACGGCGCGGAAGCCGGCGGCGACGGCGACATCGCGCAGCGGGTGATCGGGTGCGCTTTCAAGCTCGGCGATCGCGATCGGCTCGCCGCTGCGCACGGAATCGGAGAGCAGGCTCGTGCGCTCGTCGAGCACATTGTGCGCGCCGTCCCGGTCGACGCCCTTGGCCTCCACCAGCCTGAAGCGGCGTTCCGCGGCATCGTAGGAATAGATCAGCACGGCATCGGCATGCGTGATCTCCAGCGCGCGCGCCGCCACCGTCGGCAGCACGGCATTGAGATCGAGCGAGGAGGCCACCGCGCGTCCGACCTCCTCGAGCACCTTCAGCTCATTGATCGACTGAGCCAGATCGCGCGTCCGCTCCTCGACCTTGGCTTCCAGCACGGCATAGGACTGCGCGAGCTGGCCGGCCATGCTGTTGAACTGATCGGCGAGCTCCTCCAGCTCGTCATGCGTCTTCACCTCGATGCGCTGGGCGAAGTCACCCGCGCCGAGCTTGCGCGCGCCGGCGCGCAATGCGGTGATCGGAACGAGCATGCGGCGCGCCAGCAGCGAGCCCGCGAGGATCGCCACGGCAAGACCGAGCGCGATCAACAGCGCCCCACGCAACAGCTGGTCCCGGATCGGCGCCAGCGCGTGCGCAGTGGACTGCTCGAAGAACACGGACCAGCCGAGCTTGGGGAGCGTCGCGACCGCCGAGAGCACGGCATGCCCCGCGGTGTCCGTGCCGGAGGCCAGCGGCTGGCCATCCGGCGCGAGCACCGCCGCGACCTGCGGCAGCTTGGCGAGGTCCTGGCCGACGGCCGGCCCTTTCGCGGAGCTCGCCAGCACCTGGCCGCGCGGATCGACCACGTAGGCGGTGCCGACCTTGCCGACCTGTGCCTCGGTCATGAAGTCTTCGAGAAAGTCGAGATCGATGTCAGCCACGGTCACACCGGCATTGAAGCCGGAATGCGCGACCGAGATCGACATCATCGGCTGCGCGCCCTTGAAGGTCACGGCCGAGAAGCTGCTTCCATGCGTGACGGTGTCGGTGAAGCGCAGATCGCGCGACAGGTCGTTGCCCGAGGAGAACGAGATCGAGGTGCGCGATACCCTGAGCTGCTCGCGGCCCTGTCCGTCGAGCTGATACAACTGCCGCACGGCCGGTGCCTGACTCAGCAGCTGCACATAGTCGGCGCGGCGCAGCTCCAGCGTGTTGGCGCTCGCCCGCGTCACCCAGCTGATCTGCCGCTGCAGATCCGAGAGCGCCTGATCGATCCGCCGGGCGCTGGCGTCGGCCTTTTCGGCCATGGCGGCGGTCAGGCTCGCCTTGGTGGACTGATAGCTGATCCAGGTTTCGGTCGCGCCGTTCACGGCCAGGACGAACACGACGAGCCCGACCAGCGACACGACGTATTTGGCGAACAGGCCCTGCCGCAACGACCAGCCTCTGTTCTCGACCTCGCTCATCCGGACCCCTCACGCGCATCATCGCCGAGGTCAGCCTCGGACAGGCGCGTCCGCTGCCGTCCTCGCGGCAGCAACACCTCGGAGACGGGACCGCTCGGGTGCGAGACGATCCGTCGCCGGCATCCGTTTAGCACAGAATGGCATGCACAGCGGCGCCCACGCCGCGCGCGCTCGCGCGCCTCGTTATCGTGCGGCTGGCCCTGAATTGCATCCACCGCTCGGGGGACATCCTTCGCGGACTCGGCCGGTCGCGGTCATATATTACCTATTGAAGATGCGCTTCAGAACGTCGTTCATCGGCTGGCTGTCCTGGGCACCGTCCTGCAAGGGCTCGGCGGGAGCGGCCTCTGCCGCGCCCTGGCCGGCGTCGCCCGGAGGCCGCGAAACAGCGCCGTCCTGGGGCGCAACCAGCGTACGGCCGCGGCTCTTGGCGGGCGGCGACGCGCCCTGCAGTCCTTGCTGAATCAGATTGCCGATCGCCGATCCGAGATCGCCGCCGAGCAGGTCGGATTGGCCGGGGGCCGGGGCCTGCCCATTCGGGGCTGCCGCTGACGGCGCGCCGTTCGGACCAGCAGCACCGGTGGGCGCAGAATTTCCGATCAGGCCGCCGATGCCGTTGATCAAATTGTTCAGCCCGGCTCCGTCCTTGCCGAACAGGCCCTGGCCCATCTGCTTGAGCCTGGCGTAGGCCGCGTCCGGATTGTCGAGGATGCCGGCCATGTCGGGGTAGAAGCGCGGCTGACTCCAGGGGCCGTCGATGACGACGGGAATCCCAAGGCCGATCGGCTCCGAGGTGCGGCCCTGCCCCTCGGTCGTCATCACGAGCTTCGGCTCGACCCGCATCGCCAGCGCCCGATTGCCCAGATCGATCGTCCCCGTACCGGCGACCTTGACCAGCGGTCCGACCAAATTAAGGTCACTGGTGGCGGCCTGCCCGCGCTCGACCTGAAACGAGGCCGAGAGCTGCGTGAGATCGGTCGTCAGTTCCTTCGAATCCTGCCATCCCGACAGCGGATTGGATGTCAATGAGCGGATCATCTGCGCAACGTTGATGCCGCGGATCGCGCCGTCCTGGAACAACAGGAACGCCGAGCCGCTCAGGTTGCTCATGATCGCCTGCTGGCTGGCGCCATTGGAGCGCAAGGCGAGCTTGCCTTGCATCCGCGCATCGAGCTTGTCGAATCCGGCGACGTTAGAGAGCAGCGGCAGCGCCCGGATGCCGACGAGATCACAGTGCATCGCATAGGCCGGATTGCCCGTGGAGGCGTCGATCACGACCTCGCCACTGGCCTGCCCCTCATAGGCGCCGAGATTGGCGATGGTCGCCTTCAGCAGGCCGCCGGCCAGCGAGGCTTCGAGATCGAGCGGACCGAGGCGGGCCCCGGAGAGAACGACGTCCGTCGCCGACAGCTTCACACGGGCATCGACGTAGTTGAGACCGCGCAAGTCGATTGCCGCCGTGCTCCATCCCGACGCGCCGGCAGGGCCCTGCGCGGCAGGCGCTCCCAAGTCGAGCCGGCGAACGTCGAGATCGACCTTCACCAGCGGCTTGCTCGCCAGATCGACCGAGGCCCAGCCGTTGAAATCGCCATCGCCGAGCGTTCCGCTGAGACCGTTGATCATCACCACCGGGCCATTCAGGCGAACGTCGGCGCGGCCGGCAAGACCGCCGCGGAATGCATTGGCCACGTCGATCTTGAACTCGACCGGCAGGGTCTGGCGGTCAATCGGCAGCGCCGGCGCCGGCGCTGTGACGTCGAACGTGACCGGGCGGTCGCCGGCCCGGGCCGTACCCGTGATCTTGACCTTGCCATCGGACAGAGACGCCGTCGCGCCGATGCCCTCGAGACGATTCTCGACGCGGTCGCGCGGGTTGGAGAGGATGACGGCGCCGTCCCTGACGGTGACCCGTTCGATCCGGGCCGCAGGCGCCGCTTCTGGCTTCGCCGAGGCACGGCTGCGCGGCGCATTATCCCGCAGCCGCTCGCGCAGCAGCGGCAGATAGAGTGTGGGCTTGTCGATGATGATCTCGCCGATGTCGGGCCGGCCGGACCACAGGCTCGACAGCGCCACGTCAGCCTGCAGCTTGCCGATCGTCAGCCGATTGTTGCCGTCCCGCTCCTTCGGATCCTGCACGGTGATGTCCGTCAGGGTTGCATGCAGCGACGGCCACAGGCTGACGCTTGCCGAGCCGGCGATGCTCAGGCGATAGCCGGTGTCACGTTCGACGCGGTCCTGGATGGCCACCGTAAGGAAGCTCGCCGGAAGTCCAAAAGCCAGCGCCAGAGCCAGCACGACGATGACGGCGCCAATCAAACCGCCTGCGATCTTCAATGCCTTCATGTCGATGTCCCAAGCGCGAGGCGCGAGCGGTCTCCACCGGTTAGCGTGCGGCAATGCCGACCCGGTTCAATCCGAAATTTTCTCGGAACGAAGACCGCTCCCAGCGCGACCAAAATAGTCGGAAGCCCGTGCGTCATTATGTGACTTATGACACACTTCCGACCGGGGGGTTTCTGTAACTGAGGCTTTGAACCATTGCCGAAGGTATAGTGATGAGCAAGCAGGCCGAATTTGCGGTCATTCTGAAGATGAACCCGATGTTCGCCGACCTCGGTGCGGACGAGTTGCAGCGAATCTCGAGCCTCTGCCACACTCAGCATCTGTCGTCGGGCGAGGTACTGTTCCAGAAGGGCGACCCCGGCAATGCCCTGTTCGGGGTGCGGCGCGGCCAGATTCGCATCGAGACCGGTGCCACTGACGGCAGCCGGCTGACGCTCAACTTCATGGGGCCCGGCGATCTGTTCGGCGAGGTCGCCGTGCTCGACGGGCAGGAGCGCACGGCGGACGCTACCGCCGGTGAAGCAACCGAGCTGTTCGTGCTCCGCCGCGAGGATTTCCTCAGTTTCCTGGAACGCGAGCCCAAGGTGGCGATCAGGATCATTCAGCTGCTGTGCCAGCGCATCCGCTGGCAGAGCGAGCGCATGGAGGAATCCGTGCTGCAGCCGCTGCCGGTGCGGCTGGCACGCCGGCTGTGCGCGCTGGCGGAGGATTTCGGCTCCGAGGTTCACATCTCGCAGGAACAGCTCGGCGTCTTCGTCGGCGCGGCGCGCGAAAGCGTGAACCGCCAGTTGCAGGCCTGGCGCAAGGACAAGATCCTGGATCTGCAACGCGGCCGCATCCTGCTGCATGACCTGACCAGGCTGAACACGATCGCACGCAACGATTAGTTGGCCGAGCGCGGCAAGCGCGCAGCGTCGTTCACCGCGAATTTGTCGATTGCGGGTCCAGTCCATGGCGGGAACTGCCCGTCGTGCATCGTTTCGTATCAGCATCGGCCAAAGATGATCGCAATTGGGCCACCACGCCTCACAATTTGCGACATGAACTCTTTTTAACAGTTCTAACAGGGTTCAATCCGGCAGCGATGAACTCCACGGGCTCGCGCACGGACGGTGCGCGGGGTGGGGCTTTGCGCGCCAGACAAGCGTGGTGGAAGCGAAGTCATGAGTCTTGCGTTGCCGGCGATCGCGATCGAGGCCAGTGGTTCGGTAGGCCGGTGGCGCAGAGCTCTCACGATCTGGATCGACGCCGTGGAGGACGGTTGGGCCGTTCCAACCCTGATCGTCGGGTTCGTCGCGGTCTGGATGGTGTATTTCTCGGTCGCCTATCTGGGGGGCGATCTCCATCAGGATGTGATCGAGACCTGGTCGCTCGGACGCAGCTTCGACTGGGGCTCGACCAAGCATCCGCCGCTGATGGGCTGGGCCGCGCGGGCCTGGACCACCGTGTTTCCGCTGACCAACTGGTCGTTCAACCTGCTGGCGCTGACCAACGCGGCGGTCGGCCTCTGGGCCGTCGACCTCATCACCCGGCGTTTCGCGCGCGGTGACAAGCGCCTGGTCGTCCTGCTGCTGCTCATGCTGCTGCCGGTCTATCAACTGCACGCGCAACGCTTCAACGCCAACGCCGTGCTGCTGTCGAGCTGGCCGCTGGCGACGTGGTGTTTCCTGCGCTCGTTCGAGACACGTCACGTCGGCTGGGCCGTCGCGGCCGGCCTGACCGCGGCACTCGCCATGCTCGGCAAGTACTACTCGGTCTTCCTGATCGCGGGCTTTGCGGTCGCAGCGTTGTGCCACGGCGAGCGTCGGGCCTATTTCACCTCGTCCGCGCCTTGGATCGCGGCGCTGTCCGGCCTGGTCGCGCTCGCCCCCCATATCTATTGGCTCGCCACGACCGGCGCCCAGCCGTTCTCGCATGCGATCGAGCATCACGTCGGCAAGACCGCCTCGGCCGCCCTGGTCGAGGGCAGCGGCTTCCTATTGGCGATGGCCGGCATCGCCGGTATCCCCGGCCTCATATGGCTCGCCATGACCCGGCCCCGCGCCACCCGCGTGCTGAACGATGCGCTCAGCCTCGACCCCGGACTCCGGCTGCTGGCGATGATCAGCATCGGGACCGTGGTGTTCCCCGCGCTGGTCTCGATCGTGTTCGGCACCGACATGCCGCCGCTGTGGGGCCTGCAGGGCGTCTTCCTGTTCGTCATCGTGATCGTGTGTGGCGCGAGCTATCACGCCCCCCGCGACGTCACGATCAATCTCGCCGCTGCGACGATCGCGATCGCGGCATTCGCGGCCACAGTCGTAGCGCCCTTCCATGCCTTGTACCGGAACTACGTTCCGTTGAACGAGGGCCGCGATTTCTACGAGCCGGCCGTGACCGAGCTCGACCGCCTGTGGCATACGGCGTCGAACGGAGCCCTTGTCGCCGTCGGCGGCGATGACGGCCTCGCCTTTGCCGCCGCGTTCTACAGTCCCGACCACCCGCACTATGAAATGGCGCTTGTGCACCCGCACGAGTTGCACCCTCCGTCGGAAGAGCTGACTGCGCAGGGCTGGGCGGCGCTGTGCTACGACACCGACATCTCCTGCATCTCCGGCATGCAAGCCGCGGCAGCGCAGGCGCGACGTTCGGTACGGGCCGATTTCACGCTCCGGACCAAGCTGTTCGGCCTGGAGGGCGCGAGCCAGGGCTTCGTTGCCCTGATCGTTCCGCCTGAGACCACCGCGCCAGTCGACAGCGCGCCGAACGTGGCCCACGATCTCAGCGCGCGCCGCCGTACGCCCTCGACCGCGAACTGAAACAGCACGTTTCCAGCACTCATCTCATTCCGCGGCCGGCGACATCGCCGACGGCGGCGGCTTTGGCTGATGCCCCGCCTCCGGCCCATGGCCGGACTGCGCCTCGTCGGCAGTCTCGCCGGAGGAGACGATCAGCTTGCGGCCGAGGCGGGCGAACAACGCGCCGACATCGTCCATCACCAGGAACATCGCCGGCACGAACAAGAGCGACAGCACGGTCGAGAACACCAGGCCGCCGATCACCGCGAGCGCCATCGGCGAGCGGAACTCGCCGCCGGCACCGACCGCGAGCGCGCTCGGCATCATGCCGGCGACCATCGCGATCGTGGTCATCACGATCGGACGGGCCCGCTTCATGCCGGCGTCGATGATCGCCTCGTCGCGCCTGACACCGGCATGAATCGCTTCGACCGCGAACTCGACCAGCATGATCGCGTTCTTGGTCACGATGCCCATCAGCATCATCATGCCGATATAGACCGGGATCGTGAGCTGCTTGCCCGTCAGCATCAGCGCGCCGATCGCCCCGCCGATCGACAGCGGCAGCGAGAACAGGATCGTGATCGGCTGCAGGAAGGTGCCGAACAGCAGCACCAGCACGGCGTAGACGATCATCAGCCCTGCCGTGATCGCCGTGATGAAGCCGGACGCCAGCTCGTTCAGGCTCTCGGCATCATCCGAAGGGATCAGCTTGACGCTGGCCGGCATGCTCTTTCTGACCGGCAGCTCGTCGATCTGCCTGGTCGCATCGCCGAGCGCCGCAAGTCCGACGAGGTCGGCCGCGACGGTGGCCTGCCGCCCGCGATCGTAGCGGCTGATGCTGGTCGGGCCCTGATCGAGCTTGATATCGGCGACCACCGCCAGCGGCACACCGCCCTTTTCGCCGTACTGCCCGAGCGGCACCCGCAACTGTTCGAGGATCTTCACGTCGCTGCGTGCCGCATCCTCGAGCTGCACCCGGATCGGGACGAGGCGGCCGCCGGCATCGTATTTCGCCAGCGCGGGACCGACATCTCCGATCGTGGCGACGCGGATGGTCTGCGACAGGCTTTCTGTCGACACGCCCAGACGCGCGGCCAGGTCGGCGCGCGGCTGCACCCGCAACTCCGGCCGGTCGAGCGAGGTGTCCGACACGACGTTGGAGATGATCGGAATCCGCTTCATCTGCGACGCGAGCTCGCTGGCAACGTTGTCGACCAGCTTGGGATCCGAGCCCGTCAGCACCAGCTTGATCGGGCGCAGACCATTTTCGTCGGTGAACCAGAAGCGGATGTCCGGAATGCTCTCGAGATCCTTGGTGATCTCGAGCTCGAGCTCCTTCTGGGTGATCTTGCGCTCGGTCTTCGGCGTGTAGTTGACGATCATCCCGGCGCGGCGAACCTCCATCGCGCCCTGAAGCCGGCCGCCGTCAACGAACACGCTGCGGACCTCGGGCCGCTTGCGCAGGCGCGCGACGATGTCCTCGGTCACCTTCTCGGTGTAGGCGAGCTGCGCCCCGGGCGGCAGCTCGATCGCGAGCAGCGATCGCGCGGCGTCCTGCGCCGGCAGGAACCCCTGCGACAGCAGGGTCGTGCTCCAGATCGAGCCCGCGAAGATCCCGATGCCCAGGAGAACCGTGATGAAGTAGTGCTTCACCGACCATGTGACGATGCGCTGATACGCACGCAGGATGAATCCGGGCGGCGGATCGTCATGGTCGTGGTGCTTGAGGAAGTAGGCCGCCAGCATCGGCGTGACGAAGCGCGCCGCCAGCAGCGAGAAGAACACCTGCACCGAGACGGTGATGCCGAACTGCTTGAAGAACTGTCCGGCGATGCCGGAC
Source organism: Bradyrhizobium sp. HKCCYLRH2060 (assembly GCF_051168135.1). Taxonomy (NCBI): domain Bacteria; kingdom Pseudomonadati; phylum Pseudomonadota; class Alphaproteobacteria; order Hyphomicrobiales; family Nitrobacteraceae; genus Bradyrhizobium; species Bradyrhizobium sp. HKCCYLRH2060. The sequence goes on from NZ_JBNPUK010000001.1 coordinate 188,863, forward strand.
ATGAAACTGGCCGGCGCAAAGATCGCGATGATGGTGAGGCTGATCGCGATGACCGCGAGCCCGATCTCGTCCGCGGCATCGAGCGCCGCGCGATAGGGCGACTTCCCCATCCGCATGTGGCGCACGATGTTCTCGATCTCGACGATGGCATCGTCGACCAGAATGCCGGTCGACAGCGTGATCGCCAGGAACGACACCATGTTCAGCGAGAAGCCGAGAATATCCATCGCCCAGAAGGCCGGAAAGATCGACAGCGGCAGCGAGATCGCCGCGATCACCGTGGCGCGGAAGTCACGCAGGAACAGCAGCACGATGATGACGGCGAGGATCGCGCCCTCGAACAGGGTCGAGATCGCCGCTTCGTAATTGCCCTTGGTGAAATCGACCGACGTATCGATCAGCTTCAGCTCGACATCGGGATGGGCGGCTCTGACCTGGTCGATGCGCTTCTGGACCGCGGCGGCGACGACCACGTCGCTGGCACCCTTGGCGCGCTTGATGCCGAGCGCGACCACCGGCTCGCCGTTGAAGCGCGCAAAGGTGCGCCGATCGGCGATCGTGTCGGTGACCGTCCCGAGATCGGCGAGCCGGACCTCGCCGCCGCCGAACAAGGGAATCATCGTGTTGGACAGCTCGTTCAGCGTCTTGGCGCCCGCAAGCGTGCGGATCGCCTGGTCGTTCTTGCCGATCTCGGCGCGGCCGCCGGCGACGTCGACATTGGTGCCGCGCAGGCTCTGGCTGACATTGACGGCGGTGAGGCCCATGGCCTGCAGACGGTCGGGATCGAGCGAGACCAGAATCTCGCGCTCGACGCCGCCGATGCGCTCGACCTGGCTGACGCCGCGCACGCCCTGCAGCTCGCGCTTGACCACGTCGTCGACGAAGAACGACAGCTGCTCCGGGGTCTTGCCCGGTGAGATCGCAGCATAGGTGACGATCGGCAGGCCGATCTTGTCGACGCGCGAGATCAGCGGCTCGGTGACGTTCTGCGGCAGGTCGGAACGGACCCGGGTGACGGCGTCCTTGACGTCGTTGATGGCGCGATCGGTGTTGGTCTCCAGCGCGAACGTAATCGTCGTCACCGACAGGCCGTCGGTGATCAGCGACTGGATGTGGCGCGCGCCCTCGACGCCGGAGACGCCGTCCTCGATGATCTTGGTGACCTGGGATTCAAGCTCCGACGGCGCCGCGCCGAATTGCGCCACCGCGACCGAGATCACCGGAATGTCGGCGTTCGGCAGCCGGGTCACCGCGAGCTTGGTGAAGCTCATCCAGCCCAGGATCAGCAGGATGATGGAGAAGAGGATCGACGGCAGCGGGTTCCGGATCGACCATGCCGAAATATTCAGTGCCATCAGCGTACCCGCGTGCGATCGATGTCTTCGGCAAACATGGTCTTGATCTGGTCGCCATCGTGCAGCGAGCTGCCGGCGTCGGCCACCACGATTTCTCCCTCTGTCAGCCCGTCGAGGATCTCGCTCGACGTATCCGACACCAGGCCGACCCGCACCCGGCGGGTCTCGATCGTGTTGCCCTTCACGACCTGGATGGTGAGATGATCGATCGCCGTATTGGGCACGGCGACGCCGCAGCTCCGCCGGGCATCGATATTGGCGCGCGCGAACATGCCGGGCTTGAGCGACGGATTGCTGGTCAGCGCGATGCGCACATGGCCCAGCTGGGTGGTCCGGTCGACCTGCGGCGCCACCACGCGCAGGCGGCCGACAATGTCGGGAAGGTTGTCACGAGTGATGCGCACCGGCGCGCCCGTGCCGAGCTTCAGGAGATGAACGCTCGGAACCTCGGCGTCGAGCTCCAGCTCGTTGTTGACGGCGATGCGGAACATCGGGCCGGCCTGCGGCGAGGCCGGCGCACCGGCGATCGTGCGGACCTCGGTGACGAGTCCTGCGGCCGGCGCACGCAGCGACACCGGCCGGCTCGCGGCCGCTGCCGGCGCTCCCGGCTGCTGCGGCGGCGGCGTCAGGCGCGCCAGCTCCTGGTTCTCGGTGACGGTGTCGCCCTCCTTGACCAGAACGTCGATGACCCGCGATCCCTCCTGATCGGCGCCGACCACCGCCTCGCGGCGGGCCACGACGAAGCCGGTGACGCGCACGAGATCCGAGAAGCAGGCCTTCACCGCCTTGGTCACCAGCACCTGGGCCTGCATCGGCGGCTCCTCGGCAGTGTGATGGGGACGATGCTCGTACCAGTAATAGCCGGCGAACAGGGCCACGAAGACCACCGCGCTGGCCGCGGTTTTAAGGGATTTTGGCAGCTTCATCGGCAGGGGGATCCGGTCGGCGCGAGATGCGGGTTATGGATGCTGCGAATTTGGCGCGGGACGCTCCGACAAGGCGATGCGCCCCGCAATCCTGCGGGACGCATCCGGCCACCTCGATCTCCGGCCACGCGACCTCCGACGGCGCTTGATGGACGCGGCGCTACTTGGCCGCCGCCGTCTTGCTCTGCATGTTGACGACCTGGACGCGGCGGTTCACCTCGGCGAGCGGCTGGCTCGGATCCTTCAGCTTGCTCTTGCCGTAGCCCACCGTCACCAGGTCGGCGCCGGCGATGCCGAACTTCTCGACCAGATAGCGCTTGATCGAATCGGCGCGGCGCTCGGACAGGTCCTGATTGTAGGCCTCGCCACCGGCGGCATCGGTATGACCGGCGACGACGAAGGTCGACCCCTTCAGCTCGGCGTTGGTCAGCGCCCGGCCGAGCGCCTGCACCGACGGCAGCGACTTCTGGCTGATGTTGGCGGAGTTGTAGTCGAAGGTGATCTCGAGATCGATGTTCGGCTTGGTCTTGGCGACCGCCGCGATCTCCTCGCGCTCGGCTGATGACAGCGACCGCGTCGAGCGGCCGCGAATGCTCTGCAGGAACTTGTCCTGCTCCGGCGAAACCGCGGGCGCAGCCTCCGACGGCGGCGACATCGACAGCCCCCGGGTCAGCGGCTTCTTCTGCCCGGCCAGGGCGCGGACGATCTGATCCTCGCTGACGTCATCGGCGGCGAAGGCCGGCATCGCGACGAGCGACGCGGCTGCGCTCAGGACCGTCGCGGCCAGGAGAGCCGTCAAGCCGGCGGTCATGGTCGAATTCGTTTTCGGTGCGGTCATTGCCAATCCCTCCTCACGCGAACTGATCGTCCCGGTCTCCGCCGCGCCCACACGCGACACCCGGCTGTTCGCTGTTATGTCGGTCCGGCCTGCCGCATGGTTCGAGCCGGCCGGCCGACGCGCGCAACAAATCAGCGCACGCCGTAAGCTTCGAACTCGCGGACGATGTTGGGGTCCATCGCCTTGGCGTTGGCGATGTCGAGCGCGCCCTCCTGCGCGGCGCCGTTACGCTGCTTGGCGAGACCTCGGCCATACAATGATGACGTCAGGCGCGGATTGATCTTCAGCGCCGCATCGAAATCGGCGATGGCGTTCTTGACCGCGCCGCTCTTGAGGTTGACCAGCCCGCGGCTGTCGAGCGCGTCGACGAAATTCGGCCGCAGCCGCAGCGCCTCGTTGCAATCGCGCAGCGCAGGCTGCAGCTCGCCGACGACGGTGCGGGCCCAGCAGCGGTTGTTGAGCGCCTCGACGTCCTTCGGGTTGATCCGGATGGTGTCGTCGAAATCGCGGATCGCCTGCGCGTAGGCGCCCTTGCTCGCATACACCTGGCCGCGTCGATAGAGCGCACCTGCATCGTCGGGATTGGCCGCGATCTTGGCGCTCAGGCTCTTGATCGTCGGGTCGTCGGCGAACGGGTCCTGCGCAGGCGCTGCCGGAGCGGCGGGGGCCGCGGGCGCAGCAGGCGCGGCGGGCGCCACGTTCGCGATCACGGGAGATGGCGCGGGCGCCGGCGGCGCCGGAGCAACCGGCGGTGCCGGCGGAGTATCCACCTTCTGCACCGGCGTCGGCTGCGGCGCGGGCGGAGCCGGCGGCAGCGGCGACGGCACCGGCGGAGCCACCACGACCTGCGTCGGGGTCGGCGCAGGGACAGGTGGTGCCGGAATCGGCGCGGCATTGCTCTCGGCCGGCGCAGGCGGCCTGACGCCGCCATTACCGGGCACGAAGGAGAAGTCCTCCGCCAGCGACGACGAGATCCACGGCACCTGCTCGCTGCGCGACGCGCGGGTTACGCCGACGCGGGTGCGGTTCAGCGTCTCCTCGGCGGTGAGGTCGGGAACGCGGATCTCCTTCAGCAGCTCCTGCACGAACAGGCTGTGATCCCGGCCGCTATCCGACACGACGGCGGACAGCGCGGCCGAGTACATCACCAAAGTACCGCTCGGTGCGATGACCGGCGCGAGCCCAGCCGAGGCGGTGCGGAACCTGCGCTCATAGGGATTGCGCCGGGAGGCATCGAGCAGCGCGATCTTCACGCCGGCGCCGCGGCTGTTGATCTCCTGCAGCACCTGCTCGAGGCCGATGCCGTCGCGCCGCACGTCGGCCTCCTGCCAGATCTGCGCGTCGACCGGGATCATGTAGCTCTGCCGGCTCGACTGGATGCCGTAGCCGGAGAAGAACAGCAGCGCCACCGAGCCCGGCTTGATCTTGCCATAGAGCCGGTCGAGGCCGCGGCGCATCGCGTCGCCGCCGGCGTTCTCCAGGGTCTCGACGCTGAAACCGTCGCGCTTCAACTCGTCGGTGAGATCGCGGGCATCGTTGACCGGTTCCTTGAGCGGCGCCTCGGCATCCGGATATTTCGCATTGCCGATGACCAGGGCAAAGCGGTCGCCGGCCGCGCGCGCGGGCCAGGAGACCACGGCCGAGAACGCGACGGAGAACATCAGGCCGAGCGGCAGCAGCAGGCGGAAAGTCATCACGATGGCGGTCCAGCGGTCAGCAATCAGGCGCCGTCCAGCTTGCGCCGCGGCGACCATATCCCACGCGTCAGGCATTATCAAATCGCCGTGACGGTCCGTCAACCGCTTGCGGCGGTTGAAGAATCATCTGAGGCGGCGACCGCCCGCAGGAGCCTGTTGCGAGCTGCGGGCGATGACACGAGCGGACCATGCAACGATCCCGATGTCTTGAAATGTGAGATGCCTCACGCTGTGTCGCGGCAGCGCACCGTCCGGTTCGACGCGCGCCGCGATTGACCTCGATGCGATTGACCTCGATGCCTGCCGATGGCTCGATGGTTGCCGTGCCCAACCAACGAGAAGGCCATCATGGGGAACGCCACCGAGATCTACGCGCTGCGCTATGCGACGATGTCGCCGCGCACGCCGCACATGAACTTCCTGCAGCCCGATCCGCACGACAGCACGGCGCAGGACCTCGACTATTTCGTGTGGCTGATCCGCACTGACGGGCGCGACATCCTGGTCGACACCGGCTTCAACGCCGCGGAGGCCGAGATCCGCCACCGCACCCTGACGCGTGATCCGATCGATGCGCTCGCTTCGTTCGGCGTCGACGCCGCCGGCATCCGCGACATCATCGTCACCCATCTGCACTACGATCACGCCGGCAATCTCGACCGCTTCCCGAATGCGCGCTTTCACCTGCAGGAGCGCGAGATGGCCTATGCCACCGGCCGCTGCATGTGCAACGGCATGCTGCGCTACCCGTTCACGGTCGAGCACGTCACCACGATGGTGCGCCACGTCTATGGCGACCGCGTCACCTTCCACGCCGGCGACGGCGAGGTCGCGCCCGGCGTCACCGTGCACCGGGTCGGCGGGCATTCCGACGGGCTGCAGGTGGTGCGCGTCGACACCGCGCGCGGCCCCGTCGTGCTCGCCTCCGACGCCGCGCATTACTACGCCAATCTGCAGCGCCGTAGCCCGTTTCCGATCGTCTACAACATCGGCGACACGGCGCAGGGCTGGGAGATCATCGAACGCCTCGCCGGCCATCCGGATCGATTCATCCCAGGGCACGATCCGCTGGTGACCGAGTTGTATCCTCGCGTGAGCGACAAGCTCGACGTCTATGCGCTGCATGTCGCACCGTCGCGGTCGTTTGCGACGTAGCGGCGGAGACCTGTTCTTCTGATGTAATTGTCAAACAGCCCACGCGGTTGCAGGTCCGCGTTCTCGCGGCGCGTTTTGCGTCCGAGCTGTGATCATCGGGACACCCTCTTTTGTGAGAGGGCGCAGGGAGAGCCAGGCCTCGGCTGAGGCCTGCGGCCCGCCTGCGAGAAAAAATGCAGGCGGCAGAACCACAGGTACAGCCGGAACGACCCGGCCCTCCCTGCGCGATGGCTTTACGATTTATACGCAGTCTCCCCGGTGACCGGCTTGTTTGCCACCGTGGCGACAACGCGCGCATCACGCACGTTGCGCGGACCTCAGCGTCGGGAGGTCAGGACCCTGCGACTTCACCGTCCGCGGCATGGCGTACGTCGGCATGCCTTGAGCACGCTGCGCCATCTCGCGGCCATCGCATCCCACCCCAACGCGTCGTGACGTTCGCGCAGCGCCCCTCTTCAATGAGGCGGGACGGGCGGAAATTTCCACCTGATTTGCCCGACGGCGCAAGGGAATTCTTTTTATCGGAATATCTGGACAAGCCCGATCGGCTTGGCATTGCTCGTTAAATTCGCCGCGGCGCGCAGGAAAGACGATGCGGCCGGTAGGGTGGGCAAAGGCGCTGGCACGTCCTCGCGACACGCACGATGGCTGCGCGCTTTGCCCACCATACGCGGTGAATTGGTCGTTGCAGCGATGCTGCTGTACTCCGCCACTCGCCGTCCCGAGCAAGTAGCGACGCGCGATCGCGTGGTTGCGATGCCGACCCGAGACTCATACGCGGCGGCGGTCGCGATGGGCGAACTGTCAATGACCGGCCTGCCTCAAACCGCTCCCTGGGGTTATGGGTCCCGGCGTTCGCCGGGATGACGGCGGTGGGTGTGGATCGAGCCGGGTCACGTCGTTCGGCCGGGATGATGGCGTAGCTTCGCCAGGCAACGGTGCCCGCTCAATGCAGCTCCACCTTCGCCTTCTTCGACAGGTGGTCGCCGAGGAAGCGCACGTCCCAATTGGTCAGACGGACGCAGCCGTGCGATTCCGATTTGCCGACCTTGGACGGCTCGGCGGTGCCGTGGATGCCGTAGCCGTTGCCGACCGACAGGCCGATCCAATAGGCGCCGACCGGGTTGTTCGGGCCGGGCTTGATGGTGAACGGCTTGCGCGACTTGACGCCCTTGAACTCGTAGTCCGGATTGTAGCGGTAGTTGGGATCGGCATCGCGCGAGGTGACCTTGAAGGTGCCGTCGGGCGTCGGTTTCTCCTCGCTGCCGACGGTGGCCGGAAACACCGCCACCAGCCTGCCGTCCTTGTCGAATGCCTGCACCGTGCCGGCGTCCTTGCTGATGTCGAGCCGCATGATTTCCGGCGCCTTCTCGTCCGGCCGGATCACGTTGGCGACGGCGATCTGCTCGCCCTCCTTGTCGAAGCTGGCCTTCGGATTGAGCGCCGACAGCAGCTGTTCGCTCATGTGGAATTTCTCGGCCAGCGCCTCGCGCGGCGAGGTGTAGCCGAGCGCCGGCAGGTCCTTCATGTCCTCCATGTGCTGCGGCAGCTTCTTCAGGAACGGCCCTTTCACATCGTCGCGGGTGATGGTGTAGGAGACGATCGCCGGCGCCTGGTCGCCGCGCAGCAGCGCGTCCCACAGCTCGGGCGTCAGCTTCGCATCACCGGCAAGCCCCTTGGCGCGCGCGAACGCGGCGAGCGCCGTGCGCGCATTGTCGCCGAAGCGGCCGTCGATCTCGCCGGGCGAGATACGCGCGCGATCGAGCAGCACCTGGGCGCGGATCGCCACCGGGTCCATCTTCTCTTCGGCCGGCGGCCGCTTGCGCAGCTCCGCGCCGTTGACGGCGTCGGCGGTGAGCTCGGCGGAGACCGCCGGCGTGACGAGGGCGGCGCAGAGCAGAAGTGGTATCCAGAGCCGAAGCATGATCGTGAGTCCCAAATAGAGATGGCCGACATTCGGCAGCGTCAACGTGGACCCTGCCGAGAAAGTTCGGGGGTCCTCCGCTGAACGTCGCAGCATGCTGGCGCGACTACCAGGGACGCGGGTCGGCTGGCCCGGCGGCTGCACGTCTGCTATCCCGACTTCAGCCGTTCAATTGACGTGAGTTCGCGAGGATCGGTTTCGCATGCGACATGCCGCAATTGCCACAATGCGCCGGATGCCGCTATTGGCCGCGGCCGGCGTGCTGGCCCTGATCCAGCCGGTGCTGGCAGCCGACGACAGCGCACCGAAGGGCGCCGCGGTCAGCGTGCTCAAGGCGACCAAGGCCTGCTTCGACAACACGGTCGAGGTGTCCGGCATGGTGCTGGCGCGCAACGAGACCGCCGTCAGGCCCGACCGTCCCGGACTGAAGGTCGCGGAGGTGCTGGTCGATGCCGGCGACAGCGTCACGGCCGGGCAGAACCTGGCGCGGCTGACGCCGCCGGAGGGCGGCACGATCATGATCCAGGCGCCGGTCGCGGGCACAATCCTGTCGTCGAGCGCCACCATCGGCGCCTTCGCCTCCGGCCGCGGCGAGGCGCTGTTCTCCATTCTCGCCCGCAACGAATATGATCTCGTCGGCCTGGTGCCATCAGCGCAGCTCGGCAAGCTCGCGGTCAACCAGACCGCGCGGATCCGCATCGTCGGGGCCGGCGAGGTCGAGGGCAAGATCCGAAGGGTGGCGCCGACCGTCGAGCCGAACAGCCAGCTCGGCCAGGCCTTCATCGGCATCAACGGCACGGCGCGGCTGCTGGTGAATTCGTTCGGGCGCGCCGTGATCAAGATCGGCCAGAGCTGCGGCGTCGCGGTGCCGCTGACCGCCGTGCTGTACGATCCGGACGGCACCGTGGTGCAGGTGGTGCGCGCCCAGCGCATCGAGACCAAGCGGGTCGAAATCGGCCTGATGGCCGGCGGCCAGGTCGAGATCCGCGACGGCCTCGCCGAGGGCGACGTCGTCGTCACCCGCGCCGGCGCGCTGCTGCGCGAGGGCGACCCGGTGCGGCCGGTGATGGCGAGCAATTGAGGGCGGCGGCCGAGTCCTGCGGAACGGATGAAATGGGGAGGTCGCGCCAGTGGCGGTCGGCTCCCCTCCCCCTGGCGGGGAGGGGTCGGGGGTGGGGGTTCTCCGAGTCGCGCTCGACGTGATTTGCGAGCCAGCTCCTGGGAGGTTTTCAGCGATCCAAGGCAGCGCCATGCGGGAGGATCGCTCCCGCATCCGCCAAAGCAGGATGTTTGCAGCAAAGGCTCAAGCCAACGACGCGCGGCGCCCGTGGACCCCCACCCCCAACCCCTCCCCGCAAGGGGGAGGGGAGCTGACCGTCAGCTTGGTGAGAGGGGGGCAAACGCTCAGGCGCTCTGAGCGTCAGACGCGTTGAACGAGAGATGGAAACCCCAGGCCTCAGCTACCGGCGTTGGCGACGTCGGCGCTGAAGCGGATGTCCTCGACCAGGGAGGACGACACCATCGGCACCTGCTCGCCGTCGGAGCTACGCGCGATGGCGTTGCGGGTCTTGTTGAACACGGTCTCGGCGCTCGGGCTCTTGCCGAGCTGGTTGAGCAGCTCGCCGACCAGCACGCTGTTCTGGCCCTTCGGATCGTCCAGCACCTTGCCCGGCGTCGCCGACGACAGGATCAGCGCATTGGCCGGTGCGTTGATCGGCGCGAGGCCGTGCGAATAGGCGCGGAAGCGGCGTTCATAGGGATTGCGGCGGGAGGCGTCGATCACCACCAGCTTGGCGCGCGCGCCCTGCTCGCGGACCGTATCGAGCAGACGCTCGATGCTGGTGCCCTCGCGGCGCACGTCGGATTCCCGCCAGATCTTGGCGTCGACCGGGATCATGTAGCTCTCGCGTCCCGCCTGGATGGCGTAGCCGCCGAAGAACAGCATCACCACCGAGTCGGGCTTGATCCTGGCCTTGAGGCGCTCGACCGCGCGGGTCATGTCGTCCTTATTGGCATCCTCGACGACATCGACATCGAAGCCGTCGCGGCGCAGCGCGCCGGTCAGCGCGCGGGCATCGTTGATCGGCTGGACGAGCGGCGCATTCGCATCGGGATAGTGACCATTGCCGATGACGAGCGCGAGGCGCGCGCCGTTGCCGGTCGCCACGCTGCTCTGCTCGGAGGCGGCCGCCTTGGGCGCCTCGAGCGAACGCTTGTTGAGGGCAGCATGCGCGCCGATCGCGAGCGACACCGTACAGAGAAGCGCGGCGGCGATCACGGCCGATCGGCGGGAAAGAGAAGGCTGCCTTGCGGTCATCACGTCAATCCTGGTCCGAGCCTGCCCGTCGATGCCAAAGGGGTGCACCCTTTGGTCGCGCTGGCGCCTCTGAGGTTTGAGGGGTTGCGAGACGATGTGTCGTCCCAATGCGCGCAAATTGCGGCGCCGCAACGAAGAAAGGATTAACCCGAACGAGCACCCAGGGCAACATCGGAACACCATTGACTTTTCAAGCACTTGAAGAGAAACGCAAATTTAACCATGGCGGCGATCTCCAAACGGCCCTGGGCGGACCGCCGGGAGGCCACATTGCCGCCAAATCCGCCTCCCGCGCCGTGACCGCCGTCACGTTGTCTTTGGCGGTCGAGCGTGTCAGTTTGCCCCATGCATGCGCACGGCGCGCCGTTTGTGGGGCGTTTCGAGCAGCGCATGCCGTTCGTCCCGCCTCCGACAACCCGCGAGTCCTCGCTTGAGTTTCCAGTATTTCGCCGGCGCGGCCTGTCGCGCACTGACGGCCCGGAAGGATGGGCCCTCGCTGTACGAGGTCTGCGACCCCATCCTGCGCCGGCCCGGCAGCGGCGACCCGCATCTGTCGAAATTCTACCGGACCGCGCTGGGGAACCCGGCGCTGCGCGCATTGCTGCGCCGTGCCGGCCTGCCCGAGCTGAACGATCCCGCCGTTCTCAATGCGCTGCGCGACGCGCTGGTTCTCGCCCGCGACAATCCGACGCCGGACTGGGAGCAGATCGGCCGCCCGGTCGCCGATCTCGTCGACAGCATCGCCTTGCACCACCCTGCCCCGCCGCGCCGGACTGCGGCGGCGGCCATGCCGCCGGCCGGCGAGATCGACCGGGTGATCCGGGCCTGCGGTGCCGACCTGCTCGGCTCGTTCAGCCGCAATGGCTTCATCCCGACCTATGCCGCCTTCAACCTGATCGGCGATCCCGACATGAAGGGCTCCGAGGTCCAGATGGCGCTGCAGGGGCTCGACGCGCGCGGCTACAAGAACTCGACCCTGCTGTTCAACCTCGCCCGCGTCTTCATCGCGCGCTCGCCGGCGGCCGCGGTGATCAATCCGCCGTGGCGCGGCATCGCCGAGCCGATGTGGGAGCCGGTGCAGATCCGCCACCGCTCGGCGTATTACGACGCGTTCTTCACCGAGGCGCTGCTGAGCTATCTGGAGACCGGCCTCGCCTCATCGGAGCAGACGAGCGCGGCGCGCGGCGCCATCGCGGCGATGGTCGAGTTCTGCCTGACCATCAGCCGCGAGCAGGTGCGCGGCGCCGACGGCAAGAGCTACGACGTCGTCACCGCGCTGGCGCCGCATCCGCATCCGCGGTTCTCGCGCTTCTTCACCCAGATCAAGCAGGACCTCGGCTTCGGCGTCTACGTGCCGGATTGCGACACCACGGCATGCTCGTTCTCGGCGGCGACGCAGGCCGGATCGGACGATCCGATGCTGAGCCAGCCGCTGCTGGACTTCTATGCCGGCTACCAGGTGCGCGCCGGCGGCAACGAGCCGCGCGTGACGGTGCCGATCAACGACAACGTCGACTACGAAGGCGGCGTCGCCACCTGGATCGACAGCCTGGCCGGCGAGCGGCCCTACGGCAACGATCTCGATCCGACGCTGAATCTCGACGTGCTCGAGGTCTCGTTCCGCAATCTCAAGCGCTGGCAGGTCCTGGAGACGCAAGGCAGGCTCGACGTCGTCAGGCGGATCGTCGGCTTCCAGCAGCGGCTGGTGCTGAGCGGCGCCTTCGCCGATCCGCGCTCGCACATCTATTATTTGCCGGAGCTGTACTGCGCCTATTTCGGCCGCTGCTACCACGCCTTCATGGCGCTGCCACCGGCGGCGCGGCAGGCGATCGACCCCGACGGCGCGTTCGAGCTCATCCGCCTGCGCGTGCTCGCTTATGTCGAGGACGAGCTGATCGGCCGCGAGATGAACCCGTTCGACGCGGCGCTGGCGCTGATCGCGCTCGGCCATCTCGGCGGCGCTGCAGCGAGCTTCGCGCCCGCGGTGCATTGCATCGTGACGTCGTTCGGCGAGGGCGGCCGGCGGCATCCGTACCGCGCCTATGAGTGGAACAAGATGAAGACCCCGACCCGCATCCTGGTCGGCGGCCCCGAGGTGACATCCGCGTTTGTGCTGATGGGCCTGGCGCTGGCCCGGCGGGTGGCGGTGAACTGATCGAGCGCGATCTCGGCGGCAAGGGCAGTGTGCTCCCCTCCCCCTTGCGGGAGGGGAGCAGAGCGACGCCTTGGCCATAGCTCGGCTCCTACTTTCGGCCGCCATCGCGCGAAGTTGAGCGACTCAGGCAATCGCGGCGCTGGAACTGGCGGGCGATCCGCCGCACTATCGCTGCTATTGCCCATCCCCAAGGACGACCCGCGCCCGTTGATGTCGATGAAACCAGCCCTGCTCGCGCTCCTCCTGCTGCTGCCCTCCGTCGCGTCCGCCGCCGACATCACCGGGATTCCCAAGATCCGTGAGGCCGACGGGATCACGATCGGGGCCACCCGCATCCGGCTCGGCGGCATCGACGCGCCCTCCGTGGATCAGCTCTGCCTCAACAAGAACGGCGAGCGCTGGACCTGCGGCGTGGCCGCGCGTGACGAGCTGATCAAGCACGCGGACGGCAAGAGCTGGACCTGTCATCCGCGTTCGATCGATCGCCGCGGGCGCCAGGTGGCGCGCTGCGACGTCGACGGCGAGGACATCCAGAAATGGCTGGTGCGCAGCGGCTGGGCGCTGGCCTATCGCACCCTCTCGCGCGACTACGAGCCCGATGAGGCAGAGGCGCGGGCCGCCAAGGCCGGCATGTGGCAGGGCGCGTTCATCGCACCATGGGACTGGCGCGTGCGCAACAAGAAGACTGCGATCCTCGGCGCCACCAAGCCGCCGGAGGGCGCGCGCAAGGTCCTGCTCGCCTCGGCTTCGGGCCCGGTCGCGCCCTCGCCGGACTGCACCATCAAGGGCAATGTCAACGGCGCCGGCGAATGCATCTATCACACGCAGAAGAGCCGCTGGTACGCGCAGATCAAGATGCACGTGTCGAAGGGCACGCGCTGGTTCTGCTCGGTCGAGGAGGCCGAGGCCGCCGGCTGCCGCGAGACCCGGCGCTGAGCCCCACCGCGCCGACCCGCCGGGGCATGCCAGCCCCCCGGGTTCTCCGGCTTTTCTTATGCGGCGCCGCCACGTAAAACGGCGCTGGGCCGGCCGTGTGCGAGAGCCCATCACCACCCTCAACCGCCAAACCACATCGCCGAGGACACTGACAATGACCGTTCGCGCGGGCCGGGAGTTTCTGGCCATCCCGGGACCCACCACGATGCCCGACGAGGTGCTGCAGGCGATGCACCGCCCCGCGCTCGACATCTACTCCAAGCAGATGGTCGAGCTGACCGACGGCATCATGTCCGACCTCGGCCGGCTGTTCGCGACCAAGGGCAAGACCTACATCTACATCGCCAACGGTCACGGCGCCTGGGAGGCCGTGCTCTCCAACGTGCTGGCGCGCGGCGACAAGGTGCTGGTGCTGGAGAGCGGCCGCTTCGCGATCGGCTGGGGCAATGCGGCACGCGCGATGGGCGCCGAGGTCGAAGTGCTCCGTGGCGACTGGCGCCGCGCGGTGCGGCCGGCCGAGGTCGAGGCGCGGCTGCGCGCCGACAAGGAGCACTCCATCAAGGCGATCGTGGTGGCGCAGATCGATACGGCGTCGGGCGTCGTCAATGACGTCGAGGCGATCGGCCGCGCCATCAAGGCCGCAGGCCATCCGGCGCTCTACATGGTCGACACCGTCGCTTCGCTCGGCTGCATGCCGTTCGAGATGGATGAATGGGGCATCGACGTCGCGATGTCCGGCTCGCAGAAGGGCCTGATGACGCCGCCCGGTCTCGGCTTCGTCGCCGCCAATGCCCGCGCACTCGAGGCGCACAAGCGCGCCAACATGCGCACGCCCTATTGGGACTGGAGCGAGCGCGAGGGCACCGAGCACTATCGCAAATATGGCGGCACCGCGCCGGTGCATCTCTTGTTCGCGCTGCGCCAGGCCATGGACATGCTGTTCGCCGAAGGGCTGCCGCACGCCTTCCGCCGCCATGAGCTGCTCGCCGAGGCCGTGCGACGCGCGGTGGCGAAGTGGAGCGAGGGCCAGGTGATCGGCTTCAATATCGCAGACGCCGCCGAGCGCTCCAACACCGTGACCACGGTGCTGGTCGGCGGCGGCCATGATCCGGCGGTGCTGCAGACCTACTGCAAGGAGCAGTGCGGCGTCGTGCTCGGCACCGGGATCGGCGACCTGCAGGGCCAGGCGTTCCGCATCGCCCATATGGGCCATGTCAACGCGCCGATGGTGCTGGGCACGCTCGGCGTGATCGAAATGGCGCTGGTGGCGTTGAAGATCCCGCACGGCCGCGGCGGCCTCGACGCCGCGATCCAATGGCTCGGCGAGAGCGTGACCCCGTAAAGGACGAGATGACAGACAGCAGCAAAACAGCGCCGGTGGCGCCGCGCCATCAGCACAGCTTCACCCGCCACGGCATCACCGTGCAGGACGACTATGCGTGGCTGAAAGACGCGCGCTGGCAGGAGGTGCTGCACGATCCGTCGCTGCTGGATGCTGATATCCGCGCCTATCTCGAAGCCGAGAACGCCTATGCGGAATCCGTGCTCGGCCACACCTCACCGCTGCAGAAGAAGCTCGTCGCGGAGATGCGCGGCCGCATCAAGGAGGACGATTCCTCGGTGCCGTCGCCGGACGGGCCCTACGCTTATTTCCGCAAGTACCGCGAGGGCGGCCAGCACGAATTGTTCTGCCGGACGCCGCGCAACGGCGGGGCGGAGACGATCGGGCTCGACGGCGACGCGCTGGCGCGCGGGCATGAGTATTTCAAGTTCGGCGGCAGCCGGCATTCGCACGACCACAAGCGCGTGGCGTGGAGCGCCGACACCAAGGGCTCGGAATATTTCACCATCCGCGTGCGCGACTGGGATGGCGGCGATGACCTCGCCGACATCGTCGAGGAGACCGACGGCGGCGCGGTGTGGTCGCGCGACTGCAAAAGCTTCTTCTACGTCAAGCTCGACGACAACCACCGCCCGATGCAGGTGTGGCGGCACAGGCTCGGCACCAGGCAGGCCGATGACGTGCTGGTGTACGAGGAGAAGGACACCGGCTGGTTCACCCATGTGCACGAGTCGACCTCGGGCCGGTTCTGCGTCATCGCCGGCGGCGACCACGAGACCTCCGAGCAGCGGCTGATCGATCTCGACCATCCCGAGGCGCCGCCGCGGCTCATCGCCGCCCGCGAGAACGGCGTGCAATATTCGATCGCCGACCGCGGCGACGAGCTGTTCATCCTGACCAATGCCGATGGCGCGATCGACTTCAAGATCGTCACCGCGCCGCTGTCCGCGCCCGAGCGCGCCAACTGGCGCGACCTCATTCCGCACCGCGCCGGCATCTACGTGCTCGACCACGATCTCTATGCGGGCCATCTGGTGCGACTGGAGCGCGCCAACGCGCTGCCGTCGATCGTGATCCGCGACCTGACATCCGGCGAGGAGCACGCGATCGCCTTCGACGAGGGCGCCTATTCGCTCGACGCGATGGGCTCCTACGAGTTCGATACGACCAACCTGCGCTTTGCCTATTCGTCGATGACGACGCCGTCGGAGGTGTGGGACTACGACATGGTGACGCGCGCGAAAACCTTGCGCAAGCGCCAGGAGATTCCGTCCGGGCACAATCCCGCCGACTACGTCACCACGCGCATCATGGCGAAGGCCGATGATGGCGCCGAGGTACCGGTGTCGCTGCTGCACCGGCGCGACTTCAAGGCCGACGGCTCGGCGCCGCTGCTGCTCTATGGCTACGGCTCCTATGGGCATGCGATGCCGGCGTCTTTCAGCACCAACCGGCTGTCGCTGGTCGACCGCGGCTTCGTCTACGCCATCGCCCATATCCGCGGCGGCACCGACAAGGGCTGGGGCTGGTACCTCGACGGCAAGCGCGAGAAGAAGACCAACAGTTTCGACGATTTCTCAGCCTGCGCGCGGGCGCTGATCACGGCGAACTACACAGCGGCCGGCCGCATCGTCGGACACGGCGGCAGCGCCGGCGGCATGCTGATGGGCGCGGTCGCCAACCGCGCAGGTGAGCTGTTCGCCGGCATCGTCGCCGAGGTGCCGTTCGTCGACGTGCTGAACACGATGCTCGACGACACCCTGCCGCTGACGCCGCCGGAATGGCCCGAATGGGGCAACCCGATCGAGAGCGAGACGGATTTCCGCACCATCCTGTCCTACTCGCCGTATGACAACGTCGCGCCCAAGGCGTATCCCGCGATCCTGGCGATGGCCGGATTGACCGATCCGCGCGTCACCTATTGGGAGCCTGCGAAATGGATCGCGCGGCTGCGCGCGACGATGACCGGGGGCGGCCCGGTCCTCCTGCGCACCAACATGGGCGCCGGCCACGGCGGCGCCTCCGGGCGCTTCAACCGGCTGGATGAGGTCGCGATCGTCTATGCGTTCGCGCTATGGGCGGTGGGGCTGGCGAATCGGACGGCGTGAGCGCGGCCGACGCCGGCAATTGCCGGATCTGGCGCGGGATCGCCCCCCATCTACACCGGTTGTGGAGCGGCAGCCGGGCACACCGCGCCGGCTAGACCATCTGCTCGGCGACCACCATGTAGTTCACGTCCATGTCGGTCGACAGGCTCCAGCGGTCGGCGAAGGGGCTGTAGACGACGCCGCTCTGCTCGGTGATGACCAGGCGGTTGTCGAGCAGGTATTTGGTCAGTTCGTCCGGCGTGACGAACTTGCTCCACTCGTGCGTGCCGCGCGGCAGCCAGCGCAGCACGTATTCGGCGCCGACGATGGCGAGCGCAAAGCTCTTCCAGTTGCGGTTCAGGGTCGAGACCACCATCATGCCGCCCGGCTTCAGCACCGCGGCACAGCGGCCGAGGAAGGCACTGACGTCGGTGACGTGCTCGACGACCTCCATCGCCAGCACGATGTCGAAGCGCTCGCGCGGGTCCATCTCCTCGATCGTGGTGCAGCGGTAGTCGATCGACAGATGCCCCTTCTCGGCATGCAGCCTGGCAGCGGCAATGTTGCTGGCCGAAGGGTCGACGCCGACGACCTGCGCGCCCAGCCGTGTGAACGGCTCGCACAGCAATCCCGCGCCGCAGCCGATGTCGAGCATGCGCAGCCCCGACAGGCAGTTGAGGCTCTTGGCGTTGCGCTCGAATTTCCGGCAGGCGGCATCGCGGATATAGGTCAGGCGCAGCGGGTTGATCTTGTGCAGGGGCGCCATCTTGCCCTTCGGGTCCCACCAGGTCTCGGACAGTTTCGAGAACTTCGCGATTTCGGCCGGATCGACGGTCGAGCCGGAGGGAACAGAAGGGCTGCGGGAATCCTGAGGCATTGTCATCGCTGAATACTCAATGATCGAAGCTGCGGCGCCGTACCGGGCTAACGCGCCGTGATGGCGTTCCGGAACGCCAGCGGCTCCGCGATGGTCGAAATGGTTTCCTTGCCCTCGCCCACACCCAAGATGGTGACATCACCGTAATTGAGAACCCGTCCCATGATGGTCTGGTTGACGTCGACGCTCTCGACCTTGTCGAGGGCCATCTCGAAGGTACGGCGCTTGATGAAACCGGTTTTGTGCACGACGCGGCGATTGGTGACGTCCGTCTCGGTGGTGAGACGATGGAACCAGGCCCGGACCGTCCAATACAGCGCAACAATGGCGATGACGGCGGCGGTGGCCAGGCACAGCATGACCAGATTGTCGTTCACGGTCATGCGGGTGAGGACGAGCAATCCGAACACGACGATCCAGGCCCCGATCGCCGGAAGGTAGAACATCCAGTGCGCATTGGTCGAATACAGCACCTTCTCGCCGGGTTGCAGGATTTCGTCGATGTAACGCGCCATTCCAAGCCTCTAACCTGACCCTGTAACCTGACCCTGTCACCACAAGGAACCGTCTTGCCCCCAGCCGCGGCGCTATGTATACGCGCGTTTCGGCTGGCGCGCCTCCGGTTTCGCGCTCAGCCGGTCAACTTATCCTCCTGATGGGAATGAGCGCGTCGTCATGGGTCGCCTCGTGCTGAAATTCGGCGGCACCTCCGTCGCCAACATCGACCGCATCCGCAACGTCGCGCGCCACGTCAAGCGCGAGGTCGATGCCGGTCATGAGGTTGCCGTGGTCGTCTCGGCGATGTCGGGCAAGACCAACGAACTGGTCGCCTGGTGCACCGAGGCGTCGCCGATGCACGATGCGCGCGAATACGACGCCGTCGTGGCCTCGGGCGAGCAGGTCACGTCCGGCCTGCTGGCGATCGTGCTGCAGGGCATGGGCATCCAGGCCCGCTCGTGGCAGGGCTGGCAGATCCCGATCAAGACCAGCGATGCCCATGCCTCGGCGCGAATCGTCGATATCGACGGCTCCGAGCTGATCCAGCGCTTTCGCGACCGCAAGGAGGTCGCGGTCATCGCCGGCTTCCAGGGCATCAACGCCGAAACCGGGCGAATCACCACGCTTGGCCGCGGCGGCTCGGACACCTCGGCGGTGGCGATCGCGGCCGCCATCAAGGCCGACCGCTGCGACATCTATACCGACGTCGACGGCGTCTATACCACCGATCCCCGGGTGGTGCCGAAGGCCAAGCGGCTCGACAAGATCGCCTTCGAGGACATGCTGGAGCTGGCGTCCCAGGGCGCCAAGGTGCTCCAGGTCCGCTCGGTGGAACTGGGCATGGTCCACAACATGCCGATCTTTGTCCGCTCCTCATTCGACAAGCCCGAGGATATCGACCCGCACGCCAACCAGCCGCCGGGGACGCTGATCTGCAGCGAGGAACAAATCATGGAAAATCACGTCGTGACCGGCATCGCCTTCTCCAAGGACGAGGCCCAGATCTCGGTGCGCCAGATCGAGGACAAGCCGGGTGTTGCCGCCTCGATCTTCGGACCACTGGCGGATGCCAACATCAACGTCGACATGATCGTCCAGAACGTCTCCGAAGACGGCAAGACAACCGATCTCACCTTCACGGTGCCGGCCACCGATTACAATCGCGCGCGCGAGACCATCACGGCGGCCAAGGACAAGATCGGCTATCAGCGCCTGGATACCGCGACCGACGTTGCCAAGGTCTCGGTGATCGGCTCGGGCATGCGCAGCCATGCCGGCGTCGCCGCCAAGGGATTTGCCGCCCTCGCCGCCCGCAACATCAACATCCGTGCGATCACGACCTCCGAGATCAAGTTCTCGGTGCTGATCGACGCCGCCTACACCGAGCTCGCCGTCCGCACGCTGCATACGCTCTACGGACTGGACCAGGCCTAGAAAATCCTCCTCCGCGACCACACCTGTCCCGTTATGTGACAGCGGGACGGGCCGAAGATCGTTCGAAAGCCGTTGACGCCGCCCGCGGTGGCAGGCGTTTTGCTTGGCAAAACAAGCCCTAATTCGCTATACGCCATCGCAGGATGGCAGCCGCAAACTGTGCTCCAGTGATGGTTGTTCTGGTTCGGGCCGGCACTCTGAGCGTGCGATAGTGCCGAATCGAGAAAGCTGTTCGATGCCGCGAGTTTAGCGCCAGATCCGGCCGCGTGCCGGGCTGGCCCCAGGAAGGGGGATTGTGCCACATGCGAAGCGCGTCGGGAGGCCCCCGCGTCCTGCTCAGACGGCTTCGCGAGACCATGGCGGAGCAGGTCTCGGCACAGGAGCGGCTCGACAAGATCGTGGTGCTGATCGCGGCCAACATGGTCGCTGAGGTCTGCTCGGTCTATGTGCTGCGCGTCGACAACACGCTCGAGCTCTACGCTACCGAAGGTCTGAACCGCGACGCCGTGCACATGACCGTGCTGAGCGCGCATGAGGGCCTTGTCGGCCTCGTCGCCAGCGAGGCCACGCCGCTCAACCTGAACGACGCGCAGAGCCACCCCGCCTTCTCGTATCGCCCGGAGACCGGCGAGGAGATCTACCACTCCTTCCTCGGCGTGCCGATCCTGCGCGCCGGCAACACGCTCGGCGTGCTGGTGGTGCAGAACCGCGCCAAGCGCACCTATGTCGAGGAAGAGGTCGAGGCGCTGCAGACCACCGCGATGGTGCTCGCCGAGATGATCGCCTCCGGCGAGCTCGCAGCGCTCGCCCAGCCCGGCGCCGAGCCGGCGGCGCGGCACTCGATCCACAAGACCGGCACGGTGCTGTCCGATGGCATCGCGCTCGGCCATGTCGTGCTGCACGAGCCGCGCGTCGTCATCAACAACTACATCGCC
Organism: Bradyrhizobium sp. HKCCYLRH2060; assembly: GCF_051168135.1. Taxonomy (NCBI): domain Bacteria; kingdom Pseudomonadati; phylum Pseudomonadota; class Alphaproteobacteria; order Hyphomicrobiales; family Nitrobacteraceae; genus Bradyrhizobium; species Bradyrhizobium sp. HKCCYLRH2060. The sequence goes on from NZ_JBNPUK010000001.1 coordinate 209,339, forward strand.
GAGGACCTGCCCAAGGAGATCAAGCGGCTCGACGCCGCGCTGCTCAAGCTGCGCGCCGACCTCGACCGCATGCTGGAGCGCGGTGACGTCGCCGACGGCGGCGAGCACCGCGAGGTGCTCGAAGCCTATCGCATGTTCGCCAACGATCAGGGCTGGTCGCACAAGCTGCACGAGGCGGTGGCGACCGGCCTCACGGCCGAAGCCGCCGTCGAGCGCGTGCAGTCCGACACCCGCGCCCGCATGCTGCGCTCGACCGATCCGTATCTGCGCGAGCGCCTGCACGATCTCGAGGATCTCGGCTACCGGCTGCTGCGCCAGCTGGTGGGCCAGGACCACGCGCCGCGTCGTGAGCATCTGCCCGACAATGCCATCCTGATTGCGCGCGCGATGGGTCCGGCGGCGCTGCTCGACTACGACCGCAAGCGGCTGCGCGGCCTCGTGCTCGAGGAAGGCACCGCCAACTCGCATGTCGCGATCGTGGCCCGTGCGCTCGGCATTCCCGCCGTCGGCGAGGTGCCGAACGCGCCGGGCATCGCCGATCCCGGCGACGCCATCATCGTCGATGGCACGTCGGGCTCGATCTACGTTCGGCCGTCCTCCGAGATCGAATCCGCCTATGCCGAACGGGTGCGCTTCCGCGCCCGCCGCCAGGCGCAATATGGCGAGCTGCGCAACAAGCCCTGCGTGACCAGGGACGGCCAACCGGTCGAGCTGATGATCAATGCCGGCCTGGTCATCGACCTGCCGCATATCGAGGACACCGGCAGCGCCGGCATCGGCCTGTTCCGCACCGAGTTGCAGTTCATGGTGTCCGCCAGCCTGCCGCGCTCCAGCGACCAGCTGGCGCTGTATCGCACGGTGCTCGACGCCGCCGGCCACAAGCCGGTCACGTTCCGCACTTTGGACATCGGCGGCGACAAGGCGCTGCCCTACATGGAGACCGTGATCGAGGAGAATCCGGCGCTCGGCTGGCGCGCGATCCGCCTCGGCCTCGACCGTCCGGGCCTGCTGCGCGGCCAGATCCGGGCGCTGCTGCGCGCCGGCGGCGGCCGCTCGCTGCGCATCATGTTCCCGATGATCTCGGAAGTCGCCGAGTTCGACACGGCCAAGGCGATCGTCGAGCGCGAGCTGACCTATCTGCGCCAGCACGGCCACACGCTGCCGGAGCGCGTCGACGTCGGCACCATGCTCGAGGTCCCGGCGCTGCTGTATCAGCTCGACGAGCTGCTTTCGAAGGTCGATTTCATCTCGGTCGGCTCGAACGACCTGTTCCAGTTCCTGTTCGCGGTCGATCGCGGCAACGCCAAGGTCTCCGAGCGCTTCGACACGCTGTCGACGCCGATCCTGCGGGCGTTGCAGCAGATCGTGCACAAGGCCAAGGCGGCGAAACGGTCGGTGTCACTGTGCGGCGAGATGGCCTCCAAGCCGATCGGCGCATTGGCGCTGATCGCGCTCGGCTACCGCTCGCTGTCGTTGTCGGCCACCGCGCACGGCCCTGTGAAGGCGATGATCCTCGAACTCGACGCCGGCAAGGCGGCGACGAAGATGGCCGAATGGCTGGCCGCGCCGGCCGGCAGCTTCTCGATGCGGCAGAAGCTGACCGAGTTCGCCGAGAGCGAAGGCCTCGCGCTGTAGCCGGCCTGTCGCGCCGGCCGCCTTCCGTCCGTATCGTTTGCTCCTAGATCAGATTGCAACATGTCGTCGCTTCCCGAAGCCAAACTCGATGTCCTACTCGCGCATCACGCCTCGCTCGAGGCGGAGCTGCTCGGCCAGGTCAATTCCGACCGCTACGTGCAGATCACCCGCGAGCTCGCCGAGCTCAATCCGCTGATCGACGCGGTGAAGGCTTATCGTGCAGGAGTCAAAGAGCTCGCCGACACCGAGGCGCTGATCGCCGATCCCGCCACCGATGCCGAGATGCGGGCGATGGCCGAGGCCGAGCGCGACGAGCTGATCGCGCGCCGCGGCGAGCTCGAGCAGAAGATCCGTGTCGCGCTGCTGCCCAAGGATGCGATGGACGACCGCAACGTCGTGCTCGAAATCCGCGCCGGCACCGGCGGCGACGAGGCCTCGTTGTTCGCCGGCGATCTGTTCCGCATGTACGAACGGTTCGCCGCCCTGCAGGGCTGGAAGGTCGAGGTGATCTCGGCGTCCGAAGGCACCGTCGGCGGCTACAAGGAGATCATCGCCGAGGTGCAGGGCCGCGGCGCCTTCGCCAAGCTGAAGTTCGAATCCGGCGTGCACCGGGTGCAGCGCGTGCCGGATACCGAGACGCAGGGCCGCATCCACACCTCGGCGGCGACGGTCGCCGTGCTGCCCGAGGTCGAGGATGTCGACGTCGACATCAAGCAGGACGATTTGCGCATCGAGACCATGCGCGCGCAGGGCGCCGGCGGCCAGCACGTCAACAAGACCGAATCGGCGATCCGCATCACCCACCTTCCGACCGGCATCGTGGTGATGATGCAGGACAGCCGCTCGCAGCATAAGAACCGCGCCTCGGCGATGAACATCCTGCGCTCGCGCATCTACGACGCCGAGCGGCAGAAGGTCGACGCCGCGCGCTCCGCCGACCGCAAGGAGAAGGTCGGCTCCGGCGACCGCTCCGAGCGCATCCGCACCTACAATTTCCCGCAGGGGCGCGTCACCGACCACCGCATCAATCTGACGCTCTACAAGCTGCCGCAGGTGATCGCGGGCGAAGCGCTGGGCGAACTGATCGACGCGCTGACGACGGAGCATCAGGCGGCACAGCTTGCCGCGCAGGGCGCTGCGGCGTGAGCGGCGCCTGCGCGCTGCCAACCGAAGCGCGACCGTGTTGCGGCACATCAGCTGTCGTCCCGGCGAACGCCGGGACCCATCACCACAGGTATTCGTGGCTGGCAAAGGCTGCAACTCCGACCTTCCGCCTCGCAACGGCACGGCGTATGGATCCCCGCGTTCGCGGGGATGACCCGTGGAGAGAGCGCGGGCGATGACCGAGATCATCGCCGGCGCAAACATCGACTCGGCGCGGCGCGCGGTTGCGGCCCGCTTTGCAGCCGCCGGTCTCGATTCGCCGGAGCTCGATGCGCGGCTGCTTCTGGGCCATGCGCTTCAGCTCAACCTCACCGGTCTCGTAATGCATGGCCAACGGCAGCTATCCCACGCGGATGCGCAGCGTCTGGAAGCGCTGGTGCAACGCCGGCTGGTCGGCGAGCCGGTGGCGCGCCTCCTCGGAGCCAAGGAGTTCTGGGGCCTGCCGCTGCAGCTCTCGGCGGATACGCTGGTGCCGCGGCCGGACACCGAGACCGTGGTCGAACTGGCACTCGAGCATCTCGCCGCCGGCGGCGCCCTGACGCGCCCCTTGCGCATCGCCGATCTCGGCACCGGCTCCGGCGCGATCCTGCTGGCATTGCTGTCCGAGCTGCCACGGGCCCATGGCGTCGGCACCGACATCAGCGTGGGCGCGCTGGCCACCGCGCGGGACAATGCGCGCGCGCTCGGATTGGCCGACCGCGCCGGCTTCGTCGCCTGCTCCTATGCAGCAGCGCTGTCCGCTGGCTTCGACCTGATCGTGTCGAACCCGCCCTACATTCCGTCGTCCGAGATCAGCGAGCTCGACGTCGAGGTGCGCAGCCATGATCCGCTGCGCGCACTGGACGGAGGCAAGGACGGACTCGACGCCTACCGCGCGCTGATCCCGCAGGCAGCGGCCCTGCTTCGGCCGGGCGGCGCTGTCATCGTGGAGGTCGGGCTTGGCCAGAGTGACGGCGTCGCTGCATTGATGGTGAGGGCTGGCCTGGCGGCCGATTCCTCCACGATCCGGGCCGATCTGGCCGGTATTCCCCGAACCGTCATGGGCCTAAAAAAGCTCCGGTAAAGGTCCGGGGATACGGAAAAAGCTCTTGGAATATCCCCCGGGAGCGACTACGTTCCATTCACAGCACCGGTGCAGGCCACGACGAGCGGTATTCACGGAACACCGCCGCGGTCAGATGCCAGAGAGCCACGCCGGGCGATAGGTTCCAGAACGCAGATCTGCTGAGCGCGAGAGCCGGATGGCTGCGCAGCCCGCGACTGCAAAGCGAACGAAAGCCTGACTTTGCACTTGAGGTCTTACGCTAAGCAAACTGGGTGGTCGTGGCGCATGTCGCCTTGGCTGGCTGAATGACGTGGTTCGCCGGTCCCAGGGACTGGCGGGTGGGGAACGCGTTTTGAACGCGCTTTTGTCGAGAGAATCGGCTGTCGATCACATCGGCATGGGTCAAACCGGCATGTCGGAACCGACATGGGTCGGATGGGACCATTTGGACCGCGCGCGAGGCGTCCGAGCCCAGCGAAGGTATTTCAATACGCTCTCGGTATTCCGATAACAATCAGTGCATAACAATCAGTGCTCAGACAATCGGTGCTCCTAACGCAGGGTTGGAATAAAGGCAGGACATGAGAAACGGTCAGAACAACAAGCGGATGCGCAACCGGAACAGCGGTAACAACAATAATAACCGGCGCGGCCAGAATCCGCTGACCAGGGTGTTCGAGTCCAACGGGCCGGACATCAAGATCCGCGGCACAGCCTCTCATGTCGCCGAGAAATATGTCCAGCTTGCCCGCGACGCCCGCTCCTCGGGTGACCCCGTTGCCGCCGAAAATTACTACCAGCACGCCGAGCACTATTTCCGCCTGATTGCCGCCGCGCAGGAGCAGTTCCGCCAGAACCAGCCGCAGCAGCCGCGCAACACCGAGGACCTGACCGTCGACGACCTCGATGATGACGGCGAGAGCTTCTCGCATTTCGGCCAGGAGCCCGGCTTCGTTCCGGCCCAGCCGCAGCCTCAACCCCAGCCCTTCATGCGCGACCGCGAAGGCGGCCAGCGCGAGCGCGGCGACAACCAGCCCTATCAGCGCGAGCAGCAGCCGCGTGAGCATCGCGAAGCGCGTGAGCATCGCGAGCCGCGCGAACACCGCGAGCCGCGGGAGCACCGTGAACCGCGGGAGCATCGCGAGCGGGAGCCGCGCGAGCACCGCGAGCGTCCGCAGCCCGTCCAGTACCAGCCGCAGCCGCAACCCCAGCCCGTCATCGCCGACAGCGGCGTCGATCGGCTGCCGTCCTTCATCACCGGTCCGCAGCCGCAGATCGCCAATCCCCCGGCCGCCTTCGAGGGCGCTGCCGAGCGCTATCCGCGCCGCCGCCGGCGTCCGCATGGTCCGCGCACTGAAGCGGCCGCTGCTGCACCGGCGCCGAGCGAGGATCTCAATCCGGGCGAATAGCGATTACGCTCCATCATGACGAAACGGGTGGGCTCAGAGCCCACCCGTTTTTTTGTGCGGGAGGCGCGCAGGAGAACGGCCCGGGATCATCCCTCGCGCGACGGCGGACCGGCCTCGCGGCGACCGGAGCCACTGGATCCGGGGGCCGACGGCGACGGCGCCAGCACCGGTTCGAGCCGCGGGATCAGCCGGATGCGCTCGCGGCGCGCCGGGATCACCCGGTAGACCTGCTTGGTCGCCTCGACGATGTGGACACCGGCGAACGGCAGCGACAGCGCCGCGCCGACGCGCTCCCAGGCCATCGCCGATTTCAGGAACCAGCCGCCAACCGGGGGCATGAACAGCGCCTCGCCCCAGCCGGTCGGCGTGAACCAGGTCTGCCGCAGCAGCTGCGTGATCTGCGAGCGCGAATAAGGCCGGCCATGGCCGAACGGCGTGTTGTCGGTCCGCGTCCAGACGCCGCGCCGGTTCGGGATCACGATGATCATGCGTCCTGCCGGCGCCAGCACCCGCCACATCTCGCGCAGCAGCCCGGCCGGGTCGTCCGACATCTCCAGCGCATGCACGATCAGGATGCGGTCGACCGCCGCATCAGGCAGCGGCAGCGAGAATTCGTCCACCAGCGAGGCCAGCGTCGGCCGTGCCGTCGGCCATTTCAGCACCCCCTGGGCCGCCGGCATGAAGGCGATGCAGCGTTCGGAATCCTCGCGGAACAAGCCGAGATAGGGCGTGGGATAGCCGATGCCCAGCACCCGCTGCCCGGCCGCGCTCGGCCAGCGCGCGCGGATACCGCGGTTGATCAGGAGCCGCGCGACGATCCCGAGGCGACCCGAATAGAAATTTCGCAGATCGATCACGTCCATGACGTCAATGTATCATGCGGGCGCGCGCCGCCGCGCGCCCAATATTGCGTTGCGCCTCCAGCGTTAACGCCATATCTCTGCCCGGCACATCGGAGGCCGCCCGCAACGCCGCGCCCGGGCTCCGCCTCCACGACCTTCTGGCATCGCGAGCGCGACCATCGTGCCTCGCCCGGTCCCGCCGACGGAGACATCATGGCCGCCGACATCCGCGCCTTCACCTGCCTGTCCGACAATTTCGGCTATCTGATCCATGACCCTGCGACCGGTGCGACTGCCTCGATCGACGCCCCCGAGGCCGGACCGATCGTCCGGCAGTTGGACGCCGAAGGCTGGACGCTCACCGACATCCTGATCACGCATCATCATCACGACCACGTCGGCGGCGTCGCCGAGCTCAAGCAGAAATATGGCTGCCGGGTCGTCGCGCCGCACGACAAGACGACGGCGATCGCCAACGTCGATCTGCGAGTCGCCCATGGCGATGTCGTGAAGATCGGCGAACTGCTCGCGCGCGTGCTGGAAACGCCAGGCCATACGCTCGACCACGTCTCCTACGTGTTCGATGCCGACAAGGCGTTGTTTGCGGCCGACACGCTGTTCTCGGTCGGCTGCGGCCGCGTGTTCGAGGGCACCTATTCGATGATGTGGGACTCGCTGCTCAAGCTGCGCGCCCTGCCGGACGATTTCAGGCTGTATTGCGGCCACGAATACACCGCATCGAACGTCAAATTCGCCCTCACCGTCGACGGCGACAACGAGGCACTGAAAGCCCGCGCCGACGAGGTGGCGCGGCTCCGTGCCGCCAACCGGCCGACCATCCCGTCGCTGCTCGGCGACGAAAAGAGCACCAACGTGTTCCTGCGCGCCGACGATCCGGCCGTCGCGCTGCGGCTGCGCATGAAGGGCGCGAGCGCCGAGCAGGTGTTCGGCGAGTTGCGCGAGCGCAAGAACAAGTCGTAGGGCTGAGGACGATGGCTACGCTCTCGGCTGCCGACATCATCGCGCGTCTCGGTCTGCAGCCGCATCCGGAGGGCGGACATTTTCGCGAGACGTTTCGCGATCCGGCCGTCGACGCCTCCGGCCGCGCCGCATCGACGCTGATCTATTTCCTGCTTGCGCGCGGCGAGCGTTCGCATTGGCACAGGGTCGATGCAGTCGAGACCTGGCACTTCTATGCCGGGGCACCGCTGACCTTGCGGATCGCCGCCGAAGGCCAGGCGCTGCAAACGACGACGCTGGGCATCGACCTCGCAGCCGGCCAGCAACCGCAGGCGGTGGTGCCCGCCCATGCCTGGCAGGCCGCCGAGAGCAGCGGCGATTGGACGCTCGTCGGCTGCACGGTGGCGCCGGGCTTCATGTTCGAAGGATTCGAACTCGCGCCGCCCGGCTGGGAGCCGGAGGTCTGAGTCAGGCGCTCGCGCCGACGACCTTCGCGGCCGGCTCGGCGAAGCGCTCGCGCTCCTGGGCGAGGAAGCCGGAAACCGCATCGGCCGGCATCGGCTTGGCGAAGTAGTAGCCCTGGATGTAGTCCGCGCCCAGACGCCGCAGGCTGTCGAGCTGCTCCTTGGTCTCGACACCTTCGACTACGCACGAAATTTCCATGTCGGCGCAGAGGCCGGTCAGCGACTTGATGATCTTGTGGCTGATCGGATTGGCATTGACGTCGCTCACGAAACTGCGGTCGACCTTGAGCTTGTCGAGCGGCAGCCGGTGAACGTGGCTGAGCGACGAGTAGCCGGTGCCGAAATCGTCCAGCGAGATGCCGCAACCGATCGCCTTCAATGCCGCGATCGACTGCTCGGCGCGGGCGAAATCGAAGGTGACGGCGGTTTCGGTGATCTCGAACTCGATGCGGCGCGGCGGCACACCGCTGGCATGGATGACCGCCAGCAGCGGCAGAACGCCGTCTGGAGAACAGATGTCGTGTGCGGAGAGATTGAACGACACGCGAATGTCGTCCGGCCAGGTCCGCGCCGCGGCGAGCGCCTTGACCAGGAGACAACGCGTCAGGCTGCGGATGACGCCGATCCGCTCGGCGGCCGGGATGAAGCTCGCGGGCGACACCGTGCCCAGCTTGGGACTGTGCCAGCGCGCCAGGACCTCGAAGCCGGTGGTGCGTGAGTTCGTGGCGTCCATGATCGGCTGAAACGCCAGATCCATCTCGGCGTCGAAATCGGCCGTGCGCAACAGATGCTCGATCACGCTGCGGCTGCGGATCTCCGCCTCGAGCTCGGTCGAGAAGATGATGGCCTGGCCGCGGGCGCGACGCTTGGCGTGGTAGAGCGCATAATCGGCGCATTCGTACAGCGCATCCGCAACCATGGCCGAGCGCGGATACAGCGCAAAGCCGGTCGAGCACGACAGGCCCGTATGAGTCGTGTCGAACTGATAAGGCAGCTTGATGAGGTCGGTGATCTGCCGTCCGAGGTTGAGCAGATCGTCGTCCGTTGGATTGCCGGCGACCACCAGTCCGAACTCGTCGCCGCCGAGCCGGGCGAGATGGACCTGGCCGCCATGGCCGGCACAGGCGTCGCGGATGCGGCGCGCGGCCTCCATCAGCACGCGGTCGCCGACCGTATGCCCATAGGTGTCGTTGATCGGCTTGAAGCCGTCGAGATCGATGATGCCGACGGCAAGCCGCGTGCCGTCCCGCTCGGCCTCGGCGAAGGCTTGCGTGAGCTCCGAGAAGAAGCGACGGCGATTGGGCAGATCGGTCAGCGAATCCAGATTGGCGAGCCGGAAGTTTTCATCCGACAGCGCTTGCGTCGCGGCCTGCTCCGCGAGCAGCGATTTGCGGCTGGCAACCAGCGCAGCGAAATCGCGGTAGTAGATGAACAGCACCGTGACCATGGCGCCGGACACGAGCAGCTGATTGACCGCGATCGCCCGCAGCGCGTGAACGCCCGTGGACATGAAGAAGACGACATAGGGGACGATGACCACGAGGGTCACGATCAGCGCCGCGGAGCGCAGATGCATGAGGCAGAAGATGATGCCGATGACCGTGACCGCCATGTAGAACGCGACCTGCCCCTTGGCGAACGGATCGCCATAGGGAAACAACGCGAACGACCAGACGACGAACAGCGCTCCGATCGGACCGGCAATCCGGTTGGTGACACGGAGGTTGCGCAGCACCTCGGCGTCGCTGCTGGCGGACTCGCCCTGCCGCAGCCACCACAGCATGCGAACGCCGGTAATCGTCGACAGCAGCGCCGGCACTGAAATCGTCAGCCACGCCGGCGCCACCGGCAGGAACGTGTAGGCGAGCGCCAGACTATTGGTGATGAGAATGAAATAGAGCAGCGGCACCTGCTTGGAGAACGCCTGGAACTGCGCACGCGTCAGCTCGGGATTGTCGGCGGGAACGCGAAACAACTCCGCCGCGCGGGCCATGTAACGTCTCACGTCCGGCATTGCCGCCCCGTTGTCAGCACCATTTCGCAGGGACTATCGCTCAGGACGGGTAAAGGGCGGGTTAGGTGCAGAACGCGTCAAACTGTAATCGACGGTTGTGAGCTACCGGCCGGCGCGCTGGTTTTGCGCACGGTTAAGTGCGCATCAAGGATAACCGTCGGATTGGGCCGCCGAAGTTCGCATGCGAGGCCTGACTCCGCTCACCTCGCCCTTCACCCGAGCGCTCAGCGCTTGCGCAGAAGGAACATGTCCTTGGCCGCGACCAGACCGCCACCGGCGATCAGCAGCGCCGCCACGGCGATCGTCGCGCTCGGCCGCGCGTAGCCGGCAACGATCAGGAACGCCGTCGACAACAGCGGCGTCGCATAGGACGCCGCACCCAGCACCCGAATGTCGCCGCGCTTCATGCCGATGTCCCAGGCATAGAACGCAGCACCGACCGGACCGATGCCGAGACCGACAACAGCGAGCCACTGCATCGGACCGTCAGGCCAGACCGTTCGCTCGACCGCAACATGGACCAGAGCCGCGAGAGCGGACGTCGCCAGGCAGAAGCCGGCGACGGCATCGGTCGGCACCGCCTTCAGACGGCGCGAGAGCACCGAATAGATCGCCCACACGAACGCCGCGACGAAGGCGGCCGCAAGCCCCGGCAACTGGCTCGCAGCGAAGCTCGCACCGTTACCGAGCAACAGCAGCGCGGTGCCGACGAGACCGATCCCGGCACCGATCACGTGATGAACCGCGAGCCGCTCGCCCGGCAGAAAGGCCGAGAACAGCACGATCAGCAGCGGCCAGAGATAGTTCAGCAGCCCGGCCTCGGCCGGTGGCGCGAAGCGCAGCGCCAGAAAATAAAGCGCGTGGTAGCCAAACAGCCCGCCCACGCCCACGACCCACGCCGCCACCGGCTGCCGCAGCACCTGGAGCCCGTCCGTTCGACGGATCAAACTGGCTAGGCCGACCGCACCGCCGACCGCGAAGGTCATTGCCGCCAGTTGGAAGGCGGGAATCGTGCCGGTCGCGACCGTCAACAAGGCGAGCAGCGACCACATCAGGATCGCGGTCAGACCGATCAGGGTCGCAGTGCGCTGGGACATCAGGCGGCAGGCTCCGTCACGGCCGGCTCATGCCGGCCACCCACGCCTGCGTCCGTGCGGGGAGCGTCCAAGACGTGAATGCCCGCGGCGAGCGCGGGCATCACGTTTTCCTTAGCCGCAGACGGCGGCCGGAGGCAACGCCGCCGGCGCAGATCACACCATGTACTGGCCGCCATTGACCGACAGCGTCGAGCCGGTGATGGCCCCTGCCTCGTCGGCCGCGAGGAACACCACGGCGCGCGCGATCTCCTCGGGCTCGCCGAGGCGCCCCACCGGAATCAGCGGCAGGATGGCTTTCTCGAGCACGTCCTTCGGCACCGCCTGCACCATCTCGGTGTTGATGTAGCCCGGGCAGATCACGTTGACGGTGATGCCGGCCTTGGCCGTCTCCAGCGCGAGCGCCTTGGTGAAGCCGATGTCGCCGGCCTTCGCCGCGGAGTAGTTGACCTGGCCGAACTGGCCCTTCTGGCCGTTGATCGAGGAGATGTTGATGATGCGGCCGAACTTGCGCGCGCGCATGCCCTCGATCACCGGGCGGGTCATGTTGAACAGCGAGCCGAGATTGGTGTTGATCACCGCGCTCCATTGCTCGAGCGTCATCTTGTGGAAGGCGGTGTCACGGGTGATGCCGGCATTGTTGATCAGGACATCGACGGGACCGAGATCGGCTTCGACCTTCTTGATGCCCTCACCGCAAGCCTCGAACGAGCTGACGTCCCATTTGTAGACGGGGATCTCGGTCTCGCTCTTGAACTTCTCCGCAGCGGCGTCGTTGCCGCCGTAATTCGCCGCGACCTTATATCCCGCCGCCTTCAGCGCCTTGCTGATCGCCGCTCCGATACCGCGCGTTCCCCCCGTCACCAACGCCACACGTGCCATGTCGAATCCTTCCCTCGATGACTGATCGCACAGGACAACCTCTGGCTGCCACCGTGCCTACCGTTGTTATTGGATCATGAACCTCCGCGCGACCATCACCTTGCCGCACGACCATCCATGCTCGCTCAACTCCATTTTTTTAGTGGTCGATTATGCGACGTGTTTGACGGACATCAAGAACAAAACGCCCGGCGAGATCGCCGGGCGTTGATCTTTAGTTGAGCTGGACGCGATTGCGAAGGCTGAACGGTTCGCAGTCACTGCCGGCTTTTTAGTCGCGTGCGACGCACAGCGCGATACCCATGCCGCCGCCGATGCACAGCGTCGCGAGGCCCTTCTTAGCGTCGCGCTTCTGCATCTCATGCAGCAGGGTCACGAGCACGCGCGCGCCGGATGCGCCGATCGGATGGCCGATCGCGATCGCGCCGCCGTTGACGTTGACCTTGGCCGGATCCCAGCCGAGGTCCTTGTTCACGGCACAGGCCTGCGCGGCGAACGCCTCGTTGGCTTCGATCAGGTCGAGGTCGGCGATGTTCCAACCGGCCTTCTTCAGCGCCGTGCGCGACGCCGGGATCGGGCCGGTGCCCATGACCTTCGGATCGACGCCGGCCTGGCCCCAGGACACGATCCGCGCGAGCGGGGTCTTGCCTTCCTTGGCCGCCTGCTTGGCGGTCATCAGCACCACGGCCGCTGCGCCGTCATTGATGCCCGACGCGTTGCCGGCTGTGACCGTGCCGTCCTTCTCGAAGGCCGCGCGCAACTTGGCCATGGCCTCGATCGTCGCGCCATGACGCGGATATTCGTCGGTGTCGACCACAGTGTCGCCCTTGCGGCTCTTCACCGTCACGGGCGCGATCTCGTCCTTGAACCTGCCGGCCTTCTGAGCCGCCTCGGCCTTGTTCTGCGATGCAACGGCGAACTCGTCCTGCTGCGCACGCGTGATCTGATATTGCTTCGCAACGTTCTCCGCGGTGTTGCCCATGTGATAGCCATTGAAGGCGTCCCACAGGCCGTCCTTGATCATCGTGTCGACCAGATCGAGCGAGCCCATCTTCACGCCGGCGCGCAGATATTGCGCATGCGCCGCCATGCTCATCGACTCCTGGCCGCCGGCGACCACGATGTCGGAGTCGCCATTGACGAGCGCCTGATAGCCGAGCGCAACGGAGCGCAGGCCGGAGCCGCACAGCTGGTTGATGCCCCAGGCCGGGCTCTCGACTGGAATGCCGGCGGCGATCGAGGCCTGGCGCGCCGGGTTCTGGCCCTGCGCCGCAGTCAGGATCTGGCCCATGATGACCTCCGAGACGCGGCCGGGCTCGACACCGGCGCGCTCCAGCGCGGCCTTGATGGCCACCGCACCCAGCTCATGGGCCGGGACACTGGCGAAGGCACCGTTGAAACTTCCAACCGCGGTGCGGGCGGCGCTGACGATGACGACATCGTCTGACATGAGCATCTCCTGGGGTTCTTGATCTTGGACGTGGAAACGAGGGCTTGAGAGATCGGGCGTATTTGAAATCAAACCGAATTTCTTCGTTCACGGTCGCGCCGGCCGTCCGCAAGCCTCGGATTGGCAGATGCGCAACCTTCGCACTTCATCCTGTTAACGTCGTTGCGACATGTCAATTGGCGGCATCAGCGATTCCTGTTGCAGCGCATTCAAATTGGCACGCTTGGCGGTTTCGTGAGCAGGAATTCTGCTGCGGGATTAACCGTTCCGCACAAAACCGTAGCCGAACTCGCCCGAAAGTGATTACGTTATTGCATTGCGTAGCTCTTCGCCCTGCGGCGACGCCGCCGGGTTCCCTGTTCTCGGTTTGCATGTGTGAGCTCATGGCGAAATCTGACCAACCCACCACGATCAAGAAATACGCGAACCGGCGGCTCTACAATACCGGGACGAGTACCTACGTGACCCTCGAAGATCTGGCCTCGATGGTTAAGAACGGGGAGGATTTCCTGGTCTACGACGCCAAGACCGGCGACGACATCACCCGGTCCGTGCTCGCCCAGATCATCTTCGAGCAGGAGAACAAGGCGGGACAGAACCTGCTGCCCACCACATTCCTGCGCCAGTTGATCCGCTTCTACGGCGACAGCATGCAGATGGTGGTACCCAAATACCTGGAGCAGTCGATCGACACGCTGACCAAGGAGCAGGAGAAGTTCCGCAAGCAGATCGCCGACACCTTCAGCGGGACGCCGTTCGCGCCGCTCGAGGAGCAGGTGCGCCGCAACATGGAGCTGTTCCAGCAGACCTTCTCGATGTTCAAGCCGTTCGCGCCTGGTGCGGTCCGCGCCGAGGAGAAGGCCGCCGAGCCCGCTGCTGCCGCCGCCGACGACAACATCGACGAGCTGCGCCGCCAGATGAAGGAAATGCAGGACCGGCTCGACCGCATGTCGGAGCCGAAGAAGGACGAGCAGCAAGGCTGACGCTTGCCGCTTGATCCGCGATTGGAGGCCGGCGGCTGATCAGCTCGCCGCCGGCAATTCTGCCCTGCCGTGCTCGATCCACGGCCGATCGACCGAGGCGAGGCCGATCACCCGGCCCTGGATGTAATCGCAGCCCCAGTCGCGCAGCAGCGCGACCGACGCCTCGTCCTGCACCCATTCCGCGACCGTCTTGATCTGCAGCCGTCGCGCCAGCTCGACCAGCGTCTGGACGAAGGCGCGGTCGTCAGCCGAGCGCACGAGATTCTGCACGAAGGCGCCGTCGATCTTGACGATGTCGACGCCGAGCTTGCGCAGATTGCGGAACGAGGTGTGCCCGGCGCCGAAATCATCGATGGCGATTCGGCTGCCGAGATCCTTCAGCCGCGTCACGAAGCCGCGGAGATCGTCGACGTCCTGGATCTCCACCGTCTCTGTGATCTCGACGATCAGCCGTTCGGCGACCCCAGGATGGGCGCGCATCATGGATTCGATCGAGGCCCACCAGTCCGGATCCATGGTGGTCTCAGGCGAGATGTTGAGGCTCAGGGTGACGTCGGGCGTGCTCGCGAGCTCAGCCACCACCAGCTCCAGAATGCGGTGATCGACCAGACGGATCAATCCGAGCCGTTCGGCGACCGGGACGACGTCCGGCGCCAGCAAGGCCCGGCCGTCATCCTGGCGCATCCGCACCAGGCATTCATAGAAGGCGGGCGCAAGCGTGTTGGCATTCACCACCGGCTCGAACGCCGTGACGATGCGCCGCTCATTGAGCGCCGTCACGATCTCGTCGGTGACGCGGATGTTGACCTTGCGCTGCGCGTCGCGCTCCACGTTCGGCCGCCAGGTCGAGAACGATCCGATGCGGCGGCGCTTGGCGGCGTCGAGCGTCTCATGGGCGCGGTTGACCGCTTCCTCGACCGAGCGGGCGTGACGGGGAACGCTCACTGCGCCGATCGTCGCGGTGACGGCGACCGGACCTGACTTGGTCGGCACCACCTCGTCGCGCACGGTCGCGAGAAAGCGCTCGGCGGCGGTGGTCATGTCGTCCATCGTACAGTTCTTCAGGATCAACCCGAACTTGTTGCCCGAGAACCGCCCGAGCGTGTCGCCACCACGGAGCCGGCCCCGGATGCGCTGCGCGATCTCCAGCACGACGCCGTCGGCGACGTCGAAGCCGAAGGCGTCGTTGATGCGCGCGAGATGATCGATGCCGACCAGCATGAAGGCGCAGGAGAAGCGGAACCGCTGCGCCTCCTCGATCACCTCGGCAAGCGTCGCCAGCAGATGCGTCCGGTTCAGCTCGCCGGTCAGCGGATCGTGCCGTGACAGCTTGAGCAGTTGCTCCTCGCGGGCGTGGCGCTCGTTGTTGATCCGGACGATGCCCTGGGCGCGGGCCGGCCGCCCGTCGGAGCCTGCGAACCAGCAGCCGGTTTCCTCGACCCAGATCAGCGGCGCCCCGGCGTGGGTGCGCACGCCATATTCGATCCGGTACGGCGTGCCGCTGGCGCCGTATAGCGGTGCCGTCTGGAGCATGATCTCAGTGCGGATGCCGCGGTCCGGCTCGATCAGCTTGCTGAACTCGGCCCCATTGCAGAGCTGCGGCAACGGAACATCGGCAAACACCGCCCCGACGTGATCGCTCCAGACGATCACGTCGCTTGCTAGGTCCCAGACGAAGGCGGCTTGGCCCAGGGACGCCAGGATCATCGCGGTCTGTGGCAATTCGGATGTCAAGGTCGCCTCGTTTCGGCACAGGCCGGCAGGACCGGCGCTGATTTGGGAACGGCCGACGCGTACCCGCGCGAGCGGCGGCGGCCGACTTCGCGAATCAGACTACGCATCTCTGGTTAACGGAGAGCATGCCGAGGCGACGAGCGCGTGTCCGAGACGCGTCAACCATGTTTGGAACATGCAGCGCCCAGCGACGCTTGGGACGGCATTGCTTTTGCGAGATCGAGGGGCGAAAGGTACCGGCGTCCCAGAACGTGACAATCGCGCCGGCGATGGTTGGACAATGTTAACGATTGATCAGGACGGCGGTCGCCTGGACGGGTTGGAGGAGACCTCCCGCTCGGTGACGCTGCTGCCGAGCGACGCGAGCCATGACCGTCGCGCGCGGATCATTCGCGCAGCCCGCCCCGATGCCGGCTTCGTGACCCATCTGATCGCGACCGCCGAGCAGCTGCCGCAGACCCGCACGCTCAGGCGCGCGGCCGCTGCCGACGTCCACAGTGCCTACGCGGCGAGGCTTCAGCCGGTCACGCGTGCCGGCGGCCGGACCCGAGAAATGATCTAAGCGCGCGCTCCTGCGTCTCAGGGCTTCAGCGTCTCGGGCTTGGGCGGCTCAGAAGCGGTCGGAGCAGCGGCCTCGGCCTCCTTCGGCTCCGCGACCCAGCCGGTCGTCGGCGCGGGAGCCGGCCGAGGGACCGAGCGGTCGAGCAGGACGGATTCGGCGACCGAAGCAGCCGCCGGCACCGCATCGGTCGGCTCTTGAACGACGGGTGTAGCAGCGTCCGCGTGCTGGACCTCCGGCTCCTGAATTTCCGTCTTGGTCGGTTCTTTGACCGCTTCCCGGGCAGGCTCTTCGACAGGCTCAGGTTCTGGATCCGCCACGGGCGCTTCGACGGGAGCCGGCATGGGTGCGGGGGCTGCGACGACGGCGCGGGCGGCGCGCTTGGTGCGCAGCGAGACTCCGCTGAAGAAATCGACCATCGCCAGCAGGGTCAGCAGCAGGAAGGTCGAGTTCCCGAACTTCTGCCACATCGCGAATTCGGCGGCGGCGCCGCCGAAGACCAGCAACGACAGCAGGTGGTCGGTGAGATATTTGCCGTTCGGCTTCGCCGCCTTGATGATCTCAAGCAGCAGCAGCAGCACGCCCAGGGCCAGCAGCATGTCGCCGAGCGAGATCGTCCAGAGCTCGCCGGACGGAAGCTGAAGGCGCAGCAGCGTCTCGCTGAAGGCGACCCCCGGCATCAGGAAGACGATCATGTTGTAGATCGCCAGCGGGATCAGCAGCAGCGGGAAACCGACCATGGACATCGGTTGAAGCCTTGGATGGCGCGGGCGGCGGCCCGGCGCAAAATCAATCGGTGCGAAGAAGATGACAGCGAGACGGGATCACGCGGCACAGATACGCAACGGTCCCGGCGAATCACGTCGCTCGGGACCGCTTTCAACCCCATCGATGGCCGAATTCGGGCGGCTTGGAAAGCGGCCCGCGCGGACAATCAGGCGTCTTTCTTCTTCAGGACCTGGCGGCCCTTGTACATGCCGGTCTTCAGGTCCAGGTGGTGCGGACGACGCAGCTCGCCGGAATCCTTGTCCTCGACATAGGTCGGCTTCTTGATCGCGTCAGCCGAGCGGCGCATGCCGCGGCGCGACGGCGAAGTTTTTCTTCTGGGGACGGCCATATCGGTATCCTCTAGGGTATTTTTGCAAGGCATCGTCCGCAAAGGACGGCTGCAGCCATGAAGCTGGCGAGCCCGGATGCCGATCAAGGCCGCGCTTATAGAGGAAGGGGTGCGGCATGGCTAGGGCTCTCCGAGGCATTTTTGGCCAAATTTGCGCCGCTCGGACCTTACCGCCGCTCCCCCCAGCAGGTCTGCAGGCCGGAGGACTGCGCCCGCATCATATAGGTTGCGGACAGCCGTCTCACGCCGGGGCCGGGCGTGCGGGCACTGCGCCGGACCGGGTTCGGCAGGATCGAGGCCATCAGCGCCGCCTCGCGCGGGCCGAGCCCCGCGGCCGAGCGGTTGAAGGCGTAATTCGCGCCGGCTTCGGCGCCGAACTGGCCGGACGGGCCGAGCTCGGCGATGTTGAGGTAGATTTCGAGGATGCGCCGCTTGCCGAGGACGAGGTCGATCCACAGCGCCAGCGGCAGTTCCAGCGCCTTGCGGACATAGCTGCGGCCCTGCCACAGGAACAGGTTCTTGGCGACCTGCTGGGTGATGGTCGAGCCGCCGCGGCTGACCTCGCCGTCCTCGGCATCGTCCATGACCTCGCGCAGCGCGCCCCAATCGATGCCGTGATGGCTGCAGAATTTGGCATCCTCCGCGGCGACCACCGAGCGAGGCAAATACGGCGACATCGCCGAGAGGTCGATCCAGTGCCGCGTCACCGGCTGCCCCGTCACCGACCGCCACAGCATCAGGGTCGAGACCGGGTGGCCCACGGCATAGAACGGCGTCAGCGCGTAGGGCACGAGCAGCACCAGCACGGCGATCACGAGGAGGGTTCTGACGGTACGCAAGGGCAGGCGCCGCTCGGTTGGGACCGCCGCGGGGGCGGCCAGCTGGCCGGGATTATCCGACATCTCGATGTGGTTTCCTGCTTTTTTCCGCCGTTGCGGCTGAAAGCCGCCACCGCCCCGGCAATTGACGAAGTCGCCGCCATCAACGATTGTCCGGCGAATTTCGCCTCCCTGGAGCTCTTCTTAAATGACTGCGACGGCCACCGACTTCACCCAACGCCTGGACAAGACCGCGGAGGAGACCGAAGCGCTGCTCGGGGAGCTCCTGTCCGATGCGCCGATGGCCGACGAGATCATCAGGCCGAAGCGGCTGATCGAATCGATGCGCTATTCCAGCCTGAACGGCGGCAAGCGGCTGCGCCCGTTCCTGGTGGTCGAGAGCGCCGCCGTGTTCGGCGTCCCGCGCCGGGGCGCGCTGATGGCCGGCGCCGCACTCGAATGCATCCACTGCTACTCCCTCATCCATGACGACCTGCCGGCGATGGACAATTCCGATCTGCGCCGCGGCCGCCCCACGCTGCACAAGGCCTATGACGACGCCACCGCGATCCTGGCCGGAGACGCGCTGCTGACCATCGCCTTCGACATCATCACCCGCGACGAGATTCATCCCGATGCCGGCGTCCGCCTCGCTTTGACCCGGGCGCTGGCCCGCTGCGCCGGTGTCGGCGGCATGGCCGGCGGCCAGATCCTCGACCTCGCCGGCGAGGGCCGGTTCGGCGACAGCGGCCCGGTCGACGTCGCCCGCGTTCAGCAGATGAAGACCGGCGCCCTGCTCCGCTTCGGCTGCATCGCCGGCGCCCTGCTCGGTCAGGCCTCGGCGGCCGAGTACCAGGCGCTCGACGATTACGGCCGCGCGCTCGGAGAGGCCTTCCAGATCGCCGACGACCTGCTCGACGTCGAGGGCGATGCGGCGACGCTCGGCAAGCCGGCCGGCGCCGACGCCGAGCTCGGCAAGACCACCTTCGTCACCCAGCTCGGCATCGAGGGCGCCAGGCAGCGCGTCCGCGACCTGCTCGCCCGCGGCGATGCCGCGCTGTCGGTCTTCGGCGCCAAGGGCGACGTGCTGCGCGCCGCCGCCCACTTCGTTGCCGAACGCAAGAGCTGAGGCGAGGCGTTGGCCGGAGTCCATCCTGACGATCCGGACCTCGCCCGCTTTGCAAGGCTGCCAGCTGCGCTGCGCGTCATCTATGCGCGGCCGCGCACCTTCATATCGCTGGGCCTCGCGAGCGTCGCGTTCTTCCTGCTGCCGCCGGCGCTCCGCCTGATCACGCGGCTGCTGATCGGCTGGGACATCTTCACCGCGATCTACCTCGTGCTGGTCGCGGTGATGATGCTGCGCAGCGAGCATCATCACATCCGCCGCAAGGCGGTCATGCAGGACGATGGCCGCTTCGTGATCCTGATGGTGACGGCGCTGGGCGCCTTCGCCAGCATCGCCGCGATCGTGCTCGAGCTCGGCGCTTCCAAGCGCGACGCTCCGGCGCTGACGCTGGCGCTGCTCACCGTCTCGCTGTCCTGGGCCGCGGTGCATGCGACCTTCGCCCTGCACTACGCCCATGATTATTACCGCGGCGCCAAGCCTGGGGGCCTGCAATTCCCCAGCGGCGACAAAGACGAGCACGCCGACTACTGGGACTTCGTCTACTTCTCCTTCATCATCGGCATGACCGCCCAGGTCTCCGACGTCGGCATCACCGACAAGATCATTCGCCGCACCGCGACCGTCCACGGCATCATCTCGTTCGTCTACAACACCGCGCTGGTCGCCCTGATGGTCAACATCGCCGCCAGCGCGATCTCCTCCTGATCAGTTGCATACCTCGACGCTGGCATTGTTGGCCGGCCCGCCGCCGCCGCGATATTCGAGCCGGCAGCCGGGCCGGACGGTGCGGCACAGATAGGCGTCGCAATAGATCTGCCCGCCCGACTTCGCGGGCCGGGCCGCCTGCGTCTGCGGCCTGGTGTAGCCCGGGGCCGCCCCGATGCCGAGACCGCCACCACCTCCGATCCCCACCCCGACGCCCGTACCGGGAGCCGGCATCGGCAGGCCGGCGTCCGGTGCCGCACGGCCGCGGCGGCGCGACGGCACATCTTCGTCGCTGCTGTCGCGCTTGGCGACCGGCTTCCGGTCGCGCCGCTTCTCGCATTCATTGTCGTCGTTGACGAACGAGCCTTCGGCACAGACGATGCGGGTGCAGCGGTCGCCGTCCGGCTTGCTGCCATGCGGGCAGACCAGGGGGCACACCCGCGCCTGCTTGAGCTTGATCGCCTGGAGCGCATCGGCCGATGCCGCCTGGGTGTCGAGCTTGGTGCCGGCATAGCGGTTGAACTGCGACAGCGAGCGGCGCGAGGCCGAGCCCCAGTCGCCATCGGCATCCTCAGTGAGGCAGCCGACCCGGCGCAGCTCGAGCTGCACCGACTTGGTGAGATCGGCGGGCTGCGCGGCCGGGGTCAGCGCGGCCACCTGCGGCCCCTGCTGCGGCGCTGCGGCCGTCGGCGTGCCGGACGAGGTCGCCGCGCGCGGATTGTCGACCGCCGCGAGCTGCTGGTCCCCGCGCTTCTTCTCGGCTTCGGCCGCCTGCTGCTGCGCGAGCTGCGTGGCCTTCTCGGCTGCGATCCGCGCCTGCTCCGCGGCCTTGGCCTCGGCCTCCGCCTTGGCGAGCGTCTCCTTGCGCGCGCCCTCGGCGGCGAGCCGCGCCCGCTCGGCCTCGGTCGCGCGGGCTTTCTCGGCGGCGACCACGCGGTTCTCCTCGGCGGTCAGCTTTTCGAGCTGCAGCTTGGCGAGGCTCGCATAGAAACCGTCGGGGTACTGCGCCAGGAAGGCGTTCAGCGCGCCCTTGTTGCCGACCTGCATCGCGAGCTCGTAATCGCGCCGGATGTCGGCCTGAGGGTTCGGCGGCGGCGTCACCGGCATCTGCGTCACGACGCGCGGCACGCCGGGAACCAGCGGCACGTCCTCGCCGCCGAGCGAGCCGTACACGAACGGTTCCTGGCGGTTGGCGGTCGCCTTCAACACCTCGTCGCGGACGAAGCCGAACGCCTTGCGGACATCGAGTCCGGGCGTCGCGATGTGCCGCGACAGCGCCAAGGTGAACGGTGAGTTCTTGCCGTCGCCGTCCTGCGCGGTCGAACCGGCCTTGGCGGAATAGGCGATCAGCGTGTTCGGGCTGGTCGGCTCGACCTTGGCGAGGCCGCGGCCGAGGCTGCGGGTCGCCACCGTCCGCTGCATGTTGCGGGTGAACGGGTTGTCACGGCAGGCATCGAGAATGACGAGGCGCAGCTTCTTCGCCGGCTCGACGGCAACCAGAATGCGGTCGAGCGACAGCGTCTCGTCGTAGACATCGGTGTCGCGCTCGAGCCGGGCGTCGATCGGGATCAGATAGTTCGACCCTTCGACCTCCATGCCGTGGCCGGCGTAGTAGACCACCGCGATATCGGCATCGCGGGCGGCATCGGCGAAATCGCGCAGTGCCCGGCGCGTCTCCCGCGCGGTGAGATCGCGCCGATAATCGACGACATCGAAGCCCGCGCTCTTGAAGGTCGCCGTCATGACCGCGCCGTCATTGACCGGGTTCGTCAGTTGCGGCACGTTCTGATAGGCGGAGTTGCCGATGACGAGCGCCACCCGCTTCTCCGCGAGCGCCGGGTGGCCGGCCAGCAGCAGCGCTGCCGCCACGAGAAAACCGCCCAATCGAACTGACCACGACATCGTATCTACCCCATAGCCCTGGGAAACATGCTCGGTCTGCTAGCAGATTGCGGCCGTTCGGCTTGTGACCGGGATCACGCAAGGTTCGGTCCGGGGACATCCCGCCTGGGCCACGATATTTCTGTCGACGGAGCATCATCCGCAGTTCATGGCTTGCCAAGCCCCGTTTTGCATCGAAAATGCGATCCTTGTTTGTCCGCGGTTCCCCAGGGAGTTGGCCATGAGCGCAGACCGTTCCACCGTCGAGGCCGTCGTGCAGGGCTATTTCGACGCGCTCTACGAGGGCGACGCCGACAAGCTCGGCGCCGTGTTCCACCCCACCGCGGACCTGCGCTGGGTCGACAACGGCGAGCTCAAGATCCTCACTGTGCCGGACTGGCTGGCCTGGGTGCGCAAGCGCCCCTCCGCCAAGGGGGAAGGCAAGCCGCGCGAGGACTTCATCGTCACCATCGACCGTTCGGACGACAAGACCGCCTTCATCAAGGTGCGCTGCCAGCTGCCGCCGCGCTATTTCACCGATTACCTGGTGGCGATGAAGCTGAAGGACGGCTGGCAGATCGTGTCGAAGTCCTACCGCTACGACCTCCGGGATTGAGGCCGGCGCAAGGACGCCAGGTCCCCCGCCATGGAAGCTCACTTTCAGATATTCCTGATCCTGCTGGCCGTGCTGGCGGGAACCGCCCTTCTTGCACGGCGGGCCAACCTGGCGCCGGCGATCCTGCTGATGCTCGCCGGCATCGCGCTGGCCTTCGTGCCGGGCATGCCCGCCTTCGCGCTGCCGCCGGAGCTGGTGCTGCTGGTGGTGTTGCCGCCGCTGATCTATTCGTCGAGCGTCGCGATGAGCTGGCGCGAGTTCAAGCGCAACCTGCGGCCGATCGTGCTGCTCGCCGTCGGCTGCGTGATCTTCACCGCCTCCATGGTTGCGATCGCGACCCACTATCTTCTCGGTCTGCCCTGGAGCCTCGGCTTCCTGCTCGGCGCCATCGTGGCGCCGCCCGACGTCGTGGCGCCGCTCGCCATCGCCCGCCGGCTGCACCTGCCGCGCCGGGTGATGGTCATCCTCGAAGGCGAGGGCCTCGCCAATGATGCGACGGCGCTGATTCTCTATCGCTTCGCCGTGGCCGCCATCACCACCGGCGCGTTCTCGCTTCCGGTCGCGGCCGGCGAGTTCGCCGCGATCGTGGTCGGCGAGATCGCGTTCGGCATCGGCGTCGGCTGGCTGATGCTGCGCGCCCGCCACTACGCCAGGGATCCGCAGGTCGAGATCACGCTGTCGCTGCTGACACCCTATCTCGCCTACTGGATCCCCGAGCATGTCGGCGGCTCCGGCGTGATCGCGACGGTCGCCTGCGGCCTCTATATGAGCTGGAACGGACCGCTCTGGATCTCCTCCGCGACCCGCCTGCAGGGCGTGTTCTTCTGGGACCTCGTCGTCTACCTGATCGAGGGCATGCTGTTCCTCTTGACCGGCTTCCAGATGCGGCTGATCTACGAGAAGTCGAAGGCGTTCCCGCTCGACGAAATCATGATCGCCACCGCGCTCGTGGTCGCGATCGTCGTGATCGCGCGCTTCGCCTGGACCTTTCCGGCGACCATCCTGCCACGCGTGCTGAGCCCCTCGCTGCGCGCCAGGGATCCGCTGCCGCCGTGGCAGCAGACCTTCATCATCGGCTTCACCGGGGTCCGCGGCACGGTCTCGCTCGCCACCGCGCTGGCGCTGCCGCTCACGCTCTCGACCGGTGAAGCCTTTCCCTATCGCGACGAGATCCTGTTCATCGCCTTCGGCGTGATCTTCTTCACCTTGATCGGCCTCGGCCTGACCCTGCCGATCGTCGTGCGCCTGCTCGGCGTCTCCAACACCGGACGCGCCGAGCATGTGCGAGAGCACGAGCAGGAGATTGCGGCACGGCGCGAGGGGCTCGACCGGGCGCTGAAGTCGCTGGAGATGATGACCAGCGACCGCGAGGTGTCCGACGAGGTCATGCGGCTGCTGCGCGCTCGACACGAGGTCCGCGTCAACCAGCTGCCGGAGGCGCTCAACCCCGACGACTACGACGCCTCCGCGCTCGGCATCGAGCTGACCCGCGAGCTGATCGGCGTCGAGCGCAAGAGCATTCACGCCATGCTCCGCGACGGCCAGATCACCGACGAAACCCGCCGCCGCATCGAGCGCGACCTCGATCTGGAGGAGGCGAGCCTCGCCAACCGGGAGTACGGGGAGTTGCCGTTGTAGAAGTGGATTGTTGAGCGCAATCGCTCATCAACACGCACGCCGTCATTGCGAGCTGCGCTCGCAATGACGTGGATGGAGCGGGGGTACAGATACGGCGACTGAATTTGTAGACACAGCATTGTAGACACAGCATCTCATCCTCGCGCCCGCTCTCGCGTCCGAGCATTGATGTCTCTCTCGCCCTCTCTCAACAGAGGGCGCAGGGAAGGCCGGGCCCCGACTGAGGCCCGTGGCCCGCCTGCGAAAAGAATGCAGGCGGCAGGAACCACAGGTTCAGCCGGACAGACCCGGCCCTCCCTGCGCGATGGTTTTAACGGCTGCTTCGCACTCTCCCCGGGGACCGGGCTTTCTTGCCCCCGTCGCCAGCGGATCATCACCGCCAGCTTGGCATCAGCATCGGGATGTCAGGACCATGCGACTTGACCGTCCGCGCCATGACGTTCGTCCGCAAGCACCGAGCTCACTGCGCCACGTCGCGTCCACCGCATCCCGCCTCCACGTTCGTGACGACCGCGAAGCGCCCCTCGTGAGCGAGGCGGGACGGGCGGAAACATCGATCTGATTTGCCCGACGGCACAAGGCCTGACGGCTGCGACATGGTAACGCGACGGGCAAAGTTTGAGATTCGTAAGTGCTGGCGGCTTGCCGCGCGAAGAACGGCCGATATGACCGATAGCCGACCACATCCTCCGCTGTCGTCCCGGCCTTGAGCCGGGACCCATAATCACAGGGCAGGGTGATAGCGAAGAAAGCAGCGGCAGCCTGCTCGACAACTGAGGTCGGTGGTATAGGTCTCGGCTCAAGGCTGGGACGACACTGTTGGCGCGGTAAGATCTCGCCAACAAACTTGCTCTTGTCTCACGTGGTCCGATCCGCCGCCCATCGCCGGTTCTCACCGCGCTCAACGTGGCAGCCTCTCTCACCGCTCGATCATCCAGCGCGTCACCGCCTGGTGGTAGTTCATCGGGCCAGGCACGGTCTTGTAGGTCTTCAAGTAGCGGAAACCCGCCTTCTGCAGCGCGCGGTTGGGAGCGGTGTTGTAGGCGTGCGGCTCGCAGAACAACTGCTTGAGCTGCAGCTTCTCGAAATACAGGTCGACGCTGCGGCTGACGCATGCGGCGCCGAGGCCGCGGCCGCGCAGCTCCGGCTCGGTGACGTGCAGATGCATGTGGGCGCGATTGCCGTAGACGATGCGGTCGCAGCTGGAGAAGCCGATCGGCCGGCCGTCGAGCTGCCAGATCACCAGCAGCGCCGCGCGCTCGGCGAGCGGCGTCGCGTAGAGCGTCTTGAACAGGCTGCTCCAGACCGCCCTGGTCGGCATCCGGGTCGGATCGATGCCCATCAGGTCGAGCTGCTCGATGCTCGACGCATAGAAGTAGTCGATGACCAGCGAGGTCTCGGCGAGCTCCATTTCACGGATATCGAGAGTCATCGAGGCGTCCCTTTTTCAGCAGGCCTCAAGGTGCTGATCATGCGGGCAGCAGTGGGGCGTGGCCGGCGGATCGTGCCGGTCACGGCAGCGGCGCGTAGCGGCTGATCCACGGATGAAAATTCCAGACTGAGGCGCGCGGCACAAGCAGCTGACGGTTGCAGGGCTGGCCGCTCTCAAGGTTGCACTTTGAAGAGGAGGTCGCTTTGCCGGCTCTTCCTCGTGCTTTCGGCGCCCTGCGCCACGGCGAACGCGTATGCCGCGACCTGAATGATGCGCACGCTTGCTTCCCATCGTCATGGCCGGGCTTGTCCCGGCCATCCACGTCGTTCGGCATCCTGGGAAAGACGTGGATGCCCGGGACAAGCCCGGGCATGACGGAGAAACTAATAAGCAGATGCTCGGGCAGCGATATGAAGCACAGCGCAATCATCCCAGAGACGCAGGAGGCGCCGCCGATTCAGATCCGGGCGCCCCTACTCCGCCGCGGTCACGCTTTCCGCAGCCTTGGCGCCGCTGCCGTAGCGCTGGTCGATGTAGTCGATCACCAGCGCCTTGAAGTCGGCCGCGATGGTGGGCCCGCGCAGGGTGCGAAACTTCTTGCCGTCGACGAAGACGGGCGCGGCCGGGGCCTCGCCGGTACCAGGCAGGGAGATGCCGATATTGGCGTGCTTGGATTCGCCGGGGCCGTTGACGATGCAACCCATGACGGCGACGTTGAGCGCTTCCACGCCCGGATATTGCGTCTTCCAGGCCGGCATTTCCTCTCGGATGAAGTCCTGGATCGAGCGCGCCAGCTCCTGGAACGTGGTCGAGGTGGTGCGGCCGCAGCCCGGGCACGCCGCCACCAGCGGCACGAAGGTGCGGAAGCCCATGGTCTGCAGCAGCTCCTGCGCGACCTGGACCTCGAGCGTGCGGTCGCCGCCGGGCTCCGGCGTCAGCGAGATGCGGATGGTGTCGCCGATGCCCTGCTGCAGCAGGATGCCGAGCGCGGCCGAGGAGGCGACGATGCCCTTCGAGCCCATGCCGGCCTCGGTGAGTCCGAGATGGATGGCGTAGTCGGAGCGCGCAGCGAGGTCCTGATACACCGCGATCAGGTCCTGCACGGCCGAGACCTTGGCCGAGAGGATGATGCGGTCCTTCGGCATGCCGAGCTCCTGCGCGCGCTCCGCCGAGTGCAGCGCCGACTGCACCATCGCCTCGCGCATCACCGCGCGCGCATCGCGCGGGTTCGCGGAGGCCGCGTTCTCGTCCATCAGCTTGGACAAGAGCTCCTGGTCCAGCGAACCCCAATTCGCGCCGATACGCACCGGCTTGCCGTATTTGTTGGCGAGCTCGATGATGGTCGAGAACTGGGTGTCGCGCTTGTCCTTGAAGCCGACATTGCCGGGATTGATGCGGTATTTCGCCAGCGCCTCGGCGCAGGCGGGATAGTCGGTCAGCAGCTTGTGGCCGATGTAGTGGAAGTCGCCGATCAGGGGCGTGGTGACGCCGCGCTTGTCGAGCTGCTCGCGGATGTGCGGGACCGCCGCGGCGGCCTCGTCGCGATCCACGGTGATGCGGACCATCTCCGACCCGGCGCGCGCCAGCGCTGCGACCTGGGCCACCGTCTGCTCGACATCGGCGGTGTCGGTGTTGGTCATGGACTGGACCACGATCGGCGCCCCGCCGCCCACGGCGACGTTGCCGACCATGACTTTGGTGGTCTGATGCCGGGGAGCGGGTCCGGCGACATCGGTCTGGGTCAGTGTCTCGGGCTTGTTCATGGGCGCTCGGATATCAGGTTTTGGTGACATTCAGCAATGGATCAGTCGCGGCCAGGACCACGCGGTTCGGGCGGTTTACGAGAAAAAGCCCAACGATCACAAGCACGGCGGCCAGGCCAAAGGCCAGCGTCAGGGCGTCATGCAGGATGAAATAGCTCGCCACCACCCCGAATAAAGGGGTGATGAAGGTAAATGCCGACAATTTGCTGGCCGAATAGGCCTTCACCAGCGCGAACCACAGGGTAAAGGTGGTCCCGACCACCCAGATCGACTGGTAGGCCATCAGGCCGATCACGAACGGGCTAGGAACCTGATGGAGCCGTTCCCCGGCCAGCAGGGCTGCCGCCCCCAGGATCGGAATCGACATGGCAACCTGGTAGGACAGGGCCTTCTCCGGGGGGGCGAAGCGGAGCCGGGTGCCTTTTGCGACGACCGTGGTCGCGCCCCACAGCAACCCGCCCCCGACCACCATGAGGTCGCCGAGCAGCACGGTTCGATCGACATTGGCCTGGGGAACGCCGATCGCCAGCGCCACGCCCGCGAAACTGAGCGCCAAGCCCGACCATTGCATGGCGCCGAGTCGCTCGCCCAGGAAGCGGTACGAGCCAAGCGCAACGAAGAAGGGCGCGGTGTAGAGGAACACGACCGCGCGCGAGGCGGACGTCAGCAGCAATCCGCCATAGATCAGCACGAACTCGACGCCGAACATCATGCCGGCGATCAGGCCGGGGACGAGCGTGCCGTCGCGCTCGAACATCCTCACGCCGCGCACCCGGGCGATGAGCAGGAGGACAGGCAGCGCCCCGGCCGAGCGCAACGTCGCCTGCAGCATCGGCGGAATCTCCGGCAGCGCCAGCTTGACCGCGATCTGGTTGAAGGCCCAGGAGATGCAGAGCACGAGAATGACTGCGATGGCGCCGGGGCCAAGGGGACGGCTCGCGGCGGACGAGGTGGACGTTGCGGACACGAGGACGTGGACTCCCGAAAGCGTTTCCTTGTTGGACCGCAATTGAACCTGCGGTCAGCGTTGCCGCGATCCGCCCGAGACGAGGCTGACGTGGCTGCAGCAACGGCACTGGTCACCTCGCCCCGCTGGCTGGGAAGAGGGAACGCACCACCCTCGCGGCATGGTCATCGCATACGACGGTCGGTCACATGTGTACAGCTGTGCGACTTGAGCTCCAGTGACCGACCTCACGCCGCCTTCTGGCAATGGGCGCACAGCCCGGTGATCTCGACGACCGACAGTTTCGGCGTGAAGCCCGATGCCGCGGCAGCCAGCTTCAGGCTTTCCGCGATCGGCGCGGCCGGAACCTCGCCCACGGCGCCGCAGCTCTCGCAGATCAGGAATGCCACCAGCGCGGTCTGTTCGTGGTCGTGAGCGCAGGCGAGGAAGGCGTTACGGCTTTCGATGCGGTGCACCAGACCGTTGGCCATCAGGAACTCGAGTGCGCGGTAGACCGTGATCGGCGCCGGCCGCGCGGCCACCTTGGCGAGTTCCTCGATGATCTCGTAGGCGCCGAGCGGCCGGTGGCTCGACAGCAGCGCCTCCAGCACCTGGCGGCGCTGCGGCGTAAACTTCTGGCCACGCTGGGCGCAGATGCGCTCGGCATGGTCCAAGGCATCGGCCGCGCAGCGGCCATGATCGTGGTCCGGCGCCGGGAAGGTGGGTTTTGCGAGGGTCATTGGCGACAATCTAGCATCTCGGGCCGCTCTCGCCAAAGGCCGCGGCCGAGCCATGCATCCTGAGCGGAGCGGGTGCGCTCGGCGGGGCCATGAAATATTCATAAGCTTGCTTATTATATCCAAGGCTCATTACAGCCAAAGCTTAGTTCCCTCCGATCCCGAATCGAGACCGCCATGAGCCGCACCTCCGCGGACGCCAACTTCCTGTTTACGCTCGGCGAGCTGCAGCGCCTGATGCGCGCCTATGCCGACAAGGAGGCCGCGCGCTTCGGCATGACCCGCGCGCAATGGGCCGTGCTGGCCAAGGTCGAGCGCAACGAGGGGATGAAGCAGTCGGAGCTGGCCGAGCAGCTGGAGATGCAGCCGATCACGCTGACACGGCTGATCGACAAGCTCGCCGAAGCCGGGCTGATCGAGCGCCGCGGCGACGACACCGACCGCCGCGTCAACAGGCTCTATCTGAAGAAGGCCGCCCGCCCGCTGCTCGCCAAGCTCGGCGTGCTCAAGGCCGAGCTGACCGACACCGCCCTTCAGGGCATCAGCGCCGGTGATGCCGAGCGGCTGATGACCCATCTCGAAGCCATCAAGGAAAACGTGAGAAACGCCCTGCAGTCGCTGTGCGACGAGCAGCGAAAGGAACAGCGCTATGGCTGAGCCCGCCCTGAAACTCGCCCCTGAACAGAAGGCCAGCCCGGATGCGGCGGCGCCCGCGGCCGCGGCCGCGAAGCCGGCGCGCCCCGGATTCCTGCGCCGCTACCGTCGCACCTTGCTGCTGGTCGTGCTGCCGCTCGTCGCCGTCATCGGCGGCCTCGTGCTGTATCTCAATGGCGGACGCTACGTGACGACCGACGACGCCTATGTCGGCGCCCAGAAGGTGCTCATCACGCCCGATATCTCCGGCAAGATCGTCAAGGTCGTCGTCAAGGAAGGCCAGCAGGTGCAGAAGGGCGACGAGCTGTTCGAGATCGACCCCGTGCCCTATCGCCTGGCGGTCGACCAGGCCAAGGCGGCGCTGGAGCAGGCGCGGACGAGCTATGAGAATCTCACCGCCAACATCAAGATCTACGGTCAGATGCTCGACCTCGCCCAGCAGGGCATCGAGCTCAAGCAGAAGGACGTCGAGCGCAAGCAGACGCTCGCCAAGAACAATTTCGGCTCGCAGCTCGACCTCGACAACGCCGCGAACGCACTGGTGACGGCGAGCGCGCAGGCGCAGTTCATCAAGCAGCAGCTGTCGAACGCCAGGACGCAACTGCTCGGCAATCCCGAGCTGCCGCTGGAGCAGTTTCCGCCCTATGTCCAGGCCAAGGCCAAGCTCGACGATGCCCAGCGCGACCTCGACCACACCACCTTGCGCGCGCCGATGCCGGGCATCGCCACGCAGGTCGACCAGATCCAGCTCGGCCGCTTCGTCACCGCGGGCACGCCGGTCTTCTCGGTGATCGACATCGCCAATCCCTGGGTCGACGCCAATCCGAAGGAGAGCGACTTCACCTATGTCGCGGTCGGACAGCCGGTCGAGCTCGACGTCGACGCCTTCCCGAACCACCGCTTCAAGGGCACGGTCGGCTCGCTGTCGCCGGGCACCGGCGCGCAGTTCGCAATCCTGCCGCCGCAGAACGCGACCGGCAATTTCGTCAAGGTCGTGCAGCGCGTGCCCGTCAGAATCCATTTCGACAAGTCCGACAAGTTCGTCGCGAAGCTGAAGGCCGGCATGAGCGTCAACGTCTCGATCGACACCGGGCACGAGCGTTCGCTGGCCGGGCTGTTCGGATCGGCGCACGCGGCGGACAAGGACGAGTAGCGTCATGACCGCGCCAGCAGCCTCATCAGCAGTTCCGGGCCTGCGCCGGAACATGGTGACGATCTGCGCAATGACGGCGACGATCATGCAGGCGCTCGACACCACCATCGCCAACGTCGCGCTGCCCTACATGCAGGGCACCTTGTCGGCGTCGCAGGACCAGATCAACTGGGTGCTGACGTCCTACATCGTCGCCGCCGCGATCATGACCGCGCCGGTGGGATGGATCGCCAACCGCTTCGGCCGCAAGCGCACCTTCATCGTCTGCTCGGCCGGCTTCACCATCGCGTCCGTGATGTGCGGGCTGGCCCAGGACATCACGCAGATGGTGCTGTTCCGCCTGCTGCAGGGCGTGTTCGGTGCCTCGCTGGTGCCGCTGTCGCAGGCGGTGATGCTCGACTCCTACGCGCTGCATGAGCGCGCCAAGGCGATGGCCATCTGGGGCATGGGCGTGATGCTCGGCCCGATCATGGGGCCGTCGCTCGGCGCCTGGCTGACCGAGACCTATTCCTGGCACTGGGTGTTCTTCGTCAACCTGCCGTTCGGCGCCGTGACCGTGCTCGGCCTGATGGCGTTCATGGAGGAAACCAAGCCGAACGCGGAGCTGACCTTCGACTGGTTCGGCTTCGCCGCGCTCGCCATCGGCATCGGCTCGCTGCAGATCGCGCTCGACCGCGGCGAGGATCAGGGCTGGCTGGAGAGCAACGAGATCATCATCGAGTTCATCGTCGCCGGCGTCGGCTTCTATTATTTCCTGGCGCATTCGCTGACGACGAAGCGGCCGTTCATCCAGTTCGCGCTGTTCAAGGACCGCAACTTCGTCGGCGGCTGCGTGTTCATGACGGTGATGGGCTTGGTGCTGTTCTCGACCATGGCGCTGTCCTCGCCCTATCTGCAGAACGTCATCGGCTATCCCATCATCACCGCCGGCGTCCTGCTCGCGACCCGCGGCTGCGGCACCTTCGTCGCGATGATGCTGGTCGGCCGCCTGCTGCGCTACATCGAGGCGCGGACCTTGATCGTGGTCGGGCTGGCGCTGACGGCGCTGTCATTGTTCCAGATGACGGCGTGGACCGACCAGACCGGCGTGCCCGAGATCATCACCATCAGCATCATGCAGGGGTTCGGCTTCGGCCTCGTCTTCGTGCCGCTGTCGACCGTGGCGTTCCTGACGCTGCCGGGCGAGTTGCGCACGGATGGAACCTCGATGCTGACCCTGGTGCGAAATGTCGCAAGCTCGATCGGCATCTCCATCGCGATCGCGCAGCTCACCGAGGGAACGCGGCGCAACCACGCGATCCTGGTCGAGCACATCAATCCGTTCAATCACGCCCTGCAGATGCCCAATGTCGCCGGCCTGTTGAACCTGTCCACCGATGCCGGGCGCGCGATGGCCGACGCGATGGTCATGGTGCAGGCGCAGATCCTGGCCTTCTCGCACGACTACCAGCTGGTCATGACGTTCATCCTGGTGTCGATCCCGCTCGCGGTCATGATCGGCTCGACGCGCAGCGCGCTGCGCGCCCAGTCCGCCCCGGCCGACCACGCCGTGATGGAGTGACGCTTCTGGACTGCACCCCTCAAGTGAGACACGATAATCTCAGTGACAGGCATTCCGAGGATGACCTGTGGCAGCAAGAGGGAAGACCCGTCGGTTTCCGACGGCTTATAAACTGAAGGCGATCAAGCGTGTCGAACGAGGCGAAGGCGTTCTGCCTGTGGCTCGGGACCTTGGGATATCGCGCAAGATCCTTCATGACTGGATCAAGGCCTGGAGGGCGCAAGGGCCGGACGGGTTGAACCGCAAGCCGGGACCGAAGCCTGGTCCCCGGAAGCTCAAATCTGTGGCGACCTATGACGATAAGCGGTCCGCACTGGCACGGGCCAATGCTCGCATTGCCGAGCTCGAAGGGCTGGTCGGCCGTCAGCAGATGGACCTCGATTTTTTTCGGCAAGCCTTGCGCGCACTGGAGCGGCCGGCAGCGCAAGGCAAACCCGTATCCGCATCATCGAAGTCATCAAAAGCATGACCGCGGAGACAGCCGACTCCAGCGCTCATGTGCAGCGCCTCTGCGCTTTGGCAAGGCTGCCTCGAGCGACTTATTACCGGCATCTCAATCGACGTAGCCGCGCCGAAGCCGAGTGCGAGTTGCGCGACCAGCTCCAGCGCATCTGCCTGAAGCATCCGTTCTACGGCTATCGACGGGTGACCGCCGCTCTTCGGCGTCTGGGAATGGTCGTCAATGGCAAGAAAGTCCTGCGCCTCATGCGTCAGGATAATCTTCTCGCGCAGCGCAAGACGCCCTTCCTGAAGCCGCCGACTGCAAGGCCGACTGACGTGATCGTCGTCCCCAACCTGATCCGTGGCCTAGCGCCATCGGCTCCGGATCAGATCTGGGTCGCTGACATCACCTACGTCCATCTCGCCAAGACGTTCGCCTATCTCGCCGTCATTCTCGACGGCTTCTCCCGCAAGGCGGTCGGCTGGGCATTCGACAACACCCTCGACGCCTCCCTCGCGATCGCGGCTCTCGACAAAGCGCTTCAATCTCGGAACCCCAAGCCCGGCAGCCTGATCCACCACTCAGACCGCGGCGTGCAATACTCCTCGATCGCCTATCGGGAGCGGCTGGCCAAGCGCGACATCAAGATCAGCATGAGCAGTCCCGGCAACCCGTTCGACAACGCCAAGGCCGAAAGCTTCATGAAGACGCTCAAGGCCGAGGAGATCAACGGCAAGAGCTTTGCCGACGTCAACGACGCCCGGCGCCGGATCAACAGCTTCATCGCCGAGATCTACAATAAGGAGCGCTTGCATTCGGCCCTCGGCTATCGATCTCCTCTTGAGTTCGAAGCCGCGTTCAAGCAAAACACGATGCGATGACTTTACCCATTGTCACTGAGATTATCGTGTCTCACTTGAGGGGTGCAGTCCACTTCCCCGCGACGGAAAATTCGCGTGCTGTTGAGACGCAGCGAGACCGGGATAGCAAAAAGGTGACCACGACGTGATGGATTTGTAACTTCAATCCGGCGCGTTTCCGGCTATCTTCTGTTCACCCCACTCGGTTCTCTGCGTATGAGTTGCGCGCAGAGACTGCACCTCATGAGCGCCCCACTCGTGATGTGCCGGGCGGGGGCGGTGGCTCCTCCAGCGCCGCCCCCAGCCCCGGGGCTTCCCTTTTCATGTGTCTTGCTTACGGCTTCTGCAGTGGCTCGATCTTCGGCCCGGCAGCGGTATTCTTCTCCGTGGCCGGCACGATCACACCCGCCAGCGCCTGCACCGGATCGTCGCCGGGCTTGAATCCGGACTGCACCAGGATCTCGTCGATCAAGGGCTTCAGCGCGTGCACGCGCAGCAGCTCGCCGGCGAGGCCTTCGCCGAAGCCGACATTGCCGCCAGCGCCGACATTGCCGTTGCCGCCGAAGGCGCCACCGGTGTGCAGGATGCGGACGTCCTTCAGGTTGGCGATCGGCTTGACCATCTCGCCGAGCGCGGCGGGCATGGTCGCGATGCGCTGCTTGGCGAGCTCGAAATCGATCACGTTGCTGCCGAGCTTGTTCTGGGCTTCGTTCTTCATCAGGATCACGGCGGCTTCCGCCTCGCCGATCTGGCGCACGCCGACAGCCTTGATCTTGTTGGCCTCGGCCTCCGCTTCGGCCAGGGTCTTGGCGGCCTCGCCGCGATCGACCGCCGCGCGCTTCTCGGCTTCCGCAGCGACAGTGATCCCGGTCGAGCGCTGCTCGGCCTCCTTCCGCGCCGCCATGACCGCGGTCTGACGCTCGCGATCGGCGATCTCGATGGCGCGCGCCGTCGTGACCTTTTCCTCCGCGGAGACCGCGAGCGCCTCGGCCGCCTTGGCGACCGCGCGCGCCTCCGAGGTTTCCTTGCTCTTGGTCGCGATCTGGATGTCGTTGTCCTGGGTGGCGATCTGGATCTCGCGGTCGGCGTCGGTCTTGCGGCGGTTGATCGCGAGATTGCTTTCGATCGCCGCGGTCTCGCGCACCTTCAATGCCTCGGCTTCGCGCTGGGCGATCTTCTGCTGCGCCTCGATGCGGGCATTCTCCTCGGTCTGCCACGCGGTCTGGGTGGCGCTCGCAACCTCGGCGCGGGTGCTCGCGGTCTTGTTGGCGATGTCGCGCTCCTGGCTGAGCTCGGCCTCCTTCTTGGTGCGCTCGATCGTCAGGGTGAGCTGGCGCGCCTCGAGGTCCTTCTGCGCAATCGCGACCTCGTTGTCGCGCACGATCGCGTTGCGGTCGCGGCGGCGGGTCTCGGTGACCGTTTTCAAGAGAGTGAGGCCTTCGGCGTCGAAGAAGTTCTCGGCGTTGAAGAACGAGATGTCGGTCTGGTCGAGCTTGGTCAGCGACACCGATTCCAGCTCCAGGCCGTTGGACTGCACGTCGGCCTCGACCGCGGCCTGGACGTGCTTGACGAAATCCGAGCGCTTCTCCTGCAGGTCCAACAGCTCCATCGTCGCCGCGACCGAGCGCAGTCCGTCGACGAACTTGGCCTCGACCTGGTCGCGCAGCAATTCGGCATTGTTGGTGACGGCGCCGAGCGTCTGCGCGGCCAGCGCGATCGAATCGACGTCGGGTTTCACGCGCACGTAGAATTCGGCGTCGATGTCCACGCGCATGCGGTCCTTGGTGATCAGCGAATCCTTCTTCGAGCGCTCGACGCGCAGCCGCAGCGTCTTCAGATTCACGCGCGCGATGGAGTGGAAGATCGGCAGCACCACGGCGCCGCCGTCGAGCACCACCTTCTTGCCGCCGAGGCCGGTGCGCACGAACGCCTCGTCGCGGGTGGAACGATGGTAGAGAACGGCAAAGACAGTGCCGAGAACGACCAGCAGCACAACGCCGATCGACGCAGGCAGAACCAGATCAAACATGGGATTTACTTTCGGGTTGAGGAAAGTGTCTTGGGCTAAAGTGTCTTGGAGCTCGTGAGCTCGTCGGCTGCGGCGATCGCGATGAAGCGGCCGTCCTTGCGGTCGACGAGGAGAACCGACGCGCCCACCGGCAAGGCCGGTGAGTCCGGCGCGGCCGAGGCCGTCACCATGTGCCAATTGCCGTGGACGTCCTTGACGCGGACGCGGCCGGGCAGCCCGCCGTCGAGCGGGCCGACCGCGACCTCACCGGTGCGGCCGACGAGATCGGACAGGCCGACCGCATAGCTCTCATCCTGCGGGACCAGCCGCGCCGCATAGCGCGTCGAGCTGCGCAGCAGCGGCACGGTGACGACGGCGGCGAGCATGCCCGCGGCCGTTGGCGGCAGCGCCACCGCTACCAGCCGCGCGGCATCCTGGATGAGAAAACCCGTGATCGAGAAGATGCCGAGCGCGAGCAGGACGCAGATCATCAGCGGCACACCGCCGACATTGATCCAGGACAGCACGTGACCGACGCTGGTGCTGTCGCCGTCGTGACCGAGATCGACGGTCTGGCCGAGCAGCTCGCTGATCGACAGGCCGATCAGCATCGAGCCGATCTCGACGCCGCCGACCAGCACGATCATCACGGCGGCGATCGCGAACGGCCGCACCTCGGGTTGCATGAAATGGTCGACGATGGTCATGGGACGACGCGCCCCTGCCCGTTCAATTCTGCGATTTCAGCCGTGCCAGCCGCTCGGCAATGTCCTTGTCGCGCTTCAGCTTCGACAATTCGTCGATGTCGGGCGACGGCGCGATGCCTTCCGGCACGCCGGTCGCGCGGGCGATGACGCGGGAGGCGCGCGCGGCCCTGGCGAGGCCGGTATCGCCCGACTTGCGCGATGTGGCCTTCGGCTGCTCGGCGAGCGCCTCGCTGCGCTCGAGCTCGACGAGACGCGCCTGCGCGTCCTGCAGGCTCGACAGGATCGCACGCAGCGTCGTGAGCACCGCATCGACGCGCTCGGCATTCTCGTCGATCGCCTTCGACAGCACCTCGAACTGGGCTTCGAGATCCATCTGCCGGGCGATGCCGGCGCGGGCGAGATCGTCGCGGTGCTCGGCGATGGCGACGCGGATCTGCTCAGCCAGCACGGTCGTCTCGCGCTCGATCTCGGCGCGGCGGGCGTTGAGCCGATATTCCTCGGCGCGCGCATGCGACAGGCTCTCGCGCGATTCGCGCTCGGCCTGCTCGATCTCGCGGATCGCCTGGCTGACCAGCGCGCCCCGATTCTTGTCCTCGGCCTTTTCGATCGCTCCATAGGCGATGCCGGCGATGAGCCGCCCGGCGCGTGACAGGAGCGTGTCGGGAGCCGGCGCGTGTTCGGCGAGCATGACGTGGTCCTTTCGTGGGCTGCGTGTTGAGGCGAGATGAGCTTGCGACGTTGCGGTGACGCCGAAATGGACCTCGAAGTCATCCTGGGCGGTGCGCACGAGCTGCGCCGGCGTCGCATGCGGCCAGCCCGCGGCATAGCCGGTCACTTCGAACGGGATCGTGAAACGACCGCGCGCGGTGCCGAGCGACAACGTGCCGGCATCCCTGACATTCACCAGGCGGTCGTCCAGCGGCAACCTTGGGATTGAAGCGGCGCGATAGGCCGCACGGTCACGCAGGCCGAGCGTGACGAGGCGCGACGGCAGCCGGGTGGCCTTG
Organism: Bradyrhizobium sp. HKCCYLRH2060; assembly: GCF_051168135.1. Taxonomy (NCBI): domain Bacteria; kingdom Pseudomonadati; phylum Pseudomonadota; class Alphaproteobacteria; order Hyphomicrobiales; family Nitrobacteraceae; genus Bradyrhizobium; species Bradyrhizobium sp. HKCCYLRH2060. The sequence goes on from NZ_JBNPUK010000001.1 coordinate 246,745, forward strand.
CGGATCGGGTCGTAGGCATGGCCGTGCAGCGCGACGAGATTGGCGCCGACGCCTTTGCCAGCAGCGATCTCGTCGAGCATGTCCATCATCCGGGTATAGTCGGCGAAGGTCGCCTCGATCGCGTCCCGCGCCTCGGCGGAGAGGAGCAGACGGTAGCGAACAGCCTGATCGTACAAGCTTTCGGGCACAAGGAACATTAAAGCACGATTTATGTGCTTTAGCAAGCCGCCCTCCAGGCCGGGGACGCCGCTTCTCTCCGTGACCATGCCAAACGCCATGCCCATGCCGATATGTCGCGCCGATGCTGGCCGGCGGTTTAAGGCCGGCGAACAATCTCTGGTGATCGTTAAGGTGACTGGTAGCTGCGACGGCAAATGCACCGCAGTGACGTGTAGCGACAGGGACCTCGCCGCCTGCGTGCGGCCCTGTCATGGGGAAAGCGTCGTCAGTCCAGCAATTCGCGGCAGCCGAGATCGTCGAACGCAAGGAAGATCCGCTCGAGATTATTCCACCAGATCACCGGCGGGAGCTGGATCGCCCATTGCCGGACCGGCTGGGCGATGTGCCAGAGCACGGCGAGACGATAGTCCTGATCGAGCGCCGCCCTGTCGTAACCGGTCACACCGCCTGCGACCAACATCTGATGATAGCGGTCGAGCAACGGTCGCTCCATCCGCGCCCGCCGGTCGGGATAGATCTGCAGCGCGATCATGTAGGCGAGGTCGTTCGCGGGCACGCCGATCCGCCACTGGTCGAAATCAAACGCGCGCACGTCGTCGTTGTCGGCGGCCTTCGGCACCAGGAAATTCCAGACATGCGCGTCGCCATGCAGAATGCTGAGGTTTCGCCGCGACAGATAGCGTTCCGAGAGCCGCGGCGTCGCCGCCATCAGGCGTTCGTAGACCGCGCGCCGGTCCGCGCTTAGGCGGTCTCCCAACTGATCGGCGAAGCGCTGATAGTGGCCGGCAAAGGTTTTTCCGCGCTCGTCGCGCTCGTCCGCGGTCGCGAAGCTGCCGATGGACACGCCAAGCCGCGGATCGTCCCACCACGCCGCATGCAGCCGCGCCAGCGCCCGCACGATCCCCTCGGCCTGGGGCAGCGCGGGCGGCAGCGGCCATGGCGTCGCCGTCTGGTGTGTGTCGGTGAGATCCTCGAGCAGCAAGTGCCAGGTGAGCGCGGCTTCGTCCCAGGCGCCGCCGTAAGAGCCGGGCACCAGGCCCGTCGGCATGAGCCGCGCCAGATCGCGATAGAAGTTGACCTCGTGGCGCCCGCCCCACCACAGCGTCTTGGCGAAGGCTGGCATCGGGATTTTCAGGATCAGCGCCTTCGGCGCATCCGGGGCCGCGCCGCGATAGGACAAACCAAGGCGGATGATGCGCGACAGCAGCATCGGCCGGTCGCTGATCACGGCGACGTCCGAGACCGCGCCGGACTGGAGCACACCCGAATCGCGCATCGTCGCCGTCAACGCGGCAGGCTCGGCGACGGACGGCAAGTCGGTGGAGGACATGTGGGCGCCGTCCCTTCAGGGTTGCAGCTTAGCCCACACTAACATGGATATTCCGAAGCGCTACTTGATCGGCGCGCGCGGCAGCACGGTGTCGCCGGCTTCCATGCGATAGACATGATCGAGCGAGTACCAGGGCGCAGTGACGTCGGCTTCCGTCGGATGCGGCGCGTCGTGTCGGATGAAGTTGCCGAGCAACGCCTTGGTGACGCCGAACTGCACGTCGCTGTCGATATGCGGATCGTTGGGGTCGTAGACCTGCGAAATCAGCACCTTGAAGCCTTCCTTGACGATCAGCGCATGCAGATGCGCCGGGCGATAGGGATGGCGGCCCTGCGCCTTCAGGAGACGGCCGACGACGCCGTCGGTCGGGATGGGGTAGCCGACCATCATCACCGAGCGAAACCAGAAGCGGCCGTCGGCGTCGGTCACGAGCTTGCCGCGCAGGTTCATGTCGGCCTGCTCCGGATCCTGGTTCTCGTAATAGCCGACCGGCGAGGCGTGCCAGACGTCGACCTCGGCGCCGGCAATCGGCGCGCCCTTCGGATCGACCACGCGCCCGTGCACGAACAACGCCGGACCCGGCGTCGCCGAACGCACGATCGAGCCGCCGTTCTCGGTAACAGGCGAATTCAGCCGCCAGAACGGGCCAAGCAGCGACTGCGCCGTCTCGGTGTTGCCGCCATCGCCATTGTTGAGCAGGCAGACCAGCGGCGAGACGCCGAGCGAGCCGGCCATCAGCACGACTTCGTTATGCGTGTCGTTGGTGCGCTGTCCGAGCTCGGCAATGATGGCGGCGGCTTCGCGAAATTCCGCCTCGGTCAGCCTGACATCGCGGACGAAGCCGTGCAGGTGCTTGATCAGCGACACCATGATCTCGCGCAGCCGCGGATTCTCGGTGCGCTCCATCACCGCCAATACGGCCGGCGTGACGTCCTGTTCGCGGGAGATGGTCATGGCGGCGCTCTCCGCTGTTTCCCCTCATGGTGAGGAGGCGCGAAGCGCCGTCTCGAACCATGAGGCCAGTGCCGGGCCTCATCCTTCGAGACGCCCGCCAAGAGGCGGGCTCCTCAGGATGAGGGTTTGGGATCAGTTGATCATCTCGACCGCCAGCGCGACGCCCTGACCGACGCCGACGCACATCGTGGCCAGCGCACGCTTGCCGCCGCGCACCTCAAGGCCGTGCACCGCGGTCATCGCGATGCGCGCGCCGCTCATGCCGAGCGGGTGTCCCAGCGCGATGGCGCCGCCATGCGGGTTGACGAAATCGGCGTCCTCGGCGACGCCGAGCTGGCGCAGGCAGGCGATGCCCTGGGAGGCGAACGCCTCGTTGAGCTCGATCAGGTCGAAATCGCTGATCTTCAGGCCGAGCCGCTCCATCAGCTTGCGCACCGCCGGCACCGGGCCGATGCCCATGATGCGCGGCGGCACGCCGGCGGAGGCCAGACCGAGCACGCGCGCGCGGGGCGTGAGGCCGTGCTTCTTCACCGCCGCTTCCGAGGCGAGAATCATGGCGGCGGCGCCGTCATTGACGCCGGAGGCGTTGCCGGCCGTGACCGTGCCGAGATTGCGCACGATCGGCTTCAGCTTGGCGAGGCCTTCGAGCGTGGTCTCGGGGCGCGGATGCTCATCCTTGTCCACCGTCACAGGGCCGGCCTTGCCGCCGGGCACCATGACCGGCGTGATCTCGGCGGCGAAATAGCCCGACGCGATCGCCTTTCCGGCGCGCTGCTGGGAGCGGATCGCGAACGCGTCCTGGTCGGCGCGCGAGACCTGGAATTCCTCGGCGACGTTCTCGCCGGTCTCCGGCATGGAGTCGACGCCATACTGCTGCTTCATCAAGGGATTGATGAAGCGCCAGCCGATCGTGGTGTCGAAGATCTCGGCCGAGCGCGAGAACGCCTCGGTCGCCTTGCCCTGCACGAACGGCGCGCGCGTCATGGATTCGACGCCGCCGGCGATCGCCAGATCGACCTCGCCGGCGCGGATCGCACGTCCCGCCGCGCCGACCGCGTCGAGACCGGAGGCGCAGAGACGGTTCAAGGTCTGGCCGGGAATGGAATCCGGCAGGCCCGCGAGCAGCAGCGCCATGCGCGCGACGTTGCGGTTGTCCTCGCCAGCCTGGTTGGCGCAGCCGAAGAACACCTCGTCGACGGCAGCCCAGTCGAGCTTGGGATGCTTCGCCTTGAGCGCCTTGAGCGGGGTGGCCGCGAGATCGTCGGTGCGCACCTTGGCCAGCGCGCCGCCGAAGCGGCCGATCGGAGTCCGCACCGCATCACAAATGAACACGTCTCGCATCGCTCTCTCCCGAACTTTCGTGTTTCTGGTCAGAATTGACGGCGGTTTTAGGAGTGCCCTGGAGGCAGGTCAAATGACGGGGACGCGGGGTGCTATGCGCCGACAATGGCGTGCGCACACCGTCTCCCCGCACACGGTGCGCCCCCTCCCCCGCTTGCGGGGGAGGGTTGGGGTGGGGGCCGCCCCAAGCGCCACTCGTCGTGTGGAGAGACGTCCCCCACCCGTATCGCATCTTCGATGCGATACGACCTCCCCCGCAAGCGGGGGAGGTGCGACAGCAGGCACCGCTCATCGTGGAAAACCGGGACATCGCCTGCAAAGCGGTAGGACCGTCCGGGCAAATTGGCTAGTTTCCGCGCCATGACGATCCAGCAGCCCATCTCCGCCCCGGTTCCGCAAGAGTCGACACTCGGCGCCGCTCCCGCCGAGGCGCCGGCCAAGCTCACGCCGATGATGGAGCAGTATCTCGACATCAAGGCAGCGCATCCGGGGCTGATGCTGTTCTACCGGATGGGCGACTTCTACGAGCTGTTCTTCGAGGATGCGGAGGTCGCCTCGAAAGCGCTCGGCATCGTGCTGACCAAGCGCGGCAAGCACCTGGGCCGGGATATCCCGATGTGCGGCGTGCCGGTGGAGCGCTCCGAGGACTATCTGCATCGCTTGATCGCGCAAGGCATCCGCGTCGCCGTGTGCGAGCAGATGGAGGATCCGGCGGCGGCGCGGGCGCGCGGCAACAAGAGCGTGGTCAAGCGCGGCGTGGTGCGCGTGGTGACGCCGGGCACCTTGACGGAAGACAATCTGCTCGACGCGCGCGCCAACAACTATCTGCTGGCGATCGCGCGCAGCCGCGGCTCGTCCGGCGGCGACCGGCTCGGGCTCGCCTGGATCGACATCTCGACTTCGGACTTCATCGTCACCGAATGTGCCTTTGCCGAGCTCACGGCGACGCTGGCCCGTATCAACCCGAACGAGGTCATCGTCTCCGACGCGCTGTATTCGGACGCGGCGTTCGAGCCTGTGCTGCGCGAGCTCACCGCCGTGACGCCGCTGACCCGCGACGTGTTCGACGGCGCCACCGCAGAGCGGCGGCTGTGCGACTATTTCGCGGTCGCGACCATGGACGGGCTCGCGGTGCTGTCGCGGCTGGAGGCGACCGCCGCCGCTGCCTGCGTCACCTATGTCGAGCGCACGCAAGTGGGCCAGCGCCCGCCGCTGGCGCCGCCAGCGCGCGAGGCGACCGGCAGCACCATGGCGATCGATCCGGCGACCCGCGCCAATCTCGAATTGACGCGCACGCTCGCCGGCGAGCGGCGCGGCTCGCTGCTCGACGCCATCGACTGCACGGTGACCTCGGCCGGCTCGCGCCTCCTCGCGCAACGCCTCGCTGCGCCGCTGACCGAGCCCGCGCAGATCGGGCGAAGGCTCGACGCGGTCAACGTTTTCGTTGCCGACAGCGCCGCGCGCGAGGACATCCGCTCGATCCTGCGCGGCGCGCCCGACATGACCCGCGCGATGGCGCGGCTCTCGGTCGGCCGCGGCGGCCCGCGCGATCTCGCCGCCTTGCGTGACGGCATCCTCGCCGCCGACCAGGCGCTGGCGCGGCTCTCAGTGCTCGACCAGCCGCCGCAGGAGATCGCCTCGGTGATGGCCGCGCTGGTGCGGCCGGCACGCGCGCTGGCCGACGAATTCGCCCGCGCGCTCGACGAGCAGCTGCCGCTGATCAAGCGCGACGGCGGCTTCGTTCGATCAGGCTATGATGCGACCTTGGACGAGACGCGCAATCTGCGCGACGCCTCGCGGCTCGTCGTCGCCTCGATGCAGGCGCGCTACGCCGACCAGACCGGCGTCAAGGCACTCAAGATCCGGCACAACAACGTGCTCGGCTATTTCGTCGAGGTCACCGCGCAGCACGGCGACAAGCTGATGACGGCACCGTTGAACGCGACCTTCATCCATCGCCAGACGCTGGCCGGCCAGGTGCGTTTCACCACGTCGGAGCTCGGCGAGATCGAGGCCAAGATCGCCAATGCCGGCGAGCGCGCGCTCAATCTCGAGCTCGAGATCTTCGACCGGCTGTGTGCGGCCGCGCTCGCGATCGGCGACGATCTGCGCGCCGCCGCGCATGGCTTTGCGATGCTGGATGTCGCCACCGCCCTCGCCAAGCTCGCGGTCGACGACAACTACGTCAGGCCCGAGGTCGATGGCTCGCTCGGCTTTGCCATCGAAGGTGGCCGCCATCCGGTGGTCGAGCAGGCCCTGAAGCGCGAGGGTCAGCCGTTCATCGCCAATTCCTGCGACCTGTCGCCGACGCCGGGACACAAGAGCGGCCAGCTGTGGCTGCTCACCGGTCCTAACATGGCGGGTAAATCGACCTTCCTGCGTCAGAACGCGCTGATCGCCTTGCTGGCGCAGATCGGCAGCTTCGTGCCGGCGAGCCGCGCCCGCATCGGCATCGTCGACCGGCTGTTCTCGCGCGTCGGCGCCGCCGATGATCTCGCGCGCGGACGTTCGACCTTCATGGTCGAGATGGTCGAGACCGCCGCGATCCTCAACCAGGCCGGCGAGCGCGCGCTGGTGATCCTCGACGAGATCGGACGCGGCACCGCGACGTTCGACGGTCTCTCCATTGCCTGGGCGGCGATCGAGCATCTGCACGAGAGCAACCGCTGCCGCACGCTGTTCGCGACGCATTACCATGAGCTGACAGCCCTCGCCGCCAAGCTGCCGCGGCTGTTCAATGCCACGGTGCGGGTCAAGGAATGGCAGGGCGACGTGGTGTTCCTGCACGAGGTGCTGCCCGGCTCGGCCGACCGCTCTTACGGCATTCAGGTGGCGAAGCTCGCCGGTCTCCCCCCGGCGGTGATCAGCCGCGCCAAATCGGTGCTGGCGAAGCTGGAGGCCCAGGACCGCGGCCAGAGCGCGCGTGCCCTGGTCGACGACCTGCCGCTGTTCGCGGTGCCGTCGCGCGCGGCGGTGGAGCCTGCGATGTCGAAGGAGACGGAGGAGCTGATCGCCGCGGTGACGGCGCTGCATCCCGACGAGATGACGCCGCGCGAGGCGCTGGATGCGCTGTATCGGCTGAAGGCGAAGCTGCCGACCAAATAGTCGGCCGTCATTCCGGGGCGCGCGTCAGCGCGAGCCCGGAATCCATTTCTCGTCGGCACATGCGGTCCAATGGATTCCGGGTTCGCGCTACGCGCGCCCCGGAATGACAGCGGGGATGGGGAGGCAGCTCGGTCCACACTCTCCGTCATTGCGCGCTGCGCTCGCGATGACGGTGGAGAAAGCGGTCGAGGCGGCGGCGGTTTGTCGGGTGGATGGGGACAGGCCAAAGGCAGACTCGCAAGCAATGAGGAACGTCGTCTCCCCTTTCAAAATTTGCGCGAGACTGTCATTCTGGCGAGATGACCACGCGTTCTCGTACAGTGCTGTCTACCGCCTTGACTGCCAAGCTGTCGGCGCTGGCGTCCACTCGCGAGAACTGGGATGACGAGTTGCCGGCTATTCTGGCGGACCTCTCTGCCGTTCCACATCATCTGGTTGTTCTGGCTTCCCGCGAGATCGCGCTGGCGGCGCGTCTCGGCTGGGAGCCATTATTGATGGATCGCCTGATCGGTGCATTCACCAACGAGCCGATCTATGTCCGTGATCTTGCCCTGATGCGACGAGCTCCGAACTATGCTTGGATTTTCCTATTTCATCCGAGCGGCCATGTTCGCGAAGCAGCCCTCGATTCGTTGCAAAGACCGCCCGAGTCTGCGTTCTTTCTTGCCGCTGTCGCTTGGCGGTTGAATGATTGGGCCGAGCCGGTCCGACGTGCCGCCGCGCGCTATGTGCAGCGCGTCCAACGTCAGATCGTTCCGGAAGTTGCAGCAAGCAGTGCCCCCTATCTCCTCGATCGCCGACACAGTTGGGGACGCTGGAGCCGCGAAGCCGACCTGCTCGATGACGTTTTCGGCAGGCCGGACGTGCTGTTGAATGATTGGGCCGAGCCGGTCCGACGTGCCGCCGCGCGCTATGTGCAGCGCGTCCAACGTCAGATCGTTCCGGAAGTTGCAGCAAGCAGTGCCCCCTATCTCCTCGATCGCCGACACAGTTGGGGACGCTGGAGCCGCGAAGCCGACCTGCTCGATGACGTTTTCGGCAGGCCGGACGTGCTGTTGAATGATTGGGCCGAGCCGGTCCGACGTGCCGCCGCGCGCTATGTGCAGCGCGTCCAACGTCAGATCGTTCCGGAAGTTGCAGCAAGCAGTGCCCCCTATCTCCTCGATCGCCGACACAGTTGGGGACGCTGGAGCCGCGAAGCCGACCTGCTCGATGACGTTTTCGGCAGGCCGGACGTGCTGTTGAATGATTGGGCCGAGCCGGTCCGACGTGCCGCCGCGCGCTATGTGCAGCGCGTCCAACGTCAGATCGTTCCGGAAGTTGCAGCAAGCAGTGCCCCCTATCTCCTCGATCGCCGACACAGTTGGGGACGCTGGAGCCGCGAAGCCGACCTGCTCGATGACGTTTTCGGCAGGCCGGACGTGCTGTTGAATGATTGGGCCGAGCCGGTCCGACGTGCCGCCGCGCGCTATGTGCAGCGCGTCCAACGTCAGATCGTTCCGGAAGTTGCAGCAAGCAGTGCCCCCTATCTCCTCGATCGCCGACACAGTTGGGGACGCTGGAGCCGCGAAGCCGACCTGCTCGATGACGTTTTCGGCAGGCCGGACGTGCTGTTGAATGATTGGGCCGAGCCGGTCCGACGTGCCGCCGCGCGCTATGTGCAGCGCGTCCAACGTCAGATCGTTCCGGAAGTTGCAGCAAGCAGTGCCCCCTATCTCCTCGATCGCCGACACAGTTGGGGACGCTGGAGCCGCGAAGCCGACCTGCTCGATGACGTTTTCGGCAGGCCGGACGTGCTGTTGAATGATTGGGCCGAGCCGGTCCGACGTGCCGCCGCGCGCTATGTGCAGCGCGTCCAACGTCAGATCGTTCCGGAAGTTGCAGCAAGCAGTGCCCCCTATCTCCTCGATCGCCGACACAGTTGGGGACGCTGGAGCCGCGAAGCCGACCTGCTCGATGACGTTTTCGGCAGGCCGGACGTGCTGTTGAATGATTGGGCCGAGCCGGTCCGACGTGCCGCCGCGCGCTATGTGCAGCGCGTCCAACGTCAGATCGTTCCGGAAGTTGCAGCAAGCAGTGCCCCCTATCTCCTCGATCGCCGACACAGTTGGGGACGCTGGAGCCGCGAAGCCGACCTGCTCGATGACGTTTTCGGCAGGCCGGACGTGCTGTTGAATGATTGGGCCGAGCCGGTCCGACGTGCCGCCGCGCGCTATGTGCAGCGCGTCCAACGTCAGATCGTTCCGGAAGTTGCAGCAAGCAGTGCCCCCTATCTCCTCGATCGCCGACACAGTTGGGGACGCTGGAGCCGCGAAGCCGACCTGCTCGATGACGTTTTCGGCAGGCCGGACGTGCTGCCGATCATTGCCGGCTTCCTGCAACGGACGGCGAACGGCTCGCTGGCCAAGTATCTGCGTCTACTCGCGCGCAATCCTGCGATCGATCAGTATCTACCGGCCCTGGCCGCATCGGCGATCCAGCCGCAGGTGAGGGCCATTGCCTATCACAGCCTGCTGACAGGCAACGTCACCTGGTTCGCGGGCTATGAGTGGCAATGGATCGACAAGGTCTACGGCATCAGGAAGCGCGTTCCGAAACTCGATCACCGTCCCCTGCAGGACATCGCACTGCCGCCTGATCTGTTCTGGCAGGCGGCGCGCGACGCATCGGTGATCGTGCGGCGTGCTGCAGCCGATGCGCTGATCGCCAGTCGTGCGGCCGTCCCTGACGAAGACCGGCTGATCGCGCATTTCGAGCAGGACAAGAACCCATCGGTGCGATCGCGCGCCGACTTCCTGCGCCGGCGTCCACGTCTATCGTAACGGTCGGACGCCCGCCGCCTTCCGCCGCCCCAGCCACCACAGGCCGAGATTCCATCCGACACAGGTCGCCAGCGCGCCACTCAGACCGAACGCCGCACCGAGATGCAGGCCGCCGAGATGCAGCACGACGATCGCGAGCGAGAAGCCGATCAGGCCCCAGGCACCGTTGGCCAGCACGGCCGCGGTCGCGGGTCCGCCGATGCGCGGCTGCAGGATCAGCATCATCGAGGTGAAGACGATCGGAAACAGCGCCAGGATGCCGGAGACGCTCGGGCCGGCCCAGCCCGACGCCGAGGTCACGGTCGCAACCAGCGTCGCGACCAGCGAGGCGCGTAAGGGAACGTCGTACCAGCGCCGTGTGATCAGCGGCATCTTGGCATGACGGTAGCGCGCGAGCTGCGGCAGGCAGATCGCAAAGGTCACAACGTTGGCGACGATGCCCATCGCCAGCGTCCACTGCACGCTCTTGATCAGCGTGGCGAGACCAAGCCACACCGCGACGGCGGTGGCGCTCGCCACCCCCACGCTGTGGCGCTGCGCCAGCACGGCATAGACGAGACTGAGGAAGATCGTCGCGGCATTGATCGGCAGGCTGGTCAGCGCGCCCTCTGCGATGAAGGCGGCGTCGTGATCGAGCGCCAGGAACACGTAGGTCGGCCCCGCCGAGATCGGCAGGGTCGCGACCAGCGCGCCGATCACCGGACCCGTGCGCTCGGCGATCATCGACGCCGACACCACGAACGAGGCCGCGATCGCCATGCGCAGGGTCAGCAGCAGCAGAAAGGAGGGATCGAGGGACATCAGCTCATGCCGCAGCGGCGGTGCTCTCCCTCCCCCGCCTGCGGGGGAGGGCTGGGGTGGGGGCGCGGCTCGGGTGGTACACGTCGTGTGGAGAGAATTTCCCCCACCCGCCTCGCATCTGCGATGCGAGACGACCTCCCCCGCGCGCGGGGGAGGCGCAGACCGAGCACGCCTCGCCGGCTTGCGCTCACCAATGGCGGGACACAGAATGAACGACGGGCTACGCCGCCACCCGCTTCAGGCTGACCGACACCTTCGGGCCGTTCTTGATGGTCTGATAGACCACGCAATAGCGCTCGGTGAGCTTGAGCAGCAGGTCGAGCTTGTCCTGCGGGGCGTCGGTGTCGACCTCAAAGCGCAGGCGGATCTCCTGGAAGCCGACCGGGGCCTCCTTGTCGACGCCGAGCGTGCCGCGGAAATCGAGATCGCCTTCGGCCAGCACATGGCCACTCTTGAGCGGCACCTCGACCGCGGTCGCGACCGATTTCAAGGTGACGCCGGCGCAGGCGACCAGCGCCTCCAGCAGCATGTCGCCGGAGCACAGCTCGAGCCCGGAGCCGCCGGTTCCCGGATGCAGACCAGCCACGGCAGCCGCGCGCCCGGTCTCGAGCTTGCAGGTCAGCCCCTCCTGCCCGACCTCACCCTTGGCCTTCAAGGTGATCACGGCGGCGGACGGGTCGGCCTTGTAGCGTTCCTTGATCGGCGCCTGCATGGCGCGCAGCTCGGCAGCATCCATTTGTCGTTCTCTCCCGGATTTATTTCAGACGAGATGTACCGGGACCGGCTGCCGCTGTCACCACCACAGGCCGCCGCCGGGCTCACCCCTGCCCTGCGCGTCCGGCATCGTCCGGTCGAGCGAGCGGTCCAGCGCGGTTAGCACGTGGCGCTTGAAGTGGTCGAACAAGGGCGCGTTGCGGTCCCGCGGCCGCGACAGATTGATGGTGATCTCCTCGAACAGCCGGCCGGGATGCGGCCGCATCACCAGCACGCGGTCGGCCAGCACGACGGCCTCCTCGACGTCGTGGATCACGAGCACCAGTGTCGGGCGCGCATCAGTCCAGAGATCGAGCAGATGATCCTGCAGGTCCTTGCGGGTGAAGGCGTCGAGCGCCGAGAACGGCTCGTCGCGGAAGAGCGCACGCGCGCCGCGGACCTCATTCACCGGCTCGGCCGCGCGTCAAGCGTCGCACCCCAGTAGAACCACGGCCGCAACCGCAGCAAATCCGCGCCCCGACAATCACCCGTCGCAGCTCCTTTGGAGCCTCGGAAATCTCTCTTTTATTACAAGAGTTTATTCCGGAAGCGCGCGAGAATTGCTTTTCCTTTCGACGGCGCGGTTCAGAACGATCATCATCCCGTGACCACCGATGACAGCATGGATCGATTGTTGCATTGGAAGTTTCGTGACAGCACAGGCCTTGTTCGATATCCGGTTGCAGCCATGGACAGCGTCGCCCCCCATTCCCACCCTGATAGCATTTCCGATTTCGACAGCGCCGGCATCGCGGCTGCGGTCGACGCGCTGGCCGCGCAGCATTCGGGACGCGAGGACATGTTCCGCGCGGCCGTGGTGCAATTCCTCAAGGCCGAGCTGGTCAAGGCGCGCGCGGCGGCCCAGGCGCAACTGCTGAAGGACCGCCACGGCCGGCGCTGCGCCGAGCAGCTCTGCTTCGTGCAGGACGAGATCATTCGCATCCTCTACGCCGCGGCCACCCAGCACCTTTATCGCTCGCAGGTGCCGAGCGGCGCCGAGCGCATGGCGGTGGTCGCCACCGGCGGCTATGGCCGCGGCCTGATGGCGCCGGAATCCGACATCGATCTGCTGTTCATCCTGCCCTACAAGCAAACCGCCTGGGGCGAGCAGGTGGCCGAAGCCATCCTGTATTCGCTATGGGACATGGGGCTGAAGGTCGGCCACGCGACCCGGTCGGTCGACGAGTCGATCCGCCAGGCACGCGGCGACATGACCATCCGCACCGCCATCCTGGAGACGCGTTATCTCGCCGGCGACCGGCCGCTCTATGACGAGCTGGTCGCACGTTTCGACAGCGAGGTGGTGCAGGGCACCGCCGCCGAATTCGTCGCCGCCAAGCTCGCCGAGCGCGAGGAGCGGCATCGCCGCGGCGGCCAGTCGCGCTACCTGGTCGAGCCCAACGTCAAGGACGGCAAGGGCGGCCTGCGCGACCTGCACACGCTGTTCTGGATCGCCAAATACGTCTACCGCGTGCGCGAGACCGCCGAGCTGGTCGAGCGCGGCGTGTTCGACGCGCATGAATACCGCACCTTCCGGCGCTGCGCGGACTTCCTGTGGTCGGTGCGCTGCAACCTGCATTTCGTCAGCGGGCGTCCGGAAGAACGGCTGTCGTTCGACCTGCAGCGCGAGATCGCGGTGCGGCTGGGCTACACCAGCCATCCCGGCATGCAGGATGTCGAGCGCTTCATGAAGCACTACTTCCTGGTCGCCAAGGAGGTCGGCAATCTCACCGCGATCCTGTGCGCCAAGCTCGAGGACCAGCAAGCCAAGCCGGCGCCGGTGCTGAGCCGGATGATCTCGCGCCTGACCACCGGCTCGACCTGGCGGCGCGTGCCGGAGAGCGACGACTTCATCGTCGACAACAACCGCATCAACCTCGCCGCGCCCGACGTCTTCAAGCACGATCCGGTCAATCTGATCCGCATCTTCCGGCTGGCGCAGAAGAACAACCTCGCCTTCCATCCCGACGCGATGCGCGCGGTCACGCGCTCGTTGAACCTGATCAACACCGAGCTGCGCGACGATCCCGAGGCCAACCGGCTGTTCATGGAGATCCTGACCTCCAACGATGCCGAGGTCGTGCTGCGGCGGATGAACGAGACCGGCGTGCTCGGCCACTTCATTCGCGCCTTCGGCCGCATCGTCTCGATGATGCAGTTCAACATGTATCATCACTACACGGTCGACGAGCACCTGATCCGCTGCATCGGCTTCCTGCAGGAGATCGAGCGCGGCGGCATCGACGAGTTCACCCTGGCCTCCGACCTGATGCGCAAGATCCGGCCGGAGCACCGCGCCGTCATCTACATCACCGTGCTGCTGCACGACGTCGCCAAGGGCCGCCCCGAGGATCATTCCATCGCCGGCGCCAAGATCGCGCGCCGGCTGTGCCCGCGGCTCGGCTTCAACAATGCCGACACCGAGCTGGTCGCCTGGCTGATCGAGGAGCACCTGACGATGTCGACGGTGGCGCAGTCGCGCGACCTGTCGGACCGCAAGACGATCGAGAATTTCGCCGCGGTGGTGCAGTCCGTCGAGCAGATGAAGCTGCTGACCATCCTGACCACCGCCGACATCCGCGGCGTCGGCCCCGGCGTCTGGAACGGCTGGAAGGCGCAACTGCTGCGCACGCTCTATTACGAGACCGAACCGGTGCTGACCGGCGGCTTCTCCGAGGTCAACCGCGCCAAGCGCATTACCGCGGCGCAGGCCGAATTCCGCAACGCCTTCACCGACTGGCCCGACGACGAGCTCAACACCTATATCGGCCGGCATTATCCGGCCTACTGGCTCAAGGTCGAGCTGCCGCGCAAGATCCGCCATGCCCGCTTCGTGCGATCGAGCGAGGATGCGGGACACAAGCTCGCGATCAATGTCGGCTTCGATCCGGCCCGCGCCGTCACCGAACTGACGATTTTCGCGATGGACCACCCCTGGCTGCTATCGATCATCGCAGGCGCCTGCGCCTCGGCCGGCGCCAACATCGTCGACGCCCAGATCTACACCACGACCGACGGGCGCGCGCTCGATACCATCGCGATCTCCCGCGAGTATGAGCGCGACGAGGACGAGGGCCGGCGCGCGACCCGGATCGGCGAGACCATCGAGCAGGTGCTGGAAGGCAAGCTGCGGCTGCCCGACGCGGTGGCGCGGCGCACCACGCGCGGCAAGCAGCACAAGGCGTTCTCGGTCGAGCCGGAAGTGACCATCAACAATCAGTGGTCGGAGCTCTACACGGTGATCGAGGTCTCCGGCCTCGACCGCCCCGGCCTGCTCTACGAGTTGACGACGGCGATCTCGAAGCTGAACCTCAACATCGCCTCCGCCCATGTCGCCACCTTCGGCGAGCGCGCCCGCGACGTGTTCTACGTCACCGACCTCCTGGGCGCGCAGATCAACGCGCCGACCCGGCAGGCCGCGATCAAGAGCGCGCTGCTGCATCTGCTGGCGAACGACGACGCGGCCGCTCAACCGGCGGCATGAGGGACCATCGCGCGGCCCTGAGCCGCTCGGAGCCGATTTGAAGAAGGGGACCGGCACCAGCGCCGGCCCACGCAGGCTTGGGGGAGCCGAACCATGGCATTGATTGCAGACATCGTCGTCGGGCTGATCGGCCTGCTGCACGTCTACATTCTCGTGCTGGAGATGTTTCTCTGGACCAAGCCGGCCGGCTTGAGGGCGTTCAACAACACGCCGGAGCGCGCGGAGCAGACCAAGGTGCTCGGCGCCAATCAGGGCCTCTACAACGGCTTCCTCGCCGCCGGCCTGTTCTGGGGCCTGGCCCACCCGACGCCGGCCTTCGCGTTCCAGATCAAGATCTTCTTCCTGCTCTGCGTGCTGGTCGCCGGGCTTTACGGCGCGGCCACCGCGAGCCGCAAGATCCTGTTCATCCAGAGCGTGCCGGCCGCGATCGGCCTCGTGCTGGTCTGGCTCGCGGGCTGACCATCGAGTTTGCGGCCGTCCTTCGAGACGCCGGCCTCCGGCGGGCTCCTCAGGACGAGGGCGGAATTCGCGGCGCAATCTCCACCCTCATGGTGAGGAGCGCCGCCTTTGCGGCGCGCCTCGAACCATGAGGCCAATGCTCTCGCCGAAAGGCGACGAAATCCAGCACACGCCCCCGCCCCGCGGAACCGCCCCACCCGCGCTCCCCTCGCCTTGCGTCCGCCAAGCCGTTCCTCCACACTGCCTTCCAGCGATGGCGCCCATTGGGCAGACCAGCCGCACAACAAATCAGGAGGAACGATAGACCCCATGCGACAGGGATATTTCCGTCTTGCAGGGGCGGCCGCTCTGGCCGTCACCCTCTCCGTCACGTCAGCCTCGGCCCAGAAGAAGTACGATCCCGGCGCTTCGGATACCGAGATCAAGATCGGCCAGACCGTGCCGTTCTCGGGTCCCGCCTCGGCCTATGCCTCGATCGGCAAGACCCAGGCCGCCTATTTCAACATGATCAACGAGCAGGGCGGCATCAACGGCCGCAAGATCAAGCTGATCCAGTATGACGACGCCTACTCGCCGCCGAAGGCCGTGGAGCAGGTGCGCAAGTTGGTCGAGGACGACGAGGTGCTGCTGACGTTCCAGATCATCGGCACGCCGTCCAACGCCGCGGTCCAGAAATACCTGAACGCCAAGAAGGTGCCGCAGCTGTTCGCGGCCACCGGCGCCACCAAGTTCACCGATCCGAAGAACTTCCCCTGGACCATGGGATACAATCCCAACTACTTCACCGAGGGCCGCATCTACGGCCAGTACATTCTGAAGGAGCACCCCAATGCCAAGGTCGGCGTGCTCTATCAGAACGACGATCTCGGCAAGGACTACCTCAACGGCATCAAGGCCGGCCTCGGCGACAAGGCGGCGACGATGATCGTGTCCGAGGCCTCCTACGAGGTCTCCGACCCCACCATCGACTCCCAGCTCCTCAAGCTCAAGGCGGCCGGCGCCGACCTCTTGTTCTCGGCCGCGACGCCGAAGCAGGCGGCGCAGGCGATCAAGAAGCTGCACGAGCTCGACTGGCATCCGGTGCACATCGTCGACATCAATGCGACGTCGGTCGGTGCGGTGCTTCAGCCGGCCGGTCTCGAGGCGTCCAAGGGCGTGATCTCGGTCAATTACGGCAAGGACCCGCTCGATCCGCAGTGGAAAGACGATCCGGGCATGAAGCGCTATTTCGAGTTCATGGCCAAGTATTATCCTGAAGGCGACAAGAACTCGAACTTCAACACCTATGGCTACGGCAACGCCGAGCTGCTGGTGACCATCCTGCGCATGTGCGGCGACAATCTCACCCGCGAGAACGTCATGAAGCAGGCGACGTCGCTGAAGGATGTCGTCGGCGACCTGTCGCTGCCGGGCATGAAGATCAACACCTCGCCGACCGACTACCGCGTCAACAAGCAGTTGCAGATGATGAAGTTCAACGGTGAGCGCTGGGAGCTGTTCGGCCCGATCCTGGAGGACAAGGGCGCGGCGGGTTAGCGCCACCCCTCGTCATTCCGGGGCAGCCCGATAGGGCTGAACCCGGGATCCATCTCACAACCGAATATCACGCCAAATGGATTCCGGGCTCGCGCTGCGCGCGACCGGAATGACGACATCACCGGTAAAGGGCTGCGCAACGGCGCAGCCCTTTTGCGTTGCGGCACGGATTGCGCCCCTTCGTCGCTCCTGCTGCCGCAGACACCACTGTCATGCCCCGCGCCGGCGGGGCATCCGGCACGTCGTGCACTCTCGGTCGAACGTGCCGTCCACGCTACTCGCCCATCGCCCTCTGCTTCGCGACCCGGTCGATCAAGCCCCATTGCTGCGCCTCATCCGCCGTCATGAAGTGGTCGCGATCGAGGGTGCGCTCGACGTCCTCATAGCTGCGCCCGCAATGCTCGGCATATAGCCTGATCACGCGGCGCTTGGTCTGCTCCATCTCCCGGGCGTGGATCAGGATGTCGGACGCCTGGCCCTGGAAGCCGCCGAGCGGCTGATGCACGTGAAGGCTCGCATTGGGCAGCGCGGTGCGCTCGCCAGGCTCCCCCGCCATCAGCAGGAACGACCCCATCGAGCGCGCCGTTCCCATGCACAGCGTATGCACCGGCGCCTTGACGAATTGCATCGTGTCGTACATCGCGAGCCCGCTGGTGATCACGCCGCCGGGCGAATTGATGTAGAGATGGATCGGCCGCTTCGGGTTCTCCGCCTCGAGAAACAGCAGTTGCGCGCAGACCAGGGCGGAGACGGTGTCGTTGACCTCGCCGTTGAGGAAGACGATCCGCTCGCGCAGCAGCCGCGAATAGATGTCGAAGGATCGCTCTCCCCGGCTCGACTGCTCGATGACCATGGGGACGAGTTGCATCGTGTCGCGCATGCGCGAGCTCCCGTTCAGTGAGTTGCTGATGAGTTGATGCGTCAGGCCGCGCGCATCAGACTGCGCATGTTGCTGTTCGCCGCTGGCGGCGTCCGCCGCATCAGCGGCGCCGCGGCCAGTCCGTGGATGATCCTGAGCCGCGTGCCGCCATCGGCGTTGGGGATGACCTGGAACGTCACGATGCTTTCGAGGTAGGGCGGCTCGTCGTCGCGCATGCGGTAGCGCACTTCCTCGCCCGGCGTCGACGAGATCGGCGCGGCATCGGCGAGGTCGCCGGGCGGCAGCCAGGTGTCGCGCAGCGCCGGACTGCTGATGGCCCGCCAGACTTTCTCCGGCGGCGCATCGAGCTCGTAGTCGAGCACCAGTTCATCGCCCTGCGCGTCAGCCTCGAGATCGGTCATTGGTCCATGTCCTTCAGCAGGGTTTTCAATGCATCGACCCGTGATGGCCAGTAGGCGCGGTACTTCGCCAGCCAGCGCGCGATGTGCGCCAGGCCATTCGGATCGACCTCGTAGTTGACGAAGCGGCCCTGCCGCTCTTCCCGCACCAGCCCCGCGTTCCGCAGCACCGCGAGATGCTGCGACATCGCCGGCTGGCTGATCGTCAAACCTTCGCGAAGGGCGCTGGCATTCATGCCGCCGGCCGCGAGCTTCTCGAAGATCGCGTAGCGCGTCGGATCGGCCAGCGCCTTGAAGATGTCACTCTCGATCATGACAACACATAAGCATAAACTTATGTGTTGTGCAAGCCCGCAGCCCAAGCATTGGCGAGCCTATCGAGCGATCCCACGCTCGCGGACTGCATTCCACTGTAGAAAACACTCTCGCAAAGTCCCCCGCTGCGCTCCCTCCCCCCTTGTGGGGGAGGGTTGGGGAGGGGGGCCTCCGGGCGACCGTCCTCGTAGCTACCCCCCTCCCTAACCCTCCCCCACAAGGGGGGAGGGAACCTACCGCCGATGGGGCGTCGACTTCGACCAACACTGCTGAGAAAAAACTACGCCGGCACCTCGCCAAAGTTCTTCCCCACCGGCAGTACCGCATGCCGGATGAGCCGCGAGTCTTCCACCGCCGCCTGCCTGTGCTTCACCGCTTCGCGGTAGACGGGATCCCGGATCATCTCGACGAACGCCTGCACGGACGGATATTCCGCGATGAAGCAGTGATCCCAGCGCTCCTCCTGCGGGCCGATCAGCATCAGCTCGAAGCGGCCCTGCCAGATGATGCGGCCGCCGAGGCGCTCGAACACCGGGCCGCTCTCGCGGCCATAGGCGGCATAGGCTTCCGCGCCGCTGACCTTGCGTCCGTCGGGATAGGCCGCCTCCTTGCGCAGTCGCACCAGGTTCAGCATGTGGATCGGACCCGGGCGGTCGTTCTCCCGGAACTGCGCGAACACCTCCTTGGTGGGATCGATATGGCCCATGAACTCCCTCGTCTGTTGTTGTTTACCTTGGCTTAACCATAACGCGGCGTTACGAGCGCGAAACTCCTAATCGCGCGTTAAGCTCTTCCTAACTGCCCCTTAAACTCCGGACATTACCGTGGTCGGACGGCGGGATCGCGGGCTCGGGTTGCGTATGGCGCGGGGACGGAAACAGGGCGGCGGACGCAAGGAGCCGCGATTCGGTCTTGCGGCCGCGATGGCCGATCTGCGCCTCGACCCCAAGGATCGCATTCCCTCCGACAACGCGCCCAAGAAGTCCGCTGCAAAGAAAAGGCCGGTCGAGCCGGACGACGAGGACGATGTGCCGGCGCGCGCGCCGAAAGCCACCCCACCGAAACCGAAGCCTGCCCGAGCCAACTCACGCTGGGGGATGTCGGTCGGCCGCATGTTCTACTGGGCACTGGTTTGCGGCCTGTGGGGCGTGATCGCGCTGGTCGGCGTCGTGATCTGGGCCGGCGCGCATCTGCCGCCGATCCAGTCGCTGGAGATCCCGAAGCGGCCGCCGACGATCGAGATCGTGGGCTATGACGGCAGCATGCTGGCGCAGCGCGGCGAGATGGCGGGCGCCAATGTCGCGCTGAAGGATCTGCCGCCCTATCTGCCGAAGGCCTTCATCGCCATCGAGGACCGCCGCTTCTATCAGCATTTCGGCATCGATCCGATCGGCATCGCCCGCGCCGTGGTCGCCAACGTCCTGCATCGCGGCGTGTCGCAGGGCGGCTCGACCCTGACGCAGCAGCTCGCCAAGAACCTGTTCCTGACCCAGGAGCGTACGCTGGCGCGCAAGCTGCAGGAGGCCGAGCTGGCGCTGTGGCTGGAGCGCAAATATTCCAAGCGCGAGATCCTGGAGCTGTATCTCAACCGGGTCTATTTCGGCTCCGGCGCCTATGGCGTCGAGGCGGCGGCGCAGCGCTATTTCGGCAAGTCGGCGCGGCAGGTGACGATCGGCGAGGCCGCGATGCTCGCAGGTCTCGTGAAGTCGCCGTCGCGGCTGGCGCCGAACCGCAACCCGGAGGGCGCCGCCAAGCGCGCGCAGACCGTGCTCGCGGCGATGGCCGACGCCAAGTTCATCACCGACGCCCAGGCGCGGGCCCAGATCGCGCACCCTTCCGTCGCGGTGAAGCCGGCGGGCGCCGGCACCATCAACTACGTCGCCGACTGGATCGGCGAGGTGCTCGACGATCTCGTCGGCCAGGTCGAGGAATCGATCGTGGTGGAGACCACGATCGATCCGAAGCTGCAGAGCGTCGCCGAGGCCGCGATCATCGACGAGCTCGCGGCGAAGAGCGTCAAATTCAACGTCAGCCAGGGCGCGCTGGTGGCGATGACGCCGGACGGCGCCGTGCGCGCCATGGTCGGCGGCCGCAACTACGCCGACAGCCAGTTCAACCGCGCCGTCACCGCCAAGCGCCAGCCCGGCTCGGCGTTCAAGCCGTTCGTCTATCTCACCGCGATCGAGCAGGGCCTGACGCCGGACACGGTCCGCCAGGACGCGCCGCTCGATCTGAAGGGCTGGAAGCCGGAGAACTACACCCGCGAATATTTCGGCCCGGTGACCTTGACCCAGGCGCTGGCGATGTCGCTCAACACGGTCGCGGTGCGCGTCGGCCTCGAGGTCGGGCCGAAGAACGTGGTGCGGACCGCGCACCGCCTCGGCATCGCCTCCAGGCTCGATCCCAACCCGTCGATCGCGCTCGGCACCTCCGAGGTGTCGATGATCGAGCTGGTCGGCGCCTATGCGCCGTTCTCGAATGGCGGCCTCGCCGTCTCGCCGCATGTGGTGACGCGGATCAGGACGCTCGACGGCAAGCTGCTCTACATGCGCCAGACAGAGCAGCCGGTGCAGGTGATCGAGCCGCGCAACGCGGCGATGATGAATCAGATGATGCAGGAGACGCTGATCTCCGGCACCGCGAAGAAGGCCGAGATCCCGGGCTGGACCGCTGCCGGCAAGACCGGCACCAGCCAGGATTTCCGCGACGCGTGGTTCATCGGCTACACCGCGCATCTCGTCACCGGCGTCTGGCTCGGCAATGACGACAACTCGCCGACCAAGAAGGCGACCGGCGGCGGCCTGCCGGTCGAGGTCTGGACGCGCTTCATGCGATCAGCGCATCAGGGCGTGCCGGTGGCGGCGCTGCCGAATGCACAGAGCCCCGGCGTGGTCCCGACACTGGCGCAGATCGCCTCACAGATCACGGCGCCGACGGCCCCTGCCCCCAATGCCGCCTACTCCGCGCGCTCGGCGCCGCCGCCAAGCCGCAACAATGTGCGGCCGGAGCCCGCCGCCGGCCTCGATGGCTGGCTGGTCGACCGGCTGTTCGGTGGTCGGCGCTGAGCTGAGCTCATCGCGTGACGACTTGCGCCACGCCCACCGTCATTCCGGGGCAAGGCCGCAGGCCTTGAACGCGGAATCTCGACGTGGCTTGGCTGGCGTTCGTTCAACAAGCTCGGCTGAGGATGGATGGAGCCCGGCTGGCTCAGCCGGCCGCCTTGGCGATCGGAAGCGGAGCCGGGTCAACCGCCCCAGAACCAGCCGTCTGCGCCAAAACGCGTCCGATCTGCCGCAGCATCAGGCTCGCGCGGTGGGCGCTGTAGTCCAGCAGCCAGCGGCTGAAGGCACTGGCGGCCATCGGCCGCGCGAACAGGAAGCCCTGCATCGCATCGCAGCCGAGCTCGGCCAGCAGCTTGCGCTGCGGCTCGGTCTCGACCCCTTCGGCGACCACGGCCACGTCGAGGCTCTGGCCGACGCGCACGACCGCGGTCACGATCGCCCGCGTGCCGCTGTCGTTCTCGAAATCGCGCATGAAGCTGCGATCGATCTTCAGCTCGTCGATTGGCAGCTGGGCCAGCCGGCTCAGGCTGGAATAGCCGGTGCCGAAATCGTCTAGCGACAGGCCGACGCCCATGTTGCGCAGCTCGTTCATGGTCGCGATCACGGTGGCGCGCTCGTTGAGGATCACCCCTTCGGTGATCTCCAGCATCAGCATCTTCGCCGGCAGGTCGTTGGCGGCCAGGATCTGCGCCACCATCGCCGCCAGGTTGACGTTCTGGAAGTTGATCGGCGACAGGTTCACCGAGATGCAGGGGATATCGAGACCGGCACGCCGCCACGACGCCATCTGCTGACAGGCCAGCTTGATCGACCACACACCGATCTGCTCGATCAGACCACATTCCTCGGCAAGCGGAATGAACTTGGCGGGCGAGACCTCGCCGAGCACCGGATCGTGCCAGCGCGCCAGCGCTTCGACGCCGTGGATCGCGCCGTCGCGGGTGCGGATCTGCGGCTGATAGTGCAGGGTCAGGGCCTCGCTGGCGATCGCCTCGCGCAGCGCGGTCGAATGCATCAGCCGCTCTTCGGCGAGCTTGTCGATGTCGGCGCTGAAGAAGCGGTAGGTCGCCCGCCCCCCGCGCTTGGCCTTGTACATCGCCGCATCGGCCTGCTTGATCAGGGTCTCGATGTCCTTGGCGTTGTCAGGATAGAGGCTGAGCCCCATGCTCGCCGACATCGGCACCTGCCGCTTGCCGATCGTCAGCGGCATGGCGAGCGCCGCGGTGATCCGCGCCGCCGCCAGCGAGGCCTCGAGCGGATCGCGGTTCTGCAGCACGATCACGAACTCGTCGCCGCCGAGCCGGCCCAGCATGTCGCCGGCGCGAATCTGCGCCCGCAGGCGGTTGGCGAAGCCGACCAGGAACTCGTCGCCGGCGGCATGGCCCAGCGTGTCGTTGACGTCCTTGAAATTGTCGGCGTCGAGGAAGGCGACGGCGACGTGTCCGCCTTCCGGACAGGCCTTGATGGCTTCGGCGATCAGCGACGGGATGCGGGCACGGTTGGGCAGGCCCGTCAGCATGTCGTGATAGGCGACCTGCGAGATCGTCGAGCGGACCTCCTGGCGCTCGATGGCGAGCGCACCGAGCTGGACGCAGGCGGCGACGATCTGCTCGTGCCAGGGGCTGGGGCCGCGGCATTCACGGAAGTAGAAGGCAAAGGTGCCGATGACGCGGCCGTCCTTGCCCTTGATGGGCGACGACCAGCAGGCGCGCAGGCCGGCGGCGAGCGGGCCGGCCTTGTAGGGCTGCCAGCGCGGATCATTGTCGATGTCGCGCGACAGCACCGGCTCGCAGAGATAGGCGGCGGTGCCGCAGGAGCCGACGTCCGGCCCGATCGGGATCCCGTCGAGGCTGGCGGAAAAATCGGCCGGCAGGCTCGGGCCGCCGAGCGGATGCACGTGCCCATCTGAATCGACGTGCAGGATTGAGCAGACGACGTCAGGGGCGAGCTCTTCGACCCGGCGGCACAGTTGATCGGCGATGGTCGTGATCGAAACGTCGGACGCCAGCGACGCCATGATCAGCTGCTGCAGCGAGCGCAGCTGCTTGGTCTCCCGGATGTCCGTGAGCAGCCCGAACAGATATCTGACCTTGCCCCGCCTGGTCCGGTGCGCCTTGACATAGGCGGTCGTCCAGATCTCGCGGCCGTCCTTGTCGTAGACCAGCACGTCCTCCTCGATGCCGCGGTCGTCCTCGAGGCATTGCCTCAGCCGGTTGACGATGGCGGGATCGGTGCAGGGGCCGGTCAGCAGTTCCTCGGCGCGGCGCCCGATCGCCTGTTCAGGCGTGTAGCCGAACAGGCTGGCAAAGGCGGCGTTGGTGTACAGGACGTTGAGATGGCGATCGGTGACGATGACGGCCCGGTTGGTCCGATCGGCGACCGACGTCAGCAGCGCATTGCGCTCGCGCATGTCGACTTCGGTGGTCACGTCACGAATGAACAGCAACGAACGGACCGGCTCATCCTCCCGGCCCGGCGGGAGCGCGCACAACGACAGGCGGAGGCGGGTCCGCCCGCCGTCGGCATGGCGCATCGTCATTTCGCGGGCGTCGGACTGGTCCGGCTCCTGCTGCGCGTCGGTCGCCTCGGCGCACGGGGTCGCCGCGATCAGATCCGCGGGCAGACCCAGGCTTTCGAGGTCGGCGCCGACCAGAGCGGCCGGCTCACGCCGCAGCAGCACCGACGCCGCCTGATTGGCGTGCTGGACGTGGCCCTGCGCGTCGAGAAAGAGAATCGCCTCGGAGGCACCGTCGAGCGCGGCAGAGAGCAATTGTGTGGATGCGGCCGGTTGAAACTCGCTTGCAAACATCGTTCGATTCGAGGCGCGCTGCACGTTTCGAGAGAAACGATCGGCGCTTTGGTTGCAGCGAACGGCCCGGCAGCTCGCTGGGACGTCACCTTGGGTTGATTGCGGTAAATCTGGCGAGCGCAGCGTTACAGCCACGTTAAGGCGCCGCCGATTTGGGCAATATCCTGCGACTGCAGGCGAGAAGGCTTAAGAATTCGATAGTCCGCAGGCGGGTTCTGAGTTCATCGATGCAGATTGGAACCCGACGAAGAAATGGCCCGGACCAGAAGGCCGGGCCATTGGGACTCACATCGTCGAGAGGTCTGTCGTCGAGACCTCAGTCGTCGATGCCATAGCGATGCAGATCGTTGCCGCAGGTGTCGAGCCACTTCTTGGCGCGCTCGACCGAGGCGCAGATTCTACCGCACACCTTCCAGAACCGCGGCGAGTGGTTCATCTCGATCAGATGCGCGACCTCGTGCGCGGCGAGATAGTCGAGCACGAAGGGCGGCGCCAGGATGAGACGCCACGAGAACGACAGCGAGCCGGCCGAGGTGCACGAGCCCCAGCGGCTCGACTGGTCGCGGATCGACAGCCGCTTGACCTTGACGCCGAGCTGCTCGGCATAGCCGTCGGCGGCCTTCTGCAGGTCACGGCGCGCCTCGCGCTTGAGGAAGTCGAGCACGCGGCGTTCGGTGTGCTCGATCCCGCCGGCCACGCACAGGATCTTCTCGCCGCTGTCGCGCGTCTCGGTCCACACCGTGCCGCGCTCGCCGGCGCGATGCACGATCTTGTGCGGCACGCCGCGCAGCGGCACCAACGTGCCCGGCAGGAATGGCGCCGCCTTCGGCAGCCGGCCGAGACGCGCCGCGATCCACGCGCCGTGACGCTGCGCGAAGTCTTTCGCTTCGATGATGGTGCCGCGCGGAGGCATCGTCAGGATCGCTTCGCGATCCGACGGATGAATTCTCAGGGTATAACGTCGCGCACGACGGTGACGCCGCAATCTAATCGAGTAGATTTGCGAGCCGTGCTTGACGAGAAGACGCGAGGGTTCGGCGGGCCGCCGATAAAGTAGCGCGCGAGTGGCCATTTCTGTCAGTCCGGGGGGTAAGAACTCGCCCGGATTTTGCCATATCCACCGCCAGGGAAAGCGCTCGGCGCAAAAACAAATCATTTGCCCAACATACAGGGGTTCCGAAGGTTCCGCACCCCAGCAGTTGGGCCTCTCAGGCTCCCGAAGATATGAATTCAGATTCAAAAGCATCGCTCAAGGAGCGACGCCACATTCACTGCTTGAGTCACTCCTGAATTCCGGTTTCTACCGTCCCTTCAAAGAGTTACCGCGCAGCCGGATTCGGATGCGCGGTGAATGTGATTGTCGCTCATTCAGCCGCAATGGCGAGCAGCGACTTGGGATCGGCCGCCGACAACATGAAATCGTTGATGCGCGGCACGATCTCCGACTTGAATCGCGAGCCGTTGAACACGCCGTAATGACCGACACCTGGTTGCACGTAGTGAACCCGGCGATGATCCGGGATCGACGAGCAGAGTCCATGCGTCGCTTCGGTCTGACCGAGACCGGAGATGTCGTCCTTCTCGCCTTCGACGGTCATCAACGCCACACGCGTGACCTTCGACGGGTCGACCAGCGTGCCGCGGTGGGTCATCTCGCCCTTCGGCAGCGCGTGTCGGATGAACACCGTCTCAACCGTCTGCAAATAATATTCCGCAGCCAGGTCCATGACGGCGAGATACTCGTCGTAGAAGTCGCGGTGCTTGTCGACCTGGTCGCCGTCACCCTTCACGAGGTTGGCGAACAGCGCCTTGTGGGCGTCGACATGGCGGTCGAGGTTCATGCTGATGAAGCCGTTCAGCTGCAGGAAGCCCGGATAGACGTCGCGCATCACGCCGGGATGCGGGAACGGCACCTTGGTGATGACGTGGTTGCGGAACCAGTCGATGCCGCGCTCCTGGGCGAGATTGTTCACGCCGGTCGGATTGCGCCTGGTGTCGATCGGGCCGCCCATCAGGGTCATCGAGATCGGTGCGAACGGATCGCGCTCGGCCTCCATGACCGACACCGCGGCCAGCACCGGCACCGCCGGCTGGCACACCGCCATGACGTGCATGTTGGTGCCGAGGAAGCGCAGCATCTCGATGACGTAGTCGATGTAGTCGTCGAGGTCGAAACGGCCCTCGGCCAGCGGAACCATCCGCGCGTCGGACCAGTCGGTGATGTAGACCTCGTGGGTCGGCAGGAACGCCTCGACGGTACCGCGCAACAGCGTCGCGTAATGGCCGGACATCGGCGCCACGATCAAGAGCCGGGGCTGGGGCGCGCGCAGAGGGCGGGTCAGCTTGCGGTCGAAATAGAGCAGCCGGCAGAACGGCTTTTCCCAGATCGCGCGGACCTCGACCGGGGTCCGGATGCCGTTGACCTCGGTCTCGTCGAGACCCCATTCGGGCTTGCCGTAGCGGCGCGTGGTGCGCTCGAACAGCTCGCAGGCCGCTGCGACCGACTTGCCCATCTCGGTATGGGCCCAGGGATTAAGCGGGTTCTGAAACAGGATCTTGGTGGCATCGGTGACAGCGCGCGCCGGATTGAGCGATGCATGCGCCATTTCGTACATCCAGTACATCGGTGTCGTCAGGACCGGACTGCCTTCCGACGCCAGGGGCGGTGCACCGCCAAACTCACCTATCGGCATTCTCGTTCAACCTCTCTGCAACGCAGCATACTGCCGAATGCGTAATTAAGCGTCAATGCGGTGTTGTACGTGTCAACGCCGCAAAGCGACGAAATGAGCCCGGAAATCCACGGGAAAAGCGCAATTATTCCCCTGCCGCCAGCAGCGAGCCGGCGCGCCGCGCGCTGCGCAAAAGGGCAATGAATGCCGCAAACGACGCCAGCAGCAGGGCGGCATTGAGCCCGAGCGCGGTCAGCATCAGGTCGGACCGGAAGACGTGATCGGCCAGCAGCGCACGCATGCCCTCGAACACATAGGTCGGCGGCAGCGACCAGGCGACAAGTTGCAGCCAGTGCGGCAGCACCTGGACGGGATAGTACACGCAGGCCAGCGGCATCAGCGCGAACATCAGCGTCCAGACGATGCTCTCGGCGCCGAGCCCGTTGCGCAGCACCAGACCCGACACGAAGATTCCGACCGCCCAGGAGGTGAAGATCAGGTTGCAGAAGAACGCGATCAGCGGCAGGCCGAGGCTGTAGAAGTTGAAATCGAAGAACCAGACCGCGATCAGGGTCATCGGAATGATGCCGATGGCCAGCCGGATCAGGCTCATCGTCATCAGCGCCAGCAGGAATTCGATCGGGGTCAGCGGGCTCATCATCAGGTTGCCGATGTTGCGCGCCCACATCTCCTCCAGGAAGGAGATCGAGAAGCCGAGCTGGCCGCGGAACAGGATGTCCCACAGGATGACCGCGCCGATCAGCGTGCCGCCGGCTTTGGCGAAGAAGCCGGCATTGGCGGTGATGTAGGTCTGCAGGAACCCCCAGGTGATGATCTGCAGGGTCGGCCAGTACATCAGCTCCAGCAGCCGCGGCCAGGACGACAGCAGCAGGTACCAGTAGCGCAGGATCATCGCGCCGATCCGGCGCGGCGAGATGTGGAGGGAAAGATCGTTCATTGCGCCGCCTCCCGGTCGCGGCCGCGGGCGACGTCGAGAAACACCTCCTCGAGCGTCGAGCGGTTGTAGCGCGCCATGATCTGCGCCGGGCTGTCGTCGTCCTCGATGCGGCCGCGTTTCATGATGACGACGCGGTCGCACAGGCGCTCGACCTCCAGCATGTTGTGCGAGGCCAGCAGGATGGTGGCGCCGCGGCGCTTCCGGTAGCGCTCGAGATGGCCGCGCACCCAGTCGGCCGTATCAGGATCGAGCGAGGCGGTCGGCTCGTCCAGGAGCAGCAGCTCGGGATCGTTGATCAGCGCCTTCGCCAGCGCGACGCGCGTCTTCTGCCCGGCCGAGAGCTTGCCATTGGCGCGATCGATGAAGTCGGTGAGGTCGAGCTGCGCGGCGAGCTCGGCGATCCGCTCCTTGAGGTGGTCCACCGCATAGAGCCGGCCGAAGATGGTGAGGTTCTGCCGCACCGTGAGACGCATCGGCATTTCGACATAGGGGCTCTCGAAGTTCATCCGCCCCAGCACGGCAGCAGCCTCGTCCGGCATGCTGTGGCCGAGCACGGCGACCTCGCCCGAGGTCGGCTGCACCAGCCCCATGATCATCGCAATCGTCGTGGTCTTGCCGGCGCCGTTGCCGCCGAGCAGCCCGGTGATGCTGCCCCGGCGGATCGCAAAGGAGATGCCGTCGACGGCGGTCGTCGTCTTGTAGACCTTGGTCAGCTGCGACACGGCAATCGCGGGCGAAACCGAGCCGGAATCGGATGAGAGGGTCGGCACTGCGTCATCTTGCGTCATGGGAGGGGTTCATTGAGGCATTGTGCCGCAAACCGCAACAGGCCACCAACGGCCGCCCAGATTTGTCGCCGCGCCTGCGCGGCATTAGGTTCCCGTCATGACCGACGACGCCCTGATCATCGACACGCCCGACACCGACTATCGCCATCCGCGCCAGCGCGTCCGGCTCGACACCATCCTGCGACTGCGCTGGCTGGCGGCGCTCGGTCAGTTGAGCGCGATCTTCATCGTGGTGCAGGGGCTGGAGTTCGACCTGCCGGTGGTGCCCTGTCTGGCGGTGATCAGCATCTCGGCGCTGCTCAATCTCGGCCTGCAGATCGCCTTCAACCCGATGCAGTTGCTGGAGCCGGCCCACGCCGGTGGCCTGCTCGCGCTCAACATCATCGAGCTGACGGTGCTGCTCTATCTCACGGGCGGGCTGGAGAATCCCTTTTCCTACATGTTCCTCGCGCCGGTGCTGATCTCGGCGACCGCGCTGCCGGTCCGCTTGACGATCATGCTCGGCCTGCTCGCCGTCGCCTGCGCCACCGCCTTGTTCTTCATGCACCTGCCGCTGCCGTGGGAAGGCGAGGAGCCGCTGATCTTCCCGCCGATCTACCTGTTCGGCGTCTGGCTCTCGATCGCGCTCGCGATCGGCGTCACCAGCCTCTATGCGTTCCAGGTGACCGAGGAGGCACGCAAGCTGTCGGACGCGCTGGCGGCCACCGAGTTGGTGCTGGCGCGCGAGCAGCACCTCACCCAGCTCGACGGTCTCGCGGCGGCCGCCGCGCACGAGCTCGGCACGCCGCTCGCGACCATCGTGCTGATCTCGCGCGAGTTGGAGCGCGCCCTGCAGGACAACAGCCAGGTCACCTCCGACATCAAGACCCTGCGCGAGCAGGCGCAGCGCTGCCGCGACATTCTCGGCAAGATCACCCAGCTGTCCTCGATCGGGTCGATGTACGACCGGATGAAGCTGTCGACCCTGATCGAGGAGACGGTCGCACCGCATCGCGACTTCGGCGTCGACATCAAGGTGCGCGTCGCGGTGGCCGCGGCCAAGGAACCGGTCGGCTCACGCAACCCGGCGATCCTCTATGGCGTCGGCAACATCCTGGAGAATGCCGTCGATTTCGCGCGCAACGCCGTCGAGGTGAACGCCTGGTGGAACAACGAGACGGTCGAGATCGTGGTGTCCGACGACGGCCCCGGCTTCGCGCCCGATATCCTGAAGCGGATCGGCGAGCCCTATCTGTCGCGACGGCCCAGCGCCGAGGACGGCCCGGGAGGTAACCAGGGCGGCGGACTCGGGCTCGGCGTGTTCATCGCCCGCACCCTGCTGGAGCGGACCGGGGCCAAGGTCTCGTTCAGCAATCGCACCTTCCCCGACCATGGCGCCGTGGTCCAGATCGTCTGGCCGCGGCGGCGCTTCGAGGCCAGCGAGGATGACGATGGCGAGGCGGAGCCGGAATGAAACCTGCGGGGCAGCCGCCGCTGGCGCGGTCCTGGCATACGGCACACCGGCCCCGCGCGGCGTCACGCCGCAGACTGCGGCAACCCGCGATCTTGGCAGCGGCGACTCGGCAGACCATATGAGGATGGACCAGATCGTCTCGCAACCATCGAGCCATCTTCTCAAGGATATATGACCGTGGGCGCCATCGCCGAACTGACGAACCACCCGGACCGCTCTCTCCTCATCGTGGAGGACGACAAGCCGTTCCTGGAGCGCCTGTCGCGCGCCATGGAGACTCGCGGCTTCACCGTCACCTCCTGCGAAAGCGTCGCCGAAGGTATTTCACAGATCGGCAAGGCGGCGCCGGCCTTTGCCGTGGTCGACCTCCGGCTCGGCGACGGCAACGGCCTCGACGTGGTGTCGGCGCTGAAGCGCAAGCGCCCCGAGGCGCGCGCCATCGTGCTGACCGGCTACGGTAACATCGCGACCGCGGTGACGGCCGTGAAGATGGGCGCGGTCGACTATCTCGCCAAGCCGGCGGATGCCGATGACGTGGTCGCCGCGCTGCTGTCGACCACCGGCGAAAAGTCCGAGCTGCCGCAGAATCCGATGTCGGCCGACCGCGTGCGCTGGGAGCACATCCAGCGCATCTACGAGATGTGCAATCGCAACGTCTCGGAAACGGCGCGCCGCCTCAACATGCACCGCCGCACCCTGCAGCGCATCCTCGCCAAGCGCGCGCCGAAGTAAGGCCGAAGTAAGCGAGCGTTTGCTCGCTCCGGCGTCAGTGCGACTTCACGAACGCCTGCAGCGCATGAAACACCGTGCGCCGCGGGTTGCGGCTGCACCAGTTGCGCATCCAGCTGTCGACCTCGGTCAGGTCGAGCTTGATCTGCCGGCCCTCGTCGCCGCGGTCCGCATTGATGGCCGAGACGTAGCCCATCATCCATTGCTGATATTTTGATATGGCATTGACGTAGGGTTCGTCGCCATTGCTGATCGCCTTGTAGGTGCCGGGCGGCTGCTCCTCGGCGGCGGCGATGAAGCGCTCGCAGGAATCGGCCCCCACGCCGAGGACGTAGAACGCCTTTTCCTCCGCGCGGACTCCAGTCGCGAAGAGCAGTGCCAACGCCAAGACCACCCGTCGCATCTGTCGTCCCTGTCCGCACCCCTGGGCTGGATACTGCTCGAACCTTAAAATTGTTCCGGCATGTTGCGCCCTATGCGGGGCAATTATCAGGCAAAGCCGGGGAAATTGCCGGGAGGCCAGACGGGTCGATGCTGTCGCCCTTGGCAACAGTCCTGAATCGGGCGCGGGTGCACGATAGGCTGATAGGCGCCACGATTCGCCGGCTCGCGTCAGCTCTCCCCGGCCAGCCGGGAGAAATCGGCCAGCACGGCGGCGATCAGCTCTCGGTGCCTGGTATCCTGTTCCGCAAGACTCGCGGCGTAGAGGTTTAGCAGATAGCGCGCCTTCGCGGCAGCTTCCGGCCACGACGCAGCCGCGTGGGCGAGCAGGTGCTGCTCGAGAACCGCCTGGCGCTCGCGCAGGTCCCGTGCGTGAGTTTCGGCCTCCGCCAACGCGCGACGCAGGTCCACGGCCTTCTGCGCGCTCATCCCGCGGTGGCTGTCGAGATCGAACGGTTCGTCAGTCATCCGATGCACTCGCGTCGATACGCTGCGCGTCTGCAAGATCGGCCGAACTGATGGATACCATCTCGACGGCACCAGAGTGCGGACGGTCGGCGGGCAGCATCATCATCGTCGCAACCCGGCGGTAGGCAGCAAAGGACAGCCCCTCGATCATCTCTTCGTCCGTGACCACCTCATAGGTGCCTTCCGGCAGGAGACGCTCGATGCTTCTGATCCGGAACGGATGTCTGAAGGTGACGAATTCGCGCCGCGAGCGAATGCTCATCTGCGCCTACCTTTCGCAACAGGCCCGCTGTCGCTGTCGCAAACTCAAGGCTTCTACGAAGCATGCGCCTTGCGGCCGGCAATAGCCACCGCTTTCTCGTCAGCACGACGGATGAGCGGCTGGGCCGTCATCGCACCGTGTCGCTGCGCTTTGGTGCTCGCTATTGCAGGAGCCAGGGTGTATCAATGGTGATCACCGCCATTCCGACGGCATTCACCGGTGACTGAGGGTCACGAGCGCTCCCGCCGCAAACCACGCGAGGGATAGCCAATGCCGCAGTTTCGTCTGAGCGAGTGGATCGTTCCACCCATCATCGTGCCGCTGCTGCTGATCCTTCTCGCGCTCGCAACTGCCGCGCTGCATTCGTAGATCACACCGCCGTGCGCCCCGTCGGCGTCGGTGGACGATGGCCACCCGCCGACAAGGCAGTGGCGCCGCGCACGCAGGATCGAGACAGCGCCTTCGTTCGATGCGCTGAACCAGCTCCAACCCGAGTCGAGGAGACCGACATGGCCAAAGGTCAGCAAAAAAGCAATCGGGAAGCCAAGAAGCCCAAGAAGGAGAAGCCCAAGAGCATTGCCGCAGCGCCGAGCCAGAAGGCCGGAGCATGGCAGCCGGATTTTTCCAACGACAAGAAGAAGCGTTAGGGGCTTTCCGGTCTCATCAGTCTGGATGGTTCTCCCGCATGCAAGGCCGCGCGCAATGCGGAGGTGATGCGGCCGACCGTACTGGCAGCGCAAAGGACAGAACATGGCGCGCGAAACGATCTATTTCGTCCAGGCGTTCAGCGCCGGCCGGGGCGGACGCCCGAAACCCGAGACGCCGATCGCCTGCAAGACGGAATCGAGCGCGCTCCGAACTGCGGAACGACTGGTGTCGAGCAAGGCAGGCGTCGTCGCCTTCTCGTCATCTGGCGATCCCGACATGGGCGACTATGACGATGAGCCGACGGTTTTCTTCCGCCACGGCGAGTTGCCGTCGGCTTTCGATTGAGATGCGCAACCCGCTTTGTCGCCGGCAACCACCGCCGAGCGCCCCTTGGATGACGTCCGCCCATCTGCGGCGCCCTCCGAACCCGATCGGACACACACATGATTGAGTTTCCAAATCACAGCCGCTCCTATGATCGCACGCGACGTGCCGTACGGTTCTGGGGCTACGACAGCGCAATCGAAGCGTCGTTCTTCGTCGACGAGGGCGCGTTGAGACGCCTTCAACCCGACACCTGTCCGGACGAGTCGGGCTTTCTGACTGCGTTCGATTCCAACCGTGAGCGCATCTGCGCCGCCGCCGCCAAGGTCTATGTCCGAGGAAGCCGGGGATCCTACGATCTCGTCGCTGCAAATTTTTGACGGCGCTGCCTGCGGATCGGCTCTCAGCGATGCGATGTCTCTCATCTCGAGAGTCGTGACCTGACGGAGCCTGCGTCACCTACCTAGGCAGGGAACCCCGTCCAGTGGAGCGCACTTGAGGATTCTCTAGAGGTCCGCGTGGCCCTGCGGGTCGATCAGCCGGTTGATCCGCTGCGCCGCCGCGAGCCCGAAGCGCACCGTCATCAGCTTGCGCGTCGGCGCCGGCAATCTGTGCTCGGGCGCCTCGCAATGCAGGTGGGCGCCGTAGGCATCGGCCACGATCAGGCCGGTGTCCCGCGGAAAGATCTCGCACGGCAGGTCCTGCGTGAAGGCGAAGAACAGCCGGTCGCAATGGGCACGATAATCCTCCCATTTGTGATCGGCGCGCAGGTCCTCGACCGACGACTTGATCTCGACGATCCAGATCTCGCCGCGCTCGTTCAGCGCCACCAGGTCGGCGCGACGGCCCGACGGCAGCGGCAGCTCGCTGATGGTGGCAAAGCCGAGCGAGCGCAGCAGCCGCGAGGTGCCGCGCGCAATCGCCAGCGCCGTCTCCGACTGGCGGCGGTCGACGGGAACGAGGCTGATCCTGGCGGCGGACGATTCCATCGGTGCAGCATAGCCGATTCCAGGCGTCTCCCAAGCCCGGTTGACGCCCCGATGCGGGCCGCTGCAGCGCGGAGCTCTGCACCCGACAGCCGCCTTTTCACTTGGCGCACTGCGAAAAATCGGCATGCTGGCGCCCATGACCGAGCAGAACCAGACCAGGGCGAAGGCCGGCGCGATGATCGTGCCCGTGACGCCGTTCGAGCAGAACTGCACCATCCTGTGGTGCGAGGCGACGAAGAAGGCGATCGTGATCGATCCCGGCGGCGACGTGCCGAACATCCAGGCGGCGATCGCGCAGGCCAAAGTCACCGTCGAGAAGATCTGGCTGACGCATGGCCATATCGATCACGTCGGCGGCGCGGCCGATCTGCGCGACCAGCTGAAGGTGCCGATCGAGGGACCGCATGTCGCCGACAAATTCCTGCTCGACAACGTCGTCGCCAGCGGTGCGCGCTTCGGCATCACAGGCGTGCGCGACGTGACGCCCGACCGCTGGCTCGAGGAAGGCGATACGGTCGAGATCGGCGAGCTCGTCTTCGACATCCTGCACTGCCCCGGCCATTCGCCGGGCAGCATCGTGTTCTTCAACAAGGACATGCGCTTCGCCCATGTCGGCGACGTCCTGTTCAACGGCTCGGTCGGCCGCACCGACCTGCCCGGCGGCAGCCACGACACGCTGATCCGCTCGATCAAGGAGAAGCTGCTGCCGCTCGGCGACGACGTCGGCTTCATCTGCGGCCACGGCGCCGGCTCGAGCTTCGGCCAGGAGCGGATGACCAACCCGTTCCTGACGGGGATGGCCTGAGACGAACTACTTCAAGCCGGCCGCCTGCAGCGCGCGCTCGATCACCGCGGCCACGTCGATCACACGGCGCCGCTTCTGCGGCGGCGCCTGCGTCGGGACGGCGGTCGCGGGCTTGAGAACCGGCGGCGGGTCGGCGGGCGTCATGTCGACCGCCTTCGCGCCTGACGGCCTTGGAGCTGAAGGCTTGATTTCGACCGGCGTAACGGCCGGCTTCGCGGCCACCGCTTGCGCGACCACCGGCGCCGATGGCCTGGATCCCGGCAACTCGGGTTTCGGCTTCGCGGCCTTGCCGGAAGCAGACCGCGTCCCCTTCGCCCGCGCCGGCGGACGCGCCGGTGTCGGCTTGACCGGCGCCGCCTTGACCGGTGTGTCCGGCACGGGCTTGGCCTCGGTCGGCTCGACCGCGGCCGGCGCATCCGGCCGCCGCAGCATCTTCGTCAGGGCCGGCAGCGCCGAGATCGGCGACACCTCGGGAATGAGCTTCGTG
The DNA here is from genome assembly GCF_051168135.1 of Bradyrhizobium sp. HKCCYLRH2060. Taxonomy (NCBI): domain Bacteria; kingdom Pseudomonadati; phylum Pseudomonadota; class Alphaproteobacteria; order Hyphomicrobiales; family Nitrobacteraceae; genus Bradyrhizobium; species Bradyrhizobium sp. HKCCYLRH2060. The sequence goes on from NZ_JBNPUK010000001.1 coordinate 281,998, forward strand.
CTCGGCGAGGTCGCGGCCGGCTTCGGCTGGCGGATCCAGTCGGTCACGCCGAAGAACTTCGCGATCAGATAGGACGAGGAGATGCCGGCTTCGAGCAGGAACGGCCCGGCCTTGCCATAGCGCTTGTCGTTGGCCGCGACGCCGATTGGCGTGCCATGCGCCATGTTGGAGATGGTGAAGGATTCGACCATGGTCTCGCCATCGGCATTCCACCACTGCTCATGCGGATAGCCGTTGACCTCGCCTGCGGCCATCGGCGCCAGCGGCAGTTGATGCAGGTCGAGCCATTGCTTGACGATCTCGCCGGCATTGTCTGGATGCACCGTGTAGTCGGCGGTGCCGTGCCACACCGACAGCTTCGGCCATTTGCCGCGATGGCTGGAGGCGCGGCGCACGAGATCGCCGAGCTCGCCGGCCGGCCGCGCCGGCGGCATCCGCATCTGCAGGATGGCGTCGCGCATGTTGCGCGCGGTGCCGAATGGCAAGCCGGCGATCACGGCGCCAGCCGCGAACACCTCCGGATGCGCCGCCAGCATCGCCATGGTCATGGCGCCGCCCGCCGACAGGCCGGTGACGAAGATGCGGTTCGCATCGATGGCGTAGTCGGCCACCATGCGGGCGATCATCTCGCGGATCGAGGCGACCTCGCCCTGGCCGCGCGTGATGTCCTCGGACTGAAACCAGTTGAAGCAGCGCTGCGGATTGTTGATGCGCTGCTGCTCCGGCATCAGCAGCGCGAAGCCGAAATGCTTCGCGAGCGTCGACCAGCCGGCGCCAAGATCGTAGTCGGCCGCGCCCTGCCCGCAGCCATGCAGCACGACGACGAGCGGCAGCAGCGGCTGGCGCTGCGCCGGCACATGGGCGAACATCTTCAGACGGCCGGGATTGCTGCCGAAGCTTTCGACCTCGACCAGCGGACATTCGGGAGCGGGATGGGACTGGCGGTGGAAATCTGCGAATCCGGTGATGCCATTCAGCTCGCGCAGCCGTCGCAAATACTCAACATTTTCAGCGAGGGACAACGGCAGCTCCTTGGCAGTCACGGATCAAACCCACCATCACCCAGATGGTTGCTGCAGCGCAAAAGAAAAAGCCCGCGAGATTGCGGAGCTCGGCAATTTGATTGCGAATTTCGCTCTTGCTGCGATCTAAATGCCACGCCGACGCGGTTCTTCACGCAGCAATCACCGAAATGCGAACCGACGAGGCGTTCGATCGCCGCGAGCGTGAAAGCGACACGCAACGCAACCCGGAAAGGCAGTGACCGCGTTCGGCATGTCGCCATTGCAGCCACAGGTCAACGAATCGACAACCCCGCGCCGAGTGTGAGCACCGATCGGTGATCAGTAAACAAACAAATGGCAGCCATGCACCGGTCGTCCCGCGCGGCAAGATGATTGCCTCGCACCGAGGCGCCAATTAGCCTGATCGGCAAGCAACAACGAATTCCGCTTGGGAGAAAACACATGGCGCGGCTCAAATTCGGCGCGTTCCTCGCTCCGCATCATCCGATCGGCGAGCATCCGATGCTGCAATTCCGCCGCGACCTCGATCTGGTCTCGCAGCTCGACGAGCTCGGCTATGACGAGTTCTGGTGCGGCGAGCATCATTCCAGCGGATGGGAGACGATCGCCTCGCCCGAGATGTTTCTCGCTGCTGCCGGCGAGCGCACCAAGCGCATCAGGCTCGGCACCGGCGTCATCTCGCTGCCCTATCATCATCCCTACAACGTCGCCCAGCGCATGGTGCAGCTCGACCACATGACCGGCGGCCGCGCCATCTTCGGCTCGGGGCCGGGCGCGCTCGCCTCCGATGCCCACACGCTCGGCATCGATCCGATGACGCAGCGCGACCGTCAGGACGAGGCGATCGCGATCATCCGCCGCCTGTTCAACGGCGAGCGCGTCACCGCCAAGAGCGACTGGTTCACGATGAACGACGCGGCCTTGCAGATCCTGCCCTTGCAGGAGGAGATGCCGTTCGTCGTGGCGTCGCAGATCTCGCCGTCCGGCATGACGCTCGCGGGCAAATACGGCATCGGCATCATCTCGCTCGGCTCGATGTCGACGCAGGGCCTGATGGCGCTGCCGCAGCAATGGGAGTTCGCCGAGGACGCGGCGAAGAAGCACGGCACGACCGTGAGCCGCGCCAACTGGCGCGTGCTGCTGTCGTGGCACATCGCCGAGACGCGCGAGCAGGCGCGCCGCGAGGCCGGCCCCGGGCTGATGCGCTGGCACAACGAATATACGGTCGGCACCCTGATGCGGCCGGGTTTGAAACCATTCGCCTCGCCGGACGAGGCTGTCGACAAGACCGCCTTCGTCGAGGGCGCGGCGTCGACGATCGGCACGCCCGACGATCTCGTCAAGACGATCAAGAACCTGATGCAGGTGTCGGGCGGTGTCGGCCACATCATCGGCTTCGTGCACGACTGGGCCAATCCGGAGAACACGCGCCGCAGCTGGGACATGGTCGCGCGCTATGTCGTGCCGGAGATCAACGGCTACATCGACGGCCTGCGCCGCTCGCAGAAATTCGTCATCGAGAATCGCGACATCTTCGAGCGCGCGGGACAGGCCGTGATGGCCAAGATCATGGACAACGACAAGGCCGCCGCGGCGCTGTCGCAGACCGGACCTGGCCGCGTCGCGATTCCCGCGGTGAATGCGCCGGATCTGCAGGAAGCGGCGAAGCGGAGGGGATGAGAGTGTAGGGCGGATTAGCGCAGCGTAATCCGCCACATCCGGCGTAGTCGGATCCATGAAGCCGCTGAGACGCACAAATCGAGAAGGCCCGTAATTGTCGGCGGATTACGCTGCGCTAATCCGCCCTACGCACGGCTACCTCACCGCCGCGACCAGCCTCTCGCAGTCAGCAAGCGTTGCGATCTGCTTCAGCGTCTCGCGCAGCGCCGGCAGGTCGACGGGCTTCTGGAATTGCGGATAGACCACGAGCCCGAGCACGGTCGCGAGCCGGACGTGCTCGTCGCGCGTGGCGTCTTCGGCGCCGCTGATGAAGATCACCGGCGTGCGCGATTTCAGCTCGTTGAGCAGCAGCAGGATGTCGGCGCCGCAGCGATCGCCGAGCGACAGATCCAGCGTGATGCAGTCGAAGGTCCGCTGGCGCAGCACCTCGGCCGCCGCCTCGACCGACGTCACGCAGGTCGCCTCGTAGCCGCACTGCGCGGCGATCTTGCGCAGAATCGAGAGATGCACCTCGGCATCCTCGATCACCAGCAACTGATTGCTCATGCCCTTGCCCTCGTCGCACGTTGACCCGACGTCAGGTCGAGCCGTTGCTAGATCAGGCCGATGGCCGGGTGGTAAACATTCGGATCCGTGGATTTACGGGTGAAGGGGACGCGGGGGCCGCCTGGGGCGAGGCGGACCTGACGATGTGCGGCCAGCCGGAGCAGGCTCGCAGCGATCGTATGGTCATGGATGCCGACTCGGCGCCATCTCGTCGAGCGCCGCCTCAACCAGGCGACGTATCCCGCCAGCAACACCGCGACCTTTTTGATCCAGCCAATCGCGATGCAATTGCCGCGTTCGATGCAACCGGCGATGGTTGCCGCAACCGTGTCGAATCGACGTCGCGCGCTGGGGCAAAGCATGACGAAATCTGGAGTGGCCGGGATTGCGGCCGCGTTGGCGAGCATTGTCCTCGCGAGGTCAGCGCTGGCGGCCGACCTGCCCGTGAAGGCATCGCCGGTTGTCGCCGCGCCGTCGTGGACCGGCGTTTATGCCGGCGTGTCGGTCGGCGCACGCTGGGCCGACAATGATTGGCGGACCAGCGACATCTCGCCGAACTTCGGGGCCGGCGTGTTCGTGCCGACGGCCGGCACCGGCGGCGCCATGGACAGCGTGGCGGCCAGGATCGGAGGCTATCTCGGCGTCAACTGGCAGTTCGCCCCGTCATGGGTTGCAGGCCTCGAGGGCGACCTTGGATGGGCCGACAACAAGACGACCGCGAATCCCCTGCCGGGAACCACCGGGCTGTTCTTCGGCGCGCCGCTGGTCGGCCTTCCCGCAGGCTCCGTGAAGGAGACGTGGGACGGCAGCGTGCGCGCCCGGCTCGGCTATCTGGTTACACCGGACACGCTGGTCTATGGCAGCGGCGGCGTGGCGTGGCAGCGCCTCGATCTGAACGCCAACTGTACCGTTGTTCCAGGCAATGCTTTCTGCTTCGGCAATCCGCACAACGAGACCCAGGCATCGACCAGGGTCGGCTGGACCGTCGGCGGCGGCGTCGAGCACATGATCGGCGGCCACTGGATCGTGCGCGCCGACTATCGCTACGCGGATTTCGGCACCTGGACCCAGACCTTCTTCGTTCCCGGCGGCGTCGGCCCCGGATTCGACGACCGCTTCACCGCGCACGTCACGACGCGCACCCACACCGCGACAGTGGGACTCGCCTATAAGTTCTGAGGCGCGGTCGGTCCTGATGAATGCAAGGTGGGCAAAGCAGCCGCCGCAGGCGGCAGCGTGCCCATTATTGATCTAAGAGCTCCTCAGAAGATGATGGGCACGGCGCCACCAAAAGCGAGCCCGTGGAGCGATCAACGGATCGCCTTTGCCTACCCTACGGCCGCGTGATCCGCGGCGACATCAACCTATGACTTGCCAGCTTTTGGTCACAGTCTGATCTCCGGAGATGGAGGCGCCAGCAACCGCATGGCGGACACCGGCGCAGCGAGCGTCACGAAAATTTTCTTAACCCGGACCTGCTACCTCTCGCGAGTAGAACACCTCACTGCCCGCCGTCTCGACCCGGCAGGCTTTTCCGTGGGAAAGGTCGCCAATGTCACTCTCGTCAGCCAGGAACTACGCGCTGCGCGCCGAACGGTCGCAGGATCCCAAGGAGGCCGCCGATCTCCTGGCAAAGGCGATCCTGGAGCTGGCGGCCTCGATCGAGGCCACCGACGCCAAGGTGAAGAAGATCAACAAATCGGGCGGCTGACGGTCTCGGCGTCCAGATCGGAACGCGTGGCGGCTTCTGCTTGCTCGCCTCGAAAGATGATCCGCTGATCCTGCGTCGATAGACCGCCGATATCGCGGCATCACTCGCGAGCGACAGCAGTAAATCATGGCGCCCGTCCGGGCCGACGGGCAAATCGCTTCCAGCAAAGCGCCTTTGAGAACGCGAAGCCGCACCGCGACGGCCTGCCGGTCGCAGGCTCATCACCATAAGGCGATGCGCGCCGAAAAACTCATTTCACGAACCAGCTCAATCACATCACCCCTGTCCAGTCCCGCGCGCAAAAATATTCTGCTTTCGTTTTTCCGAATCTCGCATATCGTCACGTCGTCCCGTCTCGATCAGAGGGGCGCTTCGCGGTCGTCACGAACGTTGAGGCGGGATGCGGTGGGCGCGTCGATGTTGCAGCGTGGGGGTGATCCCGCGCCGACGAACAGCAGAGATGCGCACGGTCAAGTCGCGTGGTCCTGACACCCCGACGCTGGTGTCCCGCGTAACGCGCGCAAGCGCGTTGCGCGCACGGTGGCCAACAAGCCCGGTGCACCGAGGAGATCGCGAAGCAGCCGTCAAAACCATCGCGCGGGGAATGCCGGGATGCCTCGGCTGAACCTGTGGTACCTGCCGCCTGCATTTTTTTCTGCAGGCGGGCCATGGGTGCGGCCAGCGCCCGGCATTCCCCGTGCCCTCTTCCCAAGGAGGGCAGCAAGTCCAGCAGGACTCGGACGCATGAAGCGCGTCGCGAGATCGCGAACGCGTGCGATGCAGCACAACTACACCGAGACGAAATAACGCAGCGTATTGCATGATGGCTGCAACCGCCCTTCAATGATGTGCCGGCGCATCGCCGCGCCCCGCCGATCCGAAAACGGAGCCTCCTTGATGTCGATGCAAAGTGTGGCCACGCCATCGTTCCGCCTGACCTCGCCGCGGCGCAACTCGCTGACCCATATTCCGGGCGACGAAGGCTGGCCGATCATCGGCAAGACGTTCGAGACCCTCGCCGACCCCAAGGGTCACGTCGAGCGTAACGCCAGGAAGTATGGCCCCGTCTACCGCACCCACATGTTCGGCGACGTCAACGTCGTGCTGCTCGGCCCCGAAGCCAACGAGCTGGTGCTGTTCGACCAGGCCAAGCTGTTCTCCTCGGCGCATGGCTGGGGCCACATCCTCAATTTGCTGTTTCCGCGCGGCCTGATGCTGCTCGATTTCGACGAGCACCGCATGCACCGCAAGGCGCTGTCGGTCGCCTTCAAGGCCGGGCCGATGAAGTCCTATCTCGCCGGCCTCGACCGCGGCATCGCCGCGCGCATCGCGCAGTGGAAGGCAAATCCGGGCGAGATGCTGTTCTATCCGGCGATCAAGCAGCTCACGCTCGACCTCGCCGCGACGTCCTTCCTCGGCACCGAGATCGGACCGGAGGTCGACGCCATCAACCGCGCCTTCGTCGACATGGTCGCAGCCTCGGTGGCGCCGATCCGGCGGCCGCTGCCGGGCACGCAGATGGCGCGCGGCGTCAAGGGTCGCCAGCGCATCGTCGCCTATTTCTCCGAGCAGATCCCACTGCGCCGCGCGAAAGGCGATGGCGACGACCTGTTCTCGCATCTGTGCCGCGCCACCGACGACCACGGCGCCCTGCTGTCGACACAGGACATCGTCGACCACATGAGCTTCCTGATGATGGCGGCGCACGACACGCTGACCTCGTCGCTGACCTCCTTCATCGCCCAGCTCGCCGCGCATCCGCAGTGGCAGCAGAGGCTGCGCGACGAGGTGACGAGCCTCGGCCTCGCCAAGGACGAACCGATGACCTCGGAGCATCTGGAGAAGATGAAGCTGACCGAGATGGCGTTCCAGGAGACCTTGCGGCTGATGCCGCCGGTGCCGTCGCTGCCGCGCCGGCCGATCCGGGATTTCACCTTCAAGGGCTACGCAATTCCCGCCGGCACCGGCGTCGGCATCAACCCGATGTACACCCATCACATGCCGGAGATCTGGCCGGAGCCGGAGCGGTTCGACCCGATGCGCTTCACCGATGAGGCCCAGCGCGGCCGCCACCGCTTCGCCTGGGTGCCGTTCGGCGGCGGCGCGCACATGTGCCTCGGCCTGCACTTCGCCTACATGCAGGTGAAGTGCTTCGCGCGGCACTTCCTCGCCAACCTCGAGGTTTCCTTTGTGCCCGGCTATCAGCCGAACTGGCAGGTCTGGCCGATCCCGAAGCCGCGCGACGGTCTGAAGGTGATGTTGAAGGCGGTGTGATCGGTCCGCATAGATGCAGCAAACGCGCCAAGGATCTCGGTTTGTTGCGGACTCTTTCCTCCTCGTCATGGCCGGGCTTGACCCGGCCATCCATCCTGCTGCAATCCGCGGACGGAGAGACGTGGATGCCCGGGCCTTCGCCGCGCCGAAGCGGCTTCGGCCGCGCAGGCGGGTCAGGCCCGGGCATGACGAAGTGTTTACTTCACCATCCCCTACTCCACTGCATCCCCGAGCAGCTTGCGCATCGCCTGATAGGCCTGCTGCTGCTGGCTCCAGTTGCGGCCGCCGGTGATGGCGCCGTCGATGACGAGGTCATGGCCGTTGATGAAGCTGGATTCGTCGCTGGCGAGAAACACCGCGGCATGCGCGATGTCGTCGGGCAGGCCAGCGCGCGGGATCGGCTGCGCCGTGGCATAGGCGTTGCGGATCGTCTCCGGCGTCTTCTCGGCCGCCTCGGTCGACAGTCCGAGCGCCTTGCCGAAGATGCCGGTCGCGATCAGTCCGGGCGAGATCGAGTTGACGCGCACGCCGGATTCGCCAAGCTCCATCGCCACGCATTTCGTCAGATGGATCACCGCCGCCTTCGCCGTGCTGTAGACCACCGAGGTGGAGAAGCCGGCGAGCCGGCCGGCGATCGAGCCGTTGTTGATGATGCTGCCGGCACCCTGCCGCTTCATGTGGGGCGCGGCGTATTTCATGCCCAGCATGACGCTGCGCACCAGTACCGCCATGGCCTGGTCGAAGCGATCGGCGTCGAGGCCTTCGATGCCGCCGGTCTGCGCCGGACCGCCGGCATTGTTGAATACGCAATCGAGCCGGCCGAAGCGCTCGACCGCGCCATCGATCAATGCCCGCATCTGCGCGTCGACCGTGACGTCGGTCTGCCGGAACACACAGCTCGCTCCGAGCCGGCTCGCCAGCGCCTCGCCCTCCGCGCTGCGCCGGCCAGCGACGACGACCTTCGCACCCTCGGCCACGAAGATTTCCGCCGTGCGCAGGCCGATGCCGCTGGTCGCGCCCGTGATCACGGCGACCTTGCCCTCCAACCGTCCCATTCCCTACTCCTTGCGTTGCTGCTACGTGCTCGTTCTTGGCGGCGGAATAATAAGCGCCCGAGTTCCGCCGCGGAACCGTCATCGTGCGCGCCAAACGGCAACACACGCAAGACGGCTTCCATCAACCGGACAAATTACCGCCACGTCGGCCTTAATTTGGTTGCGCAGTTGAGGCTCATGGATGTCCATGACGCGACTCATCGACGACATCAAGCGGATCTGGCGCGGCGAGCAGCAGCCTTCCCTGACATGGAGCTGCATGTTTGCCGCGATGTGCCTGCTCGCAGCCACGGCGATCCGCTACGGCATGGCGCATCTGCGGCCCGACGTGTTCTTCACGCCCTACATGCCGGCCGTCTTCTTCGCCACCGCGATGGGCGGATCGGGCGTCGGCCTGGCGACGGCGATCGCGGGCGCAGCGCTCGGCCTGACGCTCGATTTTGGCGGCGGTCCGGCGGATGGCGCCCGGCTCGCGCTGATGGCGATGTATATGGTCGTGGCGCTGCTGGTGATCTGGGGCGTCGATCACTACCGGCGGCTGGCCGGCAAGCAGCGCGAGATCGCCCGGCGGCTCACCGAGGAGGAGCAGTATCGCAAGCTCCTGGTCGACGAGCTGCATCACCGCCTCAAGAACAAGACCTCGACCATTCACGCCGTGCTGCATCAGGTGCTGTACGACCAGCCGGAGGTGTGGAGCCGCATCGACCAGCGCATCCGCGCGCTCGCGACCGCCGACGATTTGGTCGCGCGCGCCGAAGGACAGGGCTGCGACCTCAAGGACCTGCTGGTGTCGGAGCTCGGGCCTTATGGCCAAGTCCGCTTCGAGCTCCACGGCCCGCCGCTGTTCCTGCCCGCCAAGCTCGCCGTCAGCCTCGCTTTGATCTTCCACGAGCTGGCGACCAATGCCGGCAAATACGGCGCCTTCGCCTCGCCGCGCGGCTTCCTGCAAGTGTCATGGACGATGCAGGAGGACCGGCTCCATCTGACCTGGGACGAGGCCGCGGGTCCGCCGATCGGTCCGGTCGGCATGCCCGGTTTCGGGAGCAAATTGCTCAAGGCCGCGTTGTCGTCGTTCGACGGCAGGACCGAGACCAGCTTTCTCGAATCCGGCCTTCACTGCACCTTGCAGTGTCGCGTGCCACCGAATTGAATTGGCCGCCGGGCGGCCATTCCTGCCTGCGACTTTCGCCGCATGGGTCCGGTCGCGTCGTTCTTCCGATTCAGGAACGGTTAATGACGCCGCGGCACAAAGCTCCGTTCTTTCCAAGACTTGGCGCGCGCGTTCCGGGTTTCTACGTAGCGCTTAACTAAAATGAAGCGGGAACTTTGCACAATCGGCGCATGTACAGCAGCGACCGATTCAACTTTTCTCCCGGACCGAACGAGGGGCTGGGCTCGACCGAGGCCGAGTTGCGCTTCCTGCGCACCGTCCTCAGCCAGCTTCCCTCGGGCGTCACGGTCCAGGACGAGCACGGTCGCTTTCTGCTGGTCAACGATACGGCCGCCGTCCAGCTCGGCGCCGCCGCCAACAGCATCGACGGCCTCTCGGCGCCGCATCTCCACAACAGGCGCACGGCCTGCCGCGAGATCCTTGGCCGGGGACGAACGGTGATCGGCGAGGAAAAGGTGGCAGGCGAGCGCGGCGGGCAGACCCTGCTGACAGCGCATCGGCCGGTTCGCATCGGCGACCAGAGCGTCCTCATCTCCAGCTCGGCCGACATCAGCGAGCAGAAGGAGTTCGAGGACCAGCTGTTTCGCGCCGCCTATTATGACGAATTGACCGGCCTGCCGATGCGCCGCGTGGTCGAGCATCGCGCCGACCTCCTGGTCCGGCGCGGCCGCGTCGACGGACGCTTCGCGCTCGCCTTTCTCGACCTCGATAATTTCAAGTACATCAACGACTATTACGGCCACGCCACCGGCGATGCGCTGCTGGTCGAGCTCGCCAAGCGCATCAGCCGCGACCTGCGCGAGTCGGACCTGCTGTCGCGCATCAGCGGTGACGAGTTCCTGCTGCTGCTGCATCCGATCGAGCGTGCCGAGGAGGTCGCCGAATTCCTGCACGACATGCTGGACCGCCTGAACGCGCCCTTCTTCATCGACGGCGCGGAGGTGTTCGCCTCCGCGTCCGTCGGAGTCAGCCTGTTTCCCGAGCATGGCGCAAGCTACGACGTGCTGCGCCAGAACGCGGATCTGGCGATGTACCGCGTCAAGAACAGCGGCAAGGGCACGCTTGCCTTCTTCTCCAGCGCGATGGAGCACGAGGCGCTGGCGCGCATGAAGGTCGAGCAGTCGCTGCGGCTCGCGATCCTGGAAAAGCGCTTCTGCTGCGCGTTCCAGGCCAAGGTCGACATCCGCACCGAGGAGATCAAGGGCATCGAGGCGCTGGTACGGCTGCGCGACAATGAAGGCGTGATCCAGGCGCCAGGCTCTTTCATCAATCTCGCTGTCGAGCTTGGCCTGATCGACGAGCTCGCCCATCTCGTGCTGGACGAGATCGTCAAATCGATCGATCTGATCAACGACGCGTTTGGACCGGACGCGACGATCAGCATCAACGTCGCGGCGAAACAGGCGTCGAATCCGGAATTCATGCAGCCCTTCGCGCTGGCGATCGCGGCGACCGGCTTTCCCAAGCGGTTCATGATCGAGGTCACCGAGGACGCGTTCGTGACCCGCAGCCATTTCCAGGATGAGATCGTGCCGCTGCTGCGCGGGATCGGCGTCGGCATCTCGATCGACGATTTCGGCATCGGCTATTCGTCGCTATCGGCGCTCGCCGACATCACGGCGGACGAGATCAAGATCGACCGCTCCTTCATCACCGACATTCATAAGCGGCCGCGCAGCCAGGGCATCCTGCGCGCGATCGAATCCCTGAGCGAGGCGCTGGGCATGACGGTGATCGCGGAGGGCATCGAGTCGTTCGAGGAGCTCGCCTATCTGCAGGCCGCGACCAAGATCCGCTATGCGCAGGGCTACTACTTCTCGCGTCCGATCTTCCTGGAAGAGCTGAAGCCGGCGGCCCCGCTTGCAAGCGAAGCGCGCATCAGTCTCGCCAGTCGCCCTGTGCAGGAAAATCGCCAGGCCTATGCGCGCAGCAGCCGCTATCGGCGTTGACCTCTCGGAGGACGGAGCCCTTCAGCACAAAATATGAGCGTCACCGGCTGCCGCTGAAAGCGCCTTGACCCAGGCTGAGCCTGCACACTATCAGTTGCAGGCAACAGCCGCCGGTAGCTGGGAGGAAGGCTCGTGAAGACGTCACATATTCTCAAAGGTATTGTTTCATCATTGACTGCCGCCCTGCTGGCCACCGCCGCCCAGGCCGACGATCTGAAAATCGCTCTCATCTACGGCAAGACCGGCCCGCTCGAGGCCTACGCCAAGCAGACCGAAGCGGGTCTCCGCCTCGGCTTCGAATATGCCACCAAGGGCACCAACATGATCGACGGTCGCAAGATCGTCATCATCACCAAGGACGACCAGGGCAAGCCCGATTTGTCGAAGGCCGCACTGTCCGAAGCCTATCAGGATGACGGCGCCGACATCGCGATCGGCACGACCTCCTCCGCCGCGGCGCTCGCGGACTTGCCGGTCGCCGAGGAGAACAAGAAGATCCTGATCGTCGAGCCGGCGGTCGCCGACCAGATCACGGGCGAGAAGTGGAACCGCTACATCTTCCGCACCGGCCGCAACTCGTCGCAGGATGCGATCTCCAACGCGGTCGCGATCGGCAAACCGGGCGTCACGGTCGCCACGCTGGCGCAGGACTATGCCTTCGGACGCGACGGCGTCGCCGCCTTCAAGGAGGCGCTGGCCAAGACCGGCGCGACGCTGGGGGCCGAGGAATATGTGCCGACCAGCACCACCGACTTCACTGCCGTCGGCCAGCGCCTGTTCGATGCGCTGAAGGACAAGCCCGGCAAGAAGATCATCTGGGTGATCTGGGCCGGCGCTGGCGATCCACTGACAAAGCTGCAGGACATGGATCCGAAGCGCTACGGCATCGAGCTGTCGACCGGCGGCAACATCCTGCCGGCGCTTGCCGCCTACAAGCGGCTGCCGGGCATGGAAGGCGCCACCTATTACTATTATGACATTCCCAAGAACCCCGTGAACGACTGGCTGGTGGCCGAGCACCAGAAGCGCTTCAACGCGCCGCCGGACTTCTTCACCGCTGGCGGCTTCTCGGCCGCGATGGCCGTCGTCACCGCCGTCACCAAGGCCAAGTCGACCGACACCGAGAAGCTGATCGCGGCGATGGAGGGCATGGAGTTCGATACGCCGAAGGGCAAGATGATCTTCCGGAAAGAAGATCACCAGGCGCTGCAAAGCATGTATCACTTCCGCGTCAAGGTCGATCCGAACCTCGCCTGGGCCGTCAACGAGCCGGTGCGAGAGATCAAGATCGACGAGATGGCGGTGCCAATCCGCAACAAGCGGTGAGATGATGAATTGCGTGCCCGGCCCTCGCGCCGGGCACGTTCTGACTGGCACTGACAAGCTGGCGACATGGCCCTTACCCTCGAAACCCGCGACCTCACCATCCGTTTCGGCGGTCATGTCGCGGTCAACAGCGTCAGCTGCAGCTTCAGGCCGGGCGAGCTGACCGCCATCGTCGGCCCCAACGGGGCCGGCAAGACCACCTATTTCAACCTGATCTCCGGCCAGCTGACGGCCTCCTCGGGCTCCATCCTGTTCGACGGCCGCGACATCACCAGTCTCTCGGCACCCCTGCGCACCCGCGCCGGCTTGGGACGCGCGTTCCAGCTCACCAACCTCTTTCCCAATCTCAGCGTCGAGGAGAACGTGCGGCTCGCTGTGCAGGCACAGAGCGGCGTGCACTATGACCTGCTCCGCCCCTGGATGGCACGACGCGACCTGATTGCGCGAGCGGACGCGATCCTCGACCAGGTCGCGCTCGGCGGCCGCCGCAGCGTCACCGCAACGACGCTGTCGCATGGCGACCAGCGCAAGCTCGAAGTCGCGCTGATGATGGCGCTGGAGCCGAAGGTTTTCATGTTCGACGAGCCGACGGCGGGCATGAGCATCGACGAGGTGCCGGTCGTGCTCGACCTGATCGGCAGGCTCAAGCAGGACAAGAGCAAGATCATCCTGCTCGTCGAGCACAAGATGGACGTCGTGCGCTCGCTCGCCGACCGCATCATCGTGCTGCATAACGGCCAGCTGGTGGCCGACGGAAAGCCCGCGGAGGTGATCGCCTCGCCGATCGTGCAGGAAGCCTATCTGGGCGTCGCCCCGCGGAGCGCGGCATGAGCAAGCTACTGACGCTGTCTGCCGTCGAGACCTATATCGGGCGTTATCACATCCTGCAGGGCGTGGATTTCGAAGTGCCGGAGGGGCAGACCACGATGCTGCTCGGCCGCAATGGCGCGGGCAAGACCACGACGCTGCGCACCATCATGGGGCTGTGGCAGGCTAGGAATGGAACGATCGCGCTGGCCGGCGAACCGATCGAAAAACTGGCGACGCCCGACATCGCCCAGCGCGGCGTCGGCTACGTACCCGAGAGCATGGCGGTGTTCTCGGACCTCACCGTCAAGGAGAACCTGGTGCTCGCGGCGCGCAACGGCCCGCTCGACGATGCCCAGCTCGCCTGGATCTTCGGCTTCTTCCCTGCCCTGAAGAAGTTCTGGCTGTCTCGTGCAGGCAGCCTGTCCGGCGGCCAGAAGCAAATGCTGTCGATTGCGCGCGCGATCGTCGAGCCGCGCAAGCTGCTGCTGATCGACGAGCCGACCAAGGGCCTGGCGCCGGCGATCGTGGTGTCGCTGATCGAATGCCTCAAGGAGATCAAGCGCCGTGGCGCCACGATCCTGCTGGTCGAGCAGAATTTCCACGCCGCGCGCGAGCTCGGCGACCAGGTACTGGTGATGGACAACGGCACCATCGTCCATCGCGGCGAGATGGCCGCGCTCGCGGCCGACGTGCCGCTGCAGGAGCGCCTGCTCGGTCTCAGCCTGGAGGCGCATCAATGAGCGAGATCGCTGCGACCGAGGCACTGCCGAAACCGAAGCGCGACATTGCGCCCCTGCTGCTGCCGGTGGTGCTGGCGCTGCTGATGATCCCGCTGGTGGGATCGACGAGCTCCTGGGTGACCCTGACGGTCGCCAGCCTGGCGATGGGCATGATGATCTTCATCATGGCGTCCGGCCTGACGCTCGTCTTCGGGCTGATGGACGTGCTCAATTTCGGCCATGGCGCCTTCATCGCCGTCGGCGCCTATGTCGCGACGCTGGTGCTGCTGCCGCTGGCGAGCTGGGCCCAGTCCGACTCACTGCTGACCAACCTCGCCGTCCTCGTCCCCGCAGCGCTGCTGTCGATGGGCGTCACCGGCGCGCTCGGCCTCGTCGTCGAGCGCGTGCTGGTGCTGCCGGTCTACGGCCAGCACCTCAAGCAGATCCTGATGACCACCGGCGGGCTCATCGTCGCCGAGCAGACGCTGTATGCGCTGTTCGGTCCGCAGATCATTCCGCTGCCGCTACCCAACGCATTCCGTGGCTCCTTCATCATCGGCGACGTCGCGATCTCGAAATACCGGCTGCTGGCCATGCTGGTCGGCCTGGCGATCTTCGTCGCCATCGAGCTGGTGCTGAACCGCACCAAGCTCGGTCTCCTGATCCGCGCCGGCGTCGAGAACCGCGAGATGGTCGAGGCGCTCGGCTATCGCATCCGTCGCCTGTTCCTCGGCGTCTTCATGACGGGATCGGCGCTGGCCGGACTCGGCGGCGTGATGTGGGGGCTGTATCGCGAGCAGGTGCACGCCTCGCTCGGCGACGAGCTCACCGTGCTGGTGTTCATCGTCGTGATCATCGGCGGGCTCGGCTCGATCACCGGCTGCTTCATCGGCGCGATCCTGGTTGCGATGGTCGCCAACTATGGCGGCTTCCTGGTGCCCAAGCTCGCCCTCGTCTCCAACATCCTGCTGATGGTCGCTGTGCTGATGTGGCGGCCGCGCGGTCTCTATGCGGTGACCAGCCGATGATGATCCTGTCCGGCGATCCGCCCCGCAGCCGTGCGCTGTCGATCCTGCTCGTCGTCATCATTCTGGCGCTGCTGGCGACGCCCTTCATCTTCCCCGGCGCCAAGGCGCTCAACGTCGCCGCCAAGATCTGCATCTTCGCGGCGCTGGTCGCGTCCTACGATCTCCTGCTCGGCTATACAGGCTCGGTCTCGTTCGCGCATACGATGTTCTACGGCATCGGCTCCTACGCGATCGCCATCGCGCTCTACGGCCTCGGCCCAAACTGGACCTCGGTGGCGGTCGCCGTCGCCGCCGGGCTGCCGCTCGCTTTGCTGCTCGCGCTCGCGATCGGGCTGTTCTCGCTGCGCGTCGAGGCGATCTTCTTTGCGATGATCACGCTCGCCATCGCTTCCGCGTTCCTGGTACTGGCGTCGCAATTGTCGTGGCTGACGGGCGGAGAGGACGGCCGCAGCTTCCAGCTGCCCGAGCTGTTGCGCCCGAGCACCGTGTTCATCGGCAAGGACTGGTTCGGCTTTCCGATCAACGGCCGCATTCTGACCTATTACCTGGTGCTGTCGGCCTGCGCGCTGATGATCCTGGCGCTGCTGCGCGTCGTCAACTCGCCATTCGGCCGCGTGCTGCAGGCGATCCGCGAGAACCGTTTCCGCGCCGAGGCGCTCGGCTATCGCACCGTCTTCCATCTCACCTACGCCAACTGCATCGCTGCGGTGATCGCCGCCTGCGCCGGCATGTTGAACGCGCTGTGGTTGCGCTATGCCGGGCCCGACACGTCGCTGGCGTTCTCGATCATGCTCGACATCCTGCTGATGGTCGTGATCGGCGGCATGGGCACCATCTACGGCGCCATCATCGGAGCTGCGATCTTCATCCTGGCGCAGAATTATCTGCAGGCCCTGATGGGGATCGCTTCGACCGCGGCTGCGGACGCCGGAGTGCCGCTGCTGCCCGGCCTGCTGCACCCCGACCGCTGGCTGCTGTGGCTCGGCCTCTTGTTCATCGCCAGCGTCTATTTCTTTCCGACCGGCGTCGTCGGCCGCCTTCGCAACAAACCGGGTGCGGCGCGCTGAGCTGCAAGTACCCTTAAAATTCTGCGCAACGGCGCCGCCGCAGCCTCTGCCGCACGGTATTCGCATGCAGAAATTATCGTTTGCCGCGAAGTTTCGGCGCGCGCCTTAAGCGACGGCTAACCGCATTTCCTAACCGGTCCGGCACCAGTGCCTTGTTATCAAGCTGGCTTGCAACAAGTCATTTCCTCCCGGGTCGATCAAGGCATGCAAGGCGCAGCAGATACGTCAGGGACCGGTAGCGAGCCGGAACGGATTGGCACGTCCCTCTGGCGCGGTCCGGTGCCATGGCTGATTGCGTGCGGAGCGCTTCTCATCGCAGCCATCGTCATCGGGACGATCGTCATGGCCAGCGGCTTTCGGGCGCGTGCGATCGCCAACAACGAGCGCGAACTCGAGAACACCGTGCTGCTGTTGAGCCGGCATTTCGCGCAGCAGTTCGAAGATGCGGAGACCGCGGTATCGCACGCGATCGGCCGCATGCAGCTCGCGTCGATCGCTTCGCCGGAGGCATTCCGGGCCGAGATGGCAAAGCCCGAGATCAGCGAGATGCTGCGCTCTCAGGTCAATGGCCTGTCCTATATGGGAGACCTCACGATCGTCGACGTCGACGGCAATTTCGTGAACTGGTCGTCCAACGACCCGCTGCCGGCCATCAACGTCGCGGACCGCTCCTACTTCAAGGACCTGCAATCGACATCGCGGCCGGACAGCTTCGTGATCCTGCCGGTCATGAGCCGCGTCACCGGCGGCTGGGCGACCATCGTCGCGCATCGCCTGAACGGCGCGAACGGGGAATTCCTCGGCTTGCTGACCCGCCGGGTGGATCCGCACACTTACGAGACGTTCCTGGAATCGATGGCCCTCGGGAAGGGCTCGTCGATCATGCTGGTCCATTCCGACGGCGCCGTGCTGGCGCACTACCCGCACGCCGAATCCCTGATGGGCGCCAGGATCGGGAACGACGAGTTGCTGAAGGGCGTCGCCGAGAGTGGCCTGCGCACGACCCTGCTCACGAGCTCCGTCGACAACCTGGAGACGATCGCGTCGGCTTCCAGGATCGGGCGCTTCCCGCTCGTCATCTCGGCCAACAGGCCGGTCGACGCTGCGCTCGCGGACTGGCGATCGCAGATGGTGCTGCTCGTGGGCGCGGCGGTGCTTGCGATCGCGGTCATCGCCCTGACGTTCAGCCTGATGATCCGACAGATCGTGCGGCAGGGGCGTGCGGCAACGCGTCAGCTGGAGACCGAGAAGGAAAGGGTCGAGACTGCGCTGGACAACATGACGCAGGGGCTGATCTCATTCGACGCGAACGCATGCGTCGTGATGTTCAATCAGCGCTTCATCGACCTGCTCGGCCTGTCCACGGACGTGATCAGGCCCGGCGCCCACCTCAGCGAGGTCATCGCGCACTGCAAGGCGCGCGGATCCTTCAACGGCGACGTGACCGACTTCTGCGCCGACATCATCGACAGAGCCGCGGCAGGCGGCACGTCGCAGATGATCGCGGAGGGCGGAGCCGGCCGCTTCTTCAACATCATCGACAAGCCGCTGGCCTCGGGCGGATGGGTCACGACGATCGAGGACATCAGCGAACATCGCAGGCTCGAGCAGGAGCGCGACCGCAACTACGCATTCCTGCGCGAGATCATCGACCACATCCCGTCGCACATCATGGTCAAGGACGTCCGCGACCGCCGCTATGTCCTGGTCAACCAGTCGACCGAGCAACGCTTCGGTGTGCCGCGCGAGGAGATCGTCGGCAAGACGGCGTTCGACCTGCTGCCGCGATCGGTCGCGGAAAAGGTGACCGCGGACGACGACCGGGCTCTGGAGCAGTCGGACGGGCTGTTTCTCGCCGAACATCCCTGGCAGAGTCCGGGGCTGGGATTGCGTTACATCACGTCGCGGCGCATCGCCGTCGCCGACGATGCGCGCGAGCCGCGCTATCTGATCAATGTGATCGAGGACACCACGGAGCGGCGGCTGGCCGACGAGAAGATCGCCCATCTCGCACATTTCGACGCATTGACCGAGCTGCCGAACCGCGTGCTGTTCCGGGAGCGCATCGACGAAGAGCTGGAGCGCGCGCGTCACGGCACCTTCTTCGCGCTGCTCTACATCGATGTCGACGAATTCAAGGGCATCAACGATTCGCTAGGCCATCATGTCGGGGACGAGCTGTTGAAGACGATCGCGCGCCGCATCGAGGGCTGCCTCGCGCCGGAGGATATGGTCGCCCGGCTCGGCGGCGACGAATTCGCGGTGCTGCTGACCACCGTTGCGGACCGGGACGCGGTCATCGTGGCCGTGAAGGAGATCCTCGAGGCCATCCGCAAGCCCTATCGCTGCCTGGGCCACCAATTGTCGACCGATGCCAGCATCGGCATCGCGCTGGCGCCGCAGGACGGCGTCGAGCGCGACCAGCTGACCAAGAATGCCGATCTCGCCATGTATGCCGCCAAGGCCGGCGGCCGCCGCACTTTCCGGTTCTTCGAGCCGTCGATGGACGAAAACGCGCGCGCGCGGCTGCAGTTGCAGCAGGACCTGCGCCGGGCGATCACGGAAGGCCAGTTCGAGCTGCACTACCAGCCGCTGCTCGGCTTCAGCGAGAACGTCATGACCGGCTGCGAGGCGCTGCTGCGCTGGCGTCATCCGGAGCGAGGGATGGTGCCACCGCTCGACTTCATTCCGCTCGCCGAGGACACAGGGCTCATCAACGAGATCGGCGACTGGGTGTTGCGCACCGCCTGCGCCGAGGCCGCGCATTGGCCCGCCGGCATCCGCATCGCCGTGAACGTCTCGCCCGTGCAGCTCAAATCGCCAACCCTGGCGCTGCGGATCGCAGGCGCGCTGTCGGCGGCCGGCCTTGCGCCCGAACGACTCGAGGTCGAGATCACCGAGGCGGTGCTGATCAGCGACGACGACGTCGCGCTCGGCATCCTGCACCAGCTGCACGACATGGGCGTGCGCATCGCGCTCGACGATTTCGGCACCGGCTATTCGTCGCTAAGTTACCTGAAGCGGTTTCCCTTCGACAAGATCAAGATCGACCGCTGCTTCGTCAGCGACATCGGCGCCGGCAGCTCGTCGGCGATCGTCCAGGCGGTGGTGAGCATCGCCGCCGCCAGCAACATGACGACCACGGCCGAAGGCGTCGAGACCGGCGCGCAGCAGACGGCGCTGCGGCAGCTTGGCTGCACCGAGATGCAGGGCTATCTGTTCAGCGCGCCGAAGCCGGCCGCCGAGCTGCGCAAGCTGTTCGCTCCGGAAACGGCGGCAGGGAGCCTGCAGGCCGCCGGCTGAGCCGGCTTTTCGGCTCCCTCAACGCGCCGGCCGCCCCGGCCGAGCCTGCGGCGCGAGGCCACGCAGATTTCGACGCCCGGCCCGCTACCGGCCTTGGCGCCGCGTTCCTATATCCGGAGCGGCAACAACGGAGTTGGCAGGTCGTCATGCAGCCGGTTTCCATGCTTCTGAACATCCTCTGGATCCTGTGCGGCGGCGCCTACATGGCGTTCGGGTGGCTGGTCGCCGCGGTCGTGATGGCGATCACGATCGTCGGCCTGCCCTGGTCCCGCGCCGCCTTCAACATCGCCGCCTACACGCTGCTGCCGTTCGGCTCGCGCGCGGTTCGCCGCGACGAGCTCACCGGCATGGAGGACGTCGGAACCGGCGTTCTCGGCCTGCTCGGCAACATCATCTGGTTCGTGCTGGCCGGCTGGTGGCTGGCGCTCGGCCACCTCCTGACCGCAATCGTGCTCGCGGTGAGCATCATCGGCCTGCCCTTCGCCTGGGCCCATCTGAAGCTCGCCGGGCTGGCATTGTGGCCGATCGGCAAGACCATCGTGCCGGCGTAAGGCGGGGCGGCAGGAGCGGCTGGGCCGCGCGACCCCGCGGAATTGCCTCGCGGCGCGAGCGGCCGTCCGCCCGGTCCGGGAGCATCCAAGGCCGTTGCCGTCGCCCAGGCAATCGGCTAAACGATTGGCCGTACGCACCCGTAGCTCAGCTGGATAGAGCGTTGCCCTCCGAAGGCAAAGGTCACACGTTCGAATCGTGTCGGGTGCGCCAGCCCTATTCCGGTCTCGCCCGCGTCTGGTCTCAGCCGCGCACCACGCCGGCCCGCGCCTTCAGAAACTCGCGCGCGACGATCAGCTTCTGCACCTCGGTCGCGCCTTCGTAGATGCGCAGCGCTCGGATCTCGCGGTAGAGGCTCTCCACGATCTCGCCTTTGCGGACGCCGCGGCCGCCGAACATCTGCAGGGCGCGGTCGATGACGCGCTGCGCGGTCTCGGTCGCGGTGAGCTTGGCCATCGCGGCCTCGCGGGTGGTCGGCAGCTTCTGCACGTCGCGGCGCCAGGCCGCGCGGTAGGTCAAGAGCGCCGCGGCGTCGGTCTCGGTCGCCATCTCGCCGAATGCGGCCTGCGTCATCTGCAGGTCGGCCAGCACGCCGCCGAACATCTGCCGGCTCGAGGCATGCGCCTGCGCCTCGTCGAGGGCGCGACGGCCGAAGCCGAGGGCCGCAGCCGCCACCGAGGCGCGGAAGATGTCGAGCGTCTGCATCGCCAGCTTGAAGCCGCCGCCGGGCGCACCGAGGCGCCGGCTGGCCGGGATGCGGCAGTTCTGCAGCCGCAAGGTTGCCAGCGGGTGCGGCGCGATCACCTCGATGCGTTCGGCGACGGAGAAACCGGGATCATCGGGAAACACGACGAAGGCGGAGATGCCGCGCGCGCCGGGCGCCTCGCCGGTACGGGCGAACAGCGTGTAGACGTCGGCGATGCCGCCGTTGGAGATCCAGGTCTTCTCGCCATCGAGCACGTAGGTATCGCCGTCCAGCCGCGCCGCGCAGGCCATCGCGGCGACGTCGGAGCCCGCCTCCTTCTCGGACAACGCGAAAGCGGCGAGCCATTCGCCGGCGCGCACCTTCGGCAAGACACTGGCGCGCAGCTCCGGCGAGCCGCCGAGCGCGATGGCGCCGGAGCCGAGGCCCTGCATGGCGAAGGCGAAATCGGCAAGACCGTCGGCATAAGCGAGCGTCTCGCGCGACAGGCAGATCGCGCGCGAGTCGATCGCGCCGGCATCCGCATCGGGCGCCACGACGGCGCTGTCGAGCAAGCCTGCGGCACCAAGCGCACGCACGATCTTGCGGCAGGCGGTGTCGACGTCGCCGTGATCGACCTCGTCGAGAACGCCCGAGCCGACGAAGCGGTCGAGCTGGTCACACAGGGCGCGGTGACGCGGCTCGAAGAACGGCCAGTCGAGCCAGTCGCGGGGGATCACCTTCGCCGATGCACTCATGACAAAACCTGTCCGCCAATTATTTTAAGTATAAAATAATTCGCGGACGATCGATTTGTCAAGCTTGCGGCGGCCGCACGCGCCGCCGCATTCGCTCACTCCGCCGCCTTGCCGAGCCTGCCGAAAGCGCGCGTCGGCGCCGGGAAGCCGCAGGAGGTGCCGTCGGTGATCTTGACCTGATCCTCCCAGGGCAAGCGATAGGTGCCGGCGACCATGTCATGCATGAAGGTGTAGGGACAATCCATCGCGCCGCCCTTCACCGCGACATAGCCGCGGTGCCAGAGCTGATAGATGTTGTTCTCGACGCCCCAGTTGATGCGCGCCTCGCGCACGAGATCGGGGCGCACCTCGGCGGTGATGATCTCGTCGGCGCGCCCCGTCGTGCCGTGCGCGATGATGCTGCCGTCGAAATTGACGATCATGCCCTCGCCCATCGAATCGAACGAACCGTCGGAGCCGCACATGCAGACATTGGCCGTCACCATCAGGTTCTGGAACGCGTTGGCCTGGTTGGTGAAGCGCCAGCTGTCGCGGATCGGCGCGGTGTAGCCGGCGGTGCGGATCATGATCTCGGCGCCCTTGTAGGCGCATTCCCGCGCCATCTCCGGGAACATGCCGTCATGGCAGATGATGAGTGCGATCTTGGCGCCGCGCGGTCCCTCGATCACGGGGATGCCGAGATCGCCGGGCTCCCACGGCTCGACCGGAATCCATGGATGCAGCTTGCGGTAATACAGCTTGATGTCGCCGTGGTCGTCGATGATCAGACCCGAATTGTAGGGATTGCCGTCGGGGTTGTGTTCCATGATCGAGAAGCAGCCCCAGATCTTGTTGTCGATGCAGGCCTGCTTGAACGCGGCGACCTCCGGCCCGTCGAGCCGGCACATGATCTCGGGATTGGTGTCCATCGACAGCCCGTGCAGCGAATATTCCGGGAACACCACGAGATCCATGGTGCCGAGATTCCGCCGGGCCTTGCCGACCGTCCAGACGATCTTCTCGGTCTGCCGCGCAAGGTCGTCCTTGGTCACGACGACCGGAAGCTGCAGCTGCACCAGGCCGATGACCACGCCGTTGTCGGATTTATTGAGACCGCCTAACCCGTTCATGCCGGACCTCCCTGGTGTCGCCGCTGCTCGAGACGTTGCCCAAGACAACCACGATTTCACGAGAGCCGCGCGCCGATATTTCAGCCCGCCATTTGCCGCTTGCGGAGGCAGCGGCCGCCGGCGTTTCGAGAGTCAGACGACGGATGATCGTTGCAGACGCGCTTGGAACCGCATCAGCGCGCGGCCGAAAACGGCCGCCTCACCGGTTGCCCGCGCCAGCACCAGTGCACCCTGGATGCCGAGCACCACCTCCTCGGCGCCGTCGGCGGCCTGTGCCGCCGGCCAGCCGTCGCGGACCAGCGCATCGCGCAAGGCCTCGATCCAGCGCGTGAAGTAGCTGGCGATGGCGGCGGCGAAGCGATCCCGCGTCTCGTCGAGCGCGAACGCCCCGACCAGGCAGACGCGGCGGCCGGAACGGAAGTAGTCGTCGACGCCGCGCCACATCCGCGCGATCGACTGCTCCGGCGGATCATCGCGCAGCGGCGCATAGATCTCGCGCTCGAACCAGGCGTCGACATGCGCCAGCACCGCGCGCGCCATCTCGTCCTTTCCGCCTGGAAAGAAGTGATAGAGGCTGCCTTTGCCCAGTCCCGTCGTCTCGGTGATCCGGCTGAGCGAGGTGCCCTCGAAGCCGAATTCGCGGAACACCTCGGCAATCAGCGGGACGACGTCGGCGCGCTCGTTGAGCGTCCGCATGGCTCTCCCTGCTTCAAAGTCCCAATTCGGTCAGGCCGGGATGATCGTCCGGCCGGCGCCCGAGAGGCCAGTGGAATTTGCGATCGGCCGCCTTGATCGGCAGGTCATTGATGCAGGCGTAGCGACGCTGCATCAGCCCCTGCGCGTCGAACTCCCAGTTCTCGTTGCCGTAGGAGCGAAACCAGTTGCCGCTGTCGTCGTGCCACTCATAGGCGAAGCGCACCGCGATCCGGTCGTCGCTGTGGGCCCAGATCTCCTTGATCAGGCGGTAGTCGAGCTCCTTGGCCCATTTGCGGGTGAGGAAGGCGACGATCTCGGCGCGGCCGGTGATGAACTCTGCGCGATTCCGCCACCGGCTGTCGGGCGTGTAGACCAGCGACACCCGCTCGGGGTCGCGGCTGTTCCAGCCATCCTCGGCCATGCGCACCTTCTGGGTGGCGGTCTGCAGCGTGAACGGCGGGGCGAGAGTGCTCACGGGACATCTCCTTGTGTACCATTCGGAATACTATGTACCGATCGGTACACGGTCGTCAAGCCGCGCATGTTAAAGAGAGCTCCCGGCACACGCTCAGCCGTAAGCAATCGGATCGACGCGGAGCCAACCATGCTCGCGGTGCCCATTTACCGAATGTGTACGTCGCGACAGTGAGAACCCTTGTGTGCTCAACGGAAATTCGATGATCTGCTAAGGGAACCGGCCGAGCCGCGGGGGCGACACGGTCCGTCGGCTACATGTTTTGGGGAAATCGGACATGTCGATGCTCACGCCGCATGGCGAGTGCCTGCTGTGGACACCTGAGCTGATATGGGTGAATACGGTGTCCGACATCCTCACCTCGTTCGCCTTCTTCACCATTGCGTTCGTGCTTGCCTTCATCGTCTATCGCCGCCGCGACTTTCAGTTCAGCTACATCTTCTGGGCCTTCGCGTTGTGGGTGTCCTTCTGTGGGATGACGCGGCTGATCGAGGTGCTCACGATCTGGGTTCCAGCCTACAGCCTGGAGGCGGCCACCAAGGGCTTCCTGGCCTTCATGTCGGTCGGCATCGCCGCGGCGCTGCTGTTGATGCTGCCGCGGGTCCTGACCATGCCGTCCCGCGCCGAACTCCGGAACGCTTATGCACAGCTCGAGGAGGAGACGCGGCAGCGCCGCACCGCGGAAGCCATGGTCAAGCGCTTCCAGGAGATCGAGGCCACCGAGGCGCAGGTGCGGCAGGCGCAGAAGATGGAGGCGATCGGCCAGCTCACCGGTGGCGTCGCGCACGACTTCAACAACATCCTCACCGTGATCACGGGCACCATCGAGATCCTGGCCGAGGCGGTGAAGGACAGTCCGCAGCTGGTGCAGATCACCAGCCTGATCAACTCGGCCGCAGCGCGCGGTGCCGACCTGACCAAACACCTGCTGGCCTTCGCCCGCCGCCAGCCGCTGCAGCCGCGCAGCGTCGACATCAACGGCATGGTCGTCGACACCGCGCGCCTGCTGCGCCGGACGCTCGGCGAGCAGATCGAGATCGAATCCATGCTGGCGCACGATTCGGCGCCGGCCATGATCGACCCGAGCCAGCTGTCGACCGCGATCCTGAACCTCGCGCTCAACGCGCGCGATGCCATGCCGAACGGCGGCAAGCTGACCCTGGAAACCAAGAACGTCCTGCTCGACGCCGCCTATGCGCGCATGAACCCTGAGGTGATCCCCGGCAACTACGTGATGATCGCGGTCAGCGACACCGGCGAAGGCATTCCCGCCAATCTGCTCGAAAAGGTTTTCGAGCCGTTCTTCACCACCAAGGACGTCGGCAAGGGCGTCGGCCTCGGCCTCAGCATGGTCTACGGCTTCGTCAAGCAATCCAACGGGCACATCAAGATCTACAGCGAGCCGGGGCACGGCACCTCGGTCAAGCTGTACCTGCCGCAGGCCAATGCCGACGCCGACGCGGCACTGTCGACCATCAGCGCCGAGGGCATGGAGCGCGGCGACGAGACGATCCTGATCGTGGAAGACGATTCGCTGGTGCGCGAATATGTCATCGCCCAGATCAAGCGGCTCGGCTACACGACGCTCGCCGCCAGCAAGGCCGACGAGGCGCTGGCGCTGATCGACAGTCACCCCCGCATCGACCTGCTGTTCACCGACATCATCATGCCCGGCGGCATGAATGGTCGCCAGCTCGCGATCGAGGCGCTGAAGCGGCGCCCGAACCTCAAGGTGCTCTACACGTCGGGCTATACGGAGAACGCCATCGTCCATCACGGCCGCCTCGATGCCGGCGTGCTGCTGCTCACCAAGCCCTATCAGAGCGCCGACCTTGCCCGCATGATCCGCACCGCGTTGAACGCGTGATCGGCCCCCATTCCCGAGACGAATGATCTGCCTTGAACGCCAGCGCGTTTCCAGGCCGAGGCGCGCGCGGCGGCCTGCGGAATTGAGGGACTTGAATGGGCAAGACGTTCGGACGCTGGCTGGCCGCCGTGCAGGCCTATGCATCGGCCGATGATGCGCGCTCCGACATTGCCGCCAAAGTGGCGCTCGTCATCGTCTCCAACCAGCCGTTCTACCCGCTGTATCTCCACGCCATTGTAGGCCGGGCGGCCTGGCCGGCCTGGCTGACGCTGCTCACGACGCCGTTGTTCGCGACCGTGCCTGTGCTCGCGAAGCGCCAGCCGTTCGCCGGCCGCGCCCTGATGGTGCTCGCCGGAACTGCCAACACCGTGTTCTGCGTCAAGCTGTTCGGCGCCCAGAGCGGCGTCGAGCTGTTTCTCATTCCCTGCGTGTTGCTGGCCGCGCTGCTGTTCGCACCCACGGAGCGCCTGCGGTCCTTGCCGCTGCTCGCGTTGCCGTTCGTTTGCTATCTGCTGATCGATTCCCGGCTCGGCGAGCCGGTGATGAGCGTCGTGGATCTCAACTACGCCTCGCTGATCGCAATCAACGCGATGAGCGTGGGCGCGCTGTCCGCCCTGATCGGCCTGCTCGCTGCAGCGCGCATGGCACCGGAGTGAGATGCAGCATAAGGCGCCATCCGGATGAGCGCAGCGAAAAAACGGTGCCGTGATCTGGCGCTACGCCGCAGCCATCTGCCGGTGCGACGACCTGTAGGAGGCCCCATGATGGCTGATATTGAAGTTCAAGTTCGCCGGCGGTTGTGACGGTGCATGGCGGGCGAGGAAGTAATCCTCGAGTTCGGCGACCGCGCGGCTTTCCCATTCGGCAGCCTGCGCCAGCAGTGAGTCGCGCTGATGCGGACGGAACGCCGCGGTCTGGCGGTACAAGGAGGCGATGGTACGATAGCGCCGCACGTTCTCGAGAACCGCTTCCCCATTCATCATCATGATGCTCTCCCCTCTCCGTCCCCCAGGACGTGCCGAAGGTGCACGCATGCACTTTGCGAAATCGTTAGCGGGCGCGATGGAGCGTGCGGATGGTTGGCGAATCGTTGACTAACGCGGTGCGTCGAATTGTCCGGATCGTCGATCGACGACGGTATCGATCGACCGCCTCCCCGCCGCACGCTCGAATTTACAACGACTTAAGGTTAAGGACGCACTCGCATAAAGTGACGTCGTCACAGATACTTACGCTCACGAGTGTTGTAGTTGAACTACAGCCTAATAGGCCGAATTGTGAGAAATCCTTGTCTCAATGTTGCTGATATTCATTGAGGATTGTGACCGATGAAAACCCTTGCCTCCGCCGTCTCTTTGCTCCTCGCCAGCTCGCTCGGCGCATTCGCCGCGGATCTGCCGGCCCGCTACACCAAGGCGCCTCCCCCGGCCGTGATCTACAGTTGGACCGGCTTCTACTTCGGCGGCAGCGTCGGCTATGGCTGGGGCCGGTCGAACTTGAACACGACGCTGGACCAGACCAGCAGCTGGGCGGTCGAGGGCGCCGCCTTCCAGAATCAGTTCGTCAACATCAGCAACAACCGGCTCAATCCGGCTGGCGTGCTCGGCGGTCTGCAGGCCGGCTACAACTGGCAGAGCGGCGCCGGCGTCTTCGGCATCGAGGCCGACATCAACGGATCTGACCTCAACAAGCGGACGGTCTACACGGCGGCCAACCCGCCCACGACCCGCACCTTCAACGAGAGCATCCGGAACGACTGGTTCATGACCCTGCGCGGCCGCGCCGGTTACGCGGTCGATACGACGCTGTTCTACGTCACTGGCGGCCTCGCCGTCGGCAATGTCAAGGGCAGCTGGGATCTGACCTCGGCGAATGGCTACACAAAGACCGCCTCTGCCAACGAGACGCGGGTCGGCTGGACGGTCGGCGCCGGCGTCGAGCATGCGTTCGCGCCGAACTGGACGGTCAAGGCGGAATATCTCTACACCGACCTCGGCAGCATCAACTACACCTCGGCCTACGTCCCGGGCAGCACATTCGCCCCGCCCGGCTCGAACTACGTCGAGCGCCTGTCGCAGGACTTCTCATTCCACACGGTCCGGGTCGGCGTGAACTACAAGTTTGGTGGCCCGGCGGCCGCGCGCTACTGATCGCCGTCATCCATACCGACACCATTCAAGGGAAAGCCTCGGCCGCAGTGCCGAGGCTTTTTTGTTGGGGTCGAGGGCGGGCTCAGGCCGCCGCGATCGCCGCCCGGAAGCGGCGCAAGGTCAACGCCAGGACCACCGCGCCGATGGCCGCCACCGCGACGAATTGCGGCCACACCACATCGAGGCCGGCACCGCGGTAGAGGATCGACTGGGCGAACGACACGAAATGGGTCGATGGCGACGCCTTCATGATGGTGGCAAGCCACACCGGCTGGCTTTCCACCGGCGTCATCCCGCCCGACAACAGGTTCATCGGCACGGCGACGAGGATATAGAGCAGGCCAAGCTGCGGCATCGATCGCGCGATGGTGCCGAGAAACAACCCGACGGCGGTCGCGAAGAACAGATAGAGCACGGTGCCCACCATGAACAGCGGGATCGAGCCCATGATCGGCACGCGCAGATACCAGCGCACGACGGCGTAGAGCGCGATGGCGACGGCGACGGCGATCACCAGCGCATTGGCCCAGATCTTCGACATCGCGATCTCCAATGGCGACAGCGGCATGACCAGAAGATGGTCCATGGTGCCATGCTCGCGCTCGCGCACCAGCGCCGCGCCGGCCAGGATGATCGCGAGCATGGTGACGCTGTTGATGATGCCCATCACGCCTTCGAACCAGGCGGTGGTGACGTTGGGATTGAACGCGATCCGCGTCACCAGGTTGACCGGCGAGGACGAGGACGTCTCCGAGCGGGCCACGAACCAGGCAACCTCGGTGTTGATGATCTGCAGCGCATAGCCGGAGCCGATCCCCGCCTGGATCATCGCGGTCGCGTCGACGTTCACTTGCACCGAGGGCTTGCGGCCCGCCAGGACGTCGCGCTGGAAATTCGGCGGGATGTCGAGCACGAAGGTGAAGCGGCCGTTGTTCATCAGCCGCTCCACCTCGCTCTGGCTGATGTAGACCGGCGGCTGGAAGTAAGGCAGCTGGAATACGCTGGCGATCCGACGCGACAGCTCGGAGCTGTCCTCGTCGACGACGGCGATCGAGGCGCGATGCAGCTCCTGCGAGCTGCTCTGCGCCTGGCTGATCACCGCCACCGTAAACGAATAGATCACGAGCCCGATCAGCACGGCGTCGCCGAACAGGCTGCGCAGCTCCTTGGTGCCGAGCCAGAACACGTTGGAGAGCGAGCGCATCATGGCTTACGCCTCCTGCTTCGGCAGCATCGCCAGGCTGAACCCCGTCAGGACGGGAATGAAGATCAAGAGGATCAGGATGTCGGCGCCGACATCGGCAAAGCCAAGCCCCTTGGTGAAGGTGCCGACCGCGATCGGGCGGTAGTAGGTCATCGGGAACACCATGCCGATCAGCTTGGCCACGCCGGACAGCGACGACACCGGGACCAGCATGCCCGAGAACTGCGTCGCCGGAAGCACGGTGAGGATCGCGGTCCCGAACAGCGCCGCGATCTGGGTCCGGCAGAAGGTCGAGATCAACATGCCGAAGCCGGTCGTGGTGATGACATAGACCAAGGTACCGACCATCAGCGGCAGAAACGCGCCCTTGAGCGGGACCCGGAACAGGACCATCGCCATCACATACATCAGCGCGAAGTTCGCCAGCGCGACCGCGATGTAGGGCAGCTGCTTGCCGAGCAGGAATTCGAGCCGCGTCACCGGCGTGACATAGAGATTGGTGATCGACCCCAGCTCCTTCTCGCGGACCACCGCGAGCGCCATCAGGATGGCTGGAAACAGCGCCAGCAACAGCGCGATCGTGCTCGGAGCCATGGCGTAGATGCTGTCGAACGCCTGGTTGTACTTGAACCTGATCTCGACATTGACCGGCGAGGGCGGCAATGGCTGCGTCGTCTTGACGGCGGGATCGGACAGATAGAGCTGATGCGTGCCTTCGAGATAGCCCCGGATGGTCTCGGCGCGGAACGGCATCGCGCCGTCGATCCAGGCCGACACGAACGCGGGCCGGCCGCGCTTGATGTCAACGCCGAAGTTCGGCGGGATCTCGATCGAGGCCTTGATGTCGCCGCTCTTCATCCGCCGTTCGAGCTCGGCATAGTCGGCGAGCGGCGGCCGCTCGACGAAGTAGCGCGAGCCTCTGAGCTCGGCGAGATAGGCGCGGCTCTCAGGCGACTGATCGCGGTCGAGCGCGGCGAAGGTCAGGTTGTTGACGTCCGTGGAGATGCCGAAGCCGATCACGATCATCAGGAACGCCGTTCCGAACAGCGCGAACATCAGCCGGATCGGATCGCGGATCAGCTCGAGACCTTCGCGGATCGTGTAGGCGAGCAGCCGCCGCAGGCTGACAGCGCCCCGCCGTCGCTCCTCGCGCGGCCGGTCGGCGGGCTTTGGATCGGGCCTCGCCTGGGTCAGTGTGACCGGCGGATCGGCGACACCAGCGTCCTGCTCGAGGAAGGCGATGAAGGCCTGCTCCAGCGTCTGCGCGCCCTTGGCGCGGATCAGGCCGTCCGGCGTGTCGGTCGCCAGCACCCGCCCCTCATGCATCAGCGACAGCCGGTCGCAGCGCGCCGCCTCGTTCATGAAATGCGTCGAGACGAAGATCGTCATCTCGTCCTGGCGGGACAGCTCGATCAGCAGGCGCCAGAACTGATTGCGCGCCACCGGATCGACGCCCGACGTCGGCTCGTCGAGGATCAGAAGATCCGGCCTGTGGACGATCGCCACCGCGAGCGACAAGCGCTGGCGGATGCCGAGCGGAAGATCGGCCGCGAGGCCGTCGATGTGATCGGTCAGGTCGCAGCGCTCGACCAGCTCGGCAATGCGCTTCTCGGCGGCGTCGCGCGGCAGATGAAACAACCGCGCATGCAGCACCAGGTTCTGCCGCACCGTGAGCTCGCCATACAGCGAGAACGCCTGCGACATGTAGCCGACCCGGCTGCGTGATTCGTGATTGCCGGCCTCCATGGAGCGGCCGAAGATCAGTGCCTCGCCTTCGGTCGGCGGCAGCAGCCCCGTCAGCATCTTCATCGTCGTGGTCTTGCCGCAGCCGTTGGAGCCGACGAAGCCGAAGATCTCGCCCTTGCGGATCTGGAAGTTGACGCCGTCGACCGCGGTGAAATCGCCGAAGCGGCAGGTCAGGTCGCGCGCGACGATCACCGTCTCGTGGCTGCCGTCGAGCTCGGTCTTGGCCGGCATCTCGGCGCGGTCGTGCGCCGAGCGGTCGGGCAGCAGCGCGACGAACGCATCCTCGATCGAGGCGGCCTGCGTCTGCGCCTTGAGCTCGGCCGGCGTACCGGTCGCGAGGATGCGCCCGTCGTTCATCGCGATCAGCCAGTCGAAACGCTCGGCCTCCTCCATATAGGCGGTGGCGACGATCACGCTCATGCCCGCCGCGCTGCGCGCGCGCAGGCGGTCGATCAGGTCCCAGAACTGCCGCCGCGACAGCGGATCGACGCCGGTGGTCGGCTCGTCGAGGATGAGAAGATCGGGATCATGGATCAGCGAGCAGCAAAGGCCGAGCTTCTGCTTCATGCCGCCGGACAGCTTTTTCGCCGGCCGGTCGGCGAAATCGGACAGCGCCGTCGCCTCCATCAGCTCGGCGATGCGCCAGTCGCGCTCGGACCGCGACTGGCCGAACAGCCGGGCGAAGAACGCGATGTTCTCGCGCACGCTGAGATCGGGATAGAGATTCTTGCCGAGGCCCTGCGGCATGTAGGCGATCCGCGGACACACTTGCGTGCGGGCGCGCCGGTCGGCCATGTCGGCGCCGAGCACGCGCGCCTGCCCGTCCTGGATCGCGCGCGCGCCGGCCAGGATCGACAGCAGCGACGACTTGCCGACGCCGTCCGGGCCGATGAGACCGACCACGCGGCCTGCGGGAATGTCGATCGAGACGTTGTCGAGCGCGACCACGTCGCGATAGCGCTGCGAGACGTCCCTGACCATCGCGACCGGAGACGCATCGCCGATCATGTCGGCCATCATGGCGCTGCTTGCAGGCGCGCCGGCCATGCGACGTCGGGATTCCACCGGACATACGCCACGCCGGGCAATCCGCTCCTCACGGCATCGGCATGTGCGGCCAGCCTGTCCTGATCGACGCGCACACGGATGCGAAACATCAGCTTGTCGCGCTCGCTGCGGGTCTCGACGGTCTTCGGCGTGAACTGCGCCTGGCTCGCCACGAACGACACTTTCGCCGGGATCGGACGATCCGGATAGGCATCGAGCACGATCCGCGCGTCGGTGCCGATCTTGACCTTGCCGACCTCCTCGGTCGGCAGGAACACGTCCATGTAGACATAACCGATGTCGAGCATGGTGAAGATCTTGCCGCCCGCGGCGAGGACTTCGCCGACATTGGCGAGACGATATTGAATACGGCCGGGCTTTGGCGCGATCAGTGAGTTGTCGGCGATCTGAACGGTGTAGAGCGCGACGTCGTGACGGACCGCTTCGAGCCCGCGTTCGGCTTCGAAAATCCGCGCCTGCGCGCCGGCAAGGCCGGCGGTCGCAGTGTCGAGCGCCTGCTGGCGCTGATCGGCCAGCTCCCGTGTGGTCCAGCCGCTCTGCAGCAGGCTGCGGGTGCGCTCCATCTCCTGCTCGGCGAGCGTCTTCTGCGCCTGCAGTTGCGCGAGATTGGCACGGGCCTGATCGACCACGTGCTGCGCCTGCTCGGCCTGGGCCTGCGCCTTCGACAGCGACTGCTGCAGCTCCTTCGTGTCCATCCGCGCCACGATCTGCCCGGCCTCGACGCGATCGCCGATATCGGCGCGCAGCTCGGCGACACGGCCGGCATATTTGGTCGCGATGTCGATCTCGTCAGCCTCGATGCGGCCATTGCTGACGCTGATGCCGAGGGGCAGCGGCGGATGCAGCCGCTGCCACCAGACGTAGCCGCCACCACCGGCCGCCCCGACGGCAAGGAGGAGCACGAGAAGCGGCCACACTGCCCACCTGCGCCGCGGCTGATGGGACACAGGAACCGGCATCGCCGGCGTGGGAACGACGGCTGCGGTTTCAGCACGGACGCGCTGAACGGGCCGTTCGTCGCCGGCGAGTTGCGTGTCCTGTGGATCCATTCCGAAAAACCTTCTCCGCTGAAGCATGGCGCTCGTTTGCCATAGGCGCGGGAGAATCCGTTGACACAGCTCAACCAGCCCCGCGCATGCCGCCGAAGCCTGCGATCACGTTTGGGTTACGGCGCGGAATCCGACGTCGCGATGGCATGGATCAGCAGCAGACTGCTGAAGATGACGAACAAGGCGAACGCCTGGAATTCACGTGGCGACATATCGAGCAGGACGAGCATCCACTCGATCGGCAGACCGGCGAGCATGAGCAGGAGAAGGCCGGTTGCCGCGACGAAGATGCCATCGAGGATCCTCAACACGATCGTCTTGGACGTCATGGCGTGCTCCCCGTTAAGGACACGCGCGCGGTCGGCTGCCCGCGGCTGCCTCCGCAATCGCCCCGGACCTCCCGCGGGGTCAGCCCGTACTGGCGTCGGAACGAGCGATTGAAGTGCGAGAGATCGCCGAAGCCGACATCATAGGCGATGCTGGCAATCGCAAGCTGGCCATGGGCCGGGTCGCAGAGCATGCGATGCGCGTTCGCAAGCCGCACGCCGGACAGGAACGCGGAGAAGGTGGTGCCGTCGATCTCGAACAGGCGCTGCACGTAGCGTGGCGTGACGTTCAATTTCGCCGCGATCGTCGCCACCGACATGTCGCGGCGCCGGCTGTTGGCGATGAGGAACGATTTTGCGAGCTTCAGCCGCGCCGCGCGCAATCCTCTCGCGCGCATCGTCTCGGCGAGGTCGGCGGCCGGCCCGATCGACAGCGCGAGCAGGTCCTGGACGTGGCGTACCGACAGATTGAGCAGTTGCGCATCGATCGCGCCGCTGCTGGCCATGAGCCAGCCCGCATAATGGTCGAGCAGCTGCAATGCGCCGCGATCGACCGGCATCGGCCGCATCAAGGCATCCGCGATGCTGACATCCGCGGCTTCGACCATCACGCGCGGCATCAGCAGCGTGAACGATCGACCATTGCTGGTGCGATGGAACGCGCTCGCATCGGCGCCGCTGAGGATCGCCGCCTCGCCTTCGCGCAGCTCGCGGATCTGCCCGGCGGACTCGACGAACGCGGTTCCCTGGCGATTGATCGCGAGGATCACATTGTCCGCACCGTCGGCAAGATAGCGGCCGGACCGCGAGATGCGCGCCGGCGTGGCCCAGGCATCGAGCAGTTGCAGCCCTGGCAGGGTCAGGGCCCGATTGCGCGCCTTGAACGCGAGATCCGGCGCGGGCTCGAAATCGACACGCAGCATGACCTGGCCGTAGTGTTCGCGCCAGAACGCCGCGCGCTCCGGTTCCGGAATGTTGTCGGTCGAGAATTCGACGATGCGCGAATTGAAACCTGACATGCGATCACCCGAGACAATCCGAAACTGAAACCTGGAGCCGCGCGCTCCATCCAAGGCGGAATCGATAGCGTCATCGCCGCAAACGCGGCGTCCTCCGATCAG
This sequence comes from Bradyrhizobium sp. HKCCYLRH2060, assembly GCF_051168135.1. Taxonomy (NCBI): domain Bacteria; kingdom Pseudomonadati; phylum Pseudomonadota; class Alphaproteobacteria; order Hyphomicrobiales; family Nitrobacteraceae; genus Bradyrhizobium; species Bradyrhizobium sp. HKCCYLRH2060. The sequence goes on from NZ_JBNPUK010000001.1 coordinate 316,462, forward strand.
AGGATGTCGCCTGTCGGAGGATGGCCGAATGTGAACTGGGTCACGCGCGGTCGTGCCAGCCCTGCCGATCGTCGCCGCGCGCCAAGACACAGGGCTTCGGGAGTGATGCCGTCTGCGGCCTTACAACCAACGAGGACGAGGATGACACTCACTGGACGATGTTTTTGCGGAGCGGTCGAAGTCGAGGTGTCCGGGGCGCCAGAGGCGATGGGCTATTGTCACTGCCGGTCGTGCCGCTCGTGGTCGGGCGGCCCTGTCAACGCCTTCAGCCTGTGGAAGCCGGACGCGGTCAGGATCGCAGCCGGCACCGAGCACGTGGCGATGTTCCAGAAGACGCCGTTGAGCCAGCGGCAGTACTGCGCCAAATGCGGTGGACATTTGATGACCACTCATCCGCCGCTCGGGCTGGTCGACGTGTTCGCGGCAACGCTTCCGGATCTCGATTTCAAGCCGGCCGTGCACGTGAACTATGCCGAGACCGTGCTGCCGATGCGCGACGGCCTGCCGAAGCTGAAGGACTTTCCGCGCGAGTTCGGCGGCTCGGGCGACGCCGTCGCTGAGTAGCCTGGCGATGCCGAGCCCCGGAGCATGACAGGCTCCGGGGCTCGGCCGGCGTCCTTCTCATATCTCATCAGTCGAGCAGATGCCGATGATCGTGGATCAATCGGCGCGCGGTGCACAACCGCGACTCCTGAAGCGCGGCGAGCACGGCCCGCGCCATCCGGCGCATCCGACGTCGAATTCTGTGCGACTGTCGCCGCACGCGCGGCACAGGGATCCTCATCACTCATCTCCGGCCAAGTGAAGCTCCGATCGTGCGCCACTCCTCAGCCGACGGCCTGGGCAGGCCTGCCAATCTCGCGGCTTCGCGCGACCGTTGCGCGATGAACCTCACGCGCCGCATGCCGACCCATGAAGGGGAATATCGTCCACGCGCCCGGGTTGATTATTCAGACCGGCGCACCCTTTCCCGGTCATGGCAGCGAGGTCACCGTGCAGAGCGAGTTCTATTCGCGGGCGTTGGACGCCATCTATCAGGGCTTTGCGGAACCGGATGGCATCACGGACGCACTGGATTGCGTCCGGGAACTGACGAGGTCCGAGGGTGCCACCTTCGAGGTCATCGACCCGATCGTCCGGCAGCCCCTGACCTTTCACAGCAGCGGTGTTGCTGCGGCCGAGGGCGACGACTACCTCGCCTACTTCGCGCCCCGCAATCCGCGCCTGCGCATGGCGCTGAACCAACAGCGCGGCGAACTGGCCTGGGACTATCAGGTCATGGACGAGAGCGCCATGAACCGCGATCCGTTCTATGCAGAGTTCCTGCCGCGCGCCGGGCTTCGCTATTTCCTCTCAGCGGTGCTGGAGCGGTCGCCGCAGCGGATGGTCGCCCTGACCCTGCAGCGAACGCCGCGGCAGGGCCATGTCGGCAAGGCCGACATCGCCCTGATGCACCGCCTCACGCCCCATCTGCAGCGCGCACTTAGAATGCGAAACAGCCTCGTCACAGCCTATGGCAACGATATCGGCACGACCGCACTCGATGTGCTGAAGGACGGCGTCGCACTGCTCGATCCGAGAGGCGAGATCGTCTACCTCAATCCGAGCCTGCAAGCCATCTCGGCAGACGGCGCCATGTTCCGGATCGAGAGGCGCGGCATCGCCTTCGCCTCGGCCGATCTGCGCAATCGCTATGCGCGCGCGCTCAGCGCGGCGACGCGTACCGACGGCCTGATCGGCACGGATGCTGCGCTCGATTTCCTGGCGCCTCGTCCAGGCGGCTTGCCGCCTTGCACGATATCGCTGCGCTCCCTGCACAAACGACACCCCCGTTCGGATTGGCCCGCTGCGATGGTGGTGATGCTGGTGCGTGATCCGATGCGGGACAGCCCGGCGGCGCATCTGCTTCAGGACCTTCATGGTCTGACCAGGGCGGAGGCGCAACTGGCCTGTGCGCTGAGTACCGGCATGACTGCGGTCGAATATGCCGCGCATCGCGGCATCAAGGTCACGACGGTCTACACGCATCTCAAGCGCACCCGGGAGAAGACGGGATGGCGCAGCGTCGCCGAGCTGACGCGGCGCATCCACGAGATCTCGATCGGGCTGCTGAATGCCGATCCTTAAGTCGCGGAAAACGCCGCGACCTGCTGCGCCAGCGCATCGCGCACGCGCACGACGACGTCGGCATAGTCACGTTGCGCGTCCTGGCGGAACAGCCGCACGCTCGGATACCAGGGACTGTCGTCACGGCCGAGCAGCCAGCGATAGTCCGGCGTGAAGGGCAGCATGATCCAGGTCGGCTTGCCCAGCGCGCCGGCCAGATGCGCCACGCTGGTATCGACGGTGAGGACGAGGTCGAGACTGTCGATCAGCGCAGCCGTGTCGACGAAGTCACGGATGTCGGCGGTGAGATCGAGAATGTCGTCGCGCGCGGCGAGCGCGGCCTTGTCGGACGGCCGCGGCTCCTTCTGCAGACTGACGAACCGCGCCCCAATCTTGAGCAGCGGCGCGAGCGCCAGCAGCGGAATCGAACGGTTGTGATCGTTGAGATGCGCGGGGTTGCCGGACCAGACGAGCCCGACCCGCAAGCGGTCATGCGGACCTAATCGCTGCTCCCAGATCGCCCGGCGCGCCTCGGGAGGGCGCGGCAGATAGCACGGCGCGGCAGGGATGGTGTCGAGCCGGGTGGCGAAGGCGAGCGGCAGGCTCGACAGCGGGCAGTGATAGTCGATGGAAGGCAGCGCATCGATGCCGCGGGCAAGGCACTGCGCCACGCCATCCAGGCCGGACAACAGCGGCTGCAGCGGCGCGTCGACCTCGAGCACAACGCGCGCGCCCTGCGCCGCCACCAGGGTGGCGTAGCGCGAAAACTGGACGGTGTCGCCGAGCCCCTCGTCGCTGTGCAGCAGGATCGTTTTGCCGGCCAGCGGCGCATCGGCAAGCCACAGCGGCGCCTCGAAGCTGCGCTCGACGAAGCCGACGGCGCGACATTTGCGTCCCCATTCGCGCGCCGCCCAGCCACGGGCGAAGTCGCCGGTCAGCAGCCGGAACAGCGCCGCGTTCCAATGCGCATCGGCGAGGTCCGGCTTCAGCGCGACGGCGCGATCGAAGCTGTCGAACGCCTCGGCGAAACGATGCAATTCGGCCAGCGACGTGCCGCGATGATTATGGAAATCCGCGGTCTGCGGCCGGAGCGCGATCGCCTTGTCGAACATGGCGACGGCGTCATCGTGACGGCCGAGGTTCTGCAGGATGCAGCCATAGCCATTGGCGACGTCGGGATCGTCAGGCGCCAGCGCCTGCGCACGGCGGCCGAACGTCTCGGCTTCCTGGTAGCGGCGCAGCCGCCGCAGCGCGATTGCCTTCAGATACAGCACGCCCGCCTGATCGGGCATCAGCCCCAGCGACTGCCCAAAGCGCGTGATGGCCTGCTCATAGTGACCGGCATCGAAATGCAGCGCGCCGGCCTTGTTGGCCGCCTCGAGGTGGTCAGGCCTGAGCTGCGCCACCTGATCGAAGGCCAGGGCCGCCTCGTCGCGCCGCCCCTGCGCTTCCAGCACCTCGCCGAGACGAAACCACGTCGCGGCGCGATCGGGCGCGAGCTGCAGCAGCCGATCGCAGGCCAGCGCCGCCTCGGCGTGCCGTTGCTTCGCCTGCAGCAGTTCGCCGAGCGCATCCCAGCTCTCGACCGCATCCGGCTGCAGCTGCAGCGCGCGATCGTAAGCCTTGATCGCTTCATCGGTGCGGCCGGCGAGCCGCAGCGCCTGCGCAAGGCCGACGAAGGACTCCGCGGCCGACATGTCCTGCCGAACGGCGCGGGCGAACCACTCAATCGCATCATCGGCGCGCTTGAGCGCCAGGCAGACCTGTCCCATCGCACGCAGCGCGTCGAGCGAGGCTGCGTCCAGCGTCAGCGCGCGGCGGCACGCATCCTCGGCCTGCGCGAGCTGTCCGGCGCGCAGCAGCCGCAAGGCCGCGGCACACAGCGCATCAGGCGTATCGCTGTGGCCCATCGATCCGGATTTGGCCGGGGGCTTGTGCTTCATCAGGGGATCTCTGCGCTCGTGCTGCAAGCGGTAGATGATTCCCCGATGCGCGGAAAGATTGCGCCGTCGTCAGGCGACCGGCGCCGGTGCCAGCGGCGCCGCCTCGAGGCCGCCGAAGCGGCGCTCGCGGCCGCGGAAGGAGGCGAGCGCCTGGGCCAGATCGGCGGCATCGAAATCGGGCCACATGCGCTGGGTGAAATGCAGCTCGGCATAGGCACCTTCCCAGAGCAGGAAGTCGGACAGGCGCTGCTCGCCGGAGGTGCGGATGATCAGGTCGACGTCGCGCAAGCCGGCTTGGCCGGTCACGAGGTCGGAGAACGCCGCACGCGTCAGGCCGTCGATGTCGCGGGCCTTCGCCGCCGCCGCGAGGATGGCGTCGCGCGCCGAATAGTCGACGGCGATGCGCAGATGCAGGGTGCTGCCGTCGCGGGTGGCCGCTTCGGCCCGGCCGATCGCGTCGGCGATGCCGCCGGGCAGCCGGTCGCGACGGCCGATCACGGTGAGGCGGACGCCATTGCGCACCAGCGCCTCCACCTCGCTGGCGAGATAGATCCGCAGCAGCGCCATCAGGGCTGCGACCTCGGCCCGCGGGCGTCGCCAATTGTCGCTGGAGAACGCATACAGCGTCAGCGTGCCGATGCCCTGGTCGGGCGCGGCTTCGACGACGCGCCGAATCGCCTCGACGCCCGCCTCGTGCCCGCGCAGCCGCGACAGGCCCTTGCGCGTCGCCCAGCGGCCATTGCCATCCATGATGATGCCAACATGCAGGCCATCCACCACAGCAGGCGATTGAGGTTGCAGACTACTTTGCATTGCAAAGCTCCAGGTCAAAAATAAACGCGATGCGAGAGTCAGACGCGGCCCGGGATCAGGCCGACCGACGATGGCGTGTGCTCCTTGCCGGCAGCGGCCGCGGCGTCGCGGACGAGGCGCTCGAGCACGGCGAGATAGTCGAGGAAGCGGCGGCGTCCCGCCTTCGTCAGCCGGCAGGTGGTATGCGGGCGATTGCCCTCATAGCCCTTGGTGACCTCGACGAGACCGGCCTCCTGCAGCACCTGCAGATGCCGCGACAGATTGCCGTCGGTCAGCCCACAGAGCTGCTTGAGGTCGGCAAAGGCGAGACCCTTCGGGTGCGCCATCAGCGAGGTGAGCAGGCCGAGCCTTGCCTTCTCGTGGATGACGCGATCGAGGCCGTCATAGGAGAACGGCGCGCTGCCATCAGTCTTCGACATCGGACTCTCCGGTCGCAAAATACAGAATGCCCGCCATCAGCCCCTGTCCGATCGCGAACGGAAGCCCCATCGTCCACGGCGACAGCGCATGCGTGGCGCTGCCGACCAGCAACACGGCGAAGCCGGCCATGAAATAGAACGCCCCGGCAAGCGCTACCGTGCGCGGCAGCGAGCGCACCGACGCGAACACGCCGAGCGACATCAGGATCTGCCACAGGCCCGGCAGCATCCACAGCGCCTCCGGCGCGAACTTCCACAAGAGCACCGCGAGCAGCACGCCGGCGATGCCCGCTGGCAGGAACTGCTCGACCGCCTGATGGATCATCGCATCTGCAAGGCCGGAATGATGCCGGCGCGATCGCGCCCGCATCTCGAACCAGATCATGGTCAGCGACACGCAGGCTGCCGCCGCCCATCCGAGCAGGAACGTCCACGCGTCGGCCGTCGGGTCGCGCAGAAACAGCTGCTGAAGCAGCGCAGTGACCAGCGCGACGGCCGAGGTCGCGGCCATCGTCGCCGGCCCGTAGCCGCGAAATGCCGTGCCCGCCGCAAGCTGGCTGCGGATCGCGATGATGTCCGCCAGCGCCTTATCGAGATCGCGCATGTCTCACCTGAAGCCGGTGACCGACTCGTTTAACTTTGCGGTACAAAGTATATACGAACGCAAAGTCGATGCAAGCCCGCGCGATCCCGGAAGCGCGCCTGCGTCAGCCGATCGGTCGCGCACGCCGACCCACTCGGTCGAGGGTGTCAGTAATACTGATAGCGGTGCACGCGGCGCGGCGGCGGCATATCGACATAGACCGAGGGGCGGCGGCGGGCAGGATCGAACGCGACGCGCGGATTGATGCCGCAGCCTGCATTGCGCCCGGAGGCACTCGCCCGGCATTGCTCGAAGGTCTGGTAGGAGCAGTCACCGGGGTAACCGACGCCTCGGCCCTGCACACACCAGGGATAGTCGTAACCGCCTGCGGAGGCCGGCGCGATACCGCCACCAAGTGCAACGCCGACGAGGCCGGCTGCCATCATCATAACCTTGCGCATGATCTGTTCCTCTTCTGGCCGGAGGGTTGCACCACACCGGCATGGTCAAAAAACGACAAATCGGCGGAACGGATCACCAACCAAGGCAGTGACGTGTCGCATGCGCGGCACGTCACCTTCAGCCCTCGACACCCGTCGGGCGGGCTGGCGCCTCAACGCGGACCTGTTGCGGCGCGCGGACCAGCGATTGCGGCGTCGCCTGGTCGTCTCATTCGACCTTCAGGCCGGCGAACTCGACGACCTTCTTCCACTTCTCGGTCTCGGCGACGATCTGGGCGCCGAACTGCTCCGGCGACTGGATCAGCGGCTCGCCGCCGAGATCGACGAGACGGGCCTTGATCTCGGGCTCGGCCAGGATGGTGTTGACCTGCTTGTTGAGCTTCTCGATGATCTCCTTGGGCGTGTTCTTCGGCGCGCCGATACCGAACAGCGCGCTCGCCTCGTAACCGGGTACGGTCTCGGCGACGGCCCGGACGTCCGGCAATTGCGGTGAGCGCTGCTGGGTGGTGACGCCGAGCGCCCGCAACGAGCCGGAGCGGATGTGCTGGATGATGGAGGGCATGTTGTCGAAGATGACCTGCACCTGGCCGCCGAGCATGTCGGTGATCGCCGGCGCCGCGCCGCGATAGGGCACGTGCTGCATCTTGGTTCCGGTCATCGCCATGAACATCTCGCCCGACAGATGCACCGAGGTGCCGTTGCCGGACGAGGCCATGTTCACCTTGCCGGGGTTCGCCTTGAGATAGGCGATGAACTCGGCGACGGTCTTGGCCTCGATGTCCTTGTTGACGGTCATCACGTTGGGGACGCGGTTGAACGAGGCCACCGGCGCGATATCGCGGACGAAGTTGAATTTGAGATTGGTGTAGAGGCTGGCATTGATGTAGTTGGCCGGATTGACGAGCAACACGGTGTAGCCGTCCGCCGCCGCGTTCACCACGGCATCGGTGCCGATATTGTTGCCGGCTCCCGGCTTGTTCTCGACGATGAACTGCTGACCGAGCGTCTCGGACAGCCGCTGGCCGATCAGCCGCGCCAGGATGTCGGTCGCGCCGCCCGGAGGATACCCCACCACGAAGCGGACGGGACGGGTGGGATAGTCGGCCGCGGAGGCGTTGCGAACAGCAGCGATGGACGGGACGGCGGAGGCGATCAGACCAAGCGCGGTACGACGTGAAATCATGCGTTTCCTCAGGCATTATCGTTGGGCGGCGGTCAACGAGCCGCCAGGATCTATTGTAACATCGATTGTAACAGAGTGCCGCGATGGCGGCGAGATCGATGTCCCATCAGGAGGGAAGAGCCCATGCCGGTCAAGGTCGATGCGCTCGATCATCTGGTCATCAATGTCGCCGACGTCGAGCGCACGACTGCGTGGTATCAAGCAGTGCTGGGCATGACGGTCCAGGTGTTTGATCCCGGACAAGGCAAGGCGAGGCGCACGTCGCTGCTGTTCGGGAACCAGAAGATCAACGTGCGACCGAAGGACGCGGACAAGGTCGACTGGTTCACGGCCGACCACGTCGTGGCCGGCAGCGACGACCTCTGCTTCCTCACCACCAGCACCCCCGACGAGGTTGTGGCGCATCTCAGGGCGCTCGGCGTCGCCATCGAGGAAGGCCCGGTCGCCAAGCAGGGCGCGCGCGGCACCCTGCGCTCGGTGTATTGCCGCGACCCCGACGGCAGCCTGATCGAGATCTCGTCGTATCAGGATTGAGCCGGGGCCACGCCGAGGTCATTGCCTCGCGGTCTCGCCGCTCTTCTCCATTTTGGCGGCGATCTCCCTGCGCGACCATCCGGTCAGTTGCGCGAGATCCGTCGCCTCCCTGGCGAAGCGTGCGGCGAGATTGTCCCGGTAGGTCTTCGCCGCTGGACAGGACGCCTCGCCCCGCCAGGGGTGGTGCTGGACATAGCGGCCCTGGAAATTGCTGCGGTCCTTGGTCTCGATGAACACGATGTCCTCGGGGAACGTCTTGGCATCGTAGCGCACGTGCAGCCGGGTCGCGTAGGCATCGGAGCCGCCACGGCGCGTGGTGCGGAACGAGGCGTCGTCGTCGCTGCCGATCCAGCGCGCGCCGAGCTCGACCAGCTCCCTGTTGCTCATCGGATCGGCGGCGCAGGGGTCGCACCATCCCATGTCCCAGGCATATTCGACGAACACCGCCTGCATGTTCTCACGCGCGACGGCGCGCTCGAACAGCGCCTTGTAGAACGGCCCGAACTCGTCCTTCACATAGAGCGGGACATCGATATCGGATGGGATCTTCACCGTGCGATAATTGGCCGCCTCGATGCGGCCGCTCCTCGTCAGGGCATAGATGATGAGGTCCTGCGGTCCCCTGGCATTGACCGTGCCGAGCCGCAGCGGCACCATGAACTTGGCGCTCCGGTAGCGTACCTGCAGGGGCCGGAGCTGGCCGTTCCCCAGTCCCTTCATCCGCTCGACATTGACCTTGGCGACGAAGAACCGCATGCCCTGCCTGATGTAGCTGCCGAGCACGGACTCCGCGCCCGCCGGGATGCGATAGTCGTTGTCGGTCAGCCAGCGGGTCAGACCGTCGCTCTCCTGCGCCGACAGGATCAGCACGTCGTATTCGGCGACGTCGTAGCTGGCCTCGACGGTGACGCCATAGTTCCGCCGGGCCATCTCGTAGACGGCGCCTGCCATCATTGGCGCCGCGGACATGGCCCGCGCCGCAACGACGACCGGCGCGCAAGGGTCGGCATCATGATATTCAACCAGCCGCGGCGCGGTGTATTTGTCGAGATGATCGATCGTCTTCGGCTCGACCACACCGATCTGCTTGCGCTCGATGAAGGTCGGCACGGGAACGACGACCGCGAACTCCTTCACGTCGCCCTCGAAGTCGCTGGCCATCGTGATCGCGGTCTGCTCGCCGTCGCGGGCCAGCACGACCTTCGACGACTGGTTGAACAGTTTTGCATCCGCCTGGGCGACATAGAAGCCGCAGAAGGCATTCGCCGGCGCCATCGCCGCGTTGGCCAGGATCGCGGTAGCCGCGACGCCGGTGCGGAAGAGCTTGTTGTCACGCGGGGTCATGTCGACACTCCTTCGGGAACGGATGAACGCCAGGAAAAGCGGGTCTCAGGGACGAGCCGATCGAGCAGCAGCGTGAGCGGCGACAGCGCGATCAGCGCCACATAGAGCGCCGGCCGCATCTGCAGGGCGAAGGTGAGGTAGTGCGCCGCGACCGCAATGCTCAGCGCGAACAGCAGCCGGCCGACGCGCGAGTCCGGCGAGGTGCGCGGGTCGGAGATCATGAAGAAGGTGAAGATCAGCAGCGAGCCGCTCTGCAGCTGATGCAGCGGAATCGCCAGGGGATCGCCGAGCCAGGCGGCGCGCAGCAGCAGGAGCGCGGCGTGACTTGCGAAGAAATACAGCGCGATATCCACCCGGCGGGACGCGCTGAGCACGAGGATCGCGAAGAAGCCGGCGAGGCTCGCGAACCAGATCTCCGTACCCCATTGGCCCGGCGAGATCCACACGCTCTTGGAGCCGAGCAGCAGCCCCACGATCGCGAGCCCGGCCGGGTTGAACATGTGCTTGCCGTTGATGCGCAGCACGAATTTGGAGCCGATCGCGATCATGGCCGCCGCCGCATGCAGCCACAGCGCATCGGCGCGCAACAGCAGGCTGAGCGAGAGGCCGGTGATCAGCGGCGATTTGAGATCGAGCGGCACGCCGGCGATGCGGCAGCAGACCACCTGCGTGAGCAGCGCCATGGTGACCGCGATCACGCTCGCGGCGGGACGCGCGCCGAAATCGATCGCGGCGAAATTGATCGCCAGCAGCGTCGCCAATGCCGCGATCTGGAAATAGCGCGCATCGGGCAGCCGCCATGGTCGTGGCTCGGCCTGCATGCAAACCTCCGGGCGTGTCTTGCCGCGCCATTGGTCGCCCGCAGACGGAGACGGGTTCAATCCCGATTTGATCGCGGCGGCGCGAGGTGGCAAAAGATGACGACAAGAACGAAGCGGCCGGAGACAGGCCGTACTCAAGAATGGCGGGAGCGAAGATGAACGGAACGACGATGGCAGCGGGCACGGTGACGCCGTTCGACGGCATGGACGTGCCCTGGCTGTTGAAGCTGCGCAGCGAGACCCGGCGCGACCATCCGTTCCTGATCTCCGCCCCATTCGATGCGCCGGCGCGCCGCTGGACCTATGGCGCCTTTCACGACCGTGTCGGCGCCTTGGCCGCAGGGCTGGTCAAGCGCGGCGTCCGGCCTGGCGATGCCGTGCTGATCCATCTCGACAATTGCGTCGAGGCGATGCTCGCCTGGTTCGCCTGTGTCGAACTCGGCGCACTCGCCGTCACGACCAACACGCGCTCGGCAGCCGCCGAAATGAGCTACTTCGCCGAGCACTGTCGCGCGGTGGCGGCGATCACCCAGCCGGCCTATGCCGAGATGATCGCAGCGCATTGCCGCGGTCTCAAGTGGATGGCCGTGATCTCGCACGATCCCGGTCAGGCGGAGGCGCCGGCCGTCGGACGCGACCAGCGCTTCGAAGCGCTGTTTGCCGACAGTGCCGACCGGCCGCGGCGGCCGGCCGACCCGCTGGCGCCTTGCAGCGTGCAATACACCTCGGGCACGACGTCGCGGCCGAAGGCGGTGCTGTGGACGCATGCCAACGCGCTATGGGGCGCCAAGGTCAATGCCGTGCACGAGGACCTTCATCAAGGCGACGTGCACCAGACCTATCTGCCGCTGTTCCACACCAACGCGCTGGCCTATTCGATGCTGGCCACGCTCTGGGTCGGCGCGACCTGCGTGATCCAGCCGCGCTTCTCCGCGAGCCGCTTCTGGAGCGTCGCGCTCGAGCATGGCTGCACCTGGACCTCGACCATCCCGTTCTGCATGAAGGCGCTGCTCGACCAGGAGGTGCCGAAGCATCACAAGTTCCGGCTGTGGGGCACGGCGGTATCCGAGCCGCCTGCGTTTGCCAGGTTCGGCATCAAGATCATCGGCTGGTGGGGCATGACCGAGACCATCACCCACGGCATCGTCGGCGAGATCGACCAGCCCAACGCGCCGATGTCGATCGGCCGGGCCGCACCGGAATACACCATCCGCATCACCGACGATGACGGCCGGCCCACCGAGGTCGGCGCCACCGGCAACCTCGCCATCAAGGGCGTGCCCGGCCTGTCGCTGTTCGCCGAGTATCTCTACAACGCCGAAGCGACCCGCACGAGCTACGATGCCGACGGCTTCTTCCTCACCGGCGACCGCGTCACGCGCCTGGCCGGCGGCTTCATCAAGTTCGGCGATCGCACCAAGGACATGCTCAAGGTCGGCGGCGAGAACGTCGCGGCGTCCGAGATCGAGCAGGTGATCATCACCGTGCCCGGCGTGCGCGAGACCGCCGTCGTCGCCAGGAAGCATCCGATGCTGGACGAGGTGCCGGTCGCATTCGTGATCCCGCAGCCCGGGATCGCGCGCGACGAACTTCCCGGGAAGGTGCTGGCCGCCTGCCGCGCCGGCCTCGCCGACTTCAAGGTGCCGCGCGAGGTGAAGCTCGTCGACGAGATGCCGCGCTCGACCCTGGAGAAGGTCGCAAAGGCCGAGCTGCGCAAGCTGCTGGATTGAGGAGGATCGAGCGGCTCGACCTCAAGACATCTCCACGTGGATCGGCAGCTTCTTCGGCCCGTTGACGAAGGTCGCCCGCGTCATCTTCACCGGGCCCGCCGGCGACAGCGACGCGAGGCGCGGCAGCAACTCCTCGAACAGGATGCGCATCTCGAGCCTGGCGAGATGCTGGCCGAGGCAGAGATGCGCGCCATAGCCGAAGGCGACGTGCCGGTTCGGCTTGCGGTCGCAACGGAACGTGTCGGGCTCGTTGAACACGGCTTCGTCGCGATTGCCTGACGCGTAGCACAGCATGAGCCAGTCGCCCTTCGCGATATGGCGGCCGCCGAGCTCGGTGTCGGCGGTGGCGCTGCGCATGAAGTGCTTGACCGGCGTCATCCAGCGGATCGCCTCGTCGACGAGCCCGGGGATCAGCGCGGGATCGGCCTTGACGCGCGCGAATTGTTCGGGGTCTTCCGCCAGCGCCCAGATCGCGCCGGCGGTCGACGACGACGTCGTGTCGTGGCCTGCGGTCGCAACGATCATGTAGTAGCTGGTGCGGTCATGCAGCGGCATGTCCTCGCCGTTGATCCTGGCATTGGCGATGACGGTGGCGAGATCGTCGCGCGGATTGGCCCTGCGGTCGTCGGTGATGCGCTGGAAGTAGGCGGCGAAATCCGCGACCACGGCCTGCAGCATGGCCGCGAACACCTCCGCCGACAGCGCCTCGCGCACCCGCGCGGTGTCCGGATCCTGCGGGCCGAACAGCTCCTGCGTCAGCTTGAGCATGCGCGGCTCATCTTCTTCCGGCACGCCGAGGATCTCCATGATCACATGCAGCGGATAGCCGAGCGCGACGTCCGCGACGAAATCGCAGACGCCGCCATTGGCCGCGGCCTTCGCCGCCATGCGGTCGACGGTCGCACGCGCGATCTGGCGAATGCGCGGCTCGAATTTGGCGATGTTGGCCGGCATGAACCAGCCCTGCGTCAGCGCGCGATATTTCGGATGGTCCGGCGCATCCATCTGCACCAGCGAACGCACGAGATTGGGCTGGCCGGTAATCTTGTGAACGCGCTCCAGCACCGCCTTGTTGGTCAGCGTGGTCGCACGGTCGGCATTGTGGAACAGATCGTTCTGACGGCTGATGGCGAGAATGTCAGCGTGCCGCGTCACCACCCAGAACGGATCGAACGCATCGAGCTCGGCCCGCCCGAGCGGGTTGTTGGCGCGCAGCCAGCGATAGGCATCATGGATGCGGTGGTCGGCGTAGCAGGCCGGATCGACCAGCGCGGCGGCGATGGGCCCGGGAATGACCTCGCCGGCCTGTTCGGCTGCGCCCATGCTGCTCCTCCCGCCTTTCATCGATTGGTGGGTAGGATAGTGCGCCTCCGCAGAGATGCACTTGCGTCGAGCGGCTACCGCCGGACGATGGATGCGCTCTCAGCGCGATCGCGTCAATGCGCGCCCATCGCGACCGGGCGAAACGCCTGCAGCAGTTGCTGGTCGAGCTTCGGGCCCATGTTCTCCATGATCTGGAACGCACGGGCATGGGTGAAGGCCGGCCGATAGGCGCGGTGCTCGATCAGCGCAGCGTAGATATCGACGATCGTGGTGAGGCGCACGATGTCGCTGATCTGCTCGTTGTGCAGCCCGTCAGGGTATCCGGAGCCGTCGAGGAACTCGTGGTGATGCAGGATGACGTCGAGCATCTCCGGCGGGAAGCCGCCCTGCCGCCACAGCGCCTCGTAGCCGCGGCGCGGATGCTGGCGCAGCAGCGCGATCTCCTCCGCCGTCAGCTTGCCCTGCTTGTCGAGGATCGCGACCGGAATGAACGCCTTGCCGACGTCGTGCAGCAGCGCCGCGCGGACCAGCCGGCGCTGATCGTCGTCGCGCATGCCCAGATGAATCGAGAAGCCGACCGCAAGCCCGGTCACGAACAGGCAATGCCGGTAGGTGTCGTTGTGGTGACAGCCGACCACGGTCATCCATTCGCGCAAGGACGAGTGCTTGATCGCCTTCAGGATCTTGTTCTCGGCCGCGACGATGTCCTCCATCGTCAGATGCGCGCCGGTGGGCAGCTTCTCGAAGATCTTGACCATGATGGCCTGCGCGGCCTCGACGCCGCGATTGAGCAGCTTGCCGCGATCAGTCTCGTCATAGCCGTCGTCGGCGGGGAGCGCCGAGCGGATGCGCTGCAGCACATCGGCGGGGCTGAACGGCCGCGCGATGGTGTCGGTGGCGCCCAGCGCCCACGCCTGCATGGTGGCGTGGTGCAGCGCCTCGGCCAGCACGAACAGCCGGGGCACCTCGCTATAGGCGCGCGACGACAGCTTCTTGCGCACCCGCTGCACGCTCTCCGGCGAGCGCAGGTTGATGTCGACGATCACGCCGGAGAAGCGGTTGCCGGGGTTCTCGGGGATTTCGGTGGTCGGCATCATGTCGACGTCGCCGACCGAGCGCAGGATGCGCGCCAGCTCGCTGCTCTGGTCACCGCGATCCGACGCGAGCAGGAGGTGGCGCCTGTTCGCGGTCTGGGTCACGGTCTGCTTGGCTGTCGCGCTCATACGTGCTCGCCCCCTGCGGTTTGCTGCTCATGCAAGTTACCGGGATACGGGTTCGTCGCGGCTTAAGCCGATCATTCAAGCTGTATCGTTTCAGGTGAGCGAGAGGTTAAGGGAATTGGTCAAATCGTCCGGCGCGGAGACCTGACCGCAGCGCAAAAAGCAACCGCCGGAGACTGGCTCCGGCGGTTCCCAGATACGGCGCTGGCCGCGCGACGATGCTAGGCCTTCATCGCCGCCTTGACCGCCGCCGACGTGATCGGCAGCGAGCGCAGCCGCGCGCCGCAGGCGTTGTAGATGGCGTTGCCGAGCGCCGGCGCGACCACGGTCACCGCGGGCTCGCCGACGCCGGTCGCCTTCTCGCCATTGGCGATCACGGCGATCGCGACCTCCGGCACCTGGCTCATCCGCAGCGGCGTGTAGCTGTCGAAGTTGGTCTGCTCGATGCCGCCATCCTTCAACGTCGCCTTCTCGTACATCGCCAGCGACAGCCCCCACAGCGCCGCGCCCTCGACCTGGGCGCGGATGTTGTCGGGATGCACCTGGGTGCCGACGTCGGTCGCCACGGTGAGCTTCTTCACCGTGACCGCGCCGTCGTCAGCCACCGCGACATGGGCGACGCACGCCGTCCAGCTCGCGGTCGCCCGCTCCTGCGACGACACGCAGGACACGCCCATGCCCTCGCCCTTCGGCAGCTTCTTCGCGCCGTAGCCGGACAGGCCCATCGCCGCCAGCAGCGTGTTACGCAGCCGCTGTGCGCCGCCGTCGTTCTTGCCCTTGCCGTCGAGCAGCGCGATGCGGAACTGCGCCGGGTCCTGTCCCGAGGCCACGGCGATCTCGTCGATCATGCTCTCGACCGCCCAGAACGTCCAACCCGGCGCCACCGAGCGCAATTGCCCGGACGGCGTCGCATTGTGCGCGAGCTCGTTCTTGATCGCGCGCACATGGTGGTTGGGCACGGTGTAGAAGAAGTCGGCGCCGTTGACCGTGAACGAGTCGAGCGGGCCCTTCTTGTCGACCGAGGGCGACAGGAAGTCCGGGATGCCCCAGCGCGCCGTCGGCCAGGCCGAGACGACGTCGTGGCTGAGCGCGATCAGCTTGCCGTTGCTGTCGAGCCCGGCCTTGACCTTCTGGTAGGTGAGCGGCCGCGAGTAGTCCATCGTCATGTCGTTCTCGCGGGAGTAGATCACCTTGACCGGCTTGCCCACGGCCTTGGCCGCCTGCACCGCCGGCACCATCATGTCGGCGTCGAGCCTGCGGCCGAAGCCGCCGCCGAGCCAGGCCTGGTGCATCACGACATATTTCGGATCGATCCCGGCAGCACCCGCCGCGATCGCGCCGGAGCGGGTCGCGAACTGATTGCCGGAGTAGATGTGCAGGATATCGCCCTTGAACTCGGCGGTCGCGTTCATCGGCTCCAGCGGCGCATGGATGTTGATGCTGGTGGTGTACTCCGCCTCCAGCACCTTGGCCGCGCCCGATAGCGCTGCAATGGGATCGCCATCCTTGACGAAGAACTGCCCGGCATCGTCCTGCGCCTGCAGCCGCATCGCCTCGGTGATGATGGTGTCGGTGCTGACATTGGCGTAGGGGCCTTTGTCGTAGCTGATCTTGAGCGCGTCCGCCGCCTTCCTGGCGTTGGCATAGGTGTTGGCGACCGCCACCACCCAGCCCGAGGTCGAACCGGTCTTGTCGTCGAGCGTCACCGCCTTGATGAAGCCCGGCACCTTCTTGGCCTCGGAATCGTCGACCGCCGTGACCGTGGCGCCGAAGCGCACCGGCGGCGTGACGACCTTGCCGTAGACCATGCCCGGCAGCATCGTATCGATGCCGTATTTCGCCGTGCCGTTGGTCTTGGAAGGAATGTCGAGCTGCGGCACCGAGACGCCGATCATGGTGTACTGATCGGGCGTCTTGAGCGTCAGCGCCTTGAGCTCGTCGGCCGTGAAGCTCTTGGTGATCTTGCCGCTCTTGACGATCTCGGCATAGCTCATCTGCTTCTTGGACTTCGGATGCATCACGACGCTGTCGCGCACGACCAGCTCCTTGGCCGGCACGCCCATCGCGGTCGCAGCCGCCTCGGTGAGCGCGATGCGGCCAGCTGCGCCGGCGCGGCTCATGGCATCGAAGTTCATCATCGTGCTCCAGCTGCCGCCGGTGATCTGGGCGCCGAGCACGGGATCGTTGAACTTCGGATCGTTGGAGGCGAGCTGGACCCGCATGTCCTTCCAGGCGGCGCCGAGCTCCTCGCAAACGATCTGCGCCATGGTGGACGCAATGTGCTGGCCCATGTCGGCCTTGCCGCAGGTCACGGTCACGATGCCGTCCGGCGCAATCGCGTACCACACGCTGGGCTCGAAGTTTGCAGGCGCCGCGGCGGCGAGTGCGCTGTCGGCGAGGCCGGCGTAACCGAGCACGAGGCCGGTCGCGGCGGTGCCGACCAGGAACGAGCGGCGGCTGAGATCGGGGGCCATCGAAGGCGCTGCTTTCACGTGCTGGTTCATGTCGCCCTCCGGTCGCTGGTGTTCGACGCGGTGCGCATCTCGGACGCGGCGCGCTGGATCGCCTTCTGGATCCGCGAATAGGTCATGCAGCGGCAGAGATTGCCGTCCATATGTGCGACGATCTCCTCCTTGGTCGGGCTCGTGGTCTTGGCGAGCAGCGAGGCCGCCTGCATGATCTGGCCGGACTGGCAGTAGCCGCATTGCGGCACCTGCTCGGCGATCCACGCCTTCTGCAGGGGATGATCGCCCTTCTGCGACAGCCCCTCGATGGTGGTGATCTTCTTGTTCGCGACGTCGCCGACCATGGTCTGGCACGAGCGCACGGCCTCGCCGTTGACATGCACGGTGCAGGCGCCGCACAGCCCGGCGCCGCAGCCGAACTTGGTGCCGGTCATCTGCAACTGCTCGCGGATGACCCATAGCAGCGGCGTATCGTGCGCCGCGTCGACGGACATGGTCCGCCCGTTGATGGTGAGATTGGGCATGTGGTTTCTTCCCCGCCCGGCGTGCGACTTCGCTTACGGCGAAGTTCGGTTTTATCGATTCGCTGGAACCCACCGGATAGATGCCAGCCATCATAAGAATGATCGCGTTGCCACGGCGACGCAACGGGATTTGAGCGCCGGCTTGCGAAATGAAACGGCATTTGCGTTGTGCAGCGCGAACGATGCTGGGCTCGTGACGCCGCGCACGCTAAGAAGAGATGCAGCCAACGCCGACAGCGAGAAGAGATTTCAGCCCATGAGACCATCCATACGCATGACGCGGTGCCTGGCTGCGGCCATGCTGCCGAGCCTGTCGGCCGTAACCCCTTCTGCGGCAGGGCAGACGCCCGGCGTCGCTGACGCGCCTTTCACAGCGACGTTATTCAATGTCACGCCGCTTGCCTTCGGCATGGATGTCGGTGAGACATCGCGCGTGCTGGAGCAGCCGTTGATCTATCTGAACGGCACGCCCGGCAACGAGACCTTTTTGGCACTGCGCAATCTCGGCGGCAGCGGACTGGTCCCGCACCATCACCGCCTCTACCTGAAATTCCGCAGGGGACGGCTGACAGGCTGGAAAGAGGACTACGGCACCAACTGGATGTGGCGCTGACAGGCGCCTGACGACCGCAAAGAGGACATAACGTGGGACAGGACATCAAGCTGACGGCATCGGACGGGTTCCAGCTCGGCGCCTATCGCGTCGATCCGACGGGAACTGCAAAGGGCGCGCTGGTCGTCATCCAGGAGATCTTCGGTGTCAACCATCACATCCGTAACGTCTGCGACCGCCTCGCCGCCGAAGGTTACGTTGCCATCGCGCCGGCGATCTTCGACCGCGTCGAGCCCGGCTTCACCTCGGGCTATTCGCCTGACGAGATCGCGGTCGCGCGCAAGTTCGTCGCCAATCCGGATTGGGCGGCCTTTTTGCGCGACACCCAGGCCGCAATCGACGGCGTGAGGAATGTCGGGCCGGTCGGCATCATCGGTTTCTGCCTCGGCGGCAGCATCGCCTATGCGGCTGCGACCAAGCTCACCGGGCTGAAGGCCGCGGTCGGCTACTACGGCGGCGCCATCGTCCGCTTCGCCGACGACAAGCCGACGGTGCCGACCCAGCTCCATTTCGGCGAGAAGGACGCGGGCATCCCCCTGAGCGACGTCGAGACCATCAAGGCCAAGCGGCCGGACGTCGAGATCTTCGTCTATCCCGGCGCACAGCACGGCTTCGGCTGCGACGAGCGTGCGAGCTACGACAAGCCGAGCGCGGATCTGGCGTGGACCCGTAGCCTCGCGTTCCTCGGAACGCATTTGCGCTGAACCTCACCACCGTCATTGCGAGGAGCGAAGCGACGAAGCAATCCAGAGTCGCGCGTGACGCTCTGGATTGCTTCGCGGAAGCCTGTCATCGGGCCGCGCATGTGCGCGGACCCGTTGGCTCGCAATGACGGCGGATGGAGCAGCGCGCCACTCGGCGGCAATGTATCCCTGTAGCCGGGCGAGACGTGCTGATATCAGAACCAGCGCTCGCCGACCTGGATCGTATCTCCCGGCTTGAGCGAGGTCCCGAGCGGAACCTCGTAGCGCGCGACTCCGGACGCATCGGTATGCGTCAGGGTGACGATGTCGCGCCGCGCCCGAGGCGAGAAGCCGCCGGCGATCGCGATTGCGCTCTCCACCGTCATGTTGGGCACGTAAGGGTATTGGCCGGGCGCCTGCACCTCGCCGAGGATGAAGAACGGGCGATAGGCCTCGATCTCGACCGCCACCGATGGCTCGCGGATGTAGCCGTTGCGGAGCTTGGCGGTGATCTCGGCGGCGAGGCCGGCGGTGGTGCGGCCACGCGCCGGCACGCTGCCGATCAGCGGCATCGTGATCGATCCGGACGCGTCGATCGCATAGGTGTTGGTCAGGCCCTCCTGGCCGTAGACGACGACGCGCAGCTTGTCGCCGGCGTCGAGATGATAGGCGGAGTCGCGCCGCGCCGGCACGTAGCCGGCGGGAACGACATAGGCGCCCGCGCGAGTGGCGGCAGCGAACGAGTTGCGCAGCGCCGGGATCGCCCCGCCCTGCCCGGTGGCGGCAACCGGGCCGGAGGAAGGCGTTCCATAGGCCATCGCGTCGAGATCGCTCTGCGGCTGGACGGCAGCGACGGGGGAGATCGTCTGCATGCAGCCCGACAACAGGATCGCGGACAGGACGGCAATGACCGGAACAAACAACGCGCGCACTCGAACAATCCTTGAATGAGGATGTGCGTTAGTCATGCGCGGTTAAGGTTAACAAACCGTTGGCGCGTGCAGTCCGTGCATCCGCAAGCGCGCCGCGGTGAAGGCGGTTCGAAAAAAATCCCCCTCCCACCGCGTGGGAGAGGGACCCGAGAATATTCGGCGCGATCCGGCGCGCGGCTGGCCTAGGCGCTCACGCCGACACCGATCGGGCACGCGACCCCGGTGCCGCCGAGGCCGCAATAGCCGGCCGGATTCTTCGCGAGGTACTGCTGATGATAATCCTCGGCGAAATAGAATGGCCCCGCCGGAGCAATCTCGGTCGTGATCGCGCCGAGCCCCTTGGCACGCAGCGCCGACTCGTAGGCCGTCTTCGACGCCTCGGCGGCCTCGCGCTGCGCATCGCTGAACGTGTAGATCGCCGAGCGATATTGCGTGCCGACGTCGTTGCCCTGGCGCATGCCCTGAGTCGGGTCATGGCTCTCCCAGAACGTCTTCAGGAGCCGCTCGTAGGACATGACCTTGGGATCGAACACCACCAGCACGACCTCCGTGTGCGCCGTCTGCCCCGAGCACACCTCCTCGTAGGTCGGGTTCGGCGTATGGCCGCCGGCATAGCCGACGGCGGTGACGTGGATGCCGTCGCCGAGCTGCCAGAACTTGCGCTCCGCGCCCCAGAAGCAGCCGAGCCCGAACACGGCCTGCGCGAGGCCGTCGGGATAGGGCGGCAACAGGCGGCGACCGTTGACGAAATGCGTGGCGGCGGTCGGGATCGGCTGAGTGCGGCCGGGCAGCGCCTCGGCGGCAGACGGCATGACAGGGGCTTTGCGCATGAAGAACATGGGATGTCTCCGCTCATGGCCAGCGCCCGCGGGACGGCCCACGGCACGATGACCTCTCCTCAGGGGGAATATATAGGGCTCTACGGGTCCAGCAGTAGCGCTGTTACGCCGCGCCAGCGGTTCCCGCGGCATGCTGCCAGCATACAGCTGCCGGCGCAGCGAGACGAACCGCCGCGCTCAGTCGCGTCCATAGCCGATCAGCGGCTTGCGCGGCCGGAACAGCAGCATCAGCAGGATTCCAAGCAGTCCAAGCACCGCAAACACCGGCTGGTCCAAAAACACCTTGACGATCCACTCCCACAAGAACGGGGCCTTGGCCTCGATCCAGGCCTTGAAGGCGGCCTGGCTCGCCTGGTGGACGTCGTTCCAGAGCTGGCCGAAACGGGTGAACTGAAGGGTCTGGTCGGCCACCCAGCGCGCGCCGTCATAGACCAGGAAGATGAAGCTTCCGGCCAGCAGCAACAGCCCTACCAGACGGAAAAAACCGCGGATCATGCCTCACCTGCCCTCTCTCGCACGCCCTTGCGGGCAGCAAGGCCATAGCGGGGCCCCCGCAGAAATTCAACCTCGTCAGGGGCTTAGAACCGGGTTTTGGTCGATTCCGGCCGCCGCGGGCGCTCCGAGACCGTTGACGCTCGGCAGGCCTGCCCCTATAAGGTCGCCATTGGCGGTGGGCGCAATCCCGCCGCCGCTGTTCTTTGAGCAGCGCCGATCCGCCGAGCATCCGCTCCGGTCATGGCATTCTCAGAGAGGCGTCCGAACAACCCACCGCGTCGATGGGGCCGCGTCAAGCGGGCCGCGCGCGTACCCGCAAGAGCGGCGACTGCTCGCCGCCGAAGGATATTTGAGAGCATGGCCAACACGACCTCCGCGAAGAAAGCGACGCGCAAGATTGCCCGCCGCACCATCATCAACAAGTCGCGCCGCACCCAGATGCGCGGCGCCGTTCGCTCCGTCGAGGACGCGATCAAGAAGGGCGACCGCGAGGCTGCGCTGAAGGCGATGGCCAACGCCGAGCCGCAGCTGATGCGCGCCGCGCAGCGCAACATCATTCACAAGAACAACGCGAGCCGCAAAGTGTCGCGCCTCACGCATCAGATCGCCAAGCTCGCGAAGTAACGCGACCGCGCCACTGGCGAACTATCAAGATGCAAACAGCCCGGCTCGCGCCGGGCTTTTCTTTTTGCGCATTGCGCCGGAGCACATTCGTTCCTCGCCGCGCCTTCTATTTGATGGCGATATCGCGTCGCGAATGCGATCTGCGCGTGTTGGAGGATGCGCGACGTCATACGCGCCTGACATTGTTCCGTAGTCCTACGTGACGTTCCGTAGTTTTACGCGGTGACAATATTGTCTCACCTGAAACAGCGAAGACTCTGCGCGTCGCGCTTGCGCAGCGATGTCAAGTGAGCGCGGCGCGTCGTTCACGTCACGCACCGCGCATCGCGGGAGTTACCCGCGTCCGGCAATCGCGAAAAACATCGTCTCGAAAATGACTTAAGCGCATAGCGCGACCAAGTGATTGGAAAAGCGGGTGAGGCCGGTCGAAACATAAAAAAATTATGAAGAAATTTTGGGCAGACGATGTTGTTTGTCACATCCGAGATTCCTCGCGATGATTCAAAACGTTGCTTTCTTAACGCGCAACACCGCGTCGCAACCGCTGCGAAGACTCGTCACGCGTGCTCCGATCTTATGGATTGCGAGTCCCGACGCATCGTGTATTTCTTTAATCACTCGCGGCGCCCACGATCTTGAGACCAGCGCGGTTTTAGAAACGGGGCGGACGTGCAAATCGGCGGCGGTGTGCGCGTTGGCGACGCTTTCCAAAGCGATGGCCGGATCTGTACCCATAGCAATATGGGGAAGGACCGAACTTTGTCGAAATTTCTCGGGCGCAGCATCATCGTTGCGCCGCTTTGAACAAGAGAAATACGACATCGGTCGACCCGGCCGGAGCTCGTGGCGGCTTCGCTCACCGAGTGGACAAGTTGGACGGGATGTACGGCGGTGCGGCTGAATCTTGGGGTTCGGACGCGGCGGCATTGGGATGACAACTTGCCGTGAGCAATCACGGCAGGGCGGGGAGGTTGCATGCTTTACGGACAAATTGCGGGCACACACCATAAGCTGGTTCCGGATCACGCACCCTTGGCGGTCGGCACTTTGGCGGTCGGCACTGAAGTGACCGGTACGACCAGCACGGCCATCGCCAGCACGGCCATCGGCCCTCCCGCTCGTCCGAGTATGCGCTGACCTCGCGGAGTAGTTTTCTTCACCAGCATTGATCAGCCCAACGGCGCTCGCGCCGAACGGCAAGCCATGTCTGGAGTTGAGCCTCCGCTCGAGGTCTCGCTGCGGGAGACGCGTCCTTCCACGGGACGCCTGCCCGGCGATCACACGACACCACCACTCAATTCGAAAAGTTGCGACTGCCATGACAAATTCGGAACAGGAACGCTGGTCTCGCGTGAAGGGTCGGCTGCGCTCGACCGTCGGCGAGGATGTCTATACGAGCTGGTTTGCGCGGATGGACCTCGAAGCCGTCCAGGACGAAAGCGTTCATCTGTCGGTGCCGACGCGTTTCCTGAAGAGCTGGATCCAGGCGCACTACGCCGAGCGCGTGCTGTCGTGCTGGCAGGCCGAGATGCCGGAGGTGCACCGTATCGATCTGTCCGTTCGCACCGCGATGCGCTGCGCGACGCCGGTCAAGGAAGCCCCCGTCGCCGTCGAAGCCCGCCGCGCCGAGCGCAGCGACGCCAAGCCGGCGACCAGCGCCGACACGCGAACGGCGTCGGCTGCGGCTTCGCTCGCCACCAGCCATGACGCGCTCGGCGGCTCGCCGCTCGATCCGCGGCTGACCTTCGCCAGCTTCGTCGTCGGCCGCGCCAACACGCTGGCCCATGCGGCGGCGCGCCAGGTCGCCGACGGTCGCCGCGGCGATCCCGTGATGTTCAACCCGCTCTACATCCATGCCGGCGTCGGGCTGGGCAAGACGCACCTGCTCCAGGCCGTCACCTGGGCCGGCAACGCCGGCGGCGAGCGCAAGGTGCTGTACCTCACCGCCGAGAAGTTCATGTACGGCTTCGTCGCGGCGCTGAAATCGCAGACCGCGCTGGCGTTCAAGGAAGCACTGCGCGGCATCGACGTGCTGGTGATCGACGACCTGCAGTTCCTGCAGGGCAAATCCACCCAGGCGGAGTTCTGCCATACGCTGAATGCGCTGATCGACGCGGGGCGCCAGGTGGTGATCGCAGCCGACCGGCCGCCGTCCGACCTCGAAAGCCTCGATGATCGCGTCCGCTCGCGGCTTGCCGGCGGCCTCGTCGTCGAGATGGCAACTTTGGGCGAGGATCTCCGCCTCGGCATTCTCAAGTCGCGCGTCGCGGCGGCCCGCGCCCATCATGCGAGCTTCGACGTGCCGGAGCCGGTGCTCGACTATCTCGCCCGCTCCATCACCCATAACGGCCGTGATCTCGAAGGCGCGATCAACCGCCTGCTGGCGCATTCCAAGCTCAACAATCAGCCGGTCACGCTCGACATGGCCGAGCGCGAGGTGCGCGACCTGGTCCGCCCGCAGGAGCCGAAGCGGATCAAGATCGAGGACATCCAGCGCGTCGTGGCGCGGCAGTACAACGTCAGCCGCTCCGACCTGTTGTCGTCGCGCCGCACCGCCAACGTGGTGCGCCCGCGCCAGGTCGCGATGTATCTCGCCAAGACGCTGACCCTGCGCTCGCTGCCCGAGATCGGCCGCCGCTTCGGCGGGCGCGACCACACCACCGTGCTGCACGCCGTGCGCAAGATCGAGGCGCTGGTCGGCAAGGACGTCACGCTGAACGACGAAGTCGAGTCGCTGAAGCGCCAGCTGCAGGATTAGAGGGCACGCACGGCCAGGGGAGCGGACAGAAGGTTCGCCCCCAGCCGGGCCATTGTCCCGGCGGCTCGACGCTGCCCTCGGGCGTCATGCTCGGCCCCTGCCTCCGGGTCCCGGAAGAGCCTGCCGAAACATGGGAAATCGGCTCCGCATCCCTTGCGCTTGAGCCTCATCCGCGCCACTTTACGCCTCCCCCTCACGCTCCTGGACGCTGGCCAAGCGCCGTTCGGGCGCGAGGTGCCATCGGCCGCGGCGCTGCTCTAGCCCGCCGGCATTCCAGGACGAGATCAGTTGGGAACGGGCGGGTAAGTGCAATGAAGGTGACCGTCGAACGCGCGCAGCTCCTGAAGTCGCTGGGCCACGTCCATCGTGTGGTCGAGCGGCGCAACACCATCCCGATCCTGGGTAACGTGCTGGTCCGCGCCGAGAACGCCCGGCTGTCGCTGCGCGCAACCGATCTCGATCTCGAAGTGACGGAAACCCTGGCCGCCGAGACCGCCACCGCGGGCTCGACCACAGTTCCGGCGCACATGTTCTACGACATCGTGCGCAAGCTGCCGGACGGCTCGCAGATCGTGCTGGAGAGCGACGGCGAGCGCGCGGTGCTCGCGATCCGCGCCGGCCGCTCCAAGTTCACCCTGCAGACGCTGCCGGAGAGCGATTTCCCGGATCTCGCCGCGGGCGAAATGACGCACGCCTTCGGGGTTCCGGCCAAGGACATCAAGAGCCTGATCGACCGCACGCAGTTCGCGATCTCGACCGAGGAGACGCGCTACTACCTCAACGGCATCTATCTGCATGCCGGCGGCACCGCCAAGCAGCCGACGCTGCGCGCCGTCGCCACCGACGGCCACCGCCTCGCCCAGGTCGACCTGCCGCAGCCGGCCGGCGCCGCCGAGATGCCGGGCGTGATCGTGCCGCGCAAGACCGTCGGCGAGGTGCAGCGGCTGATCGAGGACAATGACAGCGAGATCAGGATCGAGCTGTCGCAGGGCAAGATCCGCTTCACGCTAGGCCAAGTGGTGCTGACCTCGAAGCTGATCGACGGCACCTTCCCGGATTACGGCCGCGTCATTCCGCAGAACAACGACAAGGAGCTGGTCGTCGACAAGGCCGATTTCGCCGCCGCCGTCGACCGCGTCTCCACCATCTCCTCCGAGCGCGGCCGCGCCGTGAAGCTGGCGCTGGCGCCCGGCAAGCTGGTGCTGTCGGTGACCAATCCGGATTCCGGCAGCGCGACCGAAGAGCTCGAGGTCGAGTACGCCGCGGATGCCCTCGATATCGGCTTCAACTCGCGCTATCTGCTCGACATCGCCGCCCAGATCGAGGGCGAGGTCGCCGTGCTCCGGCTTGCCGATCCCGGCTCGCCGACCCTGATCCAGGACCGCGACAACAGGAATGCGTTGTACGTGCTGATGCCCATGCGGGTGTGAGGCGCGCTGCACGCAACGCTTGGGACGAGCCACACGACGAAAATCCCCTCTCCCCTTGCGGGAGAGGGTGCCGAGCGAAGCGAGGCGGGTGAGGGGTATGCCTCCACGATCACCGAGCCATCGGACGACATCCACACGCATCCGCGGCTTCGCCAAGACGATGCGACGTCAGCCGACCGAATCCGAAGCGGCCATGTGGCGACTGCTACGTGATCGCAGGTTTGAGAAATACAAATTCCGTCGTCAGGCGCCCGTAGAGCAATTCATCCTCGATTTCGTTTGCTTCGAAAAGCGCCTGATCATCGAGATCGATGGCAGCCAGCATGCTGACAACGAGAAAGACACCGAGCGAGACGCGATCTTGAAAGCTGCAGGATTTCGCATCGTTCGCTATTGGAACAACGACGTGCTGTACAATTCGACCGCCGTTCAAGAGGACATCCTCACGAAGCTGAGCGAGCCGTGAGATACCCCTCACCCGCCGCCTTCGGCGGCACCCTCTCCCGCAAGGGGAGAGGGGATTTCGAATGTGTGGCCTAGATTTCCCATGACCCCCTCCCGCATCCACCGCCTCGCGCTGACGCATTTTCGCAGCTATCGCGCTGCCAGCGTCAGCGTGCAGGCGGACATGGTTGCGCTGGTCGGCGCCAATGGCGCCGGCAAGACCAATTGCCTGGAGGCGATCTCGTTCTTCGCGCCGGGACGCGGCCTGCGCCGCGCGACACTCGAGGATGTCGCCGACAACCAGGGCGACGGCTCCTGGGCGGTCTCGGCGGAGGTCGAGGGGGCGCTGGGGCTGACGACCTTCGGCACCGGCATCGAGCCGCCGCGCAGCGATGCGAACACCACGCGCCGCTGCCGCATCGATCGCGAACCGGTCGGCTCGGCAGCCGCCTTCGGCGACCACATCCGCATGGTGTGGCTGACGCCTGCGATGGACGGCTTGTTCATGGGCGCGGCCTCGGAGCGGCGGCGCTTCTTCGACCGCCTGGTGCTCGCGATCGACAGCGAGCATTCGAGCCGCGTGTCGGCGCTGGAGCGCTCGTTGCGCTCGCGCAACCGGCTGCTCGAGGTGCGCAATTTCGACGACCACTGGTGTGGCGCGATCGAGCGCGAGACTGCGGAGCTCGCGGTCGCCGTCGCCGCGAGCCGCGGCCAGACCGCGGTGAAGCTCGCTGCGATGCTGCGCCAGCGCGGACAAGCCTCGGCGTTCCCATCCGCCGAGATCGCGCTCGACGGCTGGATGGAGAATGCGCTGCTGAGCGAGCCGGCGCTTGCCGTCGAGGACCGCTACCGCGCGATGCTGCGCGACAATCGCGCGCGCGATGCCGCGGCTGGCCGCACGCTCGACGGGCCGCATCTCACTGATCTCCATGTCGTCTACGCGCCGAAGAACATGCCGGCGCGCGACGCGTCGACCGGCGAGCAGAAGGCGCTGCTGATCGGCCTCATCCTCGCGCATGCGACGCTGGTCGCCGAGACCACCGGCATCGTGCCGATGCTGCTGCTCGACGAGATCGTCGCCCATCTCGATCCCGGCCGCCGCACCGCTTTGTTCGCCGAGCTCGGCACGCTCGGTGCCCAGGTATGGCTGACCGGCGCCGATCCCGCGGCGTTTGCCGAACTACGCGAGCTCGGCGAGATCTTCGACGTCGAGGCCGGACGGATCAGCGCGCGGCGGTAACGCCTTCGGCCGTTGGTCGGGATCCCCCCGGGGTCATACCGGACTCGCCCCTGATCGCGGGCCAAAGAGCCCCGCCGCACGCCTCAAAACCAGCCGCGGGAATGGCCTGAATCCGGCTTTCGGAGGGGACGAAAACGACCCTCGCCAGGCCTTGAAAAACCGTTAAAAAACGCTATCTCTTCAATGTCTTACGAAGGGCCACTTTGCGCTAGGCGCGTGGCTTCTTTCGTGAGAGAAAGAGCGCTCTCGGCATGCGGTTTGCGATGCCGATTCGACCACCCTTCCGAAGGCCCCACATGACCGAACCCGCCCGGCAAACCATCGCCGACACCGAGCCTGCAACCGCGAACGAGTACGGCGCAGAATCGATCCGGGTGTTGAAGGGCCTGGACGCGGTGCGCAAGCGCCCGGGCATGTATATCGGCGACACCGATGACGGTTCCGGCCTGCACCATATGGTCTACGAGGTCGTCGACAACGCGATCGACGAGGCGCTGGCCGGCCACGCCACCGCGGTCGAGGTGATCCTCAATCCGGACAATTCGGTCACCGTGCGCGACGACGGCCGCGGCATTCCGGTCGACATCCACAAGGGCGAAGGCGTGTCCGCGGCCGAGGTCATCATGACCCAGCTGCACGCAGGCGGAAAATTCGACCAGAACTCCTACAAGGTGTCGGGCGGCCTGCACGGCGTCGGCGTCTCCGTCGTCAACGCGCTGTCGAGCAAGCTGCTGCTGCGGGTCTGGCGCGACGACAAGGAGCATCTCATCGAGTTCGCCCATGGCGATGCGATTGCGCCGCTGAAGGTGGTCGGCGAGGCCAAGGGCAAGCGCGGCACCGAGGTGACGTTCCTGGCCTCGACGGAGACCTTCAAGAACGTCGAATACGACTATGCGACGCTCGAGCATCGCCTGCGCGAGCTCGCCTTTCTCAATTCCGGCGTCAACATCGTGCTCTCCGACATGCGCCACGCGGTCGAGAAGCGCGAGGAGATGCATTACGACGGCGGCGTCGAGGAGTTCGTCAAATATCTCGACCGCAACAAGAAGGCGATCGTTCCGGCGCCGATCATGGTGCGCTCGGAGGTCAACGGCATCACCGTGGAAGCTGCGCTGTGGTGGAACGACAGCTATCATGAGAACGTGCTTTGCTTCACCAACAACATCCCGCAGCGTGACGGCGGCACCCATCTCGCCGGCTTCCGCGGCGCGCTGACGCGCCAGGTCAACGGCTATGCCGAGGCCAATGCGAAGAAGGAGAAGATCGCGCTGACCGGCGACGATTGTCGCGAGGGTCTTACCGCCGTTCTTTCCGTGAAGGTGCCAGATCCGAAGTTCTCGTCGCAGACCAAGGACAAGCTGGTGTCCTCGGAAGTGCGTCCCGTGGTCGAGAACGTTCTGAACGAGGCGCTCGCCGCCTGGTTCGAGGAGCATCCGGGCGAGGCCAAGACCATCGTCGGCAAGGTGATCCAGGCCGCGGCGGCACGCGAGGCCGCGCGCAAGGCGCGCGAGCTGACCCGCAAGAGCCCGCTCAGCGTCTCCTCGCTGCCCGGCAAGCTCGCCGACTGCCAGGAGAAGGATCCGGCCAAGTCCGAGCTGTTCATCGTCGAGGGTGACTCGGCCGGCGGCAGCGCCAAGCAGGGCCGCAACCGCGAATTCCAGGCGGTGCTGCCGCTGCGCGGCAAGATCCTCAATGTCGAGCGCGTGCGCCCCGACAAGATGCTGTCGAGCGAGCAGATCGGCACGCTGATCACCGCGCTCGGAACCGGCATCAGTGACGAGTTCTCGATCGACAAGCTGCGCTATCACAAGATCATCGTGATGACGGACGCCGACGTCGACGGCGCCCACATCCGCACGCTGCTGCTGACCTTCTTCTACCGGCAGATGCGCGAGATCATCGACCGCGGCCATCTCTACATCGCGCAGCCGCCGCTCTACAAAGTGATGCGCGGCAAGTCCGAGCAGTATCTGAAGGACGAGCGCGCGCTGGAGGATTATCTGATCGGCACCGGGCTCGACGACTGCGTGTTCAAGACCGCCGAGGGCGAGGAGCGCAAGGGCCGCGACCTGCTGGGGCTGGTCGAGGAAGCGCGGATCGTCCGCAACATCCTGCGCAATCTGCACAGCCGCTACGATCGCAAGGTCGTCGAGCAGGCCGCGATCGCCGGCGTGCTGCGGCCGGATATCACCCGCGATCTGGCGACCGCGGACGCCGCGGCCGAGTACATCGCGAAACGGCTCGACGTGCTGGCCGACGAGGTCGAGCGCGGCTGGATCGGTCACTTCCTCGAGGGCCAGGGCTTCACCTTCGAACGCACCGTGCGCGGCGTCAAGGACGTCGCCGTCATCGACGACGCGCTGCTCGCCTCGGCGGATGCCCGCAAGCTCGACGACTATGCGGCCCGCCTGCAGGAGGCCTATGCCAAGCCCGGCACCTTGCGCCGCGGCGACGTCCAGACGGTGATCCACGGCCCGGTCGATCTGTTCGAATCCGTCATCGATGCCGGCCGCAAGGGCGTCACCCAGCAGCGCTACAAAGGTCTGGGCGAGATGAACCCGGAACAGCTCTGGGAAACCACGCTCGACACCGAGGCC
Source organism: Bradyrhizobium sp. HKCCYLRH2060 (assembly GCF_051168135.1). Lineage (NCBI taxonomy): Bacteria > Pseudomonadati > Pseudomonadota > Alphaproteobacteria > Hyphomicrobiales > Nitrobacteraceae > Bradyrhizobium > Bradyrhizobium sp. HKCCYLRH2060. The sequence continues at coordinate 346,586 of NZ_JBNPUK010000001.1, forward strand.
CGCACGCTGCTGCAGGTCAGGGTCAAGGAGGTCGACGAGGCCGACGACATCTTCACCAAGCTGATGGGCGACGTCGTCGAGCCGCGCCGCGAATTCATCCAGGACAACTCGCTGTCGGCGAACGTCGACGTGTAGGCCCAGATGCCGGGACGCTCCAGCCGTCCGGCCTGTCCTCATCGGGCTGACGCTCGCCCCTGTCATCCGCCTCGCCGTGCCGCCGCGAACTGCGTGAACCAGTCCAGCGCCGCCGGGTTGCGGGTGGCATCCTTGCTCGCGACCTTGTCCGGAGCGTCGCCGAGCAGCAGTCGACGGACCGGCACCTCCATCTTCTTGCCGGTCAGGGTCATCGGGATTTCCGGCACGCCGATGATGACGTCGGGGACATGCCGCGGGCTGCGCTCGTGGCGCAGCCGCCGGCGGATCTCGTCCTGCAACCCGTCCGTCAGCTCGATGCCCTGGGCGAGTTGCACGAACAGCGGCATGTAGAAGCCGCCGTCCGGCTGCTCGATGCAGATGACGAGACTATCGACGATACCGGGAATCCCCTCCATCGTCCGGTAGATTTCCGCCGAGCCGATCCGCACGCCATGACGGTTCAGCGTGGCGTCGGAACGGCCCAAGACGTGGCAGCCGCCGCGCGCGTTGAAGCGGACACGATCGCCATGGCGCCAGACCCCCGGATAGACGCCGAAATAGCTGTCCGTATACCGGACGAAATCGGCATCGCCCCAGAAGCAGAGCGGCATCGAAGGCATCGGCGCGCGCACGACGAGTTCGCCGGCCTCGTCGATGATCTCGCGCCCCGCATCGTCGAACGCGACCGCGGCCACGCCGAGCGCCGGAGCCTGGATCTCGCCAGCATGCGTCGGCAGCAGCGGCGAGCCGGCCAGCAGACCGGAACAGAACTCCGTTCCGCCGGATTGCGAGGAGGCCCAGACCTCGGGCTTGACCGCCTCGTGCACCCAGCGAAACACCTCCGGTGTCGATGGCGATCCGACCAGCATCACCGACTGCAGCTGCTCCAGATTGAACTCGCGGCCCGGAACGACGCCCTGCTGCCGCACCAGCTGGATGTAGCTCGGGCTGATGCCGAGCACGGTCACGCCGGCGGCTTCCACGAGCCGCCACACCAGCCGCGCGTCCGGATGGCTCGGATGGCCGTCATAGAGCACCGAGGTGCCGTTCATCAGCGGCCCCCACATCAGCGTGTTCCAGACCATCCAGCCTGTCGTCGAGTAGAAGAACAGCGTGCCGTCCGCCTCGATCTCGAAATGAAACGCCGCCGACTTGTAGTGCTCAAGCACGATGCCGTGGTGATTGTGCACGATCGGCTTCGGCAGGCCGGTCGTTCCCGAGGTGAACAGCACCCAGAGCGGATGATCCGATGCGACGCGTGCGAACTGAAATGCGTCGCGCGCGATCGCCGGACCGTCGAGCAGGTCGGGCCACGCCCGAATGCCGCCACGAAACTCCGGCGCCTTGCGCGCGGCCGGATGATAGTCGAGCATGACCAGCATCTCGGCGCTCGGCAGCGCCGCGAGGATCGTCTCGAGATCGCCGATGCGGTCGAAATCCTTCGCTCCGTAACGATAGCCGTTGACCGCGAAGACGAGCTTCGGCGCGATCTGCGAAAATCGGTCGATCACCGTCTGCGCGCCGAATTCCGGTGCCGCCGAGGACCACACCGCGCCGATCGCCGTGGTCGCGAGCATCGCGATGACGGCTTCGGGAATGTTCGGCATGTAGGCGACGACCCGGTCGCCCTTGCCGATTCCCATCTCGCGCAGCGACGTGGCGAGCCGCCGCACGCGGCCTGCGATTTCGCCCCAGCTCGCGGCCGCCAGCGGACGCAGCTCCGAGCCGTGATGCAGCATCGCTCGATCGGGACTGCCGCTCAACTCGTGGCGCAGCACGTGCTCGGCGAAGTTCAGCCGCGTCCCCGTGAACCAGCGCGTCCGCGGCATCGGATCGCGCGAGACGACCTCGCCGATCTCGCCGTCGGCCATGACCTCGAAATAATCCCAGATCGAACGCCAGAACCCGGCGACGTCGTCGACCGACCACTGCCAGAGATCGTGATAGCCGGAGAAGCTGTGGCCGCGCGAAGCGAGCCAGTCGAGATATCGGCGGATGTTGGCGCGCGCCTGTCGCTGCGCCGAGCAGGTCCAGACGTCAGCTTGATCATCGGCCATTCCAGCGTTTCTCCATCCCTGCCGCAGCCGCGGCAGCCAACGACCATCGGCCGCGCCACACCGGCCGTCAAGAACACGGCGCGCTCCCCGGCCGCTGCCCCGCCGCCGTGGCAAAGTGGCCCGCCGCGATTTTCCGGCATTGATTCCGTTTTGGAATTGGCGTTAGGAGTCGGTCTCATGAGGACCCCGGCGGCCCGTGAACCAGGTTCGCGGTCGCCGGATTGCGGAACAGGTTGATCCCGCTGGACACCCTGTGCCCGAACGCCGTCGCGAAGCCGGCAAGGGCAGCGGCCACACGCTTCGACAACGGATCATCACCGCATGGCGCCCATTCAATACATCGTCGAGGGCGGTCACCGGCTCAAAGGCGCGATCGAGCCGTCCGGCAACAAGAACGCCGCGCTGCCGATCATCGCCGCCGCGCTGCTGACCGAGCATCCGGTCACGCTCGACAACGTGCCACGCATCCGCGACACCGAGACCCTGGTCGAGCTGATCCGCTCGGTCGGTGCCTCCGCCGAATGGCGCGGCCGCAACCGGCTCGCGATCCATGCCAAGGACATCCGCGCCGCCGATCTCGATCCGGATCTGTGCATTCGCATCCGCGCCTCGATCCTGCTGGCAGGACCCCTGCTCGCCCGCTGCGGCGAAGTGGCGCTGCCGCCGCCTGGCGGCGACGTCATCGGCCGGCGCCGGCTCGACACCCATTTCCTGGCCTTCGAGCAGCTCGGCGCCACGGTCACCGCGACCGACAAGATCGAGCTGCGCGCCTCCGGCCTGAAAGGCGCCGACGTGTTCCTCGACGAGCCCAGCGTCACCGCCACCGAGAACGCGCTGGTCGCCGCCGTCGCTGCGCACGGCACGACCTATCTGCGCAACGCGGCCTCGGAGCCGCATGTCCAGGACCTCGCGCATTTCCTGGTGGCGCTCGGCGCCAACATCGAGGGCATCGGCACCAACACGATGGTGATCCATGGCGCCAGCACGCTCGGTCAGGCGTCCTACGCGATCCAGCCCGATCACATCGAGGTCGGCTCGCTGATCGGGCTCGCCGCGGTGACGCGCTCTCCCTTGCGCATCGTGCGCGCCGGTACCGAGCATCTGCGCTCCATCCGCATGGGCTTCGAGCGGCTCGGCATCGTCTGCGAGGTCGCCGGCGACGATCTCATCGTGCCCTCGGAGCAGACGCTCAGGATCAAGGACGATTTCGGCGGCCACGTGCCGAAGCTGGAGGACCAGCCCTGGCCGGCCTTCCCGGCCGACCTGATGTCGATCGCGCTCGTCACCGCCACGCAATGCGAGGGCGTGATCCTGATGTTCGAGAAGATGTTCGAGTCGCGGATGTTCTTCGTCGACAAGCTGATCTCGATGGGCGCGCGCATCGTGCTGTGCGACCCGCACCGCGCCATCGTCGCCGGCCCCAGCCGCCTGCGCGGCGCCCGCGTCGTCTCCCCCGACATCCGCGCCGGCATGGCCATGCTGCTGGCAGCACTCTGCGCCGAAGGCACCTCGTACATCGACAACGCCGACCAGATCGAACGCGGCTATGAACGCATCGACGAGCGCCTGAACGCACTGGGCGCGAAGATCACCCGCGTGCCGGAGCGCGGGCGGTAGTTTACTACGCACATCTCTCCTCCGTCATTGCGAGCGCAGCTCGCAATGACGAAATTGAATGACCCTGGCGCAAGGCCATCGGCGCACTGGCTTCGCGGACATGCGCGTGCGATGCTGCTGCGCATCGCGCATGGCGCGCGAGCAACCTTGACATGTGAGGCTCATCGCTCATGACAATCAGCGAGATCACTCCCAACGTCGACGGTACCCGATGGCTGGCCGGCGCGGAGTTCGCCGATGCCTTTCGCATCACGATCAACGGCCCGCCCGTTGCTGCCCGCACCGCGGCCGAGCGCATGCTCGGTCACACGCCCTGGTGGATAGCGGCGCTCCTGAAGCTCCGCAACCTGCTGGTCAGGCCCTTCGGTCTGAAGACCTCGGGCGCGGACCCAAGCAACCCACGTCCTCTGATCGGGATTTTTCCGGTCGTCGACGAAACGCCGGCCCGGCTCGTGCTCGGCTTCGACGACAAGCATCTGGACTTTCGCGTCCTGGTCGACGTGGCCTCTCAGCACGCGACCTCGCAAGTGACAGCGACCACCTTGGTCGAGACCCACAATGCTCTCGGCCGCATCTATCTCGCCATGATCAAGCCGTTTCACCGGCTCGTCGTGAAGGCGATGCTCCGGCAGGTCGCAGCAGCCGCATGATGACACGCGAGTCTTCGGCTCGCTGTCGCACCGGCGCTCCGTGCCCAAGCCGCCAATATCGCGGCTGCCGTTTTTCCGAATTTTTTGCTTGCTATTATTCCAAGAATCAGAAACAATGTAGCCATCCCGTCCTCATGAGAGGGGCGCTTCGCGATCGTCACGGACGTTGAGGGCGGGGATGCGGTGGATGCGGCGGCTCTCAGCGCGCACTTGGGTAGCAACTCGAGGCTGGCGCGTGGACGAAGGGGCGGTCGCATACGGCGAAAGCGTATGGTCCTGGCCTCCCGACGCTGAGGTCAAGCCGGCGGGCGATTCCGCTGACGACGGGGGCAAGAAAGCCCGGTCCCCGGGGAGAATACGTATAAGTCGTTCCAACCATCGCGCGGGGAATGCCGGGATGTCTCGGCTGAACCTGTGGTTCCTGCCGCCTGCATTTTTTTACGCAGGCGGGCCATGGGTGCGGCCAGCACCCGGCATTCCCCGCGCCCTCTCGCTTCCGAGGGCCATCGATCAAGCAGAGCTCGGACGTGTCAGCGCCGCGAGATCGGTCAGTCATGCACGCGATCACGTCAATGCGATTGACGATGCGCCTCACGCAGCCGTCCGCATTTGGCCAGGTGGAGCTGCGCCTCCGTGCCGCACGCGGCTGCGACCGAACATCCCGCCGTGATGTGCACGACGCCGCAGGGCCTGCTATAGCCCCGACCATGACCTCCACAGCCGGAACCAACCACGCACCGCCAACGGCGGCGCCGACGCCTCCCCTCGCGCTCGAGCTCTGGGACACGATCCGGCTCGCCGCACCGATGGCGCTGACGCAGTTGTCGCAGATCGCGATGATGTCGACCGACCTCGCCTTCATCGGCCGTCTCGGCGGCGATGCCGTGGCGGCGGCCGCATTGGCGGGCACGGTGTATTTCGTCGGCTCGACCTTCGGCATGGGCCTGATGTCGGCGGTGGCGCCGCTCGCCGCGCAGGCGTTCGGAGCCGCGGATGCAGCGCTGGTGCGGCGCGCGCTCCGCGTTGGACTATGGGCCGGCCTGTTCATCGCGCTGCCGATCATGATGATCGCGCTGAACGGCGAGGCCATCCTGCTCACGCTCGGACAGGCCCCCGACGTCGCGCGTCCCGCGCAGGATTATCTGCGCGGCCTCGCCTGGGGTATTGCGCCGATGCTGTGGTTCATGGCGCTGCGCAGCTTCATGGGCGCGGTCAACCGCCCCGAGCCGGTGCTCTGGATCACACTGGCCGCGATCCCGCTCAACGCGCTGCTGGTCTATCCGCTGCTGTACGGCCACTGGGGTTTTCCGCGGCTGGGCCTGACCGGCGTCGGCCTCGCCACCTCGACCGTCAACCTGGGGACGTTCCTCGCCGGGCTGTGGTTCGCAGCGTTCCGCCCGCCGTTCCGCGACTACCACGTCCTCGCGCGACTGGGCCGTATCGACTGGCGACTGATGCGACAGCTCCTCATCATCGGCGCGCCGATCTCGCTGTCGTTCCTGCTCGAATACGGCCTGTTCTCCGCGGCCGCGATCCTGATGGGACTGATCAGCACGGCCGCGCTCGCCGCGCACCAGATCGCGCTGCAGATCACTGCGATCCTGTTCATGGTGCCGTTCGGGATCAGCATGGCCGCGACCGTGCGCGTCGGCCACGCCGCCGGGCGCGATGATGCGACCGGCGTTCGCCGCGCCGGCTTGATGGCGATGTTGCTCGGCCTTTCACTCGCAGTGCTGTTCACGCTCGGCATCGTCATTGCGCGCCATGACATCGTGCAGCTGTTCCTCGGCTCCGGGATCTCCGATGCCGAAACGACAGCGGCGCTGGCCGCCACGCTGCTGCTCGTCGGCACGACGTTCTTCATCACGGACGCATTGCAGAGCATCGCGGTCGGCGCGCTGCGCGGCATCAAGGATACGCGGGTGCCGCTGCTGCTCGCCGTGCTCGGCTATTGGCTGATCGGCTTCCCCGCCTCTTATCTGCTTGGCCTCCACACCGCGCTCGGCGCGGTCGGAATCTGGATCGGCCTGTCGATCGGCACGACGATCTACGCCGCGCTGCTGGTGGTGCGCTTCCTGCGGCTGACCCGATGAAGAGTTCAGGCGCCGGCCGTATCGGACGACTCCCCGGGCTCCGGCCGATGCACCTTGCCGGCCGACGCTCCGGACCATTCGGCGACGACGCGCTCGAGGTCGATCAGGTTCTGCCGCATCTGGTCGAGCGAAAAGCCCAGAGCGAAGAAGCGCTCGGCGGCATCGCCGGGCAGCCCGCGCGTCAGCCCGTCGCTGCGGACGGCGGCGACCTGCTCGGCATAGGCTTTGACCGCAACATGGATCGGCCAGATCGGCGGTGGGCCGGAGCCGTTGCGGATGGCCGCGGCACAGCCGCGCAGATAGCTCGCGATCGCATCGCTGACGCGCGCCACCGGCGCCGACAAACGTGCCTGCAGCTCCGAGGGCAGCGGCACCACGCTGGCGCGGCCGATCATCACGACGTCATGGCGGAGGCGCAGGATCGTCCGCAGCAGCGGACCGGTGTCGGCGCCAGAGGACAGCCGCGCCGAGCGTTCGCGCTCGGCCTCCGCCCCGGTCGCGTTCAACTCGGTGAGCGCGGTGCCGATACCGTCCTGGATCCGATGCAGCGCGTCGTTGTCGCGCCCCCGCGACAGGCCGGCCAGAAGCTCGGTCATTGCTGCGGCGATCAGTTCGAGCAGGCGGCCTGCCGCGCTGCGCATCTGGACATGCGCCCGCGACGGCAGCACGATGAACGATACGGCGAGGCCGGTGAACGCGCCGACCGCAACCTCGAACACGCGGTCGATCGCCGATCCCAGCGGATCGAGATGGCCCATCGTGGGCACCAGGAGCACGATGACCGCGGTCACGGTGGCGGCGTTGAGGCTGGGATTGATCGCGGCGATGAAGGCGAGCGGGGTCACCGCCAGGATCAGCATGCCGAGCAGCTGCAATTCGCCGGAATGCGGAATGAACACGGTGATGGCGCCGCCATAGATCGCACCGCCGATGGTGCCGAACATGTAGTCGCGCGTCGCCTTCAGCGAACGCCCGACACTGCCTTGCGTCACGATCAGCGAGGTCAGCACCGCCCACAGCGGCAGCTTCAGGTGGAAGGCCGTGGCAACGGCAAAAGCGAGCGTCGCCGCCACCGTGCCGCGGACGGCCAGCGACATCTGCGCCTTGCGGCCGCGCAACCTGCCGAACAGCTCCTTGAACGACGCCATCAATCATCCACCTCGAACGGACCAGCGCGTCGGCATGGCAGCCTCCCACCGGGCCGGACCGGCTTGAAAGGCGGAATCAGCTTGCCTACCCTGGCTGCAACGATGTGAGGAAACACGATGGCCCAGGAAACCGCAACGCTCGCCGCCTACGTCGCCGCGCTGAAATACGACGATATCCCGCCCGAGGTGCTCGACCGCGCCAAGGTGCTGACGCTGGATTTTCTCGGCAGCGCCATCCGCGCCCGGCGCGAGGCGGAGTCGACGCCGTCGGTGGTGAACATGCTGGCGGCGCTGAAGCTGGATGCGGCGGGCGAGGCGACCGTGTTCGGCGACGACAGAACCTGGACGCCGGCGGTCGCGGCGCTGCTCAACGGCACGATGGGCCATTCGCTCGATTTCGACGATACCCACGCCGATTCCTCGCTGCATCCGAGCGCACCCGTGGTGCCGGCCGCGTTCGCCGTCGGCGAGATGGTCGGCGCCTCCGGCCGCGAGGTGCTGACCGCTATTGTCGCCGGCTACGAGGTGTGCTGCCGGCTCGGCAATGCGCTCGATCCGACCTCGCATTATGCCCGCGGTTTCCACCCGACCGCGACCGCCGGCACCTATGGCGCAGCAGCTGCCGCCGGCAAGCTGTTCGGCCTGTCGGAGCAACAGTTGATCTACGCCTTCGGCGTCTCCGGCAGCCAGGCGGCGGGCTCGCTGCAGTTTCTCGTCAACGGCGCCTGGAACAAGCGCTATCAGGTCGGTGCGTCCGCGATGAACGGCGTGATCGCGGCGACGCTCGCCAAGAACGACTTCGTCGGCGCGATCGAATCCGTCGAGGGCAGGCACGGCCTGCTGGTCGGCTACACCGACACGCCGCACCATGAGAAGGCCGTCGCCGGGCTCGGCTCCACCTATGAGACGATGAAGATCGGCGTGAAGCCGTATCCGAGCTGCCGCTACACCCATGCCGCGATCGACGCCATCATCGCGCTGCGCCGCGAGCACAATCTGACGCCGGACCAGGTCAAGCGCGTCGAGATCGGCCTGCATCGCAACGGCATCACCTTGACGGGCGACGCCGCGACCAAGCGCCATCCGAGATCGATCGTCGGCGGCCAGTTCTCGATGTTCTTCACCGGCGCGCTGGCGCTCGACCAGGGCCGCTTCGGCTGGGACGACTACACGCGCCTTGGTGACGCCGCGATCAACGCGCTCGCCGACAAGTTCGACGTCGTGCAGGACAACAAATTGGAGATCGGCCGCAGCCATCCGTTCGGCGCCCGCGTGACCATCACCACCGAGGACGGCGTGCACGAGCGGCTGCACGATGATCCCTCGGGCGAGCCGACCTCGTTTCCGTCGGCGCAGGCGATGAGCGACAAGTTCATCACTTTGGCACGGCCGGTGCTGAGCAGCCGCGCGCAAAGCTTTGCCGATGCGATCCTGTCGCTGGAGCGTTTCGACCGTGTGGCGCAGGCGACGGCGTTGGGGAGAGTGTAGCGCATGCGTCATTCCCCTCTTGTCGCCGCGATCACGTCGCTCACGAGCTGCGCCACGCCGTCGGCCTCGGGCGGCCAGTTCACGGTGCGACCGAAGCGCGCGATGACGAGGCGCTCGGATGGGATGACGATGACGTACTGGCCGAGCGTGCCCTTGGCGAATAAGGCGTCGCGCGGCCAGCCGTGCGCGATGCGGTAGTTGGCGCCAAAACTGTCGCCGCGGTTGGTCCAGAAGCCGGCGCCGAGGCCGACATAGGCGTTCGGTGTGGGCGTGGCGACGTAGTCCGCCCAGCCGGCGGGCAGGATGCGCCGGCCGGCGACGACGCCGTCGTCGAGATAGAGCTGGCCGAGCCGCGCCCAGTCGCGCGCCGAGGCTAGCATCTGGCTCGATCCCTCCGGCGTGCCGGCGGCGTCGAACTCGATCGTGACGCTGGCCATGCCCAGCGGATCGAACAGCTCGCGATGCGCGAAGCGCAGCACATCCGCGGCGCTGCCGCCGGCGGCATCGCGGATGAGATGGGAAAGGATGACGGTGTTGCCGTCGTGATAGTTGCTGACCGCGCCCGGAGCAGTCTCCATCGGCATGGATTCGGCAAAGGCCGCGCGGTCGGGCTCGACGAACTTCATCCGGTTGACCGGCTCGAGCGCCGACAACAGCGAGGCCTGCAGCGAGCTGCCGAGCGCGAGACCGGCGGTGTGGCGCAGCAGATGATCGACGGTGATCGCATGGCGCGGATCGCTTTCGTTCTGCCACGCCGCGACCGGCGCGGGCGCATGCAGCGCGAGCTTGCCCTGGCGGACGAGAATGCCGATCAGGGTCGCGGTCATCGACTTGGTCGCGGAGAAGCCGAGCAGCGGGGTGTCGAGCGTGAAGCCGGGCGCGTAGCGCTCGGCGATCACCTTGCCGTCCTTCATCACCAGGACGGCATGGGTGCGCCGGAACGGAGGCACCTCCGGCTCGGCAAAGGCGCGGTCGAGCGCCGCGGCGAGCGCCGGTGTCGCCGGCGCCACGACATGCGGCGGAGCGATGTCGGGCAGCAAGGCCGGCTGCGGCGGCGACAACCGGACGGCCGGCCAGTCGCGGCTCTCGCCATGGTCCATGTGGCAGCCGAGCCCGTCGCGATACACGGCGTGGCTCCGGCCGAGCCCGAGCAGCGTCACGCTGACGTCCTTGGCGGCGCGATCGACGCGGACGTCCATTGCCCAGCTCAGCAGGCCGGCGCCAGGCATCGCGGCCCGGGTCTCGGAGAGCGTGCGGTCCGGGTCGAGACCGGAGACGAAGGTCTCCGAGCACAGCACGCTGGCGATGAAGCCGGTTGCCACCTTCGGCACATCGCGGGCGCGGGCGCCGCCGACCGCCAGGGCGGTCAGCGCGGTGGTGGCAACGAGAGCAGGCAGCAGGCGGCGTCTGGTCATGAGGAGCTCCGGCAGTTGGATCCGCCGGACCAGACCGCGGCTGCGGCCCGGATGCTCGCCGATTTCGCAAATCGCACCAGCCGGGAATGGCCGGGACCTCGCCGATTCTGGAATTCCTCCGTGATTTCAAGGCCGAACAGATCACGCTGCGGCCAGCCTCATGCGCCGGTATTCGGTCGGCGTCACCCCAGTCACCGCCTTGAACGCCCGGTTGAACGGACCGAGCGACTGGAACCCGGCATCCATGGCGATGGTGATGACCGGCACCTCGGCCTGGGCGGGATCGGCGAGCGCGGCCTTGGCCTCCTCGATACGGTGGGCGTTGAGGAAGGTGTTGAAGTTGCGGTAGCCGAGCTCGCCATTGATCAGCCGCCGCAACCGGTATTCAGGAATGGAGAGCCTGGTCGCCAGCATCCCGATGGTGACGTTGTCCCGCCGATAGATCCGCTCATCCGCCATCAGCCGCATCAGCGCGTCGACCAGCCTGCGGTCCGCGGCCCTGGGAGCCGTGGCTTCGGGCTCTGCGACCGGCGGTGTCTCCGGCGCGAACACATCGCCGGCACCGACCCTGAGCAGCATCAGCGCGACGGCGCCGACCACGACCAGGAACATCGCCGCATTGACCACATTGGCAAGCTCGGACGGGCCGCTGCCGGCGGACGCCATCTGCAGCAGCGCATTGACGCCACCGTAGGACAGCGCCGCGATCACGACGAAGGCCCGGATGCGCCGCCGTCCCTCGACGAGATCCGCCGACCAGGAGCGGATGGTCTGCGCCAAGGTCAGGCCAAGGAAGCCGAGCGCCAGCACATTGTTGGCGACGATCACGAGCCGGCCATGTCCGGCAGGTCCGAGCACGAGACAGCCGATCAGGCTGAAGCCGAACACAGCCAGCCAGATCAGGCCGTGCAGCCCGCGCAACGCAAAGCCGTCGTCGAACAGCGCGCGGCAGAACAGCCAGAGCACGATGATGTCGGCCGTCGCGAGCGCAATCAGCGGCGCGGAAGCGAGCGATGGCGCCGCCGTCCCGCCGATGTTGAAGGTCGCCGCATGCGCGGCCGAGCCGAGCGCCAGCGCGATCGCCAGCCGGCCGCGCCATTGACCACCGAGGTCACGTCCCAACGCGACGGCGAGCACGGCGAGCAGCGCAATGGCGGCGGCGCGAAGCACGAGATCGAGGCTGTCGAGCGTCATCGTCACGGATCCGTTGTCAGCGCCGGAACTCTAGGCCGGAGTGCCGCTCCGTTCAAATCACGCCGACGCCGCGACCTCATGCCCTGCCCTCGCCGTCGCGAAGCTGCTAGGCTCGCGTGACCACATCTCAGGAGCGTCCCATGAGCTGGCAGCCTTCGAACGATCCCGAATTCGGCGATCCCACCTCGTGCGATGCGCTGGAGCACGTCATCGTGCCGCGCACCCGTGATCTCGGCGACGGCTTTGCGGTACGCCGCGCGCTGCCGCATGGCCGCCGGCAGATGGTCGGGCCGTTCATCTTCTTCGACCATTTCGGTCCGGTGCAATTCGTTTCCGGCAAGGGCATGGACGTGCGGCCGCATCCGCATATCGGCTTGGCCACCGTCACCTATCTGTTCGACGGCGCCATCATGCATCGCGACAGCGAGGGCAACGTCCAGGAGATCCAGCCCGGCGCGATGAACCTGATGACCGCCGGCCGCGGCATCGCGCATTCCGAGCGCACGCCGGATCTGCAGCGGCAGAACGGCCAGAACATGCTGGGCCTGCAGAGCTGGATCGCGCTGCCGGTGGAATCGGAAGAGATCGCGCCGAGCTTCCAGCATTACGCGGCGGGCGCGCTGCCGACGGTCAGCGACACCGGCTTCTCCGCGCGCATCATTGCCGGCCGGGCGTTTGGAAAAGCCTCTCCGGTGACGATGGTTTCGCCCTGGTTCTATGTCGAGGTGACGGCGCAGGCCGGCACAGTGGTGCCGCTCGATCCGGACCACGAGGAGCGTGCGATCTACATCGTCGACGGCGAGGTCGAGATCACCCGCGAGCGCCACGAGGGACCGCGGCTGCTGATCTTCCGGCCTGGCGATGCCATCAGCGTGCGCACGGTGAAGCCGACCCGGATGATGTTCCTCGGCGGCGACGCGCTGGAGGGGCCGCGCCACGTCTGGTGGAATTTCGTCTCCTCCAGCAAAGAGCGCATCGAGCAGGCCAAGCAGGACTGGAAAACCGGCCGCTTCGCCGCTGTTCCCCAGGAGCACGAGTTCATTCCGCTGCCGGAATAGGCTATGGGAGGCGACGCTCCCTTTCGAAGGCCCCGAACGATGACCACGCTTCTCGCCAGCAATCTGCCGCTCCCGAAGATCGGCCGCGGCAAGGTCCGCGACATCTATGCCGTCGGCGACGACCGCGTGCTGCTGCTGACCACCGACCGCATCTCGGCCTTCGACGTCGTGATGAACGAGACCATCCCAATGAAGGGCGCGGTGCTGACGCAGATCTCGGCCTACTGGTTCAACGCGCTGGAAGGCGTCGTGCATCACCACATGATCTCGGCCGACACCGACGAGATCCTCGCCGAGGTGCCGGGGCTGCAGCCGCATCGCGAGGAGATCCTCGGGCGGGCGATGCTGTGCAAGCGCACCACCGTGTTTCCGATCGAATGCGTGATCCGCGGCTATCTCTCGGGCTCGGCCTGGAAGGAATATGCCGCGAGCGGCACGCTCGCCGGCGAGCAGCTTCCCGCGGGCCTGGTCGAGAGTGAGAGGCTCGAGCCCGCGATCTTCAGCCCGGCGACCAAGGCCGAGACTGGCCATGACGAGAACATCACCATTGCGCGGATGCGCGAGGTGGTCGGCGACGACACGGCCTATACGTTGGAGAGCATGACCCGCGCGGTCTATACGCTCGGCGAAACGCTGGCGCGTGAGCAGGGCATCATCATCGCCGACACCAAGTTCGAATTCGGCCGCGACAAGGATGGAAACATCATCCTGATCGACGAGGTGATGACGCCGGATAGTTCGCGGTTCTGGGCGGTCGACGCCTATCAGCCGGGGAAGCCGCAGCCGAGCTTCGACAAGCAGCCGCTGCGCGACTATCTCGACGCCGAGCGCAAGGCCGGCCGCTGGAACGGCGACGATCCACCGCCGCCGCTGCCGCAGAGCGTAGTGGACGCGACGAGCCAGCGTTATCTGGAGGCGTTCCGGCGCGTGACGGGCAGCGAGCTGAAGATCTAAGGATCGCTTTTCTGCGGTCAGCGGTTGCACGACCAGCGCTCTTGTTTGGACGTGTGAGCTGAACTCATGCCGCATCGGCAGTGCTCCCCCTCACCCCGCTGGCAGGGAGGGGAGCCGCTGATCCGGATCGCATTCGAGGCAATCCGAGCTCCCCTGGAAGGGGCAGAGCCATGGTATCTGGCGATCAGAGTCGTGCGCTCATGCGTCGCCACATCGTCATGGCCGGGCTTGTCCCGGCCATCCACGTCGTTCAGCACGCTGAGCGCCACGTGGATGCCCGGGACAAGCCCGGGCATGACGGCGTAACTAACGTCCGGGATTGTTTGTCGCCACAGCCCGTACCTCATATGAAATGGCCCTATTGCAAGCGAGGCGAGCGCCGAGCATGCATGAGCCCCGCCATCCATGTTAAGATGCGCCTGATCGGCCTCGCGGCGCAATGGCCCGAGTTCTGCTGATCGATCCCGCCCTCTGGAAATGCCGAGGGCGCAGGGAAGGCCGGGAGCTGGCTGCTCCCATGGCCCGCCTGCGGAAAAAAATGCAGGCGGCAGGTACCACAGGTTCAGCCGAGACATCCCGGCCCTCCCTGCGCGATGGGTTTACGTCTGCTCCGCGCTCTCCCCGGGGACCGGCTTGTTTGCCCCCGTCGCCCTGATGACACGTCCTGTCAGGGATCGCGTCACCGCGGACTTGGCGCCAGCTTCGGGGCGCCAGGACCACACAGCTTGAACGTCCGCGAGCTGTCCATCGTCCAGCGCATCAGCACCTGACAGACCCGCGGCCACCGCTCCCCGCCTCTACGTATCGTGACGACGCGTACGCCCCTCTGCATGAGGACGGGATGCGCGGATAGAAACATGATTTCGGAAAATTAGCAAGCACAAACTGGTGCGGCAGAATAGCCCGACGGGCAGTTGCGTACGGCGCGCATTTGGCGCAGGTCGGCTGAACAATTACTTCCCGTCCGCAAAACGCCGCTCCACATGAAACGACTTGGCCGTCACCAGCCACTCGCCGCCAATCAGGTGAAAGCAGAGATAGTCGAGATAGAGAATCAGATCGATCCTGACGCGAACCTTCACGACCGCCTGCGTGGATGATGCGAAGTCGATGAGCAGAATTTCCTGCTGGCGGGGCGCGCTCTTCGACTGCGGCGAGGGGGTGGTCGTCAACAGCTGACGATACTCGGCCGCGGTCAGGACGCGCAGAGCCTCGTCACGCAGGCCGTGCAGTTGCGCGGTCGGCGCAAACACCCGGTCAAATCGTTCGACATCAGAGTCGAACATGGTGTCGAAGTATCGCTCGACGGCATCGAGCAACGTCTGGGGCACAGCGGTGTCGGTCATATCCAGGTCTCCGGAGGCTCGTGGGAAGCACGTCATCCTCGCCCCGAACCGGCGCGCATGTCCTTGCGAACTGTGCTAACTTACGGGCTCGTTACGCAATAAACCCGCTGTTTTCCGCGACTGATGTCAGAGATATGCCAAAAGCCAAGCTCGATGCGATCGACCAGCGCATCATCGGGGAATTGCAGGCCGACGCCCGGCTCAGCAATGTCGAGTTGGCCGACCGGGTCGGCCTGTCCCCGTCTCCCTGTCTTCGTCGCGTCAAGCGGCTGGAGCAGGACGGCGTCATCCAGGGCTATCGCGCGGTCCTGAATCGCGACGGCGTCGGCCTCGGATTCTCGGCATTCCTCGCGATCAAGATCGCGGGACATGCGAACGAACACGCTCTGGCCTTCGAAGAGGCCGTCTGCGCGATGCCGGAAGTCCTGGCCTGCCATCTGGTCTCCGGCGAGTCGGACTATCTGCTCGAGGTCGTCACGGCCGACCTGGAGCACTACCGGCAGTTCCTGGTCGAGCGGCTGCTGAACCTGCCCATCGTCCGCGAGGTCAAAAGCAACATCGCGATCCAGACCCGCAAGGCCGCGGCACCGCTGCCGCTGCAGCACGTGCAGTGACGCTATCGGCAGACGAATGCGCCGGTCGACGATGGTCACGCTGCCGCCTTCGGCGGCGGCTTTGCCCACGCTACAGCTTGGATCCGACAACGCACGTCATTGGCCTCATCGGTCTACGGACCTCATCTCCCCGGCGCGCAACTAATCCTCGAACCCCACGAACACCGTCGCGTCCTTCACCGACTTCCGTTCCGACACCACGGCATTGGCCGGGAAATCATGATCCGGCCAGCCGAGCGCGATGCTCTTCATGATGACCTGGTCGTCGGCGATCCCGGCGTGCTCGCGGACGACGGGGGACTGCATGATGCCCTGGCTGTTGATGACGGCGCCGAGCCCGCGCGACCATGCGGCATTGACCAGCGCGGTCGTGACGGCGCCGCAGTCGAACGGCGTGTCGTCGCTGCCGTCGAGCACGCGGTCATAGGTGACGATGATGCAGACCGGCGCGTCGAACTGGCGGAAGCCGCGCAGCACCCAGTCCTGGCGCTTCTCCTTGTCGTCGCGCGCGATGCCCATCGCGGAGAACAATTGCTTGGCGACGCCGATCTGGCGCTCGCGGTGCGCGCCGTCGAACGGCTGACCGATGCGAAACTCGCGCGACTGCGGCACGCCGGCGAGCATGCGCTCGGTGTTGCCGGCACGGATGCGGTTGAGCGGCTCGCCGGTGATGACGTAGAAATTCCACGGCTGGGTGTTCATCGACGATGGCGCGCGCATCGCCAGCGTGAGGATTTCCTCGATCAGCGCCCGCGGCACCGGATCCGGCTTGTAGCCACGGATGCTGCGGCGGCCGAGGATGACGTCGTCAAACTGCATATGCTGGTATTCCCGGAATGATCCCTGAGCTGGCCGCGATCTTCGCGACTTTCCGGTTCCAGTGCAAGGTTGCGACGCGCAGGCGATCATCTGCGTCACCGCCTCGAACCGGACTAACGCCTCAGCATCGTCAGCACCGCGCGCGCCAGATCATCTGGATTTTCCACGAGACGGTCTGCACCGGCGGTTTCGAGCTCGTCGCGGCTGCCATAGCCCCAGAGCGCGCCGAGACTCCGCATCTTCACGGCATGGGCGCCTGCGATGTCGTGGCGGCGGTCGCCGACCATGAGGCTGTCGCGCGCTGCGATATTCCGTTCGGTGAGGATATGCGCGAGCAACTCGGGCTTGTGATCCAGCGCACCCGACGGCACCGAGCCATGAATGGCCTGGAAATACGATATGAGATCGAGATGCTCCAGGATGCGCCGCGCGAACAGCTCGCGCTTCGACGTTGCGAGATAGATGCGCAAGCCCGCATCGTGCATTGCCTGCAGCGCCTCCCGGATGCCGGGATAGAGCGTGCTGCCGAACAGACCGATCTCGCCATAGTGCTCGCGGTAGGCCACGACGGCCTCGTCGACGCGACCGTCGCCGTGGGCCTGCAGCAGCACACGCAGCATGTCCTGCAGCGGCGGACCGATCACGGCGGTGACGTCGAGCGTGTCGTCAGGCGCATGACCGAGCGACCGCAGGGGCGCGAGTCGATCAGCGTGCCGTCGAGGTCGAGCAGCACTGAGTGAACCGGAGACATGTCCGAGCATAGCGGCCGGTGTGAGACGCGTAAACGCCCGCTCCGTGCCGCGCAGACGCGGGCATCAGTTCCGCCGCGACAATGAATGCATCAGGCCGATGGCTTGAGCAATTGCCCGCGGTCCGCCGCAGGCCTACGCTGATAAAAAACGCCAGGGAAGGAACCGAGCCGATGGCAGTGATCGCATCGATCGAGACCGGTCTTTATCGCATCCCACTTTCCGTCACGCTGTCCGACAGCACGCATGGCGAGATGACAGCCTTCGAGTTGATCACGTGCAGGGTGCGCGATGCCGACGGCGCGGAGGGTGTCGGCTACACCTACACGGTCGGCCGCAACGGCCCCGCGGTCGCCGACATCGTCAGGCGCGAGATCCCCGATCTGGTTGCGCGGCACGAGGCCGACGACACCGAGGCGATCTGGCATCGGGTGTGGTGGGGCCTGCATTATGGCGGGCGCGGCGGTCCGGTCGTGCTGGCGCTGTCGGCGCTCGACATCGCGCTGTGGGATCTGAAGGCGCGGCGCGCGAAGCTGCCGCTGTTCCGGCTGCTCGGCGGCTTCGATGCCCGGGTGCCCTGCTATGCCGGCGGCATCGACCTCGATCTGTCGGTCGACGCTCTGCTGAAGCAGACCGACGACAATCTCGCCAAGGGCTTTCGCGCCATCAAGATGAAGGTCGGCCGGCCGGCTCTCTCCGCCGACGTCGCGCGCGTGCAGGCGATGCGGCAACATCTCGGCGACGGCTTTCCTCTGATGGCCGATGCCAACATGAAGTGGACGGTCGAGGAGGCGATCCGCGCCGCCCGCGCGTTGCAGCCGTTCGATCTCACTTGGCTGGAGGAGCCGACCATTCCCGACGACATCGCCGGCCACGCGCGCATCCTGAGCGCCGGCGGCGTGCCGATCGCGGCCGGCGAAAATCTGCGCTCGCTGTGGGACTTCAAGAACTACATCGCCGCCGGCGCGGTGTCGTATCCCGAACCCGACGTCACCAATTGCGGCGGCGTCACCGCATTCATGAAGATCGCGCGGCTCGCCGAGGCGTTCAACCTGCCGGTGACCAGCCATGGCGCGCACGACATCACCGTGCACCTGCTGGCGGCCTGCCCGAACCGGTCGTTTCTCGAAGCTCACGGTTTTGGCCTCGACCGCTACATCGAGCATCCGCTCGTGCTCAGGGATGGCCTGGCCCAGGCGCCGGCGCGGCCGGGCCATGGCATCGCGTTCGACTGGGAGGGGCTGGCGAAGCTCGCGGCGTAATGCGGCCGATGCTCGGACACCACTGCTGACACAAGGCTGTCAGCAGCCCTGCGATAGCGGGTCGGGGACCGATCCTCGAACGCAAGGTAAAAGTCATGAAGTTCGCATCGACCCGTCTGGTGGCGGCCGACATCAAGGCCGTGGTCAGCTTCTACGAAAAGGTCACCGAGCAGACGGCGGATTGGCTGGCGCCGGTGTTCGCCGAGATCGTCACGTCGCGCGGAACACTCGCGATCGGCAGCGCCGAGACCGTGGCGCTGTTCAAGGAGGGCAGCGCCGAGCCCGGCGCCAATCGCAGCGCCATTCTGGAGTTCGAGGTCGATGACGTGGATGGTGATTTCGCGCGGTTGAAGGACGAGGTCGAGGTGGTGCACGCGCCGAAGACGATGCCGTGGGGCAACCGCGCCGCTCAGTTCCGCGACCCGGAGGGCACGATCGTCAGTCTTTATACGCCGGTCACCGACACCGCCAAACAGCGCTTCGGATCACGCTGAAGAGACTCGCGGGCGCGCATCCGCCCTAAGCCTTTGCGCTCGGACGGCTCGAAACCTCGCCGTACCATCGCCTGAGATGATGGAGATGATTCGGCGGATCGAGCTTGGCGCGGGCTGCGAAGTCGACCGACACCATGGCGGTGATGTCGGCGATGCTGAAATCGGGCCCGCAGACGAAGGCGTGCTCGGCCAGCCGCGCGTCGAGCCATGCGAAGTAGTGCGCGACGCGCAGGCGTCCGCGCTCCGCGAGCGCCGGGATCTGCTCGAGCGGCAGCGGACCCGGCAATGCCCGGCGCTCCAGCCCAGGGGTGCCGTTGCGAAAGGCCTCCTGGAGAGCGTAGAGACCGTCCCATTCGATCCGCCGGATCCAGCATTCGATGAGCGCCCGTTCTTCGGCGTCGCGGCCCATCAGAGGCGGTGCGGGATGCAGCTCCTCGAGATAGCGGCAGATCGCGATGACGTCGGTGATGGCAGCCCCGCTGTCGAGCTCCAGCACCGGAACGGTACATTGCGGATTCAGCGCGCGAAACTCCGGCTCGAACTGCTCGCCGGCACGCAGATCAAGCCGAACCATGGGAATGGCGAGACCTTTCTCGGCGAGAAAGATCCGCACGCGGCGCGGGCTTGGGGCGACTGCGGCATCGTACAGCTTCATGAGCGTTCTCTCTGTCTGACCAAACCACGGGCGCGTGACGTCGGAACGAGTCGGCGCGGGTCGTTCTGCGCTGTCACGATCGACGTCGTGGCATGTTCCCAGGCCCGCGGCCTCGCCGCGGGATGACGGTGGTCATGACGCAGCCGGATCAGTCAGCCCCGAAAATCTCGTCCTGATCCATCCGCACCGCGCGCAACTTGCGCGTCCTGCGCCAGTCCTCTTGCTGCGAGAAGACGGCGTAAGTGATCAGCAGCGAGCGACGGCGGGCGCCGCTGCGGTTGCGCGTCGCGCCGTGCAGCAGGTTGACGTCGAACAGCAGGATGTCGCCGGCCTCGCCTGCCGTGACGAACGCAGACGACGCGGCCCGCGCATCGTCCGTGTCGAGGCGATGCGAGCCCGGCACCACTTGCGTGGCGCCATTGTCGGGGCCGAAGGAATCGAGAAAGGCCAGCGCCGACACGGCGTCGGTGCGCCGGCGATCGACGCCGTCGCGATGCAGCGGCTGCTGGCCGCGATCGGCACACGGCTCGCGCCCTTCGACCTGGCCGAGGAAGAACGGCGCCTTCAGGACATGATGCACGGCGGCGAGCATCACCGGCAGGCGGCAGACCTGCTGCACCGTCGCATCGAGATCGACCATGGCGTGGCGCCAGTCGCGGCCGCGCGGCACCGGCCATTGCTCCGACGGCCGCGTGCCCAGCTCGAAGGCGTCGCGTAATGCGACAAGCCAGTCCGCCGGAATCGCACCGCGCAGCAGCAGATAGCCATCCCCATCGAGGCGGCGCGCCTCCGCGTCCTGAAGCTGGCCGACGCTGCTGCGCGTGAGGGCTGCGGTCATAGTGGGCTCGCACAAGAGAGGGCGTGGTTCGCTGCATCATGGTCGGCGATCCGGCGCTCCGCGGCAAGCGTCCGCTCGCTCCCAGGTCGCCAGGTGCCCCTCGCTGCTGCATTCATCCGGCCATGACCGCCATCGCTCCGGAGGACGCTGAGACGATGGGCCGCACCGCGACCCGGGCGGCTCGCCGGGGCCAGTTTACGTTTCATTAACCCCCTCGACCTACGTCTCGTTAGCAACACTCTGCAACGATCCGACATACGGGGTAAACGAGCAATCGAGCTCCTTGGAAGCACGCATGGTCGCCATCCAAAGCACCAACCAGATCTCGCCCGCCAATGAGCGGGTCTATCGCCAGAGCAACCTGCTCGGCGAGTGGAAGGGCAGTTGGACGGCCAACGGCCAGACCGTGAGCTTCAAGGTCGTCAACATCAGAGGCGCCGCGGCCACGGTGGAATACACCCACAACGGCCGCACCGAGCGCGGCATCGGCCAGGTCAATGGCTCGACCATCGACTTCGGCGCGGTCACGCTCGGCACCAAGAACGGCAAGAACGCGGTGCTGCTGTTCTCGGCCGGCGGCGGCAAGGCCACCGCGATGCTTGAAAAGCAGGCGCCTCCCGCCGACGAGAGCAATCTGGTCGGCAGCTGGGCCGGCTACTCCGGCGAGAACGGCCAGAGCGCGAGCTTCCGCGTGCTGTCCGTCAGCGGCAAGGAGGCGCAGGTCAGCGTGACGACCAACGGCGTCACGCGCGAGGGCACGGGGATCGTCTACAACAACGTCATCATGTTCGGCCAGTCGCAGATCTCGACGACCGACGGCAAGAGCGGCAAGGTCATCTTCCAGGTCGGCAACAAGTCCTACCTGGTACCGGTCGACAAGCTGCCCAAGACGGCCTGATTCCCAATATCGCCTCGCCTGAACTCAGGCGTCCGAGGTTCAGACACCCGCCATCATCACGTATTTGATCTCGAGATATTCCTCGATGCCGTGATGCGAGCCCTCGCGTCCGAGGCCGCTTTCCTTGACGCCGCCGAACGGCGCGACCTCGGTGGTGATCAGGCCGGTGTTGACGCCGACCATGCCCGACTCCAGCGCCTCCGCGACGCGCCAGACCCGGCCGAGATCGCGGGCGAAGAAGTAGGACGCGAGACCGAACGGCGAGGCGTTGCACATCGCGATCACATCGGCCTCGCTATGGAAACGAATGACCGGCGCGAGCGGGCCGAACGTCTCTTCATGCGCGACCAGCGCATCGGCCTTCACGTCCGACAGCACGGTCGGCTCGAAGAAGGTGCGGCCGAGCGCATGGCGCTTGCCGCCGGTGACGATCCTGGCGCCGCCCTTGACCGCATCGGCGATGTGGCGCTCGACCTTCTCGACCGCTTCCTCGTTGATCAGCGGTCCCTGCACCACACCGGCCTCGGTGCCGTCGCCGATCTTCATCGCCGCGACCCTGGCGGCGAGCTTGTGCACGAACTGGTCGTAGATGCCGTCCTGCGCGTAGAGGCGGTTGGCGCAGACGCAGGTCTGGCCCATGTTGCGATATTTCGAGACCATCGCGCCCTCGACGGCGGCATCGACGTCGGCATCGTCGAACACCACGAACGGCGCGTTGCCGCCGAGCTCGAGGCCGAGCTTCTTCACAGTGCCGGCCGACTGGCGATAGAGAATCTTGCCGACCTCGGTCGAGCCGGTGAAGCCGACGAAGCGCACCGACGGATGCTCGCACAGCACCTTGCCGATCGGAGGCGCATCGCCGGTGACGATGTTGAGCGCGCCCGCAGGAATCCCGGCGCGCTCGGCCAGCACGGCGAGCGCCAGCGCCGACAGCGGCGTCTCGTTGGCCGGCTTCAGCACCACGGTGCAGCCGGCCGCCAGCGCGGGCGACACCTTGCGGGTGATCATCGAGTTCGGGAAATTCCACGGCGTGATGGCGCCGCAGACGCCGATCGGCTGCTTCAGCGCGAGGAGACGTGCATCCGGCTTCTGCGTCGGGATGGTCTCGCCATAGACGCGGCGCGCCTCCTCGGCGAAGAACTCGATATAGGCGGCGCCGATATCGACCTCGCCGAGCGCCTCCGTCAGCGGCTTGCCCTGCTCGAAGGTCAGGATCAGCGCGAGGTCCTCGCGGTTGGCCGTGATGAGCTCGAACCATTTGCGCAAGATGTTGGAGCGCTGCTTGGCGGTCAGCCTGGCCCAGGCCGGGAACGCGCGCGCGGCGGCCTCGACGGCTCGCGTGGTCTCCGCAGCACCGAGTTGCGCGACCTTGGCGAGCTCGGCGCCGGTGGCGGGATTGTTGACCGGGAGCACCGGCGTACCGACCCACGCACCATCGATGTAGCACTGCTCACGCAGCAGCGACGGATCCTTCAGGCGGTCACGCAGGCTCGGAGCGGCAGTGGAGGCACGGGCGGCGGCGGGCGGTGTCATCGGGCTACTCCTCGGAGCGAGCGATCTTTCTCCCGACTATAGCCAAGCCCCGGCGGCAGCGCACGACTCGTGCGCCTCCTCAACGGTACATTCGATCCGGCGATCCGTGCCTGTACGGCACCGGATGCTGAATGCCGCCGCGCCGGCGCGGGATCAGGCCGCGCCGCTCATATAGGTCTCGCGGCGGCCGATCATGCGCTCCGCCGCCGCCTTGGCGTCGGCCTTGGTCGAGGTGGCGCAGGTGCGGTATTCCAGGTCCGGCAAGGTGGCGGGATCACGGCGGCCGAACCATGATTTCTGCCCCACGGGCAGCAGCGCCAGCGCCTGCGCCACATTGTCGACCGCGCCGAACGCGTACAGCGCTCCGGTCGCCGCAATGCGCACTTCGTAGATGCCGGGCGTGATGGGCGCCTCGATATTGTCACCGCGCCCCGGGCGGGGATACCGCTTCCACTCGCTCCATGTCGAAATCATATCGCCCCCAACGGCGGACATTGCCGCCAAAACACGTCATCGGCTCGAAAAAGCCGGTTCTCGAACTCTTTAATGCAAAAATGGTTGCAACTCACAACAGGCGCAAGCCCGTGGTGGGAACATGGCCCCCATGTGTCGGTCTCGCGGCTACATGGAACTAATCATGATTCTGGCGGGAAATTGAAGCGCTGTGGCCTCCGCAGCGCTGTTGTCCCCGGCTGCTTCGTTCGCGCCGCATCATCACGAGATCGCGACCGGCCGTGGGACCGGCGGTCCTTGCTGGCCGGGCCGGCGCGAGGAACAATCGCCTACCGTCATCAAGAACGGAACGGAGGAGACCATGCAGAACAAGACCGACATCGACGGCGTGCTGCGGCAGAAGGCGGAGGCGGGAGCGATCCCCGGCGTCGTCGCCGTTGCCGCTGACAGCAACGGCATCATCTACGAAGGCGCCTTCGGCAAGCGCGACCTCGGCCGCGACGACCCGATGACCGCCGACAGCGTGTTCTGGATCGCCTCGATGACCAAGGCCATCACCTGCGCGGCCGGGATGCAGCTCGTGGAGCAGGGCCGGCTGTCGCTGGATGCGCCGATCGGCACGGTGCTGCCGGACCTCGCTGCGCCCAAGGTGCTCGACGGCTTCGACGCCAATGGCGAGCCGATCCTGCGGCCGGCGAAGACCGCGATCACGCTGCGCCATCTGATGACCCACACCGCCGGCTTCTGCTACGACATGTGGAACGGCGATATGGCCACTTATGTGCAGAAGGCCGGCACGCCCGGCATCATCACCTGCAAGAACGATGCGCTGGCGCTGCCACTCGCCTCCGATCCCGGCACGCGCTGGGAATACGGCATCAACATCGACTTCGTCGGCAAGGCGGTCGAGGCCGCCAGCGGCCAGAAGCTCGACGCCTACCTGCGCGACCATCTGTTCGCGCCGCTCGGCATGGACGACACCGGCTTCAAGCTCGGTCCGTCGCAGCGCGCCCGCCTGGTCGGCATGCATGCGCGCGGCGAGGACGGCAGTCTCGCGCCGATTCCGTTCGAACTCGAGCAGGAGCCGGAATTCCACATGGGTGGCGGCGGGCTCTACGGCACGGCCGGCGACTACATCCGCTTCGCCCGGATGATCCTCAACAATGGCCGCGGCAACGGCAACCAGGTGCTCAAGCCCGAGACGGTCGCGGCGATGCGCGACAACCACATCGGCGAGCTCGAGATGACGAAGATGGCCGCGGCCGTGCCCGGCGTGACCAACGACGTCGATCTCTATCCCGACATCGTCAAGAAATGGGGCCTCAGCTTCATGATCACGACCGCGCAGACTCCGGAAGGCCGCAGCGCCGGCAGCCTCGCCTGGGCCGGCCTCGCCAACACCTACTACTGGATCGATCCCGCGCGTGACGTCACCGGCGTGATCCTGATGCAGCTGCTGCCGTTCGCCGACCGGCTGTGCCTGGAGACCTTTGCCGGCTTCGAGCGCGGCGTGTATGCCGGGCTGGATGCGGCGGGCAAGAAGGCGGCGTGAGAGAACCCAACGCTCGATCCACGCAGGCAAGATCGTTGTTAGTTGCGCGTCATGCCCGGGCTTGTCCCGGGCATCCACGTCTTTGATCCTGCAAACCGAAGATCGTGGATGGCCGGGTCAAGCCCGGCCATGACGATGGAGAGAGATGTGTCACACGCGACAGAGAATGGCCGAGCCGCCTCAGCCCAGGCCTAAACCTTCAGCCCGCTCTGCACCGCCAGTTCCTTCAGCGACACCTGCGGCCTTGCGCCGATGTGCTGGATCACTTCGGCCGCAGCCAGGCCGCCGAGGCGGCCGGCCATCTCGTAGCCGGTCTTGCGCACCAGCCCGAACAGGAAGCCGGCGGCGAACAGATCGCCGGCGCCGGTGGTATCGACCAGGCTCTCGATCGGATGCGCCGGCACCGAGATCACGCCGTCATTCGACACCACGACGCAGCCCTTTTCGCTGCGGGTGACGATGCCAAGCGTGGCGTCCTCGCGCAGCTGCTTCAGCGCGCCGTCGAAATCCGAGGTCTGGTACAGCGAATGCAGCTCGGCCTCGTTGGCGAACACGAGATCGACGGTGCCGCCGCGCATCAGGTCGAGAAACTCCTCGCGATAGCGGTCGACGCAGAACGAATCCGACAGGGTCAGCGCGACCTCGCGTCCGGCGTCATGCGCGATCGCCGCCGCCTTCACGAACGCATCCTTGGCGTCCTTCGGGTCCCACAGATAACCTTCGAGATAGATGATGCGCGCCGCCGCAATCTGCGCGGGATCGATGTCCGCGGCGGTGAGATTTTGCGCGGCGCCGAGATAGGTGTTCATGGTGCGCTCGCCGTCCGGCGTCACCAGGATGTAGCAGCAGCCGGTCGCCGGGCCGTCGGCAGCGGGCGCGGTATCGAAGGTCACGCCGGCGGCACGGATATCGTGCCGGTACATCCGGCCGATCTGGTCGTCCTTGACCTTGCCCACGTAGGCGGCACGCGCGCCCAGGCTGGCGAGGCCGGCGATGGTGTTGGCCCCCGAACCGCCGGACATCTCGGTGGCCGGGCCCATATCGGCATAGATCGCGGCCGCGCGGGCCTCGTCGATCAGCGCCATGCTGCCCTTGGTCATGCCGTGCCGGGCGAGAAAGGCTTCATCGGCATGCACCAGCACGTCGAAGATCGCGTTGCCGATCCCGAGAACATCGTATTTCGCGTCAGTCATCCACTGGCCCCGTTTACGGCGTTTTGCAAACGCTGCGGCCTATCACAAGCGGCGCTGCTATAGAAGCCTGATGATCCGCTCATTCGTGACTGTGTTGTCAGGAACACTGGCTTCGCGCCTGCTCGGCTTCATCCGGGATGCGCTGATGGCCGCGCTGCTCGGCGCCGGTCCGGTTGCGGACGCATTTCTCGCAGCGTTTCAACTCGTCAACGTCATCAGGCGATTGCTGACGGAGGGCGCCCTCAATGCGGCCCTGGTGCCGGCCTGGCTGCGAATATACCAGCAGGCTGGTACGACACATGCGGCAGCTTTTGCCGGCCGTGTGCTCGGCACCGTCAGCGCCGGCCTGCTCGCCGCCACCCTGGTGCTGGCGCTGCTGATGCCGTTCGTGATGACCCTGCTCGCGCCGGGCTTCGCCGGTGAAGAGACGCTCACCTTGGCCGTCAACGATGCCAGGCTGATGCTACCCTATCTCGCCTTCGCCGGCCCCTCGACGGTGCTGCTCGCACTGTCCAGCGCGCAACGACGCTTCGCGCTCGCGGCCTTCGCCCCGCTGCTGTTCAACGTGGCATTGATCAGCGTGACCATCGTGTTGCTGATGCAACATCCGGACCCTGGAAGGGCCGCGCTGCTGCTCGCCGCCACGATCGGCGTCGCCGGGCTGCTGCAGCTCGCGATGCTCGCGCGGCGAGGCCGCGATGGCCCCCTCGCCTCGCCGGTGCGCATCACCTTCCATGCGGAAATGCGCGGCTTCTTCGCCAAGGCGCTGCCCGGCATGGTCGCCAGCGCCGGCCCGCAACTGCTCGCGGTCGGCGGCGCGGTCATCGCCTCCACCTCGCCGTCCGCGGTGTCGTGGCTGTATTTCGCCAACCGCCTGATCGAGCTGCCGCTCGGGCTCGTCGGCGTTGCCATGGGCACGGTGCTGGTGCCGGAGCTGACGCGCGCGCTGCACGAGGGCAACAAGGCGGCTCTCGCGGAGGTGCAATCGCGCGGCCTCGAGCTGACGATCGGGCTCGCGCTGCCTGCGACGCTCGGACTCATGATCCTGAACGAGCCGATCATTCGTTTGCTGTTCGAACATGGCGCATTCAGTTCGGACGATGCCGCCGCGACGGCGCAGGTGCTGACATGGCTCGCGGCAGCGTTGCCGGCGCAGGTGCTGACCAAGGCGCTGCAGCCCGCCTTCTTCGCGCGCGAGGACACGCAGACGCCGCTGCGCGCGACGTTGATCGGATGCTCTGTCGCGATCGCGCTGGCGTTCCTGCTCGCACACGTCTTCGCGGCAAGCGGCATCGCGGCGGGGCTCGCGCTCGGTGCCTGGGCCAATGCCGCGGTCCTGATCCGGCGCGGCGCCACGCGCTTCGGCTTCGCGCTTTCCCCGGCCTCGCGACGCCGGCTGCCGCGCATCACGCTGGCCGCCATGGTCATGGGCGCGGTCCTCTGGATCGCCGCCGGACGCTTTGCCGGCACCTGGAGCAGCAGCCATCTCGGCGCGGCCGCGCTGCTCGGCGCCCTGATCGGCGGCGCCGTCATCCTCTACGGAGGGCTTCTCGTGTCCCTCCGCGCCGTGAGCTGGCGCGAAACAGTCCGGGCGATCCGGCAAAAGCCCGCCGCCGACTTGCACCTTTGAGGCGCACGTGCCAAACGACGCCCAAATCCATCATCCGGAACAGTGATCATGGCCTTCGTGGAACGGGTTTTCTCGGGCGTCCAGCCGACCGGCAACCTGCATCTCGGCAACTATCTCGGCGCGATCGTCAACTTCGTGAAGATGCAGCAGACCCACAACTGCATCTATTGCGTCGTCGACATGCACGCGATCACCATGCCGATCGACGTCTGGGGCGGCCCCGCCGAGCTCGCGCGCAACACCCGCGAGGTCACGGCCGCCTTCATCGCCGCCGGCATCGATCCGAAGAAGCACATCGTGTTCAACCAGAGCCAGGTCTCGGGACACGCCGAGCTGGCCTGGATCTTCAACTGCGTGGCGCGCATCGGCTGGCTGAACCGCATGACGCAGTTCAAGGAGAAGGCCGGCAAGGATCGCGAGAACGCATCGGTCGGCCTGTACGACTATCCGGTGCTGATGGCCGCCGACATCCTGCTGTACCGCGCCACCCATGTTCCGGTCGGCGAGGACCAGAAGCAGCATCTCGAGCTCTCGCGCGACATCGCGCAAAAGTTCAACAATGATTTTGGCGGCTCGATCCGCAGCCACGGCTTCGGCGACGGCCTGTTCTTCCCGCTGCCGGAACCCTTCATCACCGGTCCCGCGACGCGCGTGATGTCACTGCGCGACGGCACCAAGAAGATGTCGAAGTCCGATGCCTCGGACTATTCGCGCATCAACCTCACCGACGATGCCGATACGATCGCGCAGAAGGTCCGCAAGGCCAAGACCGATCCGGAGCCGCTGCCGACCGAGGAAAAGGGGCTGGACGCACGTCCCGAGGCCGATAACCTCGTCGGCATCTACGCCGCGCTGTCGGACCGCAGCAAGGCCGATGTGCTCAGGGATTTCGGTGGCGGCCAGTTCTCCAGCTTCAAGAATGCGCTGGTCGAGCTGTGCGTCACCAAGCTCGGGCCGATCGCCGCCGAGATGAAGCGCCTGACCGCCGATCCCGGCTACGTCGAGTCCGTGCTGGTCGACGGCGCCGACCGCGCCCAGGCCATCGCCGCGGAGACCATGAAGACGGCCAAGGACATCGTCGGCTTCATCCGCAAGCCCTGACCAGAGCGGCACGGCGCGAGCTCCCGAAGTCGGCCTTGCTGCCGCACCACCGGTGTCATTGCAGGCGCCATGGAACCCGCAGCCCTCTCCCCAACGGAGATGGGCTGTGGCAGCATCGCGGCCGGATCGACTCGCAGCAGCAGGCGGGAACGCGATGGCGGCGCAGCGGCAGAGCTACCAGACCGGCCATGCGCCGAAATGCCTGGTCGTGGTCGACGACAGCGAGGAATGGGACCGCGCGGTCCGCTATGCCGGCCGCTGGGCGGTCCGTTCCGGTGGCCGCATCGTCATGCTCCACGTCATCGAAACGGAGGATCAGAACCAGCAATGGCTGGGGGTCGCCGAC
Organism: Bradyrhizobium sp. HKCCYLRH2060; assembly: GCF_051168135.1. NCBI lineage: Bacteria > Pseudomonadati > Pseudomonadota > Alphaproteobacteria > Hyphomicrobiales > Nitrobacteraceae > Bradyrhizobium > Bradyrhizobium sp. HKCCYLRH2060. The sequence continues at coordinate 375,878 of NZ_JBNPUK010000001.1, forward strand.
CTGATGCGAGCGGAGGCGCAGGAGCAAGCGCATGCCGAGCTCGACCAGGCCGCGGCGCTGCTGTCCGCGATCGGCGTGACCGCGCCGGAACGGGTCATCCGCGAGGGTGAGCCGACAGCGCAGATCCTGGAGACGATCGAGCATGACAGCGACATCGCGCTGCTGGTGCTCGCCGCCCATTCGGGCCCCGAGGGGCCGGGACCCCTGGTCACCCATGTCACCAAGACGAGCGGCGCCTTCCCGATCCCGCTGGTGATCGTGCCGGGCGATCTCGGTGACGCCGATCTCGACGCTCTTTCATAGGCTTAGAGCGGAAACGCCGGCCGAGCCCCCTTGATCGTGCGCGCGCTCGCGCCATCTGCTATGAGGACACCACAGGCCGGCCTTGAACCGGCGCTGCCGGAGAAAACCATGTTCATCCAGACCGAAGCCACCCCCAATCCCGCCACCTTGAAGTTCATCCCGGGCCGCGTCGTGCTGCCCGCTGGCACGATGGAATTCAACAGCCGCGACGCCGCCGCGCGCTCGCCGCTGGCCGAGCGCCTGTTCGCTGTCGACGGCGTCACCGGCGTGTTCTACGGCGCCGATTTCATCACCGTCACCAAGAGCGACGGTGAATGGCAGCACCTCAAGCCGGCGATCCTCGGCGCGATCATGGAGCACTACATGTCGGGCGCGACGCTGCTCGCCGACGGCAGTGCCGCCAATGACGAATCCGCCGACGAGGACGACGAGTTCTACGACGAGGCCGACACCGAGACGGTCGGCATGATCAAGGACCTGATCGAGAGCCGCGTCCGCCCGGCCGTGGCCAATGACGGCGGCGACATCACCTTCCGCGGCTTCAAGGACGGCATCGTCTATCTCAACATGAAGGGCGCCTGCTCCGGCTGCCCGTCATCGACCGCGACCCTGCAGCACGGCATCCAGAACCTGCTGAAGCATTTCGTGCCCGAGGTGGTCGAAGTCCGGCCGATGTGACAAGGGGGGCGAGCGAGTAGGGAATAGTGAGTAGCGAGTAGATGCATTCCCTATTCGCTGCTCCCTATTCGCCATTCGCTCTCTACGCCGCCTTGCCGATGGACGCTGCCTCCGCAGCTGCCTGGCGCATGTTCTCCGACATCTCGCTGGTGACGGCGCTCTGCTCGCCGACGGCGTGCGCCGTCGATGAAACGTAGTCATTCACGCTCTCGATCGCGTTCTTGATGGCGCCGAGCGCGCCGACGACGTCGGACGAGATGCCGTTGAGATTACCGATCTCGCTGCCGATGCGATCGGTGGCCTGCTTGGCCTGCGTGGCCAGGTTCTTCACCTCGCCGGCGACGACGGCAAAGCCGCGCCCCGCCTCGCCGGCACGGGCCGATTCGATCGTCGCATTGAGCGCCAGGAGATTGATCTGGCCGGTGATGCTGCCGATCAGCTCGACGATGCTGCTCATGGCGCCGGCTGCCGAGGACAGGCGCTTGGCCTGCTGGTCCGCGTCTTCGACGCGCGATACCGCCGCCGTCGCCGTCTCCTTCGACTTCGCCATGGCATCGGCGATCTGCTGCACCGAGGAATTGAGCTGCTCGGCGCCGGCGGCGACGTGCTCCATCATGCCGCGCACCTTGTCGCCCTTCATGCGGCTGATCACCTGCGCAGTGACGTCGCTCGCGAATTTCACGATCTTGAACGGCTTGCCGTTGAGATCCTTGATCGGATTGTAGCTCGCCTGAATCCAGACCTGTCGTCCGCCCTTCCCGGCGCGCTCGAACTCGCCCATCTGGAATTCGCCACGGCCGAGCGCGGCCCAGAACTCGCGATACGCGGCGCTGTCGCCCATGCCCGCCGGCATGAACATGCGATGGTGCTGACCCTTGATCTCCGCCAGCGTGTAGCCGAGCGTGGCGAGGAAGTTCTCGTTGGCGTCGAGCACGATGCCGTTCAGGTCGAATTCGATCACCGCCTGGGACTTGCGGATCGCGGCGATCTGGCCGGCGAAATCGGCCGCAACCAGCTTCTGCTGCGTCACGTCGGAGGCGTATTTGACGACCTTGAACGGCCGCCCCTCGTCATCGAGAATCGGGTTATAGGACGCGAGAATCCATATCTCCCGGCCGCCCTTGCCGCAACGCTTGAACTCGCCCGAGCGAAATTCGCCGCGACTGAGGCTGGTCCAGAATTCCTTGTAGGCGGCGCTGTCGCGTTCGTCGGGCAGCACGAACATGCTGTGATGCCGGCCCTTGATCTCGGCCAGCGTGTAGCCCATCGCGCTCAGGAACTGATCGTTGGCATCGATGATGGTGCCGTCGAGATTGAACTCGATCACCGCCTGGGCGCGCCCGATCGCCGCGATGTTGCCGGCGTCCTCGATGCTGCGCATCTTCTGCTCGGTGATGTCGGTTGCGAACTTGATGATCTTGACCGGCTTGCCGCCGTCGATCACCGGATTGTAGCTCGCCTGGATCCAGACGGCGCGGTGGCCCTTGCCGAACCGCTTGTACTCCCCCGAACGAAACTTCCCGGCCCGCAGATCGGCCCAGAAGGCGCGGTACTCGGCACTGTCGCGCATCTCGGGCGCCACGAACATCGCGTGGTGCCGGCCCTGGATCTCGCTCAGCGAGTAGCCCATCGCGTCGAGGAAATTCTGGTTGGCGGTGATGATCGTGCCGTCGGTGTCGAACTCGATCACCGCTTGCGAGCGGTTGATCGCCGCGACCTGCGCCATCGCATCGCGCGATGCCGAACTGCCTGACCAGAATGACATGGAAATTCCTCTTCTCGGGACGGGGGCGGCCATCCGCCAACGGGCGGCGCGTCATCTCTCCCCCGAACGTGCCGAGCGGATAATTCCCACAGGCGCGGAAAGATTTGCTTAAATGGCATATAGTTCAGTAACTTAGCGTATCAGTAGTTGCGCCTTGATGCGTTTTTCCCGATGAGGATGTAAGAAGGCGTCAACTAACTTTATCACGGTACCACAATAGGTATTTGCGCTCTCTTCAATGCGAACCCGACCGGATGTTGATCCTCGCCATCGATACTGCCCTCGACCATTGCGCCGCTGCCGTGCTGGATACTGATTCGGCCTTGATGCGGGCGCAGGAGACACTCCCGATGAAGCGCGGCCACGCGGAGGCCCTGATGCCGCTGCTCGCGCGCGTGATGCAGCAATCCGGCGTCGGTTTCGCCGATCTCGACCGCATCGCGGTGACGACCGGCCCCGGGAGCTTCACGGGGTTGAGGGTCGGGCTCTCCGCCGCCCGCGGCATCGGATTGGCCGCCCACAAGCCGGTCGTCGGCGTGACCACGTTGTCCGCCTACGCGGCGCCGATCGTCAGCGAGGACCGCGCCAACCCGGTGATCTCGGCGATCGATGCCCGGCACGACCATGTCTACTACCAAGTCGTGAGCGGCAACGGCGAGGAGCTGGTCGCGCCCCAGGTGGCTGCGCTGGACGACGTTCTGGCGGTCGCGCGGCTCGGCGCCCCACACCTCGTCGGCAACGCCGCGGCGCTGCTGGCCGAGCGGTGGCCGAAGGAATCAGCCGCGCCAGTTGCGGTCGACTCGCAAGACGGACCCGACATCGGCTGGGTCGCCTGGCTCGGCGCGGCGGCCGACCCAGTGCACGCGCCGGCGCGGCCATTCTATCTGCGCGCACCCGACGTCAAGCCGCCCGCCGGCGCAACGCGTCAACCGGTGCAGACGGCCATCTCGTCATGAACATGTTCTTCCGCTGGCTCGGCAGCCCCAAACCGTTGATCGAAGCGGCCTCGCTGCGCGACGCCGCCAGACTCGCCCAGATCCACGCCGCCTCGTTTCACCGCGGCTGGGGCGAAGGCGAGTTCGAGGCGATGCTGGCCGAGCGCAACACCATGATCCATCGGCTGCGGCTCGGGCGGAAGCTCATAGGCTTCATCGTCTCGCGGATCGGCGCGGACGAAGCGGAAATATTGTCAGTTGCACTTGACCCAAATCAGCGCGGCCGTGGATTTTCTCGTGATCTGTTGCTGCAGCATCTCGGGCACCTTGCGGGGCGCGGGGTCCGGACGGTCTTTCTCGAAGTGGAGGAAAACAACCAGCCGGCCCGCCGACTCTATGAACGCGCCGGATTTGCGACCGTGGGCCGTCGGGAACGCTATTACCTTCAGCCCGGCGGGGAACAGTTGAATGCGCTTCTGATGCGCCGGGACTTGTCGTAACCTGCGCTTGGTGGCAGAAAGCGCATCCTTGAGGCGAGACACGATGACCTCCTCCTTGAAAACTACGCCAGCGCTCAATTCCACCGGAATCGAGGCCCGCTGTGCCGCCACCGGCATGCGCATGACCGAGCAGCGCCGGGTCATTGCCCGCGTGCTCGCGGAAGCCTGCGACCATCCCGACGTCGAGGAGTTGTACCGGCGCTGCGTCGCCGTCGACGACAAGATCTCGATCTCCACGGTCTATCGCACCGTGAAGCTGTTCGAGGATGCCGGCATCATCGAGCGCCACGATTTCCGCGAGGGCCGCGCCCGCTACGAGCAGATGCGCGACAGCCATCATGATCATCTGATCAATCTGCGCGACGGCAAGGTGATCGAGTTCACCTCCGAGGAGATCGAGAAGCTGCAGGCCGAGATCGCCCGCAAGCTCGGCTACAAGCTGGTCGACCACCGGCTGGAGCTGTATTGCGTGCCGCTCGACGAAGAGACGAATGGCTGACGTAGCGCCGGCTTCGAATTTCGATCTCGTCATTTTCGATTGCGATGGCGTGCTGGTCGACAGTGAGGTGATCTCCTGTCAGACGCACGCCGACGTGCTCAGCCTGTGCGGCTATCCGATCACGACCGAGCAGGTGTTCGCGCGGTTCCTGGGCCGGTCGCTGAAACAGGCGAAGCTCGAGGTCGAGGCCGAACTCGGCCGCAGCCTGCCCGACGATTTCAACCCGAAACTGCAGGATCGCCTGTTCCGCGCCTTCGAGCAGGACCTCGCGGCCATCGACGGGATCATGGAGGCGCTCGACACCATCGACGTGCCGGTGTGCGTCGCCTCCTCCGGATCGCACCAGCGCATGCGCGTCAGCCTCGGCGCCACCCGGCTCTACGATCGCCTCGCCCCGCACATCTTCTCATCCTCCCAGGTCGAGAACGGCAAGCCCGCGCCCGATCTGTTCCTGTTCGCGGCAGCGCAGATGAAGGCGCGTCCCGCGGCCTGCGTGGTGGTCGAGGACAGCACGGCCGGTATCCGGGGCGGTGTCGCCGCCGGCATGACGGTGCTTGGGTTTCACGGCGGCAGCCACTGCCGGCCCGGGCACGCCGACGACCTGCGCGCCGCCGGCGCCACCCTGGTTTTCGACGACATGCGGCAGTTGCCGGCGATTCTGAGCCGGCTGGCCGAGAAAAAGCCCGCGATCGCTGGATTTCCGGCCCCCTAGCCTATATCTGAGCGCGGCGCCAATTGGGCGCGCCTCCGACTGCATGCAAGGGTTCATGACGCCGCCGCGCAAGCTGCACATCAAGTCCTATGGCTGCCAGATGAATGTCTACGATGCCCAGCGCATGGTGGACACGCTGGGGCCTGAGGGCTTCGTCGAGACCGCCGAGGCCAGCGACGCCGATCTCGTGATCCTCAACACCTGTCACATCCGCGAGAAGGCCTCCGAGAAGGTCTATTCGGAGCTCGGGCGGCTGCGGGTCGCCAAGGAGGACGCCGCGCGGGCCGGCCGGACGATGCAGATCGCCGTGGCCGGCTGCGTGGCGCAGGCGGAAGGCCAGGAGATCATCACCCGCGCCCCCACCGTCGACGTCGTGGTCGGGCCGCAGAGCTACCACCATCTGCCGCAGCTCCTGGCCCAGGCCCGCCGCGGCGAGCGGGCGATCGAGACCGAATTCCCGGCCGACGACAAGTTCGGCTTCCTGGCGAAGCCCAGCCGCGAGGCCATCCGCGCCCGCGGCGTCTCGGCCTTCGTCACCGTGCAGGAAGGCTGCGACAAGTTCTGCACCTTCTGCGTGGTGCCATATACACGCGGCAGCGAGATGTCGCGCGCGGTGGCGCGCATCGTCGACGACGTGGCGCAGCTCGCCGACAACGGCGTTCGCGAGATCACTTTGATCGGCCAGAACGTCAACGCCTATCACGGCGAAGGCCCCGACGGCCTGCCCTGGACGCTGGGTCGGCTGCTCTACAGGATTGCCGAGATTCCGGGCGTGGCGCGGATCCGCTACTCGACCAGCCATCCTAACGACGTCGACGACAGCCTGATCGCGGCGCATCGCGATCTCGCAGCGGTGATGCCGTTCGTGCATCTGCCGGTTCAGTCGGGATCCGACCGCATCCTGAGCGCCATGAACCGCAAACACACGGCGACCGATTATCGCAAAGTCGTCGACCGTTTCCGCGCCGTCCGTGACGACATTGCATTCTCTTCGGATTTCATCGTCGGGTTCCCGGGCGAGACCGAGGAAGATTTTCGCGCCACCCTCGCCCTGATCGACCAAATCGGCTACGCTGCGGCCTATTCGTTCAAGTATTCGCCGCGTCCGGGAACTCCGGCAGCGGACATGCCGGAGATGGTGTCAGCGACCGAGATGGACGAGCGATTGGAGCGCCTCCAGAGCTTGATCGACAGCCAGCAAGCAGCCTTCAACAAGGCCGCGATCGGCCAGGTCGTCGACGTGTTGTTCGAGCGGCCAGCGCGCAGGCCCGGGCAGCTCGTCGGACGGACCGCGTATCTGCAGCCGGCTCACGTCATGGCGTCCGACGACATCATCGGCCAGGTTCTGCCGGTGCGGATCGACAGTCTCGAACGCTACAGCCTGCTCGGCGAGCTCGTCACGGCCGCGCCGGCAGTGATCTCCCCCACGCCCCTCGTGTCCATCGGAGGCTGAGCACTTGCCCAAGAGCGCATCGGATTCGTCTTCCCTCGCTCCCAGCCGCAAGTACGACCGCGACATGTCCATGCCCCCCGAGACCCAGGTCGTCATCGATTTCGACGACAACCGCGCCGCATCCGCCCTGGTCGGCCCCTACGGCCAGAACCTGGCGCTGGTCGAACGACGCCTCGGCGTCGTCGTCGATTCCCGCGGCAACCACATCACCATCGGCGGCACCCGCGACGGCTGCGATGCCGCGCGGCGCGTGCTGGAATCGCTCTATGCGCAGGCCGTCAAGGGCCAGGATCTGGCGCAGGGCGACGTCGAGGGCGCGATCCGCGCCGTGGTCGCGCAGGGCTCGCTGTTCGAGTTCGACGCCAAGAACGCCAAGAACGCGTTCGAGAGCATCAACCTGCGCAAGCGTCCGGTGCGCGCCCGCACCGCCGCGCAGGATTCCTATATCCGCGCGCTGAAGCGCCACGAGCTGGTGTTCGGCATCGGTCCGGCCGGCACCGGCAAGACCTGGCTCGCGGTCGCGCATGCAGCGCAGCTGTTCGAGCGGAAGGAAGTCGACCGCATCATCCTCTCACGCCCGGCTGTCGAAGCCGGCGAGCGGCTCGGCTTCCTGCCTGGTGACCTCCGCGAGAAGGTCGATCCCTATCTGCGCCCGATCTACGACGCGCTGTACGATCTGATGGATGCGCGCATCGTCGAGCGTGCGCTGCAGGCCGGCGAGATCGAGATCGCGCCGCTCGCCTTCATGCGCGGGCGCACCTTGACCAATGCCGCGATCATTCTCGACGAGGCGCAGAACACGACATCGATGCAGATGAAGATGTTTCTCACGCGCCTGGGCGAGAACAGCCGCATGATCATCACCGGCGATCCCTCGCAGGTCGATCTGCCGAACGGCCAGACGTCGGGCCTCGCCGAGGCCGCGCGGCTGCTCGACGGCGTCGACGGGATCGCGCAGGTCAGGTTCACCGGCGAGGACGTCATTCGCCACGAATTGGTGGCGCGTATCGTCGCCGCCTATGAGAGCCCAAAGGCGCGCTGACCCCGAGAGCAAGCTCGCCGATCGGCGCGTGATCCAAGCGCCATCCGCACAGAACGACCAGGATGCCACAAAGTCCCATTCCAACCACCGAGGTGATCGTCGCCGCCGACTGCTGGCAGGACCAGCCCGACGCCGAGGACGTCATACATCGCGCCATCGTCGCCGCCGCCGAGACGGTCGACGCGGACGTCGGCGACGCCGAGATCGCGGTGATGCTGACGGACGACGACGGCATCCGCACCCTGAACAGCAATTGGCGCGGCATCGACAAGCCGACCAACGTGCTGTCGTTTCCGGCGCTGCAGCCGACCGGCCCGCGTGGCGACGACGACGCGCCGCGCATGCTGGGCGACATTGCCATCGCCTACGAGACGCTGCGGCGCGAAGCCGACGAGGAGCAGAAGCCGTTCGACCAGCACCTCAGCCATCTCGCGGTGCACGGCTTCCTGCACCTGATCGGCTACGATCACGAGACCGACGACGAGGCCGAGGAGATGGAGGCGCTCGAGCGCGAGATCCTGGCCCATCTCGGCATCCCCGATCCCTATGCCGACCGGGAGCGGACGAATTGATCATGGCCGACTCCGAACCCATTCACGACAATCCGCGCAACACGCGCAATCTTCCGGCCGTGGTGCCGGCATCCGAGCTCGGCCGCTCGCCGAGCGAGAACTGGCTTTTTCGCGCGCTGCGCAATCTGTTCGGATGGAAGGGCGGCGGATCGGTGCGCGACGACCTGCAGGTCGTGCTCGACGCCTCGACACCCGACGACATCGGCTTCTCCGCGGTCGAGCGCACGCTCCTGCGCAACATCCTCGATCTGCACGAGCGGCGGATCGCCGACGTGATGGTACATCGCGCCGACATCGTCGCGGTCAGGCGAGACATCACGCTCGGCGAGCTGATGAGCCTGTTCGAGAGTGCCTCGCATTCACGGCTCGTGGTCTACAACGACACGCTCGACGATCCCGAGGGCATGGTCCACATCCGCGACCTGCTCGCCTTCACCACCGCACAGGCGCGCGTCTCGGACGAGGTCAAGGCGCGGCGCAAGAAGCCGCTGCCGGCCGGGCTCGACCTGAAGGCAGTCGACCTCTCGATGCCGCTGTTCGAGGCCAACATCATACGCAAGCTGCTCTATGTGCCGCCATCGATGCGCGCGATCGATCTGCTGGCGCAGATGCAGGCCTCGCGCATCCATCTGGCGCTGGTGGTCGACGAATATGGCGGCACGGACGGACTGGTCTCGATCGAGGACATCGTCGAGCAGATCGTCGGCGAGATCGACGACGAGCACGACAGCGACGAGCCGCCGGCGATCGTGCGGCAGGCCGACAACGCCTTCATCGCGGACGCCCGCGCCAGCCTCGACGACGTCCGCCGGGTGATCGGCGAGGAGTTCGTGACGGGCGAGGCCGGCGAGGGCGTGGAGACGCTCGGCGGCTATCTCGTCAACCATGTCGGCCGGCTGCCGGTGCGCGGCGAACTGATCTCCGGCCCCGGCAATTTCGAGGTCGAGGTGCTCGATGCCGATCCGCGCCGGGTCAAGCGGCTGCGCATCGCGCCGCGCAAGGAACGCCCCACGCCCCGCCCGCCGCGCGAAAGCCGGCGTCGAGACGTTGCGCCGGAAGTGACCCCGCCGGACACGGACGTCCCGGCCGAGCCGCCGCCGGCAGAGGCCGGCCCTGCGCCGGTCCATGACGATAGCAGCCCGCCAAGGGGCGACGGAGCCAGCTCACAGTGATCCGCCCATCGACGATTCGCGGCCTCGCCATCGGCGTTGTCCTGGCCTGGGGCTGGAAGCGTGCGGCGATCGCGCTCGCTGCCGGCGCGCTCTCCTCGCTGGCGATGGCCCCGTTCAACGCCTGGCCGGTGCTCGCGATCACCTTCCCGGTGCTGGTCTGGCTGATCGACGGCGCCGCGGCGGGACGGCGGCGCGGCATCCCGGCTGCCGCCTTCACCGGCTTCTGCTTCGGCATGGGCTATTTCGTGCCCGGCCTGTACTGGATCGGCAACGCGTTCCTGGTCGATGCCGACACCTTCGCCTGGCTGATGCCGTTCGCCGTGCTGGGCCTGCCGGCCTATCTCGCGCTGTTTCCGGCGCTGGGCTTCGCGTTGGCCCGGCTGATCTGGACGCGTGATGCAACCCGCATCCTGGCGCTCGCCGTCTGCCTGACCGCGAGCGAATGGCTGCGCGGCCACGCGCTGACCGGCTTCCCCTGGGACACGTTCGGCTATGCCCTGTCGCAGCCGCTCGCGCTGGCGCAGGCGGGCTCGCTGATCGGGATCTGGGGCATGACGCTCCTGACGATCGCGATCTTCGCCAGCCCCGCAGTGCTGATCGACGGCAAGACCTGGCGTGAGCGCTGGCGGGCGCCGGCCGCGGCCGCCGCCCTGCTCGTGATGATGGGCGTGTTCGGCGTCATCCGGCTCGGGCTGCATCCGACCGCCTTCGTCGCCGACCTCAAGCTGCGGATCATGCAGCCGAACCTGCAGCAGGACGTGAAGTTCAACTATGGCGCCAAGGCGGACGTCATGCGCCGCTATCTGGCGCTGTCGGACCGGGCCTCCGGCCCCAACGCCACCGGTGTCCGGGACGCCAACGTCCTGATCTGGCCGGAATCGGCGTTCCCGTTCTTCCTGACCCGCGAGGCGGACGCGATGGGCCAGATCGCCGACCTGCTGTCACCGGGCACGGTGCTGATCACCGGTTCGGTCCGCGCCCCTGACGCGCCTCGCAACACCCCCATCACCCGGGCCTACAATTCGATCTACGTGATCGATCACGACGGCACCGTGCTGTCGGTCTACGACAAGCTCCATCTGGTCCCATTCGGCGAGTTCCTGCCGTTCCAGACTCTGCTGGAGCGGATCGGGCTCGAGCAGCTCACGCGGGTGCAGGGCGGCTTCATCCCTGGCACGGTGCGACGCAACCTGGACGTGCCGCACGCCCCGCGTGTGCTTCCCTTGATCTGCTACGAGGCGATCTTTCCGAGCGACAGCGTGCCGAGCGAAGAACGACCGGGCTGGATCGTCAACCTGACGAACGATGGCTGGTTCGGCATTTCGACCGGTCCTCATCAGCATCTGCAGCAGGCGCAGTGGCGCGCGATCGAGCAAGGACTTCCATTAGTTCGATCTGCGAACACCGGCATCTCCGCAGTGATCGATCCGGTCGGCCGTATCGTTAAGCAATTGCCTCTCGGCGCAGAGGGCGTGCTGGATTCCGCGCTGCCTGTTGCGTTGCAGCCGACCGTCTATGCAAGGCTCGGCGACATTCCGGTTGCGATCCTGTTAGTGATCGCCCTGAGCACCGTCGTTCGCAGACGTGTTGCTCAAAAGCTTCCCTGACGACAGCAAGATCTCGATTCTTTCCGGGTCAGTAAGATTTTTTTTGACAAGCAAAACCCCAAGTGTTGACAGATAGCTGCTGCAATTCGCATTCTCGCGCGGCAGCATGAGCCGTCCAGTTCGTTGCTCGGCCGTCTTCGTTAGTACGACATGCGAACATAAATTGACGGTGCGAGCGCCTGAGGCATACTGCGACCGCCTCGTTCCGAGGCCCATTCTGAGGAGTTGAGAGATGTCGACGAAAGCGCCCAACCCTGTTGACAAGCATGTCGGCAGCCGGGTGCGGATGCGCCGTATCATGTTGGGCATGAGCCAGGAAAAACTTGGTGAGGCTCTCGGACTCACGTTCCAGCAGATACAGAAGTACGAAAAAGGCACCAATCGAGTCGGCGCCAGCCGGATTCAGCAGATCTCGGAGGTTCTGCAGGTCCCGGTCTCCTTCCTGTTCGAAGGGGTCCCGAGTGGCGGGACCAACGGTGAAGCTTTCGGCGAAGGCGCTTCGCCCGCCTATGTGTCTGATTTCCTGGCGACCTCCGAAGGACTGGCGTTGACCCGCGCATTCACGCGGATCCACGATTCGAAGCTCCGTCGCAGCATCGTCGACCTGGTCGAGCAGATCGCTGATCGCGAAGCTCCGGAAGAAGGCTAGCTGATGCGCCGGCGCTGACATTCCTATCGTGATCACTCTCATAGGAATGTCAGCGCCCTCGGGGGGCCATCAGCGGGGCACGTTTGCGGACGACGCGCTGGGCACGCTGCGTTCCGACAGACGAATGAGCCGATAGACAGGTTGGATCACGACCAATAGAGCGCGATGGCTCCCCTTCGGGAAAGGCTATCGCGCTCTAAATCTTTTTATGCACATGTGGCCTGGAACTCCGGCGTCCCGGCCGCCAGCCCGCCCTGCCACGCGCCAGTGCGCCCAACCGCCTGCTACCACTTCGTAACCATCGAGAACGATTTACAAAGCTCATGATAACCAGCAGCCCGTTCGATAGTCGCACAATCCTCGAAGGCATCCGCCAATGGGTCGAGATCGAGACCCCGACCGAGGCGCCTGATCAGGTCAACAAGCTGGCTTCCCTGGTCGCGGGTGGCTATCGCGGGCTCGATGCCACGATCGAACGGATCGCCGGACGCGACGGCTGCGGCGACCACCTCGTCGCACGGTCGTCGTGGGGACAGGACGAGCCTGGCATCCTGGTCCTGAGCCATCTCGACACGGTGCATCCGATCGGGTTCATCGCGCGGCTGCCGTTCTCGGTCGACGGCGACGTCGCGTACGGTCCGGGGATCTACGACATGAAGGGCGGCGCGTATCTCGCCTTTCACGCCTTTCGTCAGCTCTGCGAAGACGGTCAAAAATCGCCGCTCGGCATTACTCATTTGTTCGTCTCGGATGAAGAAATCGGCAGCCCGACCTCGCGTGCGCTGATCGAGGAGGAAGGCCGCAAGGCCAAATACGTTCTCGTCACCGAGCCCGCCCGTGACGGCGGCAAGATCGTGACCGGACGCAAGGGCGTGGCGCGGTTCGACGTGACGATCCGCGGCGTGCCCGCGCATGCCGGCGCGCGTCCACAGGATGGACGCAGTGCGATCCGCGAACTCGCCAACGTCATTCACGCCCTCGAGGCGCTCAACGACCCCGCCCGCGGCATCACCGTGAATGTCGGCGTCGTGCGCGGCGGAACACGTCCGAACGTGATCGCCGAGGAAGCTTATGCCGAGGTCGACGCACGGCTGCCGACGCCTGCCGATGCCGAGGAAATCCTGCCCAAGATCCTGGGGCTGACCTCGCGCAGCGATGGCGTCACGGTCGAAGTGAGCGGCGAGGTGAACCGGCCGCCTTACGTCAAGGGCAACGCCGGCGCCGCCCTGTTCGAGCATGCGAAATCGCTCGCCGACGAAATCGGCTTCGAGCTGATCGACACCTATACCGGCGGCGGTTCCGACGGCAATTTCACCGCACCGTTCACGGCGACGCTCGATGGGCTCGGCGTCGATGGCAAGGGCGCGCATACGCATTACGAGCAGATGTACATCTCCTCGATCGAGCCGCGGACAAGGCTGCTCTACCGCCTCTATGAAACGCTGCGATGAGCACCGCAATCAACATGCCCGTCGACGACGACAATCACACCGACACCGCGGCCCTGCATGGTCAGGGCTCGTTCTTCGGCCGGCGCAAGGGCCACAAGCTGCGGGCGCATCAGGCCGACCTGGTCGGCAACCTGCTGCCGCATCTCGCGCTCGATCTCGCCGCTCCCGCGGATGCCGTGCTGCCCACGCTGTACGATCCGCCGGTCGACGCGCTGCGGCTGGAGATCGGGTTTGGCGGTGGCGAGCATCTTGCCGCCGAAGCAAAGGCGTTTCCGACCACCGGCTTCATCGGCTGTGAGCCCTATGTCAACGGCATGGCCAAGATCCTGTCGGCGATCGAGGCCGACAACATCGGCAATATCAGGCTGCTGGCCGGCGACGCCGCCGAACTGCTGGCCTGGCTGCCGCCGCGATCGCTGCAGCGGATCGACCTGATCCATCCCGATCCCTGGCCGAAGCGGCGGCACTGGAAGCGGCGTTTCGTGCAGGATGCGACGATCGCCGCGATGGCGCGCGCTCTCGAGCCCGGCGGCGAGTTCCGCTTCGTCAGCGACATCGCCGACTATTGCGCCTGGACGCTGTGGCATCTGCTCCGGTCGCCCGAGTTCGCCTGGACGGCCGAGCGCGCCGACGACTGGCGTCTGCCCTGGCCGGGCTACACCATGACGCGCTACGGACGGAAGGCGACGCGCGAAGGCCGCGTCGCCAACTACCTGATCTTCCGCCGGCGCTGACCACTGCGCCGTGGGCGTCATTCAATGCCGTGTCTTCCAGAACGCGACGACCCGCTCGGCGGTCGATGGCAGCAGGCGCGCGTAGTTGACCCTGATCGCGTCGATGTCGCGCTGCGCCGGCACGCGTTTCGGTCCGAGGCGCAGCAGGATCAGTGTGTGCACGGTGCGCCAATCGAGCCCGATCATGCGCCCCAGGATCAGAAGCGGATCGTGACGATCGCCCGACATGAGCCGGTCGAGCGTCGCGATCTTCAATCCCGTCATTGCGGCGAGCGCCGCGATGACCTCCTCGTATTTGTGCTCGGATGCGAAGCCGAACAGCGCCGACTGGTCCAAGGCACCGGCTTCATACAGCGACAGGATGGTCCGCTGCGCCGGCACGAAATTGCGCGTGCTGTCTGTTGCCTGTGCCGCATCGGCGAGCTCGGCGAGGGCCTGCTTGATCCTCGCCTGCTTGTCCGGCGGCACCACATCGAACAGCCGCCGCCTGACGACATCGAGCGCACCGGCCAGCAATTGTCGCAGATGATCGTCGGAAACATCGTCGCGCCGGCCGACCGTGAGCGTCAACACGCCGTCTGAACTCGCGCGGTGGATCAGCGCGGCATAGCCGCGCGGGGAAAACGCGGCGCCATCATTGGCAGCGGTCCGCCGCACCACGTCGCGATCACCACGGCGCACCAGCACATCGGTCATATCGGCCGACAGGCGCGTCCGCTCTGCCATCGCGAGCAGATGTCCCTGGCTCTTGTCGCGCGCAATGGCGATGAGCACGGGATCGTCGAGCACGAGCGAACGGCGCAACAGCGGACCCGCCACCGCAACCTCGTCGTCGCGCGCCAGCCGGCTGACGACGGCACGGGGCGCCCTGAGGAGCCGCGACAACCGCTCCGCCAGATCGATCCGCGTCGGCAGATCCGCGAACGGGATCAGATCGATCAGGAGACCGTCGAACAGATTGATGTGCTCGGGACGCAGCTTCGTCGCATCCTCGAAGAACAGGTCGGCGATGCGGCGCGTGGCCTCGAGGCCGCGTTCAGCATTGCCCTGCCTGACGATCCGGCCGAGGCCGGGGATCAGCGCGGTTGCCGGGGTCATGACGTCTACTCGATACGCAACACGACACGTTTCCGTGCGCTCCGCTCCGTGCGGCACGACTACGGAGGCGAAAAGCGCGAACTCAGCTCATTTTTAAGCGATCTTGGTGAATGGAGGGTTAGACCCCGCGGCATTCGGCCGTTCCCGGTCGGGGAAAACGATCCGATCCGCACTCCTGGCGCGGAGCAGATTCCCAGTTCCAGGCGCCGTTTGAGCCGACACGACCCTTGCCGCCAGGCGGCAAAGCGGCTATATGAGCGCCATCAAACATCATCTCATATACGATCGCGTAGTGAGGGTGGGCCCTTCCGGACCCGCTCTTTTTTGTTACCTGGATCGCTCCGCCACGGGCGGGATCGGTCCGGTGAGCGCGATCGAACAGGCCCGACGGCCCAACCAAGCAAGACACGCGATCGACGCCTCGATGACGGAACCTACGTTCGCAACCGCTGACACCGACCTCCTGACCGAGCCCCGTCTCGTCGTCGAGCCGGGCGTCGCGGCGCGCGTCGCGGCGGTGGCTGACCCCGTGCTGCAGGGAATGGGGTACCGCCTGGTGCGGATCCGCATCTCCGGCGAGGCCGGCTGCACCGTCCAGGTGATGGCCGAGCGCCCCGACGGCACGATGCAGATCGAGGATTGCGAGTCGGTGTCGCGTGCGCTGTCGCCGGTGCTGGATATCGCCGACCCGATCGACCGTGCCTACCGGCTCGAGATCTCCTCCCCGGGCATCGACCGGCCGCTGGTTCGCCGCTCCGATTTCGAGCGCCATATCGGGCATCTCGTGAAGATCGAGATGGCGGTGGCGCATCAGAACCGCAAACGCTTCCGCGGCATCATCAAGGGCGTCGAAGGTGACGGCGTCCGCATCACCCGCGACGACGTCGCCAAGGACCAGGATGCCGATGTCGTGCTGCCGATGACCGACATCGGCGACGCCAAGATGGTGCTGACCGACGAGCTGATCGCCGAATCCATGCGCCGCGGCAAGGCCGCCGAGCGTGAGAAGAAGCGCGAGCTTGGCATCGCACCGCCGCTGGCGCCGCACGCCAAGCCGGCGGCCCAGGCCAAGCCGAAGCCGAAGTTGAAAGACAAGCAGCCGGCCAAGAAGCCGCTGCCGACCAACACCAAGAAACATCGCCTCGCTGCCGACCGCGCGCGCAGGGGCGAGATCGATCCTGACTAGAGGAGACTTGAGCCATGGCCGTCAGCGCCAACCGGTTGGAACTGCTGCAGATCGCCGACGCCGTCGCGCGCGAGAAGTCGATCGACCGCGGCATCGTGATCGCCGCGATGGAAGACGCGATCGCCAAGGCCGCCCGCGCCCGCTACGGCAGCGAGACCGACGTTCATGCCGAGATCGATCCGAAGAAGGGTGAGCTGCGGCTGTCGCGCCACATGCTGGTGGTCGAGAAGGTCGAGAACCCCTCCAACCAGATCTCGCTGGATGATGCGCGCCGCGCCAACCCGGGCGCCCAGATCGGCGACACCATCGCGGACACCCTGCCGCCGCTGGAATATGGCCGCATCGCCGCGCAATCGGCCAAGCAGGTCATCGTGCAGAAGGTGCGCGAGGCGGAGCGCGACCGGCAGTACCAGGAGTTCAAGGACCGCATCGGCGACATCGTCAACGGCGTCGTCAAGCGCGTCGAGTATGGCAGCGTGATCCTCGACCTCGGCCGCGGCGAGGCCATCATCCGCCGTGACGAGATGCTGCCGCGCGAGGTCTTCCGCAACGGCGACCGCGTCCGCGCCTATGTTTTCGACGTCCGCCGCGAGACCCGGGGACCGCAGATCTTCCTGTCGCGCACCCATCCGCAGTTCATGGCCAAGCTGTTCGCGCAGGAGGTGCCGGAGATCTATGACGGCATCGTCGAGATCAAGGCGGTCGCTCGCGACCCCGGCTCGCGCGCCAAGATCGGCGTTGTCTCCCGCGACTCCTCGGTCGACCCCGTCGGCGCCTGCGTCGGCATGCGCGGCTCGCGCGTGCAGGCCGTGGTGAACGAGCTGCAGGGCGAGAAGATCGACATCATCCCGTGGTCGCCTGACATCGCGACCTTCGTGGTCAACGCGCTGGCGCCGGCCGAAGTCGCCAAGGTCGTCATCGACGAGGACCGCGAGCGCATCGAGGTGGTCGTCCCCGACACCAACAACCAGCTCTCGCTGGCGATCGGCCGCCGCGGCCAGAACGTCCGGCTCGCCTCGCAGCTGACCGGCTGGGACATCGACATCCTGACCGAGCAGGAGGAATCGGAGCGCCGCCAGGCCGACTTCGAGAATTCCACCCGCGTGTTCATGGAATCGCTGAACGTCGACGAGGTTGTCGGCCAGTTGCTGGCGTCCGAAGGCTTCACCTCGGTCGAGGAGCTCGCTTTGGTCGACCTCAAGGATCTCGCCGGCATCGAGGGCTTCGACGAGGAGACCGCGACCGAGCTGCAGACCCGCGCCCGCGAATTCCTCGAGCAGCAGGAAGCCGAGCTCGAGGCCAGGCGCAAGGAGCTCGGCGTCGAGGACGCGGTGAAGGACGTGCCCGGCGTCACCACCAAGATGCTGGTCAAGTTCGGCGAGAACGACATCAAGACGGTCGAGGACCTCGCGGGCTGCGCCACCGACGATCTGGTCGGCTGGACTGAGCGCAAGGAGGGGGGCGAAGCCACCAAATTCCCCGGTTTCCTCGACGGTCTCGATGTCTCCCGCGATGACGCCGAAGCCATGGTCATGCAGGCCCGCGTCAAGGCCGGCTGGATCAGTGAGGCTGACCTCGCCAAGGCCGAAACCGAGCCCGAGAATGAGGACGAAACGACCGAAGGACAGCCCGCCTGACCCGTTTGGCTCGCCCCATGGACACCGCAATGACCCCCACCCTGACCCAGCTCGCTTGAGATGAGGAGCCGCATCACCGCATGCTCGCTTTGGCCGACCCCGAGCTCGACAATGGACCGCGGACCGAGAAGTCCGCGACCATGCGCATGTGCGCGGTCAGCCGCGAAGTGCGGCCGATCGGCGAGCTGATCCGCTTCGTCGTCGGCCCGTCGGGTGAGGTCGTGCCCGACATCAAGCGCAAGCTGCCGGGGCGGGGCTTGTGGATCACCGCCTCGCGCCAGGCGGTTGCGGAGGCGGTGCGGCGTCACCATTTCAGCCGAGGCTTCAAGACCAACGTCCGCGTCCCGCCTACCCTTCCCGAAGACCTGGAAGCCTTGCTGGCCCGCAGCGCGATCGAAGCGCTGGGGATTGCCGCCAAGGCGGGCGAGGTCGTCTCCGGTTTCTCCAAGGTGGAAGCGGCGCTGTCGCAGCGGCAGTCACGGTCGACCTTGGCAGCCCTCGTCCATGCTGCGGACGGTGCAGCCGACGGGATCCGCAAGCTCGACGCGCTGGTGCGGCCGAACGCCGAGGGTCAGGGCCAAGCCCCGACAATTCCGATCATCTGCTGTCTCACTTCGGCAGAATTGGATTTGGCACTTGGGCGCTCAAATGTGATACATGCTGCCGTGCTCGCAGGCCCGGCGAGCAGGACATTCCTGTCGCGCAGCCAGACACTGGTCCGATACCGGTCGGCCGACGCTGACAAGATTGCCGGAACCGCGGCCACGAAATCTGCTTCGACTTCGAAGACATAGCGACGAATACGCGACGATTGCACGAATGGGACGGTGCGGCAGACCCGCACGCAGGTAAACGAGATTAGGACGACTGAATGGCCGACAACAACACTCCGGGCGACAAGAAACTGAGTGTCCCGACCAAGACCTTGACGCTGAAGCCGCGCGTCGAGACTGGCACGGTGCGCCAGAGCTTCCCACATGGCCGGAGCAAGCAGGTGGTGGTCGAGAAGCGCGGCACCAAGCGCCGTGTCGGCGATGGGGCGCCCGATGCGCCGCACGCGCCGGAGCCGACCGTCGCCAAGGCGCCGACGCCGCCGCCGGCGAGCAACCGCCCGTCCGGGCCGCGGTCGTCCGGTCCACAGCGCAGCGGCTCCGGCGTCGTGCTCCGCACCCTGACAGAGGACGAGCGCTCGGCGCGCGCCAGCGCGCTGGCCGACGCCCGCGTGCGCGACATCGAGGAACGCCGCCAGGCCGAAGAGGAAGCCCGCCGCCGCGCCGAGCGCGAAGCCGCCGAACGCGCCGAGCGCGAGGCTGCCGAGGCGCGCCGCAAGGCCGAGGAAGAGCGGCACCGTCACGAAGAGGAAGCCAAGCGCAAGGCCGAGCTCGAGGCCAAGAAGCGGTTCGGTGAAGGCGAGGCGCCCCGTCCGGCGACATCCGCGCCGCAGCCCGCCGCCACCGCACCGGCCCGCTCGACGCCCGCCCCCGGCAGGCCCGTCGGCGCACCGGGCAGCCGGCCGCAGCAGATCGGTGGTCCGAGCTCGCGGCCCGGCGGCGCCCAGCCGGCGGGCGCCCGCCCGGCCGGCGCCCGTCCTGCCGCAGGCGGCCCGCTCGGCCGCGCGCCGGCGGCGGTTGCCGCCGGTCCCGACGAGGATGAGGGTCCGCGCCAGATCCGCAGGGGGCCCGGCGGAGCCGCACGTCCCGCGCCGCCGCCGAAGACCACGCACAAGCCGGGTCCGCAGAAGCAGCGCGGCCGCTTGACGGTGGTCACGGCGCTCACGGCCGACGATGTGCGCGAGCGCTCGATCGCGTCGTTCCGCCGCCGCACGCAGCGCCTGAAGGGCCATGCCGCCAACGAGCAGAAGGAGAAGCTCGTCCGCGAGGTGACGATTCCGGAAGCCATCACCATCCAGGAGCTGGCGAACCGCATGTCGGAGCGCGCGGTCGACGTGATCCGTCTGCTGATGCGCCAGGGCGCGATGCACAAGATCACCGACGTGATCGATGCCGACACCGCGCAGCTGATCGCGGAAGAACTCGGCCACACCGTCAAGCGCGTCGCCGCCTCGGACGTGGAAGAGGGCCTGTTCGACGTCGTCGACGATTCGACCGACACCGAGCCGCGCTCGCCGGTCGTCACCGTCATGGGCCACGTCGACCACGGCAAGACCTCGCTGCTCGACGCGCTGCGCCACGCCAATGTGGTCTCGGGTGAAGCCGGCGGCATCACCCAGCACATCGGCGCCTATCAGGTCACCGCGCCGGACTCCGGCAAGAAGATCACCTTCATCGACACGCCCGGCCACGCCGCGTTCACCGCGATGCGCGCCCGCGGCGCCAAGGTCACCGACATCGTCGTGCTGGTGGTCGCGGCCGATGACGGCGTCATGCCGCAGACGATCGAGGCGATCAACCACGCCAAGGCGGCGAAGGTGCCGATGATCGTGGCGATCAACAAGATCGACAAGCCCGACGCCCGTCCCGAGCGCGTCCGCACCGAGCTGCTGCAGCACGAGGTGCAGGTCGAATCGCTGGGCGGCGAGGTCGTCGACGTCGAGGTGTCCGCCAAGAACAAGACCAATCTCGATCGTCTGCTGGAGATGATCGCGCTGCAGGCCGACATCCTCGACCTCAAGACCAATTCGGATCGCCCGGCCGAAGGCACCGTGATCGAAGCCAAGCTCGATCGCGGCCGTGGTCCGGTCGCCACCGTGCTGGTCCAGCGCGGCACCTTGCGGGTCGGCGACATCATCGTCGCCGGCGCCGAGATGGGTCGCGTCCGCGCGCTGATCTCGGACCAGGGCGAGACGTTGCAGGAGGCAGGCCCGTCGGTGCCGGTCGAGGTGCTCGGCTTCAACGGTCCGCCGGAAGCTGGCGATCGTCTCGCCGTCGTCGAGAACGAAGCCCGCGCCCGCCAGGTCACCAGCTACCGCGCGCACCAGAAGCGCGAGAACGCGGCAGCCTCGATCTCCGGCATGCGCGGTTCGCTCGAGCAGATGATGTCGCAATTGAAGACTGTGGGCCGCAAGGAATTCCCGCTGATCATCAAGGCCGACGTGCAGGGCTCGCTGGAAGCGATTCTCGGCTCGCTGGAGAAGCTCGGCACCGAGGAGGTCGCCGCCCGCATCCTGCATGCCGGCGTCGGCGGCATCAGCGAGTCCGACGTCACGCTGGCCGAAGGCTTCAACGCCGCGATCATCGGCTTCTCGGTGCGAGCCAACAAGGAAGCGGCCGCGCTCGCCAAGCGCAACGGCATCGAGATCCGCTACTACAACATCATCTACGACCTCGTAGATGACGTGAAGAAGGCGATGAGCGGTCTGCTTGCGCCGACGCTGCGCGAGACCATGCTCGGCAATGCGCAGATCCTCGAGGTGTTCAACATCTCCAAGGTCGGCAAGGTCGCCGGCTGCCGCGTCACCGACGGCACTGTCGAACGCGGCGCCAATGTCCGCCTGATCCGCGACAACGTCGTGGTTCACGAGGGCAAGCTGTCGACGCTGAAGCGCTTCAAGGACGAAGTGAAGGAAGTGCAGGCCGGCCAGGAATGCGGCATGGCCTTCGAGAGCTACGGCGACATGCGTGTCGGCGACGTCATCGAGTGTTATCGCGTGGAGACCATCCAGCGCTCGCTGTAAGTCCGAATCCTACAGAGCGCGCTGCAGTTCGAGTGAGCAGCGATTCCGTGCAGATGCGGAATCGCTGCGCCTCTTGAACTTAACGAAGCGTCGTTGAACTCAATCAGAATGATCCTCTCGCCCGCGTCAGCGCCGGGCGACGATCCATTGGATTTTTTGAAAAATGCCTCGCCATCACCAGAGGGGAAGCGCCGCTTCCGGCGGCTCGCAGCGTCAGTTGCGCGTGGCTGAGACCGTGCGTCACGCTGTCGCCGACATTCTCAGCCACGGTGACGTGCACGATCCGGACCTGGAGGGACACATCATTACGGTGCCCGAAGTCCGCATGTCGCCCGACCTGAAGCTCGCCACGATCTACATCATGCCGCTCGGCGGACAGGATACGGACGTCGTGCTCACGGCGCTGGAGCGCAACAAGAAGTTCCTGCGCGGCGACATCGCGCGGCGCGTTAACCTGAAATTTGCACCTGACATCCGCTTCCGGGTCGACGAGCGATTCGACGAAGCGGAACGGATCGAGAAATTACTGCGAACACCCGCGGTGCAGAGAGACCTCAATTCGGATTCGGAAGAGAGCTGATGACCATTCCCCCCGAAACCGGCACTGTCGACGCGCCGAGCGCTGAACCGACCGCGGCCAAGGCGATCCATTCCGCCGACGGGCGCCCGGTGCGCGACAACAATGATCCGCGCAACAAGCAGCGCCAAGGAAACGGTCAGGGCAACCAGCCGCGCCGCGATCGTCGCGACGTCCATGGCTGGGTCGTGCTCGACAAGCCGATCGGCATGACCTCGACCCAGGCCGTGGCGGTGGTGAAGCGCCTGTTCCAGGCCAAGCGCGCCGGTCATGCCGGCACGCTCGATCCGCTCGCCTCCGGCGGCCTGCCGATCGCGCTGGGCGAAGCCACCAAGACGGTTCCCTTCGTGATGGACGGCCGCAAGCGCTACCGCTTCACCGTGACCTGGGGCGAGGAGCGCGATACCGACGACACCGAAGGACGGGTCGTCGAGACCAGCGACAGCCGGCCGGATGCCGCGGCGATCCGGGCGCTGCTGCCGCAATTTACCGGCCGGATCGAGCAGACGCCGCCGCGCTATTCCGCGATCAAGGTCCAGGGCGAGCGCGCCTATGATCTCGCCCGCGACGGCGAGGTCGTCGAGCTCCAGCCGCGCCCGGTCGAGATCCATGAACTGACCCTCGTCGACCAGCCCGATCCCGACCATTCGGTCTTCGAGGCGGAATGCGGCAAGGGAACCTATGTCCGGGCGCTGGCCCGCGACATGGGCCGCCTCCTCGGCTGTTACGGCCATATCAGCGCGCTCCGGCGGACCCTGGTGGGTCCGTTTACCGAGAACGACATGATTCCGCTGGAACAGTTGGAGGCTTTGTGCAATAGAGCCGCGTCCGGTGAGGGAAGCCTCGCCGACGCACTCTTGCCCGTTGAGACCGCGCTGGACGACATCCCGGCACTGGCCGTCACTCGGGCTGATGCGGCAAGGCTCCATCGGGGCCAGGCCGTTTTGTTGCGCGGACGGGATGCGCCCAATACTAGCGGCACAGTCTATGTCACGGTCGCAGGCCGCCTTCTGGCGCTTGCCGAAATTGGCAATGGCGAACTCATCCCCAAGCGCGTGTTCAACCTGACCGGACTGACTGCCAGCTCCGGTCGCAACGAAAGAGACTGACGATGTCGGTGACCGCAGAGCGCAAGGCGGAAATCATCAAGGCGAACGCCACCAAGGCCGGTGATACCGGTTCTCCCGAGGTGCAGGTTGCGATCCTGTCGGAACGCATCAACAACCTGACCAGCCATTTCAAGACCCACGGCAAGGACAACCACTCCCGCCGCGGCCTCCTGAAGCTGGTGTCGACCCGCCGTTCGCTGCTGGACTATCTGAAGAAGAACGACGAGGCGCGCTACAAGGCGCTGCTCGAGAAGCACAACATTCGTCGTTGAGCTTCGCGTTGGAATGGGCGCGCGCGTCATTGCGCGCGTTGACGACATGATCCTGAGGACGCCGCACGCGCGGCGTTCGCTCATCCGGGATCATGCGGTCTGGCCGGATCTGGAAAGAAGCGGATACGCTCTTCGACTGATCCGACCAGGACCATGCAGTACGCTTCAGCAGCAATCCGGCCGCTGGGCGTGACGGGCAAGGTGCCCGTTATTTACGAGAAGGATGGACGCCATCCGAAATAAGAAAACCATGGCAGGATCGCAGGCCGCTGATCGCATTCCAGCGCCCCGCAATCTTGCGCATGGTTTTTTTGTTTCTGGGGAGTCCGCCTTCGATCATCTCATGAAAGAAGATACCCATGTTTACCAAGCATTCCGTCGAGATCGACTGGGGTGGGCGTCCGCTCAAGCTGGAAACCGGCAAGATCGCCCGCCAGGCTGACGGCGCCGTCGTCGCCACCTATGGCGAGACCGTCGTGCTCGCGACCGTCGTCGCCGCCAAGGCGCCGCGGGAGGGCGTCGACTTCCTGCCCCTGACCGTCGACTATCAGGAAAAGACCTACGCCGCGGGCCGCATTCCCGGCGGCTATTTCAAGCGCGAGGGCCGTCCGACCGAGAAGGAGACGCTGGTCTCCCGCCTGATCGACCGCCCGATTCGCCCGCTGTTCGTCGATGCCTGGCGCAACGAGACCCAGGTGATCGTGACCGTGCTGTCGCACGACATGGAGAACGATCCGGACATCGTGGCGCTGGTCGGCGCGTCGGCAGCGCTGACCTTGTCGGGCGTTCCGTTCAAGGGCCCGATCGGCGCGGCCCGCGTTGGCTTCGCCAATGACGAATATATCCTCAATCCGACCCTCGACGAGATGGCCGACACCCAGCTCGACCTGGTGGTCGCCGGCACCTCGGACGCCGTGCTGATGGTGGAATCGGAGGCCAAGGAGCTCAACGAGGACATCATGCTCGGTGCGGTGATGTTCGGTCACCGTCACTTCCAGCCGGTGATCAACGCGATCATCGAGCTCGCCGAAAAGGCCGCCAAGGAGCCGCGCGACGTCGCGATTATCGACAACGCCGCGATCGAGAAGGAGATGCTCGGGATCGCCGAGCAGGACCTGCGCACCGCCTACGCGATTCCGATCAAGCAGCAGCGCTATGCTGCCGTCGGCGCCGTCAAGGAAAAGGTGATGGCCTACTTCTTCCCCGAGGGGCAGGAGCCGAAATACGACAAGCTCCGTATCGCCGCCGTGTTCAAGGAGCTCGAGGCCAAGATCGTCCGCTGGAACATCCTGGACACCGGCAAGCGGATCGACGGCCGTGACGCCAAGACCGTGCGTAACATCGTCTGCGAGGTCGGCGTGCTGCCCCGCGCCCACGGTTCGGCGCTGTTCACCCGCGGCGAAACCCAGGCGCTGGTCGTGACCACGCTCGGCACCGGCGAGGACGAGCAGTACATCGACGCGCTGTCGGGGACGTACAAGGAGACGTTCCTGCTGCACTACAACTTCCCTCCCTACTCGGTCGGTGAGACCGGCCGTCTCGGCGGCACCAAGCGCCGTGAGATCGGCCACGGCAAGCTCGCCTGGCGCGCCATCCACCCGGTGCTGCCGCCGCACCACGAGTTCCCCTACACGACTCGCGTCGTGTCGGAGGTGACCGAGTCCAACGGTTCGTCGTCGATGGCGACCGTGTGCGGCTCCTCGCTGGCGCTGATGGATGCCGGCGTGCCGCTGAAGCGGCCGACCGCGGGCATCGCGATGGGTCTGATCCTGGAAGGCAGCCGCTTCGCCGTGCTGTCCGACATCCTCGGCGACGAGGACCATCTCGGCGACATGGACTTCAAGGTCGCGGGCACCGAGAGCGGCATCACCTCGCTGCAGATGGACATCAAGATCGAGGGCATCACCGAGGAGATCATGCGGGTTGCGCTGGGTCAGGCCCGCGAAGGCCGCATCCACATCCTGGGCGAGATGTCCAAGGCGCTGACCGCCGCGCGCGCCGAGCTCGGCGAATACGCGCCGCGCATCGAGACCTTCAAGATCCCGACCGACAAGATCCGCGAAGTGATCGGCACCGGCGGCAAGGTGATCCGCGAGATCGTCGAGAAGACCGGCGCCAAGGTCAACATCGAGGACGACGGCACCGTGAAGGTCGCCTCCAACGACGGCGAGGCAATGAAGGCCGCCATCAAGTGGATCAAGTCGATCGCCTCCGATCCGGAGGTCGGCCAGATCTATGACGGCACCGTCGTCAAAGTGATGGAGTTCGGCGCCTTCGTGAACTTCTTCGGCACCCGCGACGGCCTCGTGCACATCTCGCAGCTGGCCGACAAGCGCGTGCAGAAGACCACCGACGTCGTCAAGGAAGGCGACAAGGTCAAGGTCAAGCTGCTCGGCTTCGACGACCGCGGCAAGACCCGGCTGTCCATGAAGGCGGTCGACCAGACCACCGGCGAGGATCTCGAGGCCAAGCAGAAGGACGCGCCCGCCGAGGCGCGCGAAGCCGCCGGCGAGTAAAGCCGGGGCACCCTTCGAGTGAAACACAAAGGGCGGCTTTCGAGCCGCCCTTTTTTGTTGTCCTATCGGTCGCACACCCTCGCGCGTCCCAGGTCATGGCTGCGGATGCAGAGGCCAGGCCGTCACCCCGCTTCAGGTCACCCCACATGCACCATCCTGTCATCCGCCCCGCTCGCCCGGACGAATACGACGCCATCGCGAGGCTCTGGATGGAGAGCTGGTGCTCGACCGGGCTGGAGCGCCCGAGCGACACGCTGCTGAGCCTGCTGAAGGAGCGCGTGCCGCGCGAGATGGAGGGTGGCTGGAGCCTCTATGTCGCTGATGACGGCGGCCAGCTCGCGGCGATGCTCGCGATCAACGTGCCCCTGCTCTATCTCGACCAGCTGATGATCGCCCCGTCGCATCAGGGCCGCTCGCTCGGCCGCCGCCTGCTCAGCTTCACGCGCGAGCTGCTGCCCGACGAGGTCTGGCTGCGTTGCGCTGAAGGCAACGAGAAGGCGTGGCGCTGGTACGAACGCGAGGGCTTCGTGCTGGAAAAGAAGCAGGCTGATCCGCTGCACGGCCGCATCATGAAATATTATCGATGGAGGCGTGGCGACCGGGCGGCGGACTCATGATCGCGGAGCGTGCAAGCGCTGATCTTGCGCGCGTCGGCCGGAAACCGTTGCGTGCGCCGTCGCGGGCGAACTAAGTTCGGGTTCCCGCTCGCTTCGTTGATCTCGAACCTCCGCCATGTCCGCACCGCTCCTGCTGATCCCCCGTCTTGCGCTCGTCGGTCTCGCTGCTGCCTTCACAACTGCGGCTTGGGCCCAGGCTCCGTCGACGATGACAGCCCCGGCCAAGGCCGCGCCCGCCGCCAAGAAGTCCTCGGGAAAGAAGCCGGCGGCGAAGCCGATCGCTGTTGAAAGCGGTCCCTGCCGGCTGGGCGTCATTGCCGCGCTCGGCGACCAGCTCGCCGTCAGCAAGTTCGGCCTCACGGTGTTCGAAACCGAAGAGGACGAGGTCACCCTGCCAGGTTGGGGACTGGACGACCTCGCCGTGGCGCGCGTGCGTGCGGCGACCGCCGGCGATCCGACCGTCCGCAGGGTCGGCTATCCCAAAGGCGCGTTCGAGCAATACTACCATCCGACGTCGCGCTTCCTGCCCGATCCGAAGGAGAGCCTGACCTCGATCGTGCGCAACGTCACCACGAATGCCAACTGCGAACGCTACCTCGTGGTCACCAGGTTCGAGGCGACCATTCCCAACACCACCCTGAGGCTCAGAGGCATCGGCGCTTACAATCAGGGCCTCGGATCACTCATCCGGCACTCGCACCTGTTCGCGAACGTCAACATCACGCTGATCGACGGCCATTCCTATGAGAAGATCGGCTCCTTCTCGGCGGATACCGGTGCGCGGCTGGCCGAGACCATGAGGCTCACCGAGGATCCCCTCAACAAGCTCGACAATGCTGACTTCCCCGAGCCTCTTGCCGCCGCAGCCAACAGCACCGTGCTACGCGAACGCCTGCGCAGCCTGGTCGCGGCGAAGCTCGATCGCGACCTGCCGAGCTACCTGAAGATCGAATGAACCGTCGCCCGCTGTCATACGCCTCCAACGGGCTTCACCGTCCGCATTCTTTTCTCCCAGCCAACGAGTTTTCCCAGTGACGATTTCACGCCGGCTCGCGCCGCTGCTCATGGCCGTGCTCTGGTCTGGCACCAACGCCCTGGCGCAATCGTCACCGCCGCCGCTGAGCGCCAAGCCTGCTGCAAGGCCGGCGGCCGGCGTTGCCAAGGCTGCCAAGCCGGTAATGGCCGTCCGCGAAGGCGGACCGTGCGAGGTCGGGGTCATCTCAGCGCTCGGCGATGTTTTCACGGTGCAGAAGAACGGCATGACCCGTCTGGGCAACGAGTACGCCGAAGTGCCGGTGTCCTGGGGTTTCGACGATCTCGTCTACGCGCGCGTGAAGGCAGCCCAGGGTGATGCCGGGATCCGCCGCATCAGCGTCCCCAAAGGAGCATTCGATTCGTTCTATCAGTCGCCCCCGGTCAAGGCCGAGAACGGGAAGCTCACACCCATCGTCAGGAGGGTGGCCGGTTCGGCGGGGTGCGCTCGTTACCTCGTGAT
The DNA here is from genome assembly GCF_051168135.1 of Bradyrhizobium sp. HKCCYLRH2060. NCBI lineage: Bacteria > Pseudomonadati > Pseudomonadota > Alphaproteobacteria > Hyphomicrobiales > Nitrobacteraceae > Bradyrhizobium > Bradyrhizobium sp. HKCCYLRH2060. The sequence continues at coordinate 404,091 of NZ_JBNPUK010000001.1, forward strand.
CACCCGCCGGACCGACAGCGAACCCTCGACGAACGACGAGGTCACCGGCGTCGGCGTGGTCAATCGGGGCGAGGGTTTTGGCCGGATCAGCCACGTCTTCATCATGATCGATATCCAGCTCTATGACGGCGCGACATTCGAGACGCGCGAGCCTGCCACGAGTTCCAAGGCGCTGCTCTCACGGCTGACGTCCGGCGTCGGACCGCCGTCTCATGCCGGCGACGTCGACAACTCCGCATTTCCCGCCTCGCCGCCGGATGCCGCGAACAACAACGTGCTGCGTGACATGGCGCGCTCGATGCTCAAGTTCCGGCTCGACCAGCGCCTGCCGGCTTATTTTGGGCGCGAATAGAACCATCAGCTCGGCGCGTCACAGCCTGATCTTCAGCACCACATGGCCTGACTGCTGGACGAGGCCGGACGGCGTCGCGTTGATGCCGTAGCGAACGCTGAGGTCGAGGCGATCGTTGCCCGCAGCGACAAGACCAAGCCCCGCCGAGTAGACCCAGGGCGACAGGCCGAGGCCACGGGTGACGAAGCCGTCGCCGCCGCCGGAGAAGGCGGCGCCGATCTGCAATGCCTGGTTCAGCGCGTTGTAGCCGACGCCGACATCGCTGATCAGACGAACCTGCGTTGTCGGCGCATAGACCGCTTTCAGCTGCGCCGTCGTCACGAATTCCTGATAGACCTGAGGATCGACGTCGAGGCTGAAACCGCCGGCACCGCTTTCCCGATAGGAGCCGCTGCGAACCGTGCCGTAGTCCAGGCGCAGTGCAGGAACGAGCGCGAGGTCGTCTCGCAGCGGAATGCGGGTCTTGATGCCCGCACCGGCGTGGCCGCTGTAGGAACGATAGCTGCCGCCGGCGGACGCACCCATGAAGTTCAGTGACCGGCTTTCGCCGTTGTCGCTCGATCCGCCGTCGAGCTGATAGTCGAAGGTGACATCAGAACTGACGGCGTAGGCCCCATAGAGCCCGAGCTGATAGGAGGCGAGACCGAGACGGTTTGGCAGCGCATCGTCGCTTCCGCTGATCGTGTGATGAGAATAGCCAAGAACGCCGCCGATGATGGCGCGGGACGAGACGGCCACATCGGCGCCGAGCGCCAGACCCGCGCCGACGGCACTATACCCCGGAACGCCATCACGTCCTGTCTGCTGCGCGGTGCCGCCGAGAGGCTGCATCCAGACATTGCGGCCAGCAGCCCAGCCGGTGCTGCTGACCTCATCGAGCCTGTTGGTCATCGTCTGCCGGAAGGCCTGCTGGCTGACATAGGTTGCCTGCGACGCCGCCCCGGTCAGCACCGGCAGCGTCTGCTTGACGGCGGCACTGAGCGAGGGACCGCTGAGATTGTCGAGCGCGGCAAATCCCGAGACCATCGATCCGCTCCAGCCGGCCGACGTCATCGACAGCCGGTACAGCACGTCGGCGGCTTCCAGGCCGACGCGGCCGCCGGCCGACCGAAGCGCAGTGCCATAGGGCTGGATCAGCGACATCGTCGCCAGATCGCCGGTCATGCTTCCCGTGAGATCATACGTCGAGGTGACCATCTGCGCATTCGACGCATTGCCGCTCATCGCGCCATAGAGGCTGGTCAGGCTGCCACGCGACAGCGTATTGAACAGCACGCTTCCCTCCGGGGTGACCGAGCCGAGCAGGGTGAAGCCACCGGCCGTGCTGCCCGTCGGCGCGACGCCCGCGCCCCAGAAATAGCCGTTCTGATAGTTGGTGATGACGAAGCGGCCCGGCGCCTGCGTGCCGAACAATGTCGGACTGACGATCCGCCACGGCGTGCCGGCGGTCCATGCCCATTGCGGGACGGAGTTGGCCGGCACCGGTGCTGACGGCGGCGGCGTGAAGGTCGCGGGATCATAGGGCAGCATGTAGGCCCAATGCGTCGCCAGCAGGCTGTCGCCGGTGATCATCTGCATTTCCATGCTGGTCACGCCGTTGACGTTGCGCATATAGCCGAGCCCGACGGTCGCAGTGCCGCCGCCGGTCGGCGTGAACAGCATGGTGATCTGGCCGCTGGTGGTGACGAAGCCCTGGATGGTCGAGGTGTCCGTCAGCAGCGCCGGGCCGATCCTGAGCTGCGCGACGCTGGTGCCGGTGAAGGCGCCGTTGGTCGCGGTGCCCAGGGTCCACAACGTCTGGTCACCGATCGGGACCGGATTGGAGAAGCCCGTCTTCGGCGACAGGTAGGCGAGCAGTTGCGCCGTCGGCACATACCAGTTGGTGTTGGAGATCGTGGAGTCCCAGACGCTCGATTGCGCCTTCGCCGGCCCTGCGCCCCCTGCCGCAAGCACGATGCCGGTCATCGCGCAGAGAGCGATGACACGGACTTTCGAACGCAGCATCAATCGCCCCCACGACTTGTCTTGCTGCCGGCGCGAGCGTCTGGCTGACGGCCGCGGCCGATGCACCGGTCATGATGCATCGCAGCGTCATCGCAACAGCCAACCGCAAGAGTTGCGCCAATGCCTCCTGATTAGCCGTTCAGGAACATTGTCTTCAACTGGGAAAATTTGGGTCGATCGGAGGACGGAGTCTCGCGCCCCCCGATACCGCCGATGCGCGCGGAGGTCAGTCCGCCTTGAGATCCTCGGGGCGCGGCATCGAGATCACGTTATATCCAGAGTCGACGTAGTGGATCTCGCCGGTGACGCCACCGGACAGCTCCGACAACAGATACAGCGCGGAGCCGCCAAGCTCCTCCAGGGTCACGCCGCGGCCGAGCGGCGAGTGCTTCTGCTGGAACGCGAACATGAAGCGGGCGTCGCCGATGCCCGAGCCCGCCAGCGTGCGCACCGGGCCGGCCGAGATCGCGTTGACGCGGATGCTGCGGCGGCCGTAATCGGCGGCAAGATAGCGCACCGAGGCTTCCAACGCGGCCTTGGCGACACCCATCACGTTGTAGTTCGGCATCACGCGGTTGGAGCCGTCGAAGGTCAAGGTGATCATGCTGCCGCCGCTCTCCGGCATCAGCTCGGCGGCGCGCTTGGCGATCTCGGTGAAGGAGAAGCAGGAGATCAGCATCGTGCGCGCAAAATTCTCGCGCGAGGTGTCGGCATAGCGGCCCTTGAGCTCGTTCTTGTCCGAGAAAGCGACGGCGTGGACGATGAAGTCGAGCCCGCCCCAGGCTTCGCGCAGCGAAGTGAACACGCCATCGACGCTGGCGATGTCCTCGACGTCGCAAGGCAGCACGTGCTTGACGCCGAGCTCGTCGGCCAACGGGCGGACGCGCTTGCCGAGCGCGTCGCCCTGATAGGTGAAGGCCATCTCGGCGCCATGCGCAGCCAGCGTCTTGGCGATGCCCCAGGCGATCGAATGGTCGTTGGCGATGCCCATGACAAGCCCGCGCTTGCCCTTCATCAGACCCTGCATGATGTCTCTCCTTCGTCATGCCGGGATCGGCCCAGCCAGGATGATCGTTCCGCCTTCGAGACGCCAATGGCCGGACATCGGTGCGAAGAAGGAGCTTCGCGCTGCTGCCCGGCCATGATGCCGACGAAACCAGTGCTATTGAAATCTTAAGCGTCGAGCTGCTTGAACACCAGCGTCGCGTTGGTGCCGCCGAAGCCGAACGAGTTCGACAGCACGGTGCCGAGCTTGGCGTTGTCGATGCGCTTGCGCACGATCGGCATGTCGGCGAAGGCGGGATCGAGCTCGGTGATGTTGGCGCTCTCGCAGATGAAGCCGTTCTTCATCATCAGCAGCGAATAGATCGCCTCCTGGACGCCGGTGGCGCCGAGCGAGTGGCCCGTCAGCGCCTTGGTCGCCGCGATCGGCGGGCACTTCTCGCCCGAGCCGAACACCTTGCGGATCGCCTCGATCTCCGGCGGATCACCGGCAGGCGTCGAGGTTGCGTGCGGATTGATGTAGTCGATCTTCGTCTTCACCGTCGACAGCGCCATCTGCATGCAGCGCTCGGCGCCCTCGCCCGACGGCGCGACCATGTCGTAGCCGTCCGAGGTCGCGCCATAGCCGACGATCTCGCCATAGATCTTGGCGCCGCGCGCCTTGGCGCGCTCGAGCTCTTCCAGCACCAGGACGCCGGCGCCGCCGGCGATGACGAAGCCGTCGCGCGTGACGTCATAGGGCCGCGACGCGGTCGCGGGCGTGTCATTGTGCTTCGACGACATCGCGCCCATCGCGTCGAACAGCACCGACAGCGTCCAGTCGAGCTCCTCGCAGCCGCCGGCGAACATCACGTCCTGCTTGCCGTACTGGATCATCTCGTAGGAATTGCCGATGCAATGATTGGACGTCGCGCAGGCCGAGGAGATCGAGTAGTTGACGCCCTTGATCTTGAACCAGGTCGCCAGCGTCGCCGAGGCCGTCGACGACATCGCCTTCGGCACGGCGAACGGACCGACGCGCTTCGGGCCCTTGGTGCGGGTGATGTCGGCCGCTTCCACCAGTGTGCGCGTCGAGGGCCCGCCGGAGCCCATGATGATGCCGGTTCTGACGTTGGAGACGTCGGTCGGCTCCAACCCGGAATCGAGGATGGCCTGCTCCATGGCGACGTGATTCCACGCGGCGCCCTCGCCGAGGAAGCGCATGGCGCGGCGGTCGACCACGTCCGCGGGATTCAGCGTCGGCGCGCCTTGCACCTGCGAACGAAACCCAAGCTCGGCATATTTCTCAGCACGGGAGATGCCGGACTTCGCCTCGTACAGGCTGGCAAGCACCTCCTGGGTGTTGTTGCCGATCGATGAGACGATGCCCATGCCCGTGATGACAACCCGCCTCATGATGTCCGCCTCACCTTGCTCGTGTGTTGTGTTGCAGTCGTGCCTGCTGCACTGTCTGTGGTCGCAGCCTGCCGGTTCAAGTCGGCGCGGCGTCCTGCTTGAACAGGCCGACCTTCAGGTCCTTGGCGCGATAGATAATCTCGCCATCCATCGAAAGCCACCCGTCGGCAATACCGAGCACCAGCTTTGAGCGCATCACGCGCTTGATGTCGACGTTGTACACAACCTTGCGGGCGGTCGGCAGAACCTGGCCGGAAAACTTGAGATCGCCGAGGCCCAGCGCGCGGCCGCGCCCTGCGCCGCCGGTCCAGCCGAGGTAGAAGCCGACCATCTGCCACATCGCATCGAGGCCGAGACAGCCCGGCATCACCGGATCATTCTTGAAATGGCAGCCGAAGAACCAGAGATCCGGCTTCACGTCGAGCTCGGCGCGGACGACACCCTTGCCGTACTCGCCGCCGGTCTCGGAGATCTCGACGATCCGATCGAACATCAGCATCGGCGGCAGCGGCAGTTGCGCATTGCCGGGGCCGAACAGCTCCCCGCGGCCGCAGGCCAGCAGGTCCTCGTATTCATATGCGCTGCGCCGATCCAGCATGCTTGGTGGCCTTTCTCAACGATCCCCGGTGGAATTTGTGCCGCGCGACATGGACCCTTCCCGCGCGCCGCCCCCTTCCGCGCCGCGCTGGCCGGTCATCGCGTCGGCACGAAGGCTGGGCCATCGCACCTGGCGAACATGACCGCTGTCGGCGGCGGGCTTAACGACGCCTGGATTCGCGCACATGGCCATCACGGCCGCCGGCGCTCACCATGGCAGGGCAAATCGGGTCCGGGCGCTCTCTAACATAGAGGATTGCGGCGTCAATGCGCGTATCCAGGTAAATCGACGCAGCACCGGGGCCCGCGCCCGAACCGGGCGGCAAATGCAGTTTAGGGGCGTTCTAGATACGTTAGTTGCGATAAGCTTGCATCTGAATGGGTTTCTTCCTATATCAGTTGTGGATGAGAGCGAATTGTGCGGTGCTTGAAGTGGATGTCAGCAACAACGCCTCGATGAATGGTCATGATCGCGGCAACCCGGATCTCGGGAACGGCCGGCAGCCGGCACTCAATGGCTGCCCATGGCACGACGTCAACGAGATGCTGCAGGCGGCCGGGCTGCGCCCGACTCGCCAGCGCATGGCCTTGGGCTGGCTGTTGTTCGGCAAAGGTGCGCGGCATCTGACCGCCGAAATGCTCTATGAGGAAGCGACGCTGGCCAAGGTTCCGGTCTCGCTCGCCACGGTCTATAATACGCTGAACCAGCTGACCGACGCCGGTCTGCTGCGCCAGGTCAGCGTTGACGGCACCAAGACCTATTTCGATACCAACGTCACCGCCCACCATCACTTCTATCTCGAGAACAACCACGAGCTGGTCGACATCCCTGACCAGCATCTGGCGTTGTCGAAGCTGCCGGAGGCGCCCGAAGGTTACGAGATCGCCCGGATCGACATGGTCGTCCGGCTGCGCAAGAAGCGTTGAGCCTCCGGAACATCGTCATAGAAGCATCATGCCCGCAGCCGCTGCGGGCATTTTTGTGTCGGGCGCGCGTCAGGACAGAGGTCAGCGCATGGTGCTGACCTGGGCCTTCAATTAACCTGCTCGTCGGCGTAGACGCCCCACAGCCGCTGCTGCTGGATCCAGCCTTCGAAACCATTGCCGAGCACGTGGCACCAGCCGTTGCCGCATTTCTTCACTTGCGCGACGACGCCGGCCTGCAGCCGCGCGGTGACCCCGCTCGTGGCGTCGGCGCTCTCGTAGATTGGGGCGAGATCGTCCTTGTTCTTCATCGTGACCACCGCCGTGCGGCGCCCCGACAGCAAGGAGTGATAGACCCACCCCTCCGAGCCTTCGGAATCGCGCACGCGGCGCCAGTTCTCATATTCCGCGGTGATCTCGACCGGCAGGCCGGAGCGCGTATAGACCCAGGCCACGTCGTTGTCCTTGGTCGGACCGGCGCGAACGTTCACATGATCCGACTTCAGGCTGACATAGCGCGGCACCGGCAGGCCGCTGGTGGTGAGAACGGAGTCCTTCGCCGCAACGCGGCCCCTGCCGACGGCAACGTCGAACAGACAGACCAGCAGCACCACGACAGCACCCAAACGCCACAACGTCGATTTACTCAACTTACTCTCCCTCGAAAGGATCGACCCGCGCTCCGATCAAAGCGGATTGCGTTGCGATCCTTCGCCCGATCCCCATCGAACCGCCCGGCTGCCCCCCTTCGTGCTCGGAGAGGGCTTGCCGAAAGCGCCAGTCCCGACCCGCCGTTGGCTTCTTGTCTTGGCCCGGCCTTCTGCTAGACAGGACCGAACACAAGCGGCCAGGAAGCGCCTGAGAATCGCTCGCGAAGCCCTGTCAGGGACGGATCGGCCCACCTGCGAGATCCGACACGACCAGTCCAGGGAAGCGCCGCTCTCAGGCGACGACGGTAGTTTCGGCGAACCCGGTTAATGAGGTCTGAAGGATCTCATGAGAGCAGCACATGTCAGGTAGGAAAAAGCCCCTCGTCGTGGTGACACGCAAGCTGCCGGACTCGGTCGAGACCCGCATGCGCGAGCTGTTCGACGCCAGGCTCAATCTCGACGACGAGCCGATGAGCCAGGAGCAGCTCGCCGACGCCGTGCGCACCGCCGAGGTGCTGGTTCCGACGGTCACCGACCACATCAGCGCCGACATTCTCAATCAGCCCGAGTGCAAGCTGCGCATGATCGCCAACTTCGGCAACGGCGTCGACAACATCGACGTCGCCGCGGCGGTGGCGCGCGGCATCACCGTCACCAACACGCCGAAGGTCCTCACCGAGGACACCGCCGACATGACCATGGCGCTGATCCTCGCCGTGCCGCGGCGGCTGATCGAGGGCGCCTCGGTGCTCACCGAGGGCAAGAACTGGGCGGGCTGGTCGCCGACCTGGATGCTCGGCCACCGCATCGGCGGCAAGCGGCTCGGCATCATCGGCATGGGCCGCATCGGCCAGGCGGTGGCGCGGCGCGCCCGCGCCTTCGGCCTGCAGATCCACTATCACAACCGCCGACCGGTCGCGCCGGTGATCGCCGACGAGCTCGGCGCCACCTATTGGGAGAGCCTCGACCAGATGCTGGCGCGGATGGACATCATCTCGGTCAACTGCCCGCATACGCCGGCGACGTTCCATCTCCTGTCGGCGCGCCGGCTGAAGCTGATCCGCAAGGACGCCTACATCGTCAACACCGCGCGCGGCGAGGTGATCGACGAGGAGACGCTGACGCGGCTGATCGAAGCCGGCGACATCGCCGGCGCCGGCCTCGACGTGTTCGAGCACGAGCCGGCGGTGAACCCGCGCCTGGTGCGGCTCGCCAAAGCCGGCAAGGTGACCCTGTTGCCGCACATGGGCTCGGCCACGATCGAGGGCCGCGTCGAGATGGGCGAGAAGGTCATCATCAACATCAAGACCTTCCTCGACAACCACCGCCCACCGGACCGCGTGCTGCCGAGCATGCTGTAGGCCGACCAGCCATCTCAGCAATCGGTGTCGACCCTGCGAACGCAGGACCCATACCGCGCGATGTCTGAAAACGGGCGCGCGGCTGATCGCGCATAACGTATTCAGTTCGGTGGCTATGGATCCCGGCTCAAGGCCGGGACGACAGCTCGGTCCGGCCGCCCGCCCGCTTCCGCCACTCGCCGACGAAAGACACGAACGCTGCCAGCGCCGGCGGTGGTTGGCGTCGGCTCGGATAATACAGATACGGCCCGGGGAACGGCGGACACCAATCGTTGAGCACGCTGACGAGGCGGCCATCCGCCAGCGCATCACGCACATGTCCTTCGAAGGTCGCCCAATAGCCAACGCCGTCACAGGCGGCACGGAAGGCCAGACCGAGCTGGACCGCGATCAGCCGAGCCGGCGGCGCGATCCTGATCACCTGCCCGTCCTTCTCGAACTCCCATTCCAGCATCGCACCGGACGAGAAGCGCGTCCGAATGCAGCCATGCTGCAGCAGGTCGCGCGGATGCGCGGGACGGCCATGCTGCGCAACATATTGCGGTGAGGCGACGATGGCGTAGCGCTGCGTTTCGCCGAGCGGTACGGCGATCATGTCCTGCGCCAGGTGCTCGCCATAGCGCACGCCGGCATCGAACCCGGCCTGCACGATGTCGACAAAGCCGCTGTCGGCGACGATCTCGAGCTCGATCAGCGGATAGGCCTGAAGGAACGGCGCGACCATCGGCGCCAGCACCAGATCGACCGCAGGCGGCGGCGCATTGATGCGCAGGCGTCCCGCCGCGACCTGCTGCTGGCCGCGCACCTGATGGATCGCCGCTTCGATCTCGGACAGCGCAGGCTCGAGCCGTGCCAGCAGCGCCTCGCCGGCCTGCGTCAGGCCGACGCTTCGCGTGGTCCGGTTGAGCAGCCGGACGCCGAGCCGCTGCTCCAGCTCCTTGAGCCGCTGGCTGAGGCTGGATGCCGCGAGCCCCTGCTCGCGCGCGGCGCGGCGGAAATTGCCGCTGCGAGCCACGGCAGCAAAGGCTTGAAGATCACGGAGGTCCGGCTCGCTCATTGTTCGACATGCTGAACAGTCCATTCGGAATTGTCCAGCTTTTCGAACCGCGGAAATCCGCCGATATCCGCGTTGTCCGGGCGGACCAGCAGGCCGCCTGCGCCAGCAAGAGGAGATTGATCATGCAAACCCGCCAACTCGGCTCGACCGGCCCCGAGGTTTCGGTCATCGGACTAGGCTGCATGGGCATGTCGGACTTCTACGGCCCCACCGACCGGTCCGAGAGCATCGCCACCATCCACGCCGCGCTCGACGCCGGCATCACGCTGCTCGACACCGGCGACTTCTACGGGATGGGCCACAACGAGATGCTGATCCGCGAGGCGCTGGCCTCGGCCGGTCCGCGCAACGTGCAGATCTCCGTGAAGTTCGGCGCGCTGCGCGGCCCCGACAGGAGCTGGCTCGGCTATGACAGCCGGCCCGAGGCCATCAGGACCTTCCTGTCCTATTCGCTGCAGCGGCTCGGCGTCGACGCCATCGACATCTATCGCCCGGCGCGGCTCGATCCCAAGGTGCCGATCGAGGAGACCATCGGCACGATGGCCGAGCTGAAACAGGCCGGCTACATCCGGCATATCGGGTTGTCGGAGGTCGGTTCCGAGACGATCCGCCGGGCGCACAAGGCGCACCCGATCGCGGATCTGCAAATCGAATATTCGCTGATCTCGCGCGGCATCGAGAGCGACATCCTGCAAACCTGCCGCGAGCTCGGCATCGGCATCACCGCCTACGGCGTGCTGTCGCGCGGACTGATCAGCGGCCACTGGTCGAAGGACCGCGCCAATGCCGCTGATTTCCGTGGCCATTCGCCGCGTTTCCAGGGCGACAATCTCGACCGGAATCTTACCCTCGTGGACACGCTGCGCAGCATCGCCGACGAGGTCGGCGCCACGCCGGCGCAGGTCGCGATCGCCTGGGTGGCCGCGCAGGGCAACGACATCGTCCCGCTGGTCGGCGCCCGCCGCCGCGACCGCCTCGACGAGGCGCTCGGCGCGCTCTGCGTCAAGCTCACCGAAGTGCAACTCGCTGCGCTCGACAAGGCCTTCCCGATTGGCGTCGCGGCAGGCGAACGCTATCCGGAGTCGCAGCTGGTCCACATGGACAGTGAGCGCGGGAAGCGAATGTGAGCCGAGACCGGGCAAGCCCCTCGGCGTCGTCCCGGCGAACGCCGGGACCCATATCGCGTGACGTCTGAAACGGGCAGGCCGTCAATTCCGCGCGCCTCATCACGTTCACGGAGTATGGATCCCGGATCGGCGCCGCGCCGACGCTATCGCGTCGCCCCGGCTTGTCCGGGACGACAGCGGAGAGTGAGGCGAGAGTCTCTCAACTCATGACCGACAACTAGATGCGTGGCGGCCTCTCGGCTCACGCACACCTCACTTTCGGTGCGCACTCAAATCCGCAATCACAGGCCCGTCGCCATTCAACGGGTTCGCCGGATCGCGCCCGTAGCGCAGCGTCTCGAACCGCATCGTGCGCGCGTCCAGCATCAAGAGCCGTCCCACCAGACCCTCGCCGAAACCGACGATCTCCCGGATCGCCTCCAGCGCCATCATCGATCCCAGCATGCCGGCGAGCGCGCCCATGACGCCGGCTTCCGCGCAGGCCGGCACCGTGCCCGGCGGCGGCGGCTCGGGGAACAGGCAGCGATAGGTCGGATTGAACTGGCCCTTCTCGTTCCGCTCATGCGCGCGGATCGTCGTCAGCGACGCATCGAAAGTCCCGAGCGCGCCGGTGATCAGCGGCTTCTCGGCCAGGAAGCAGGCGTCGGAGACGAGATAGCGCGTGTCGAAATTGTCGGAGCCGTCGAGCACGAGGTCATAGCCGCCGATCAGATCGAGCGCGTTGTCGGCATTGAGCCAGCTTCGATGCGCCACGACGCTCACATGCGGATTGAGCGCATTGATGCGCTCGGCGGCGCTCTCGACCTTGGGCCTGCCGATGTCGGGGGTCGCATGGATGACTTGGCGCTGCAGGTTCGACAGCGATACGACGTCGTCGTCGACCACGCCGATCGTGCCGACGCCGGCGGCGGCGAGATACATCAGTGCCGGCGCGCCGAGGCCGCCTGCGCCGACCACCAGCACCGCGGCGCGCTTCAGCGCCGCCTGACCGGGACCACCGACATCGCGCAGCACGATGTGACGGGCATAGCGCTCCACTTCTTCGTCGCTCAGCATCGTTACACCGTCCTTCCGCCGCCGCATCGCTGTCAGCCCATTGCCGGCCCATGGCGAAGACGGCGGATCTCCGCACTGAACCCTCGCCGGATTGTGACCGACCAAGCAGATGTGCTTATTTGGCGGCGCGGCAAGAGCATCGGGATTTGTCATGAGACGGCTGGCCACGGCAACCTTCATCTGCGGGATCGCCGCGTGCGCGTCGGTGCAGGCACAGACGCCCACGATGCCCGGCGCCAAGCCCAAGCCCGTCGCGACCCAGCCTGCGCGCCCGGGCGTGCAGGCTCCCGCCGACACCGCCAATGCGATGAGCCAGGCCGAGCGGCTTGCGCTGCAATCCGATCTTGCCTGGGTTGGCCAATACAATGGCGCCATCACCGGCGACGTCAGCGAGCGCATGGTCAATGCGATCAAGGAGTACCAGAAGCTATCCGGCGGCAAGCCGACCGGCGTGTTGAACCCGCAGGAGCGCGCCGTGCTTGCCGACACCGCGCGCCGCAAGCAGGAGGGCGTCGGCTGGAAGCTCGTGACCGAGCCGGTCAGCGGGGCCCGGCTCGGCATCCCGACCAAGCTGGTGCCGCAGCAGACCAGCGACGGCAACGGCTCGAAATGGACATCGCCCACCGGCACCGTGCAGGTCGTGCTGTCGCGCCGCAAGGAGGCCAACCCGACCACCGCGGCACTGGCCGACCGTGAAAAGAAGGAAGCCGGCCGCACCGTCGACTACAGCGTGGTGAAGCCCGACTTCTTCGTGCTCTCGGGCCTGCAGAACCTGAAGAAGTTCTACATCCGCGGCACCTTTCGGGGCGACGAGGTGCGCATCCTGACCATCCTCTACGACCAGGCGACCGAGAACACGGTCGAGCCGGTCGTGATCGCGATGTCGAGCGCCTTCACCGCGTTCCCGTCGACATTGGCCGCGCAGCCCGCGCCACGGCGCCGCGTCGATTACGGCACCGGCATCGTCGCCACCCAGGACGGCGCCATCATCGCCGATCGCGAGGTGACCGACGGCTGCGTGGCAATCACCATTCCCGGGTTCGGCCATGCCGAGCGCGTGGCCGAGGACAAGGAGCGCGGCCTGGCGCTGCTGCGCATCTACGGCGGGCGCGGCCTGAAGCCGCTGGCGCTGTCGGGCGGCAGTGCGAAATCGTCGGTCGACATCGTCGGCATCGCCGATCCGCAGAGCCAGGGCGGCGGTGCCGCGATCAGCACCGTCAAGGCGCAGCTCGCCGCCAACGGCACCGGCGACGCCTCGCTGGCGCCGGCGCCCGGGCTCGGCTTTTCCGGAGCGGCAGCGCTCGACGGCGACGGCAAGTTCGCCGGCGTCACCTTGCTCAAGCCCGGCGTCCTCGCGGGCACGGCACTGATCCCATCGACACAGGTCGTGATGGTCAGCGCCGATGCGACGCGTGCGTTTCTCGCCTCGCATGGTGTCAAGCCCGACGGAACCTCGCTCGACGCCAAGGCGGCCACGGTGCGCGTGATCTGCGTGCGGAAGTAGAGCCTGCGCCAAACCGGTTCGGCATCGCCGATCGTGCCGCTGTGCACTGCGGCGCGGCAGCGTTTACGCAATGTTAAGCATGTCGTTTTAGAAAAAATTAAGGGCCCAACGGCGGCCGGCGGGGATCGGACGTGCAGCATCGCGACTGCATGGGATGATGCTCGGCGATGCCGATCGCTCGCCCGCGGCTCGCTGCCGCTCAACTTCCTAGCACCTTGCTATCAACTCGGAACGGCTCCCGCCGTAGTCAACCGGTCTGTGCAGGCACAGGCCGAGCGTGAGATAGTTCGAACAGTTTTGTCGGCGTGCTGATTCGGACCACCGCGATCCCTCTGTTAGTCGGATCGGGCCGGGACTGTCCTGAGCGAGAATAGCTCCGCACCGCGCAACCGCGATGCACTCAGCTTTGGCGTTCTCATAAGTTCCGTCAACATCCGAAGGACTGTCTCCCGATGTACACGATCGTTTTGGCCACGCAGAAGGGCGGCAGCGGCAAGAGCACGCTGGCGATTGGTCTGGCCGTGGCCGCGCAGCAGGCCGGCCACAAGGTGCGCGTGATCGAGACCGATCGTCAGGGCACGCTGACCAAATGGCAGGCGCGCCGCGCCGCGGGCGAGCCGATCGTCGAAGCCGGCTACGACGCCAAGATGATCGAGCCTCGCCTCGAAGCGCTGGCCCGCGACGGCTTCACTGTCTGCGTGATCGACACCGGGGCCGGCATCACGGCGTCCACGACGGCCGCGATCCGCCACTGCGATCTGTGCCTCATTCCGGCGCGTCCGAGCGTCGCCGACATCGAAGCGACAGCACCGACCTTGAGCATCGTGCGCGCCTGGCGCAAGCCGTTCGCCTTCGTGCTCAACCAGGCCCCGATCCGCGGCGGCCATCGCGTCACCGATGCGACGACGGCGCTCGACGCCGACGCGCCACGCGACATCGCGGAGGTGCTGGCGCAGCCCTTCATCATGATGCGCAACGACCACCAGGACGCGCTCGCCGCCGGTCTCGGCGTCAGCGAGTTCGATGCGGCCGGTAAATCGGCGCAGGAGATTCGCAGCCTGTGGCGCTGGACCGCCGGCAAGCTTGCAGGCGATCACGTCATGCACGACGCGGGCGAACTGAAGGACGCGAGCGAGCACGCCGAGGTCGAATTCCCGATCATGCTGACGCCGCCCACCGAGGAAGCGAAACTGCCGGTGGCGCGGGTGTATCCGACCTGGGCCGACAACGGCATCAACTGGAAGGCGGGATTGTAGTCCTCGTTAGTTAGACCCGAGCTTCTGCCGCGACGGCGGTGCGCTCCCTGGCCCCGCTCTTGCGGCGAGAGGGTTGGGGTGAGGGGCAGACGCGGGGCAGACACGCGGGAAGTGTTCGTGGTGAGACCTGTACCCCCTCACCCGGATTGCATCTCACGATGCAATCGGACCTCTCCCCGCAAGCGGGGCGAGGTTAAGGAGTAGCCCAGCCGTAGATCGAGCACGCTTCGCACTGCTTCGCCGCCCGCTCGCCTACCGCGACCCACCCTCCCGCATCTTGATCCGCGCATCGGCGCGACGCAGGCGGCGGCACAGCTCGCGATTGATGTTCTGCAGCACGATCACGTAGGCGTGGATGTCAGCCTTGTAGAAGGCATACAGCTTTTGCGCCGTCAGCTCGTACAGCACGGTCGGCGCTTCCGCGACCACGGTGGCCGATCTGTTCTGCATGTCGAGCAGGGTCATCTCGCCGAAGAAATCCCCGGGCTCGAGACGCGACATATGGATCGCGGCACCCGTCTCCAGGCGCTCACTGACCTCCAGCGTACCGCTATGCACGACGAACATCGAGCGCCCCGCCTCGCCTTCGGCGACGACCACGGCGCCCTTGTCGAAGCGCCGCTCGACCAGCATCGAGACCAGCAGATCGAGGCTCGCATCAAGCAGGCCGCCGAAGAACGGCGTCGCGAGCAGAAATGCTTTCAGGTCGGGCGAGCTGACAGCCATGGCGGCAGTATACGCCCACTCCCGTCCGCCACAAGCAGACCGGGGATGGCCGGCCGTGCCGGCTCCTCGGCCGCGACATCACTTCTGGCACTTCGGGCACCAGAAGGTCGAGCGGCCGTTCTGCACGAAGCGCTTCACCACGCCGCTGCAGCCGTCCGTCCGGCATGGCTCACCCTCGCGGTCATAGACCTGGAACGAATGCTGGAAATAGCCGAGTTCGCCTGATGTCTGGCGGTGATCGCGCAGCGACGAGCCGCCGGCGCGGATCGCCTCGTTGAGCACGGCGTGGATCGCCTCCACCAGACGCGTGGCGTGATCCGTGGGCTCGCCCTTCTTCGTTGCCAGCGTCGCCGCCAGACGCCGCGGCGACAGATGGGCGCGAAACAGCGCCTCGCAGACATAGATGTTGCCGAGCCCGGCGACCACGCGCTGGTCGAGCAGCGCGGCCTTCAGGCTGGTCTTCTTGACGGCACAGGCGCGCGCCAGCATCGCGGCATCGAATTCATTGCCGAGCGGCTCCGGCCCGAGGCCCTTCAGATGCGGCTCGGTCTCGATGTCGCCGCGGCCGATGATCTTCATGAAGCCGAAGCGGCGCGGATCGTTGAAGACGATGTCGGCGCCCGACGACATGTGAAACACGACATGGTCGTGCACGCTGTCCTTGCCGCGCGGATAGTGAAACTCGCCCGGCGTCTCCTCGTGCTCCGGCTTGATCACCCGGAACGAGCCGGACATGCCGAGATGCATCAAGAGCACGTCGCCCGAGCCGAGGTCGGCCAGCAGATATTTGGCACGCCGGCCGAGCCCGGTGACGGTCTGGCCCTGCAGGCGCTTGGCAAAATCGGGCTGAAACGGAAACCTGAGATCGCCGCGCCGGGCCTCGGCCTTGACGATGACAGCGCCTTCCATGACCGGCTGCAACCCGCGCCGGACGGTCTCGACTTCGGGCAGCTCAGGCATCCCTGCTCATTTCACCTTTTGCATCCGCGACCATTCACCTTGTCCGGCTGACGTGATAGCGCCTTGGCCGCATCAGCGCTATGGTGCCGTATCGGAGTAAGGGTGATGGATCAGCCGGACCAAACCACTCATTTCGGCTTCAGGGACGTGCCTCTGGGCGAGAAGCAGACGCTGGTGAACGACGTGTTTCACAGCGTGGCGCAGCGCTACGACCTGATGAACGACCTGATGTCGGGTGGACTGCACCGCGTCTGGAAGGACATCATGATCAACACGCTGAATCCGCCGAAGAGCGATGCGCCGTTTGCGCTGCTCGATGTGGCCGGCGGCACCGGTGACATCTCCTTCCGCGCCGCCAGGAAGGCCGGCGCCGGCTTCCATGCGACCGTGTGCGACATCAACGGAGACATGCTCGAGGTCGGGCGCCAGCGCGCCTACAAGCTGGGTCTCGACGACCGGGTCGATTTCGTCGAGGGCAATGCCGAGAAGCTCGCCTTCCCCGACCGCTCGTTCGACGCCTATACGATCGCCTTCGGCATCCGCAACGTGCCGCAGATCGAGCTGGCGCTGGCCGAGGCATTCCGCGTGCTCAAGCATGGCGGCCGCTTCCTGTGCCTGGAGTTCTCCACCGTCGAGATGCCAGGGCTAGACAAGCTCTATGACCTGTTCTCCTTCAACGTGATCCCGCAGCTCGGCCGCGCCGTTACCGGCGATGCCGAGTCCTACCGCTACCTCGTCGAATCCATCCGCCAGTTTCCGCGGCCCAACGCCTTCGCCGAGATGATCTCGGCGGCCGGCTTCTCCCGCGTGTCCTGGCAGACTCTCTCCGGCGGCATCGTCGCGCTTCATTCCGGCTGGCGTTTGTGATCTCCGCACTCACCCACATTACGCGGCTCGCCCGGGCCGCCCTGGTGTTCGCGCGCGAGGGCGTGTTCGGCGCCGTCGATCCGAGCCTGGCGCCGCCGCCGGGCCAGCTCGCGCTGAAGCTGGCGCGGCTCATCGAGCGCCCCGGCGCCAAGTCCGGGCCAAGGTTGTCGCGCGCGCTGGAGCGGATGGGCCCGGCCTATCTCAAGCTCGGCCAGTTCCTGGCGACCCGGCCCGACGTCGTCGGCGTCATCATGGCGCGGGATCTCGAATCGCTGCAGGACCGGCTGCCGCCGTTCCCGCAGGCCGAGGCCGAGGCCGTCATCGCCACCGCGCTCGAACGCCCGATCAGCCAGCTGTTCACGCATCTCGGTCCGCCGGTCGCCGCCGCCTCGATCGCGCAGGTGCATCGCGGCGAGGTCGAGCGCGACGGCATTCGTCGTCCGGTCGCGGTGAAGGTGCTTCGGCCGAACGTCGCTGCGCGCTTCCGCCGCGACCTCTCCGATTTCTTCTTCGTCGCCGAAAAGGCCGAGGCGCATTCGTCGGAGGCGCGGCGGCTGCGGCTGGTCGAGGTCATCAACACGATGTCGCGCTCGGTCGCGATGGAGATGGACCTTCGCCTGGAGGCCGCTGCGCTCTCCGAAATGGCGGAGAACATCAAGGACGATCCGGATTTCCGCGTGCCCGCGGTCGACTGGGACCGGACCGCCAACACCGTGCTGACGATGGAGTGGATCGACGGCATCGCGCTGAACGATCACGCCCGGCTCGCGGAGGCGAATGTCGATCTGCCCGACGTCGGCCGCAAGGTGATCCAGAGCTTTCTCCGCCACGCCCTGCGCGACGGCTTCTTCCATGCCGACATGCATCCGGGCAACCTGTTCCTGGACCAGCAGGGACGGTTGGTCGCGGTCGATTTCGGCATCATGGGCCGGCTCGGGATGAAGGAGCGGCGCTTCCTGGCCGAGATCCTGCTCGGCTTCATCACCCGCGACTATCGCCGCGTCGCCGAAGTACATTTCGAGGCCGGCTACGTGCCGCCGCATCATTCGGTGGAGAATTTCGCACAGGCCATCCGCGCCATCGGCGAGCCGATCCATAACCGCACGGCCGAAGAAATCTCGATGGCCAAGCTCTTGACCCTGCTGCTCGAGGTCACCGGCCTGTTCGACATGCGCACCCGGCCCGAGCTGATCCTGCTGCAGAAGACCATGGTGGTGGTCGAGGGCGTCGCGCGCGGCTTCGATCCCAAGCTCGACATCTGGAAGGTCGCCGACCCCGTGGTGCGCGAATGGATCGAGCGCAATCTCGGGCCGATCGGCCGGATCGAAGGCGCCGTCACCGGCATCGGCGAGCTGGCCCGGCTGACCGCGACCCTGCCACTACTCGCCGCCCGCGCTGCCGCCGTGCTCGAGCACATGGAGACCATGACCCGCGACGGCCTCCGCCTGTCGCCCGAGACCATCGCCGCCATGGGCCGCACCGAAGGCAAGAAGAGCCGCTGGCGCGCGATCGCGCTGTGGGTCATCGCGCTGACCTTCATCGGCATTTTGTTCGCGGTGCTCAGGCTGTAGATTCGTAGGGTGGGCAAAGGCGCAGCCGTGCTGTCTCGTCGTACGAGATGGCGGTGATGCCGTGCCCACCGTCTCACCCTGGAGCCTGCCGATCGACGGTGGGCACGCTGCCGCCTACGGCGGCCGCTTCGCCCACCCTACATTGATTGCACTGCGATCAATTTCTGCTAGCATTGCTTGCATCTGGACCCTGCTGGGGAGGCGGACATGGCCAGCCTGACCATCCGCAAGCTCGACGACTCGCTCAAAACCTATCTACGACTGCGCTCGGCGCAGAACGGGCGCTCCGTCGAGGAGGAAGTCCGGGTCATCCTGCGCGCGCTGATCGAGCCGGTCGATCCGTCCGAGCCGACGACGGCAGCACCAGCTCCAGCCGCTCTGCCTGAGCCTGGTCTCCCTCAGCCCGGCGCCGCCCGTGAAGCGCGCGTCACCCTGATCATCGGCGGCGGCATCGCGGCATACAAGTCGCTCGACTTGATCCGCCGTCTGAAGGAACGCCACATCCGCGTCCGCTGCGTGCTGACCAAGGCGGCGACGCAGTTCGTCACCGAGTTGGCCGCGTCAGCGCTGTCGGGCGACCGCGTGTTCACCGATCTGTTCGACGCGCGCAGCGAGTTCGACGTCGGCCACATCCGCCTCGCGCGCGACTGCGACCTGATCGTGGTCGCGCCGGCCACCGCCGACCTGATGTCGAAGATGGCGCACGGCGCCGCCGACGACCTCGCCAGCGCCATCCTGCTCGCGGCGAGCCGGCCGATCCTGCTGGCGCCGGCGATGAACCCGATGATGTGGAGCAACCCGGCCACGCGCCGCAACGCCGCCACCCTGCAGCGCGACGGCGTCCAGATGATCGGCCCCAACGCCGGCGAGATGGCCGAGAAGGGCGAGGCCGGCGTCGGCCGCATGGCCGAGGCCATCGAGATCGCGGACGCCGTCGTCGCCATGCTCAAGCCGCCGACGCCGCGCCCGCTCGCCGGCCGCCGCGTGCTGATCACGGCCGGACCGACGCACGAGCCGATCGATCCGGTGCGCTACATCGCCAACCGCTCCTCCGGCAAGCAGGGCTTTGCGATCGCCGCCGCCGCGCAGGCCGCCGGCGCCGACGTCCGGCTGATCGCGGGGCCGGTCGAGCTCGCCGATCCCAAGGGCGTCAACGTCACGCATATCGAGTCGGCACGGCAGATGCTGGAAGCGGTCGAGGCCGAGCTGCCGGCCGACGTCGCGATCTTCGCCGCGGCGGTGGCCGACTGGCGCGTCGCCAATGAGGGCGGCCAGAAGCTGAAGAAGACGGACAAGGCGATTCCGCCGCTCACGCTGGTTGAGAATCCCGACATCCTCGCAACGATCTCGAAGCTCAAAGACAAGCGGCCAGGTCTCGTGATCGGCTTCGCCGCCGAGACCGAGCACCTGATCGACAACGCGAAGGCCAAGTTCGCCCGCAAGGGCTGCGACTGGATCGTCGCCAACGACGTCTCGCCTGCGACCGGCGTGATGGGCGGCGACCGCAACACCGTGCATCTCTTGACGAAGGACGCCGATGGCGTCCATGTCGCGTCCTGGCCGATCATGACCAAGGACGAGGTCGCGACGGCGCTCGTTGCCGAGATTGCCAGAACCATGGGACCCGTTGCGTGACACAGACGATCGCGATCGACGTGCAGATCCTGCCGCATGGCGAAGGCCTGCCGCTGCCGGCCTATCAGACCGCACATGCCGCGGGGCTCGATCTGCTCGCCGCGGTTCCGGCCGATGCACCGCTCGTCCTTGCGTCAGGCGGCCACGCGATGGTGCCGACGGGATTGTCGATCGCGCTGCCCGACGGCTACGAGGCCCAGGTGCGGCCGCGTTCGGGGCTCGCTGCACGCCACGGCGTCACGGTGCTGAACGCACCGGGCACGGTGGACGCGGACTACCGCGGCGAGATCTGCGTGCTGCTGATCAACCACGGCAAGGAACCGTTTACGATCCGTCGCGGCGAGCGCATCGCGCAGATGGTGATCGCCGCCGTGGTGCGCGCCGAGCTCAGCCTCGCGACAAGCTTGACGACGACCGCGCGCGGCAGCGGCGGCTTCGGCTCGACGGGCCGTTGAACTACGGGCTTGCCACTGTTCCGACTCGAAAGAGTCGATCGGCGGACGCATTTTCCTCAGGCGCAACCACCGTTCACGGTCTGGACTCTTACCGCTGGAGTCCCGAAGCGGTTATGGTTGATTGATTCGTGAGACGGCGCGGTCGACGCGATCGGCGCCGCGCGGAACTTCGTGCGGTTTGGGGCAAATATGTCGGGCGTGATCGTGGTGATGCGTCAGACGCTGCTGTCGTGCACGTCACTTGCGCGCAAAGGCCTGATGGGTCTCGCTGCGACTGCGCTTGCGCCGGCGACACCGGGCTTCGCGGGCGATGGCGTGCCGCCGGATGCGATCACGACGCTGTTCGAGCTGAGCCGTCCTGATATCGCCGAGGTCACGGCGATGCTGGCGCTGCTCGGCTTCTCCGTGGTCGCCGCGGTCGCGCTGGTGCGCACGCGTCTTGCGGCCGCGCGCAAGGAAGCGCGGCTGCGTGCCAATGTCGCCGAGCTGCAACTGCAGGCCGATCGCTACCGTGCGCTGCTGTTCGCCGAGCCGCAGATCCTGATCGCCTGGCCGGCCGGCGGCCATCGCCCGCAGATCTCCGGCGACACCTCGATGCTGGTGCCGCAGGATCAGCCGCAGCGCATTCTCGCCTTTGGAACCTGGCTGCCGCCGGAGCCCGCGCTGCAGCTCGACCGCGCCGTCGACGCGCTGCGCGAAGCGGGCGAAGGCTTCATGCTCAATCTCACCACCTCGCACGGCCATGCGATCGAGGCGATGGGCCGCGCCATCGGCGGGCAGGCCATCGTGCGCATCCGCGAATTGTCCGGCCTGCGCCGCGAGCTCGCCGAGACGCAGCTCCGCTTCAAGGCGCTCGGCGAGGAGACGGAGTCGCTGCGCGCGCTGGCATCGGCGCTGCCGTGGCCGATCTGGGCGCGGCAGGCCAATGGCGCCCTCGCTTACGTCAACCCGGCCTATGCCCGCGCCGCGGACGCCCGCGACGTGCCGGACGCGATCGGCCGCAACATCGAGCTGCTCGACTCGGCCGACCGTATCGACCTGCAGCGTGCGCTCGGCGCCAACGGCCGTTTCGAGGGCCGGCTGCCGATCGTGACCGGCGGCGAGCGCCGCATGTATGACGTGCGCGCCTTCGTGCTGGGCCACGGCAGCGCCGGCGTCGCCATCGATGCCAGCGAGGCGGCGGCGCTGGATGCGGCCGTGGTGCGGATGCGGGAAGCACACCGGCGCACGCTCGACCAGCTGTCCTCGGGCGTGGCCGTGTTCGACGGCCAGCGCCGGCTCGCCTTCTACAACGACTCCTATCGCCGACTGTGGGGTCTCGATCCCGCCTTCCTGGACAGTCAGCCCGATGACTCGTCGGTGCTCGACCGTCTTCGCGCCGCGCGCAAGTTGCCCGAGCAGGCCGACTTCCGGGCCTGGAAGGCCAAGCTTCACGAGGCTTATCGCGCCGTCGAGGCCGCCAAGGACACCTGGTTCCTGCCCGACGGCCGCGCATTATCGGTCGTCACCACGCCGAACCCGGAAGGCGGCGTCACCTATCTGTTCGACGACGTCACCGAGAGCTTCGCGCTTGCCCGCCGCTTCGACGGCCTGATCCGGGTCCAGCGCGAGACCCTCGACAGCCTCGCCGAAGGCGTCGCGGTGTTCGGCTCGAACGGCCGGGTCGAGCTGTTCAATCCGGCCTTCGCCAAGATGTGGCGGCTGTCGCCGGATCAGTTGCGCGAGCATCCGCATATCGACACCGTGGAATCCTGGTGCCATCAGCTCTATGACGACGCCGTCGCCTGGCGCACCATCCGCGAGGCGATCACCTCGATCGAGAACCGGCTCGACGCGGCGCTGAAGCTCGAGCGCAAGGACGGCAGCGTGCTCGACTGCATGAGCCGTCCCCTGCCCGACGGCGCGACCATGCTCACCTTCCAGGACATCACCGATACCGAGAATGTCGAACGGGCGTTGCGCGAGAGCAACGAGGCGCTCGAAGCCGCCGGCCAGATGAAGATCGACTTCGTCCACCACGTGTCCTACGAGCTGCGCGCGCCGCTGACGACGATCATCGGCTTCGCGCATTTCCTGTCGGATCCATCCACGGGACCGCTGACGCCGAAGCAGGCCGAGTATCTCGACTACGTCACCAAATCCACCAACGCGCTGCTCGCGCTCACCAACAACATTCTCGACCTCGCCACCATCGATGCCGGCGCGATGAAGCTCGAGCTCGGGCCGGTCGACGCCGCCAAGGCGATCGAGGCCGCGGCCGAGGGCGTGCAGGACCGCCTCGCCACCGATCGCATCCGCCTGACGATTGCGGTCGACCCCGATGTCGGCTCCTTCGTCGGCGACGAGCGCCGCGTCGTGCAGGTGCTCTACAATCTGCTCGCCAACGCCGTTGGCTTCTCGCCGCCGGATTCGAGCGTCGTCGTCAGCGCCCGCCGCACCGATCACAGCGTCACCTTCGCGGTCACCGATTCCGGCCCCGGCATTCCGCCCGAGGTGAAGGACAAGGTGTTCGAATGGTTCGAGAGCCATTCGCAGGGCTCGCGCCATCGCGGCGCCGGCCTCGGCCTGTCGCTGGTGCGCTCCTTCGTCGAGCTGCATGGCGGCAGGGTGCGGATGGATTCGGTGGTCGGCAAGGGCACCACGGTCACCTGTGACTTCCCGACCGACCACGTCGCGCAACGCAACGCCGCGGAATGACGGACCAGCTGACATTCACCACCGCGCTCGCGGACGAAGCCGCCACCGCCGCTCTCATGGCCGACCTCGCGCTGCTGATCGGCCCGGGCGCGCTGATCACGCTCACCGGCGATCTCGGCTCCGGCAAAACCGCGGCGGCGCGGGCGATGATCCGCTACCTCGCCGGCGACGACGAGCTGGAGGTGCCCAGTCCGACCTTCACTCTGGCGCAGAGCTACGACCTGCCGAGCTTCCCGCTGGTGCATGCCGATCTCTATCGCATCAGCGATGCATCGGAGCTCGAGGAGATCGGCCTGTCGCCGCTGCCGGAGGCGACCGTCGTGCTGATCGAATGGCCGGAGCGCGCCGGCAACGCTCTGCCGCTGGACCGCGTCGACATCGCGCTGCGCCACGATCCATCGCAGGGCGACACCGCCCGCAGCGCCGAGGTCACCGGCAGCGGCAAGGCGGCCGCGGTGGTTGCGCGGCTGAAAGCCTTGCGCGAATTCCTCGCCGAGGCCGGGCACGCCAAATCGCGCCGCGAGCGCATGGCCGGTGATGCCTCGACCCGCTCCTATGCGCGGCTCCACAAGGGCGAGCGCGTCTCCATCCTGATGAACTCGCCGAAGCGGCCCGACGGCCCGGCGACCTACAACGGCAAGCCCTATAGCGGCGCCGTGCATCTCGCGGAGGACGTCCGCCCCTTTGTCGCGATCGCCGCGGCCTTGCGCGGGCGCGGCATCTCGGCGCCGAAGATCAACGACGCCGATCTCGGCCAAGGCTTTCTCATCACCGAGGATCTGGGACGCGAGGGCGTGATCGAGGGCGACCCGCCACGACCGATCGTGGAGCGCTACGAGGCCGCGACCGATCTGTTGGCCACGCTGCACGCGCAGGACGTCCCCTCGGTGCTGCCGCTGGCGCCGCAGGTGACCTACGAGGTTCCGACCTTCGACGCCGAAGCCATGCTGATCGAGATCGGCCTGATGCTCGAATGGTACCTGCCCGACCGTGGCGTGGAGCTGTCGCAGGTGCTGCGGGCCGAATTCCTGGAAATATGGCGGGAGATGCTGGAGGCGCCGCTCGCGGCCAAGCCGACATCTAGGCCGACCTGGGTGATCCGCGACTACCACTCGCCCAACCTGCTCTGGCTGCCCGCGCGCGACGGCATCGCCCGCGTGGGCGTGATCGACTTCCAGGACGCGGTGATGGGACCACCGGCCTACGACGTGGTCTCCCTGGCGCAGGACGCCCGGATCGACGTGTCGCCCGAGATCGAGCGGGCGCTCCGAGAGCGCTACATCGCCGCGCGCCAAGCTGCGTCGACGGAGTTCGACGCCGACGAATTCAGCGCGCACTACGCGATCATGTCGGCCCAGCGCAACACCCGCCTGCTCGGCACCTTCGCCCGCCTCAACCGCCGCGACGGCAAGCCGCATTACCTCAAGCACCAGCCCCGCATCTGGGACTATCTCCACCGGTCGCTGGCCCATCCCGCACTGGAGCCGCTGCGCGACTGGTACGCGGCGAACGTGCCGCCGCCGGCGGGCATAGCTTGAAGCATCCTCTCATGGCACCGACGGTCCACTCCCCTCCCCCATGCGGGCAGGGGAGCCGACCGTCGCCATGGCAAGCTCGCACCATCGCTCTCACACCGTAGCTTTACCGGTTCTTAGCCATCCCCCCTTACCTTGCCCCCGCGGCGCCGGTTGCGCGCCGCGCGTGAATGGAGGTTGCGATGGCAGAGCGGATGAAGGGCGAACGCGTCGTCTTCGAGCGCGGCATCCCGGCTTTCATGATGGGCATCGACGGCACCTGGCGCCGCAACTGCACCATCGAGGACGTCTCGGAGACCGGGGCGAAGCTGACGGTCGAGGGCTCGGTCGAAGGCCTGCACCTGAAGGAGTTCTTCCTGCTGTTGTCGTCGACCGGCTTGGCCTACCGGCGCTGCGAGTTGGCCTGGGTCAATGGCGACCAGATCGGCGTCACCTTCCTGAAGCAGGGCAAGAAGAAGACCAACAAGCGCGCCACGGCCGAAGCCTGACCGAGCCACGACAGCCTGCGGCATCTTGCATCACGACGGCCGGGCAGCCGTCGCATATTCGTCATCGGCCCAGGCTATCGCAACCGGCCGAGACGATAGATGTTCTTGCGTGGTATGATTCGCACCACCGTTGATCGAGATGCCCTGAAGATGCCCGTCAAACCGCACAAAGCCATGGTCCTCGCCGCCGGTCTCGGATTGCGCATGCGCCCACTGACCGAGACGATGCCCAAACCGCTGGTGCGCGTCGCCGGCCGCCCGCTGCTCGACCATGTGCTCGACCGCCTCGCCGAAGCCGGCGTCACCGAAGCCGTCGTCAACGTCCACTATCTCGCCGACCAGATCATCGAGCACACGGCCGCGCGCAGCACGCCCCGCGTGATCATCTCCGACGAGCGCGACCAGGTGCTCGGCACCGGCGGCGGCGTCGTCAAGGCGCTGCCGCTGCTCGGCCATGAGCCGTTCTTCCACGTCAACTCCGACACGATGTGGATCGAGGGCGTGCGCCAGAACCTGTCCCGGCTCGCCGACGCGTTCGATCCCGAACGCATGGACATCATGCTGCTGATGGCGCCGACCGCGACCTCGATCGGCTACGCGGGTCAAGGCGACTACGCGATGCTCGCCGACGGCACCTTGCGCAAGCGGCGGGAGCATCAGGTGGTGCCGTTCGTCTATGCGGGCGCCGCGATCATCTCGCCGGCGATCTTCGACGGCGCGCCGAAGGGCGAGTTCTCGCTGACGAAGATGTTCGACAAGGCGAACGAGCAGGACCGCCTGTTCGGCCTCCGCCTCGAAGGCGTGTGGATGCATGTCGGGACGCCGGCTGCTGTGATGGAAGCCGAAGAGGCGCTGCTGGAGAGTGCGGCGTAGACCCCCGGGGCGAAGCCATCACCTCACACTCGGTGTCATCCGGAGCGCAGCGGCTTTTCTCCGTCATTGCGAGCGCAGCGACCCAATCCAGAGTCCCGTGCTCAGCCGTGGATTGCTTCGCCGCGCTGTCGGTGACGATGAAGGTGGGCGGATGGTTCCAGCAACTCAGCTCTCACCGCCCGCGAAAGCGGGTTACGACAGCTGAGATCGCGGCCGCAGAGCGGCTCCCCGCGTGCGGCGTCCAACATCGGAGCGGTCGCGGCGCTATCAACACCCATCCACACCCCGGATATGACCTCCGCCCGATCGCTCCCTATATAGACGGCCTGGGCAACCCGAATCGCAGGCCATGCGCGTCTTCACCGTTCCCATCTCGGCGCCGTTCCTGCGCAGCGTGATCGCGGCGCTGGTCGACGGCCGGCTGGTCGACGGCTTCGAGGCGCGCAGCGATCCGGCCCGACTCGCGACCGCCACGCTGTATCTGCCGACGCGCCGTTCGCTCCGTGTCGCGCGCGAAATGTTCCTCGACGAGCTGAAGACCGATGCCGCGGTGCTGCCGCGCCTCGTCGCGCTCGGCGACATCGATGAGGACGAGCTTGCCTTCGCCGAGGATCGCGACGCGTTCCTCGGGCCCGCGCCGCTGGAGATCCCGGAACGGCTCGACGACCTGCAGCGCCGGCTTACGCTGGCACGGCTGGTGGCGGCCTGGGCCAAGACGCCGGTGTCGGCGCCGCTGGTGATCGGCGGGCCCGCCTCGACGCTCGCGCTGGCCGGCGACCTCGCACGGCTGATCGACGACATGGTGACGCGCGGCGTGTCGTGGGACGCGCTCGACGCGCTGGTGCCGGATCAGCTCGACAAATACTGGCAGTATTCGCTCGAGTTCCTGCGCATCGCGCGGACCGCGTGGCCGGCCTATCTGCAGGAGATCGAGCGCATCGAGCCGGCGGCGCGGCGCGATCTGTTGATCGCGGCCGAAGCCGCGCGGCTGTCGGCGCATGCCGATGGTCCCGTCATTGCCGCCGGCTCCACCGGCTCGATGCCGGCGACGGCAAAATTCCTGCTCGCCGTCGCCAAGCTTCCGCATGGCGCGGTGGTGCTGCCTGGGCTCGACACCGATCTCGACGAAGCCGCGTGGAATTCGATCGGCGGTGCCAGGGACCGCGCCGGCCGCGTGTTGACGCCGCCCGCGGTCAACCATCCGCAATATGCCATGCATCTGCTGCTCAAGCGCTTCGGCCTGGACCGGCGCGACGTGGTCCGTCTCGTCCCAACCGGCCGCGGCGGCCGGGAGGTGTTGATCTCAGAGGCGATGCGGCCGTCGGAGGCGACCGCCGTCTGGCACGAGCGGCTGCGCCAGTTCGACATCGCCGCCAACATCGCGGAAGCCATGGACAACCTCGCGGTCGTCGCTGCGCCCAATCCGGAGATGGAGGCGCTGGCGATCGCGATCGCGATGCGCGAGGCGCGCCATCTCGGCAAATCGGCCGCGCTGGTGACGCCGGACCGCGCGCTGGCCCGCCGCGTGATGGCGGCGCTAGCGCGCTGGCACCTCACCTTCGACGACTCCGGCGGTGATGCGCTGTTGGAGACGCCCGCCGGCATCTTCGCGCGCCTCGCCGCCGAAGCCGCCGCGCGCGGGTTGGAGCCGCCGACCCTGCTGGCGCTGCTCAAGCATCCGCTGTGCCGGCTCGGCCGCGCCGCGAATGGCTGGAAGAGTGCCATCGAGACGCTGGAGCTCGCGGTGCTGCGCGGCACGCGGCCGCAAGCCGGAACCGGCGGGCTCGCGCGCGACTTCGCGCGCTTCCGCGACGAGCACACCAAGCTGCACCAGGGCGAGGTATCATCGCTGCACAAGGCCGAGCCACGCGCGCGCCTCAGTCCCGAGCAGCTCGACCGCGCCGGCGCGCTGATCGCGCAATTGCAGACGGCGCTGGCGCCGCTGGAAAACCTCGCCTCGCCGCGCCCGCAGGATTTCGCTGAGCTCGCGGCGCGGCATCGTGAGGTGCTGATTGCGCTGTCGACCGACGATGTCGGCCTCAGCACCGCCTTCACCGATCGCGACGGCGCCGCGCTGGCGCGCTGCTTCGACGACCTGCTCGCGTCCGGCGAGCGCTGCGGCCTGATGGCGCCGCTGGCGGATTATCCGGATCTGTTCCATACCGCTTTCTCCGATCGCGCGGTGCGCCGCCCCGAGCGCCACGGCGCGCAGCTGCAGATCTACGGTCCGCTCGAAGCCCGGCTGATGCAGGCCGACCGCATGATCGTCGGCGGCCTGATCGAGGGCATCTGGCCGCCGGCGCCGCGCATCGATCCCTGGCTCAGCCGCCCGATGCGGCATCAGCTCGGCCTCGACCTGCCCGAGCGCCGCATCGGACTATCAGCACACGATTTCGCGCAATTGCTCGGCGCGCCCGAGGTGATCCTGACCCACGCCGCAAAGTCCGGCGGCGCGCCCGCCGTGGCCTCGCGCTTCCTGCATCGGCTCGAAGCCGTCGCCGGCGCCGAGCGCTGGAAGGCGGCGGAGGCGCGCGGTGACATCTACGTCCGCTATGCCGAGGTGCTCGACCAGCCCGCGACCGTGAAGCCGATCGAGCAGCCGGCGCCGAAGCCGCCGCTGGCAGCACGGCCGCTGCGCATGTCGGTGACCGCGATCGAGGACTGGCTGCGCGATCCCTACACCATCTTCGCGCGCTACATCCTGCGGCTCGATCCGCTCGATCCCGTCGACATGCCGCTGTCGGCCGCCGATCGCGGCTCGGCGATCCACGAGGCGATCGGCGAGTTCACGCAAGTTTATGCCGATGCGCTGCCGCTGCATCCGGCGCATGCGCTACGCGTGATCGGCGAGAAGCATTTTGCACCATTGATGGAGCGTCCCGAGGCGCGGGCGCTGTGGTGGCCTCGCTTCCAGCGCATCGCCGGCTGGTTTGCGGCGTGGGAGAGTGCGCGACGCGCGCAGATCGGCGCGATCACCGCGGAGATCCGCGGCGAAATCGGCATTCCGCTCGACAATGGCCGTACCTTCATGCTGTCGGCGCGCGCCGACCGCATCGAGCAGCGTGCCGAGGGCACCTACGCCATTCTCGACTACAAGACCGGGCAGCCACCAACGGCCAAGCAGGTGCGCATGGGCCTGTCGCCGCAGCTCACGCTTGAAGCCGCGATCCTCCGCGAGGGCGGATTCGACGGCATTCCGGCCGGCAGCCTGATCAGCCAGCTCGTTTATGTCCGGCTGTCCGGCAACAACCCGCCGGGCGAGGAGCGCATTCTCGAGCTGAAGATCAACAAGAGCGACCCGCCGCAGCATCCGGACCAGGCCGCGCAGGAGGCGCGCGAAAAACTCGAAGCGCTGATCCGCAGCTTCGAGGACGTCAATCAGGGCTACACCTCGCTGAACCTGTCGATGTGGGCCAACCGCTACGGCAGCTATGACGACCTCGCCCGCATCAAGGAATGGTCGGCGGCCGGCGGCCTGGGAGTGGAGGAATGGTGAAGGCGCCCCGCCCCATTCCGCAGGCCGTGCGCGAGGCGCAGACGCGCGCATCGAACCCGGCGGCCTCGGCGTTCGTGTCGGCCAATGCCGGCTCGGGCAAGACGCATGTGCTGGTGCAGCGCGTGATCCGGCTGCTGCTCGACGGCGTGCCGCCGGAGAAGATCCTCTGCATCACCTTCACCAAGGCCGCCGCCGCCAACATGGCCGAGCGCGTGTTCTCGACGCTCGGCCATTGGGTGACGCTCGACGACGACGCGCTGGATGACGCGATCCGATCCACCGGCATTCCCAACCCCGACAAGAAGCTGCGCGCCTCGGCGCGCAAACTATTTGCCAGCGCGCTGGAGACGCCGGGCGGGCTGAAGGTGCAGACCATCCACGCGCTGTGCACCCGGCTGCTGCAGCAGTTTCCATTCGAGGCCAACGTTCCCGCGCGGTTCTCGGTGCTCGACGAGCGCGACCAGACCGAGATGATGGAGCGCGCCAATCTCAAGGTGCTGCTCGATGCCTCCAGGGCCCCCGACAGCGCGGTCGGCCGCGCGCTGCAGGTGGCGATGACCAATGCGGCCGATTCGACCTTCAAGGACGTCGTCCGTGAGGCCTGTCTCAGCCGCGATCACTTCATGGCCTGGACCGATGGCGCCGGCCGCGTCGAGGTCGCCGCGCAGCATCTCGGCGAGGTGCTCGGCATCGCGCCGGATGAGACGCTGGAAGCCATCGAGCGCGACATGGTCGACGGTCCCAATCTGCCGCGTGCGGATTGGACCGATATCGCCGCCCGGCTGGATGGCGGCGCCAAGACCGACCAGAAGCAGGCGGAGCAACTTCGCGCTACACTGGCGTTCTCTGGAGCCGATCAGGTCGACGAATATCTCCGGCTGTTTCTCACCGACGACAAGCAGCCGCGCAAATCGCTGCTGACCAAGAAGTTCGCCGAGAGCAATCCCGGCCTTGCCGGCCTGTTCGACGCCGAAGCGCGTCGGCTCGACCGCCTGATCGAGAAGCGCCGCGCCGCTGTCGTGCGCGACCGCACCGAGGCGCTGCTGCAGATCGCGACAGCGGCAGCCGCGAACTATCGCCGCGAGAAGGAGGAACGCGGGCTGCTCGACTATGACGACCTGATCGACAAGACCTTGGCGATGCTCAACCGCGTCTCCGCCGGCTGGGTCCACTACAAGCTCGACCGCGGCGTCGATCACGTGCTGATCGACGAGGCCCAGGATACGAGCCCACGGCAGTGGGACATCGTTGCCCACATCATCGAGGAGTTCACCGCCGGCGCCGGCGCGCGCGACGGCCTGACGCGGACGATCTTCGCGGTCGGCGACGAGAAGCAGTCGATCTTCTCGTTCCAGGGCGCCGACCCGCACGAGTTCGATGCGCGCCGGCGGCAATTGCAGAAGCGCTTCACCGACGCCGGGCTGTTGTTCGATCCGGTGTCCTTCACCTATTCGTTCCGCTCCGGGCCGACGGTGCTGCACGCGGTCGACCATGTATTCCGCGAGCGCGAGGTCTACAGCAGCATCCACTCGCCTGACATCGGCCATCCCATCCACAACGCGCTGACCGATGCCGGGCCGAGCATGGTCGAGCTCTGGAGCCTGTGCGAACGCGACGACCGCAAGGAGATCGAGGGCTGGCGGGCGCCGTTCGACGGCGTCTCCGTCACCAGCCCCGAGGTGAAGCTGTCGCGCCGCATCCAGGCCGAGATCAAGCGGCTGATCCTGACAGGCACGATGACCGGCCATGACGGCGCGCGGCGGCGGCTCAGCTATGGCGACATGCTGATCCTGGTGCGCCGGCGCGGCAACGCATTCGATGCCGTGATCCAGGCGCTGAAGCACGCCGGCATCCCCGTCGCCGGCGCTGACCGGCTCAAGCTGACCGAGCACATCGCGATCATCGACCTGATGAACCTCGCCGACGCGCTGCTGCTGCCGCAGGACGATCTGGCGCTGGCCACCGCGCTGAAGAGCCCGCTGTTCGGGCTCGACGATGACGATCTGTTCAAGCTGGCGTGGCAGCGCCGCGGCTCGTTGCATGATGCTCTCACAGCACATGCCGCTGACGACGAGCGGCTGCAGGCGGTCGTCCGACGCCTGCAGCAATGCGAGCGCCGTGCGTCTGAGGACACGCCGTTCGCGTTCTATGCCTGGCTGCTTGGCGGCGATGGCGGCCGGCGCCGCATCCTGGCGCGACTCGGCCACGAGGCGAACGACGCGCTCGACGAATTCCTGGAGCTGGCGCTGTCCTATGAGCGCAAGGCGCCGGCTTCGCTGCAGGGATTCATCGCCTGGCTGCGCGCCGCCGACACCGAGGTGAAGCGCGACATGGAGATTTCGCGCGATGAGGTGCGCGTCATGACCGTGCACGGCGCCAAGGGCCTCGAAGCCTCCGTCGTCTTCCTGGTCGACACGACGTCATCGCCGGCGGATTCGCAGCGGCTGCGGCTGATCCACGTGCCGCATGGCGAGCAGGAGATCGTGGTCTGGGCCGGCCGCAAGGCCGACGATCCGCAAGCCGTGGCTGCGGCGCGCACGGCGATGCTCAAGGAAACCGAGGACGAATATCGGCGGCTGCTCTATGTCGCGATGACGCGCGCCGCGGATCGGCTGGTCATCGGCGGCTGCATGCCGGGCAACATGAACAACGTCCGCGGCGGCAGCTGGTACGACCTGATGGCGCGCGGCCTCGATGCGGCGGGCCTGCAGGTCGAGGTGATCGAAACCGAGGACGGGCCGGTCAAGCGCTACGCGCGGGCCGAGGACATCGCGGAAACCGCTGCTGACGAAACGCAGCGCATGGTCGAGACGGCCGTCGAGCTGCCGGCGTGGCTGCGCACGGCGGCGGCGGAGGCGCCCGGCGAGGTCGCCGTGCTCCGGCCATCCGATCCGTCCGCCGACGAGCGGCCGGTGCGCACGGGCGAATCGCTGGCCGCGCGCAGCCTCGCGATGCAGCGCGGCACGCTGGTGCATCGCCTGCTGCAGTCGCTGCCCGAGGTGCCGCCGGAGCGGCGGCGCGATGCCGCGCTGCGATATCTGATTCGCAACGCCGCCGACTGGCCGGAGGACGAGCGCGCGGGACTCGCGGAACGCGTGCTCGCCGTGGTGGAAGACCCGCGCTTTGCCGCGGTGTTCGCGGCCGGGAGCCGGGCGGAAGTCTCGATCGTGGGCCGCCTCGCACTGGCCGGCCAGCCTCCGGCGCTGGTCTCCGGCCAGATCGACCGACTGGTGGTGACCGAGGTCGAGGTGCTGATCGTCGACTTCAAGACCAACCAGCAGCCGCCCTCGGGACTCGCCGACGTGCCCCCGGCCTATGTCCGGCAGCTCGCGCTGTACCGCGCCGTGCTCGGCCAGTTGTACCCCGGACGAAACGTCCGCGCCGCGCTGCTCTGGACCGAAGCTCCTGAATTCATGGAGCTTCCGGCCTCCGCGCTGGACGCCGTGCTGCCATCCCAGCACGACTGAGTGAGCCCGCTTGACCCGGCATCACGCCATTCCTACTTTGACACCCACGCTGAGGCGGCGCGTCCGCGCCGCTCCCTCCAACCGAACGAGGTAATTCCATGGCCGTTGGCAAGGTTTCCGACGCCGATTTCGAAAGCGAAGTGCTCAAGGCCGACGGCCCGGTCGTGGTCGACTTCTGGGCCGAGTGGTGCGGCCCGTGCCGCATGATTGCGCCCGCCCTCGACGAGATCTCGAGCGCGATGGGCGACAAGGTCAAGATCGTCAAGCTCAACGTCGACGAGAGCCCGAAGACGGCCTCGAAGTACGGCGTGATGTCGATCCCCACCCTGATGGTATTCAAGGGCGGCGAGATGGCCTCGCGCCAAGTCGGCGCTGCGCCGAAGGCGAAGCTGCAGCAGTGGATCTCGTCGGCGGTCTGACGCTCCACGATCCAGGATTTTTGTCGAACGGCCGGCGGAATCGCCGGCCGTTCGCGTTGAGGGGGTGTGTTTCAGCGTTTTCGGATGTCGCCATGCCCGCCCGCGCCCATCGCTCGCCCTCCCGCAAATCCGGTTTGCTGGCCATGGAGGCGCGCTCGGTGGATGCAATCCCGCGCGGCGAGGACTGGCAATACGAGCCGAAATGGGACGGCTTCCGCTGCCTGCTCGCGCGCGAGGGCGCTCAGGTGACGATGCAGTCGAAAGCCGGCGAGGATCTTGCGCGCTACTTTCCCGAGGTCGTCGCCGCGGCGCGCCAGCTGAAGGCAACCAGCTTCATCCTCGACGGCGAGCTGGTGGTGCCGCAGGTGAAGTCGTTCTCGTTCGATGCGTTGCTGCAGCGGATTCATCCCGCCGCCAGCCGGGTGAAGAAGCTGTCGGTGGAGACGCCGGCGCTGTTCCTCGCCTTCGATCTGCTGGCGAGTAGCAAGAAGGAGCTCGTGACGCACACGCTGCACGAGCGGCGGCCGGCGCTGGAGGCGTTTGCGGAAGCGAACTTCGCCGGGCACCCGACGTTTCGGCTGTCGCCGGCGACGACGCGCTTTGCGACCGCGCAAGACTGGCTGGCGCAATCCGGCGGCGGCTCGGATGGCGTGATCGCCAAGCGCATCGACCTGCCCTACCAGGCAGGCAACCGCGACGGCATGCAGAAGATCAAGCGCTATCGCTCGGCCGATTGCGTGATCGGCGGCTTCCGCTACGCCACCAACAAGGGCGCCCAGGGGCGCAAGTTGGTCGGCTCGCTGCTGCTCGGCCTCTACGGCGATGACGGCCTGCTGCATCACGTCGGCTTCACCTCCGCGCTCAAGAAGGACGAGAAGCCCGCGCTGACCGACAAGCTCGAGCCGCTGATCTCGCCACCCGGCTTCACCGGCAATGCGCCGGGCGGGCCGAGCCGCTGGTCGACCGAGCGCTCCGCGGAGTGGTGTCCGCTGAAACCGAAGCTGGTGATCGAGGTCTGCTACGACCATTTCTCCGGCGAGCGCTTTCGCCACGGCACCTCGATCCTGCGCTGGCGGCCCGACAAATCGCCGAGGCAATGCACGTTCGAGCAGCTCGAGCAGAGGGTCGCTGATCCCTGGAAACTGCTCGCGTGAGCTCAGCGGATCCAGCCGGTCGCAAGCGCCGATGCAAATTCCTCGTCGCCATTGGCGCGCGCGAGCGCAGCCATGGATCGGTGATCATAGGGCACGTGGCGGAAGCTCACGCTCCAGCCGGACGACGTCAGCTCAAGGATCGCGTAGCGCGCATCAGGCGTGCCGGCCTGCACGACATGCGGATGCGGCACGTTGTAGGAATAGCCGGGGCTGCCGACGCTGCCCGGATTGACGATCAGCGGACCGTCACGCAAGCGCACCGCACGGGCCGTGTGGGTATGGCCACACAGGATCAATGATTGCGAAATGCCGGCGGCCAGTCGCTCGATGTCGTCGAGCAGCGCACAAGTGATCGCACCGTCCTGAGCGACGCGCTCGAGCCAGTAGACGTTGTCGTCATCGGGCGTCGCGTGACATAGAAACACCTCGTCCCGATACACGGCCGTCGCCGGGATCGTGCGCAACCAGTCGAGATGATCAGCTTCGAGCTGGGCGTAAGCAGGCCGCTCCCATGCGCCCATCTTCTCCGGCGGTCGATCGATCAGCCAGCGATCGTGGTTGCCGCGGACATGCACCGCATCGAGCGGCATCAGCAGATCCATCGTCTTGCGCGCGTCGAGCGGGCCGCTCGCCATGTCGCCGAGGTTCACGATCTCGGTCACGCCCTGCGCACTGATATCCGCGAGCACGGCCTCCAGCGCGAGATGGTTGCCGTGGACATCTGCGATCGCGGCAAAGCGCATGCGCCATTCCTCTCAGGTCGGCGGAGTGCCGTTGAGGTCGAGCACGTGGCCCGCGAGATAGAGCGACCCCGTGATCAGGATACGCGGCGGGACCTCATAGGCAAGCCGCGCGATGCCGGCGAGCGCCGACGCGACGCCATCGGCGATCTCGACGCGCATGCCGAGCGTGCGCGCGGCGGCGGCCAGATCAGCCGGTGCCATCGCCTTGCTCTCGTTCGGAATCGGCACGACGATGATGTGGCGCGTCAGGCCGGCGAAGTTGACCAGGAAGCCCGCGGCATCCTTGTTGCCCATCATGCCGACGATGACGACGAGCTGCCGCGACACGCGCTCCTCGAGATCCCCGATCGCCGCGGCGACGACACGGCCGCCTTCGGCATTGTGGCCGCCGTCGAGCCAGATCTCCGCGCCCTGCGGCGCGATCGCGGTGAGCGCGCCGCTCGACAGCCGCTGCATGCGCGCCGGCCATTCGGCGCCGACGATGCCGTCCTCGAACGCCTTGGTGGCGAGCTTGAACTGATCGACCGCGCGCAAGGTCGCGATCGCGAGGCCCGCATTGTCGAACTGATGCCGGCCGAACAGTTTTGGCGCCGGAAGATCAAGAAGACCACGGTCGTCCTGATAGACCAGCCGGTTGCGCTCGACACTGACGTGCCAGCTCTCGCCCGCGGCAAACAACGGCGCGCGCTGTCGCCTGGCCTCGCGCTCGATCACGGCCATCGCATCGGGCTCCTGCGCCGCCGAGATCACCGGGCAGCCGCGCTTGATGATGGCGGCCTTCTCGGCCGCGATCAGCGCGCGGGTGTCACCGAGAAACTCCATGTGGTCCATGCTGATCGGCGTCAGCACGGAGGCCGCGACCTGCTCGACAACATTGGTGGAATCGAGCCGGCCACCGAGGCCGACTTCGAGCAGCACGACATCGGCTGGATGCCTTGCGAACAGCACGAAGGCCGCGACGGTCTTGACCTCGAAGAAGGTGATCGGCGCGCCGGCATTGACCCGCTCGCACTCCAAGAGCGCGGAGATCAGCTCGTCGTCCTCGACCAGGACGCCACCGCCGACCTGGCCGAGCCGATAGCTCTCGTTGATGCGCACCAACCAGGGCGAGGTGAAGACGTGGACGCGCAGCCCCGCGGCCTCGAGCATTGCGCGCAGATATGCGACCGTGGAGCCCTTGCCGTTGGTGCCGGCGACGTGGATGACCGGCGGCAGCTTGCGCTCGGGATGACCGAGCTGCGCCAGCAGCCGGTGCATGCGATCCAGCCCGAGCGAGATCCGGCTCGGATGCAGGGCAGAAAGCCGCGTGATCAGCTCGTCGAGCGACGGTCTTGGCTGGGCGGCAGAATCGTTCACGCGCTCGTTGCGACCGCCGGCGCTTCCGCGGCTTCGGCGGGCTTGGCCGGCGGCGGCAGCTGCGGCGCGGGCTTGGCGTGTTCGATGGCCGGCGCCTTGGTCAGCAATCGGCACAGCCGCGCCAGCGTCGGGCGCAGGTCATGACGGTGCACGACCATGTCGACCATGCCGTGGTCGAGCAGGTATTCCGCGCGCTGGAAACCTTCGGGCAGCTTCTCGCGAATGGTCTGCTCGATCACCCGGGCGCCGGCGAACCCGATCAGCGCACCGGGCTCGGCAATGTGGACGTCGCCGAGCATCGCGTAGGACGCGGTGACGCCGCCGGTGGTCGGATTGGTCTGCACGACGATGTAGGGCAGCTTGGCCTCGCGCAGCATCTGGACCGCGACCGTGGTGCGCGGCATCTGCATCAGGGACAGGATGCCTTCCTGCATGCGCGCGCCGCCGGAGGCCGCGAACACGATGAACGGCGACTTCTTCTCGACCGCGAGCTCCAGGCCACGCACGATCGCCTCACCGGCGGCCATGCCGAGCGAACCGCCCATGAAATCGAAATCCTGCACGGCGATGACGACGCCCATGCCTTCGAGCTTGCCGAAGCCGACCTTCACCGCATCGTTCATGCCTGTCCGCGCCCGCGCATCCTTGATGCGGTCGGCATAGCGGCGCTCGTCGCGGAATTTCAGCGGGTCGGGCGTGACCTCGGGCAGCGCGACGTCGAACCAGGTCTCGTTGTCGAACATCGACTTCAGCCGCGCCACCGCGCCCATGCGCATGTGGTAGTTGGAGCCGGGGATGACGAACTGGTTGGCCTCGACGTCCTTGTAGAACACGAGCTGTCCGGAATCCGGGCACTTGATCCAGAGGTTCTCCGGCGTCTCGCGGCGCAGGATGTTGCGGATCTTCGGCCGGACCACATTGGTAAGCCAGTTCATGTGTCGCTCCGTGTTGCGGTCGCCCGGATATATGGCGGGACGGCGGGGTCACGGCAAGACGGCCGCGACATCCGCTCGGATAGTGGTTGACGGCCTATTCCGCGGCCTGTTGCGCGCCGCGCACGCCCTGGGCGAGAGCGGCGGCCAGATCGGCGACCGCACTGACGGTCTTGGCGGTCGCGCGGCCCTCGGCATCGAGGCTGGCGCGGAGTGCGTCGACCAGGGCGGTGCCGACCACGGCGCCATCGGCATGGGCTGCGATGGCGCGGGCCGTCTCCGGTGTCCGGATGCCGAAGCCGACGCAGACGGGCAGCGCCGTATGGCGCTTGATGCGCGCCACGGCGGCGCCCACAGCCGACGAATCCGCGGCCGCCGCGCCGGTGATGCCGGTGATCGAGACGTAGTAGACGAAGCCGGAGGTGTTCGCGAGCACCGCCGGCAGCCGCTTGTCATCGGTGGTCGGCGTCGCCAGCCGGATGAAGTTGAGCCCGGCCTTCAGCGCGGGGATGCAGAGCTCGGTGTCCTCTTCCGGCGGCAGGTCGACGATGATCAGGCCGTCGACGCCGGCGGTCTTGGCATCGTCGAGAAACCTGTCGACGCCGTAGATGTAGATCGGGTTGTAGTAGCCCATCAGCACGATCGGCGTGTCGACATCGCTGTCGCGGAAGCTGCGCACCAGTTGCAGCGTCTTCCTCAGGGTCATGCCGGCCTTCAGCGCGCGCAGGCCCGCCGCCTGGATCGACGGACCGTCGGCCATCGGATCGGTGAACGGCATGCCGATCTCGATGATGTCGGCGCCAGCCTGCGGCAGCGCCTTGACGATCGCCAGCGAGGTTTCAGGATCAGGGTCGCCTGACATCACGAAAGTGACGAACGCCGAGCGGCCTTCCTTTTTCAATTGCGCGAAACGCGCATCCATCCGGCTGGTCACGATGCCTTCGCCCTTCCTCGCAAGATGTCCCCCACCTGCGGCACGTCCTTGTCGCCGCGGCCGGACATGTTGACCACCATCAGGTGGTCTTTCGGCTTCTTCGGCGCGAGCTCCATGACCTTGGCGACCGCATGCGCCGGCTCCAGCGCCGGGATGATGCCTTCGAGCCGCGATAGCAATTGGAACGCGGCCAGCGCCTCCTCATCGGTCGCCGACAAATAGTTCACGCGGCCGACCTCGTGCAGCCAGGAATGCTCCGGTCCGATACCGGGATAGTCGAGACCGGCCGAGATCGAATGCGCCTCCTCGATCTGTCCGTCCTCATCCATCAGCAGATAGGTGCGGTTGCCGTGCAGCACGCCGGGACGGCCACCGGCGATCGATGCCGCATGCAGCTGCGTGAGGCCGTGGCCCGCGGCCTCGACGCCGTAGATCTCGACGGAGGGATCATCGAGGAACGGATGGAACAGGCCCATCGCATTGGAGCCGCCGCCGATGCAGGCGATCAGCGAATCCGGCAGGCGGCCTTCGGCCTCCTGCATCTGCGCGCGCGTCTCGCTGCCGATCACCGACTGGAAGTCGCGCACCATCATCGGATAGGGATGCGGGCCGGCGACGGTGCCGATGCAATAGAACGTGTTGTGGACGTTGGTGACCCAGTCACGCAGCGCCTCGTTCATCGCATCCTTCAGCGTCTTGGCGCCGGACTGCACCGGCACCACCTTGGCGCCGAGCATCTCCATGCGGATCACATTCGGCTGCTGCCGCTCGACGTCGACGGCGCCCATGTAGACCACGCAGTCCAACCCGAAGCGCGCGCACAGCGTTGCGGTGGCCACACCATGCTGGCCGGCGCCGGTCTCGGCGATGATGCGCTTCTTGCCCATCCGGCGCGCGACCATGATCTGGCCGAGCACGTTGTTGACCTTGTGTGAGCCGGTGTGATTCAGCTCCTCGCGCTTGAAGTAGATCTTGGCGCCGCCGAGATGCTCCGTCAGCCGCTCCGCGTAATACAGCGGCGAGGGCCGGCCGACGTAGTTCTTCAGGTAGCCGTTCATCTCGGCGTGGAATGCCGGATCGGCCTTGGCCTCCGCATAGGCCTTTTCCAGGTCGAGGATCAGCGGCATCAGGGTTTCGGCGACGAAGCGGCCGCCGAAGATGCCGAAGTGACCGCGGTCATCAGGACCGCTGCGGTAGGAATTGGGAATGGCTGTCGTCATTGAACGCTCAACTCTTCAGCGGCCCGCGCCGCGCGAATGAAATCCCGGATCATGTCGCAATCCTTCACACCCGGCGTTCGCTCGACGCCGGATGACACGTCGACGCCGCCGGCGCGCGTGATCCGCACGGCCTCGGCGACGTTGTCGGCGCTCAGGCCGCCGGACACCATGAACGGGCGATCGAGTTTCAGGCCCTGCAGCAGACGCCAATCGAAGGTAGCCCCGAGTCCGCCGGGACGGGTCGCATCCTTCGGCGCCCGCGCGTCGAACAGGATGCGGTCGCACACATCGGCGTAGCCCGCCAGCGGCGCAAGATCGGCCTCGGTCGCGACCGGAATGGCTTTCATGATGGGCAGGCCGAAGCGCTGCTTGAGGTCGCGGATGCGCGCGATGCTTTCGCGGCCATGCAGCTGCAGGAGATCAGGCCGCAGCGTCTCGACGATATTTTCGATCATCGCGTCGTCGGCATCGACGGTCAGCGCCACCTTGAGCGCGCGCCCCCTGACGTCACGGCCCAGCTCACGCGCGGCCGTCAGGCCGACATGGCGTGGGGACGGCGGAAAGAACACGAAGCCCACCATGTCGGCGCCCGCGTCGAGCGCCGAAGCGAGGGTATCGGGCGTGGTCAGGCCGCAGATTTTGACGAGCAGGGACATCGATGAACAACGCACGTCCGGGCGGAAAGGATCACCAGAAGCCGGCGGCTTCCAAGGCCGCCGAGCTTGGGCGCCTTCTACAACGCGGCGCCCTGCTTGTCTCGCCCATAAGGGGCGAAAAGCCGCGCCGGCGCCGCCGGAACCAGAGATTGTGCCGAGCCCTGATTTGCACGCGCCGCGGCGCTCAACTGCGCCACCTGCGCACGGGCCGCTTCGGCATCGGCCTGATGACGGCGCGCGGCCCGCCGCCAGCGGCGTTGGCCGATCCAGGTGGCACAACCACCTGCGATCACGCCCAGGATCGCGACGGCGATGATCAAGGCGAACAACGGGACCGATACCGCGAGCGCCGGATCGGTCGCGTTGAACGGATCAAACGATACGGTAACGAAATGCCGATTGGCGACCGCGAAGATGACGAACAGCACCAGCAGCGGAAGGACGACCACGACAGTGAAGAATTTTCGCATGCGCTCGCTCGTTTCAGTCAGGCCGGATTCGCCTCGAAATCAGCCGCCGACGACTAGCACGGCCGGCGCGAGATGCTTCAATCGTCTGAGTCGTCAGCCGCAGCGCCCGCGGGATTGTCTCGGTTCAGCCGCTCGCGCATTTCCTTGCCCGTTTTGAAGAACGGGACGCTTTTCTGGTCCACCGGGACATGAGCGCCGGTCCGTGGGTTGCGCCCGGCGCGGGCCGGCCGATGCTTGACCGAGAAGGCGCCGAAGCCGCGCAGCTCGACGCGGTCACCGCGGGCGAGCGCCGCGACGATCTCGTCGAGGATCGCGTTGACGATGTTCTCGACATCCCGCTGGTAGAGATGCGGGTTGTGCTCGGCGATACGCTGAACCAGCTCGGATTTGATCATCGAGAAAATGTACCCGGGGAGACAGGTCCCATTTCCGTGAAAATATGCTGGACTGTCAAGACGCTAAATCATTCATCGCGGCCGTGAATCGGGGGGCGAGGCCGGGTACGGGGCCTCGCCATGGCACACGCGAAACGGGAAGA
Source organism: Bradyrhizobium sp. HKCCYLRH2060 (assembly GCF_051168135.1). Taxonomy (NCBI): domain Bacteria; kingdom Pseudomonadati; phylum Pseudomonadota; class Alphaproteobacteria; order Hyphomicrobiales; family Nitrobacteraceae; genus Bradyrhizobium; species Bradyrhizobium sp. HKCCYLRH2060. Next base: position 445,568 of record NZ_JBNPUK010000001.1, read on the forward strand.
TCGTCCCGAGGATGGTCTTGGCGAGTTCAATTGCCCGGCGCGGGCGTCCAGAGCGCGAGCATGCCGTCGAGGCTGATGCGATCGACCGCCTGGACCACGCCGGTGTGCTCGAGCTGGCGGGCGATTCCGGACAGGCCGACGGCGTCGAGCGCGATCGAGGTGGCCGTTCGCAGGAAGGTGAGGTCGCCAAACCGCGGCGTGAGCTTGTAGTCACGCACCGGAAGGTCCTTCTTGACGTTCTTGTTAGCGACGAGCCAGGCGACCGCGGTCTTCTCGTCGCCGAGCTCGTCGATCAGCTTCAGCTCGATCGCCTGCCGGCCGGTGAAGACGCGGCCGTCGGCCACCTTCTCCAACTGCTCATCATTCATGGCCCGGCGATCCTTCACCAGTCCGCGGAACCAGGCGTAGGAATCCTTGACCAGGGCGTCGAGCGCCGCACGCGCTTCCGGGCTGGTGGGCTCGTAGCCGTTGGGGGCGGCCTTCAGCGGCGAGGATTTGACCTCCTCGATCTTCACGCCGACCGTCTTCAACAGCTCGCCGACATTGGGGTACTGGAACAGCACGCCGATCGAACCGACCAGCGAACTCTGCTGCGCGACGATGTGATCGGCAGCGATCGCGCCGATATAGCCGCCGGACGCCGCGAGACCTTCAACGACGACGACCAGCGGCTTCTTCGCCTTCAGCCGGACCAGCGAATCGTAGAGCTGCTCGGAGCCGGCGGTGGTGCCGCCCGGCGAATTGATGTGGACGATGACGGCTTCGGCCGAGGAGTTTTCGAGCCGCTCCAGCGCCTCGACTCGCTCATGATCGCTACGGATCAGGCCCTCGATATTGACGCGGGCGATCGAGCCGGTGGTCGACAGCACGGTGCGGCCGCGCGGCGACATGGCGAGGCCGATGGCGGAAAGAGCCGCGACCGCGATCAGCACCGCGACCACCCGCCAGAACGTCAGCTTGCGGCGCAGCCTGCGGCGATCGACGATCACATCCGAATCAAGCGACATGGACAGCTCCTGGAAGTCTCGGCGCGTTTTGCATCCGCAGCCTGAATATCTCGTTATCCGATTACATCAATCGCGGCGCAATTTGAAGAAAGGAAGGCTCCGCCACGAAGCCGTCAAAGGGTCGACGGGCTCCGAGCAGGCCGCAGGGCTAGCGTATTCGATGATCGGAGTCTTGCTCTCATCTCTCGCCACGTCGTCATGGCCGGGCGTATCCGCATATGCGATGGCGAGGGGCGGATCGAAATGCCCCGGGGGCACAAAAAAGCCCCGGCCGAAGCCGGGGCTTTGATCTGATCACAGGACGCGAAGGCTTACTTTGAGTCGCGGTTCTTGAGCGCGGTGCCCAGGATGTCGCCCAGCGTCGCGCCCGAATCGGACGAGCCGTACTGCGCGATGGCTTCCTTCTCTTCAGCGACTTCCAGCGCCTTGATCGACACCTGGACCTTGCGGGCCTTCTTGTCGAACTGGATCACGCGGGCATCGACCTTCTCACCGACGGCGAACCGCTCGGTGCGCTGATCGTTGCGATCGCGCGCCAGCTCGGAGCGCTTGATGAAGGTGGTGAAGTCGGTGCCGGTGATCTTGACGTCGATGCCGCCGTCCTTGACGTCGAGCACCTCGCAGGTGACGACCGCACCCTTCTTGACATCGCCCGGCTCGGCGAAGGGATCGCCTTCGAGCTGCTTGATGCCGAGCGAGATGCGCTCCTTCTCCACGTCGACGTCGAGCACCACGGCCTTGACCATGTCGCCCTTCTTGTAGTTGTCGATGACCTGCTCGCCCGGCTGCTTCCAGTCGAGGTCCGAGAGATGGACCATGCCGTCGACGTCGCCTTCGAGACCCAGGAACAGGCCGAACTCGGTCTTGTTCTTGACCTCGCCCTCGACCACCGAACCGGTCGGATGCTTCTCGACGAAGACCTCCCACGGGTTGCGCATGGTCTGCTTGAGACCGAGCGAGATGCGGCGCTTGACGCTGTCGACTTCGAGCACCTGCACTTCGACTTCCTGCGAGGTCGAGACGATCTTGCCGGGGTGCATGTTCTTCTTGGTCCACGACATCTCGGAGACGTGGATCAGGCCTTCGATGCCCGGCTCGAGCTCGACGAACGCGCCGTAGTCGGTGATGTTGGTCACGCGGCCATGGAAACGGGCCTGCAGCGGGTACTTCGCCTCGATGCCCTGCCACGGATCGTCGAGCAGCTGCTTCATGCCCAGCGAGATGCGGTGCGTCTCGTGGTTGATCTTGATGATCTTGACCTTGACCGTCTGACCGATGCTCAGCACCTCGGTCGGATGGTTGACACGGCGCCAGGCAATGTCGGTGACGTGCAGCAGGCCGTCGATGCCGCCGAGGTCGACGAACGCACCGTAATCGGTGATGTTCTTGACGACGCCGTCGATCACCTGACCCTCTTCGAGGTTCTGCACCAGCTCCTGGCGCTGCTCGGCGCGGGTCTCTTCCAGCACGGTCCGGCGCGACACGACGATGTTGCCGCGGCGACGGTCCATCTTGAGGATCTGGAACGGCTGCGAGTTGTTCATCAGCGGCGCGACGTCGCGGATCGGACGGATGTCGACCTGCGAGCGCGGCAGGAAGGCCACGGCACCGTCGAGGTCGACGGTGAAGCCGCCCTTGACCTGGTTGAAGATGACGCCGTTGACCTTTTCGTTGTTCTGGAACGCCTTCTCGAGCTTGCCCCAGCTCTCTTCGCGGCGCGCCTTGTCGCGCGACAGCACCGCTTCGCCGAGCGCGTTCTCGATGCGATCGAGGAACACTTCGACCTCGTCGCCGACTTTCAATTCACTGTCACGGCCGGGCCCGGCGAATTCGCGCAGCGCCACGCGGCCTTCGGTCTTCAGGCCGACGTCGATGACGGCCATGTCCTTCTCGATCGCAACAACCTTGCCCTTGACGACAGAGCTTTCCTGCAGGTTGCCCTTGGTGAAGGACTCGTCCAGCATCGCGGCGAAATCATCGCGGCTGGGATTGTAGGAAGAAGCAGAGGTACTCGAAGCCATTTGTTCTCCAGATGCGGACATTCTCGCCAGCTTGGGTTGATCGGCGCATCGAATGGACAGTGCCTGGAGGTCCACAAATCCCCAGACGTCCGCGCTGTCAGCGCGATAAGCGCAAACGACGCGGGCCGGCAGTGCCTGCACATGCGATACGTATGAAGTGCGTCCGGATGATCGGACTCGATTGAACCGCAATCGAGCTATCGACGGTCAAGGGCGGGAGCGGGCATTCCTCCAATGACGCCGCGGAAATCAAACCCGCTGGCGGCCCGCTCGAACGGCCTCGACGATGTCGATGGCGGCCCGGACGCCGCCTTCTATATCCAAATGGGAGTTGTCAAGCAAGTAAGCATCCGGGGCTTGTTTTAAAGGCGCGACGGCCCGGTTCTGGTCACGCTCGTCGCGCGCCAGGATGTCGGCCAGAATGGCCGCCTCGTCGGCCGGTTCCCCCCGTGAAAGCGCCTCGAGCGTGCGACGATGCGCCCGGATGCGGGGATCGGCGACGACGTAGATCTTCACCTCGGCGTCCGGGCAGATCACGGTTCCGATGTCGCGGCCGTCGAGCACGGCACCGGGTGGCTGGCTTGCGAACTGACGCTGGAAGGCCACCAGCGCCTCGCGCACTTTCGGCAACGCCGAGACCACGGAGGCCGCAGACCCGACCTGGTGCGACCTCAGCGCCGGATTGTCGAAGGTCGAGGGATCCAGGCTCATGGCGACGTCCGCCGCCCGCACCTCGTCCTTGAGGTCGATGCCGGCGGTCAGCAGCGCATGGGCAACGGCCCGGTAGATCACGCCCGTATCCAGGTGCCTGAGGCCGTAATGCGCCGCGAGACGCTTGGCCATGGTGCCCTTGCCCGAGGCCGCCGGGCCGTCGATGGCGATGATCATGCGAAATCCGCGCCCGCCTTGCACATCAGCGCGATGAAATCCGGGAAGCTGGTGGCGATGAAGGCGGTGTCGTCGACGGTGACCGGCTTGTCGGACGCGAGGCCCATCACGAGGGCGGACATCGCGATGCGGTGGTCCATGTGGGTCGCGACGATGCCGCCGCCCGGCACGTGACCGCGGCCCTCGACGATCAGGTCATCGCCGCTGATCTCGACCTTGACGCCGTTGACACGCAGCATCGCCGCGGTGGCCTCCAGCCGGTCGGATTCCTTGACGCGCAGCTCATGCAGGCCGCGCATCACGGTGGTGCCCTCGGCATAGGCGGCGGCGACGGCCAAGACGAGATATTCGTCGATCATCGACGGCGCGCGCTCGGGCGGCACGACGACGCCCCTCAGCTTCGAGGCGCGCACGCGCAGCCGGGCCATGGGCTCGCCGGCATCGCCGCGGACGTCGTCCTCCTCGATCGAGGCGCCCATCTCGCGCAGGGTCGTGAACAGGCCGGTGCGCAGCGGGTTGGTCATCACGTCCGACAGCACGAGGTCCGAGCCATCGACGATCAGCGCGGCGACCAGCGGGAACGCGGCCGAGGACGGGTCGGCGGGAACGATCACGGGGGCACCACACAGCTCCGGCTGGCCGGTCAGCGCGATGCGGCGGCCATGAGACCCTTCCGGCGTGGTCACGATCTCCGCGCCGAAATGCTTCAGCATCAGCTCCGTATGGTCGCGGCTGGCCTCCTGCTCGATCACGGTGGTCACACCGGGCGCGGCGAGGCCCGCGAGCAGCACCGCCGACTTGATCTGGGCCGAAGCCACCGGCGTGCGGTATTCGATCGGCACCGGGTTGCCGGCGCCCTGCAGGGTCAACGGAAGCTTGCCGCCCTCGGCGATCGACACCACCTTCGCGCCCATCAGCGCCAGCGGGTCGAGGATGCGCCGCATCGGACGGCTGCGCAGCGAGGCATCACCGTCGAAAACGGCCGTGATCGGGCAGCCGGCGACGGCGCCCATCACCAGCCGGCAGCCGGTGCCGGAGTTGCCGAAATCGAGCGGTGTGCTGGGCTGGGCGAAGCCGCCGACCCCCACGCCACGGACGGTCCACGCGAAGTCGCCGGTGCGCTCGACCTTGGCACCCAGGGATCGCATCGATTCGGCGGTGTTGAGGACGTCCTCGCCCTCGAGCAGGCCGGAAATCCGGGTCTCGCCGACCGACAGCGCCCCCAGGATCAGCGCCCGGTGCGAGATCGACTTGTCGCCAGGCACGCGAATCGTGCCCGAGAGGGGCCCGGAGGCGCGTGATTCCAGGGGAGTCGGGGCGGCTGACGTGCTCACGGCGGGATCCTCGTGTTTCGGACGCGGCAGGTATCACAGCCCCCGCCCTCCGTCACGAGCGGTGATTTTCCCGTTGACAGCGCTATTGACAGCGGCGCGGCAACTAGCCAAGTGAGACACCGCTTTTCAGACATTGCCAGGACGCCTGCACGTGGCCAAATCCGAGCTCGGAACCAAACGCATTTGCCCGACCACGGGCAAAAAGTTCTATGACCTCAACAAGAACCCGGTGATTTCGCCCTACACCGGCGAGGTCGTGCCGATCGCGCCCGTGGCTCCGACCCGCGCCATGCGCGGCGAGGCTGCGCGTGCCGCTGCGGCGGCCGACGTGGTTGAGCCCGCCGAGGCCGAGGAGTTGGTGTCGCTCGAGGAGGCCGATGCCGAGGAGAACTCCGGCAAGGTCAAGGCCGTCGTTCCCGAATCGGAGGACGACATCGAGATCGACGAGACCCTCGACGATGACGAGGATGATGACTCGACCTTCATCGCCGACGAGGAAGAAGGCGACGAGGACGTGACCGACATCATCGGTGATGTCGGCGGCGACGAAGAATAATCGTCGAAGACACTTGAGATCAGCCGCGAACTGTGGTTCACGGTGCTCCCCGGCGGTCACCCAGACCGCCGGTTCGGTTCAGGGGCCATAGCTCAGCTGGGAGAGCGCTTGCATGGCATGCAAGAGGTCGGCGGTTCGATCCCGCCTGGCTCCACCAGCCTTCGCTCGCTTCGCGAGCTTCGGCTCGGCAAGCCACCCCAATCTGCCAATTGAGCGAAGCGAGCGAAGGCTGTCGCGCCGTAGCCTGGACGCCGGAGCCCTCTTTGGCGGAGGCGGGAAGGCGAAGGCGGACTTCGCTCCGCACGACGATACCCCCCCTCTCCGTCGCTTCGCGAGCTTCGGCTCGGCAAGCCACCCTAATCCGCCAATTGCGCGAAGCGTGCGAGGGCTGTCGCGCCATAGCCCGAAGGGCGAAGGCGGACCTGGGCTCCGGGCGATAAGGCCACCTCCTTCGAACTGCTCATTCGACCGAAGCTGTAGACCCTAAGCGGCATCGCCTGCCACAATCGTACCTAGAAGGGTCGGGGCGGCCTGCCATGAAGTTTGTCTACATCCTCGAAAGCCTCGATGGCGAGCACTTCTACGCCGGCATCACAGACGACGTCCCGGCTCGGGTCGCGAAGCACAATGCAGGCGAAGTCCCGCACACCTCGAAGTTTCGGCCGTGGCGGCTCAAGACTTACATCGCTTTCAACGACGTGAAGCAGGCCTTCGCCTTCGAGAAGTATCTCAAATCTGGCTCAGGTCGGGCGTTTGCGAAGAAGCGCCTCTAACGATGCGGTGCTCCGAGGCTGATCTGGCGGGACGTCTCACCCCTCCGCCGCCGCATCGAGCCGCTCCCGCAGCTTCACCAGCTTGCCGTGCAGATCCGTGAGCTCCGCGATCGAACATCCCGTTGCGTCCAGGATCGCCGGCGGCACGATCGCTCTTGCCTTGTCGCGCAGGCTCGCGCCCTGGCTCGTCAGGGTGACCAGCACCTGCCGTTCGTCCTCGGCCGACCGGGTCCGCTTCACCAGATGCGTAGCCTCCATCCGCTTCAGCAGCGGCGTCAGCGTGCCGGAATCGAGGAACAGCCGCGCGCCGATGTCCTTCACCGTCAGGCCGTCCTGCTCCCACAGCACCAGCATGACCAGATATTGCGGATAGGTCAGGCCAAGGCGGTCGAGCAGGGGCTTGTAGACGCGGTTGAAGGCGTGCGCGGTCGAATAGACGGCGAAGCAGAGCTGGTTGCCGAGCTGGAGCGGCAGGTCTGCCGCGGACTTCTTTCGCATCGAGGTCACCACAGGTCGATCCTATCGGCATCTTGAGCCTGCACGCCTCGCATCGACAACGGGCCCGGCGCACCGATCACGAATTTTCTACCGAACAATTATATTGCGCACAATCTAATTGTGTGCAATATGGACTCACTGAATTCGTCCAACCAGGAGACACTCCATGTCCGTGAACGTGCTCTACACGACCAGCGCCAAGGCCACCGGCGGCCGCGACGGCGAGGCGGCGACCCTCGACGGCTCGCTCAAGGTCAAGCTCTCCACCCCGAAGGAGCTCGGTGGCGGCGGCGGCGCCGGCAACAATCCCGAGCAGCTGTTCGCGGCCGGCTACGCCGCCTGCTTCATCGGCGCGATGAAGTTCGTCGGCTCGCAGGGCGGCCCGAAGGTTCCCGCCGACACGTCGGTGACCTCCACCGTCGGCATCGGGCCGCGCTCGGAAGGCGGCTTCGGCATCACCGTCGAGCTCGCCGTCTCTCTGCCCGGCCTCGCCAAGGCTGACGCCGAGGCGCTGGTCGCCAAGGCGCATGAGGTGTGCCCCTATTCCAACGCCACGCGCGGCAATGTCGACGTCAAGCTGACCGTCGTCTGAGCTTCAATTCCGTCGTGCGGCAGGACGACCTCCGTTGTCCTGCCGCATGGCAGCCCCCGTTTGCGCCACCGCCGCAGCAATGCTTAATGATCGCGAGCTGAAACCAACCTCGCGACATCCGATGACACCTCAATTTGCTCCCGGCGCCATGGCCGGACTGCGCGTGATCGATCTGACGCGCGTGCTCGGCGGGCCCTATTGCACGCAGATCCTGGCCGATCACGGCGCCGACGTGATCAAGGTCGAGCCGCCGGCCGGCGACGAAGTGCGCGACTGGGGCCCTCCGTTCCACGACGAGGACGCGGCCTATTTCGTCGGGATCAACCGCAACAAGCGCTCGATCGGCCTCGATCTCGCGTCCGAGGGCGGCCGCGTCGTGCTGATGCGGATGCTTGAGACCGCCGACGTGCTGATCGAGAACTTCAAGCCCGGCACCTTGGAGAAGTGGGGCATCGGCAGCGACACGCTGCGCGAGAAATTCCCCAAGCTGGTGCACTGCCGCATCTGCGGCTTCGGTGCCGACGGTCCGCGCGGCGGCAATCCCGGCTATGACGCGATCATCCAGGCGATGACCGGCATGATCGCCGCGACCGGCTCGCCGCAAAGCGGGCCGATGCGGATCGGCGTGCCGCTGGTCGACATCACGACCGGCCTCTATGCCGCGATCGGCATCCTGATGGCGCTGTCGGAACGGCAGCGTTCTGGGCTCGGTCAGTTCCTCGAGGTCACGCTGTATGAGACCGGCCTCGCGATCATGCATCCGCATACCGCAAACTACTTCATGCATGGCAAGCCGCCGTCGCTGACCGGCAACGAGCATCCGAACCTCGTGCCCTATGCGATCTTCCCGACCAGGACCGACGATATCTTCATCGGCGTCGGCAATGACGGCACCTTCCGCAAGCTCGCCAAGGAAATCGGCCGGCCGGAACTCGGCACCGATCCGCGCTTCGCCCGCAACAAGGATCGCGTCGCCAATCGCGAGGCACTGCGCGCCGAGCTCGCCGCCGTGTTCAGCCAATTCGAGGCGGAGCCGCTGTGCGACCGCCTGCTTGCGGCCGGTTTGCCGGCAGGACCCGTGCAGAAGATCGACCAGGCGCTGACCAATCCGCACACGATCTATCGCGGCGATGTCATCGAGAAGGACTGGTACAAGGGCGTGGCGTCGCCGATCCGGCTCGAACGCACCAAGCCGAGCCTGCGCTCCATCCCGCCGAAGTACAGCCAGCACGCGCAGGAGGTGCTCAGCGAGTTCGGCTACTCGGAGCACGAGATCCAGGCCCTGCTGTCCGAGGGCACGGTCTGCGCCGAGCGCAAGCGCTGAGGAGCCATCGGCCTGTCGTCTCCCAACGCTAGCGCCGCCCGGGCATCACCCCGGCGCCGCTACCGTCTCCCGCAAGTCGCTGCGTTCCGCGGCGATGAACGCGCTTTCCGCTGACGATCCAACCGGTTATACATTCACAAAACTGTCATCTCGCGCTGCTACGGCCGCGACGCCGATGACGTTCCATGGGAGGAATTTTTTTAATGTCACTTCGACAATTCTGGACAGCCGCCGCTGCGGCAGCCACGCTGGTCCTTGGCGCCGCCGCACCCGCACACGCGGTGACGGAGATTCAGTGGTGGCACGCGATGACCGGCGCCAACAACGACGTCATCGTCAAGCTCGCCAACGATTTCAACGCCTCGCAGACCGACTACAAGGTCGTTCCGACCTACAAGGGCAACTACGCCGACACGATGAATGCCGGCATCGCCGCGTTCCGCGCCGGCAATGCGCCGCATATCATGCAGGTGTTCGAGGTCGGCACTGCCACGATGATGGCCGCCACCGGCGCCGTGAAGCCGGTCTACAAGCTGATGCAGGACGCCGGCGAGAAGTTCGATCCCAAGAGCTACCTGCCGGCCATCACCGGCTACTATTCGACCTCGAAGGGCGAAATGCTGTCCTTCCCCTTCAACTCGTCCTCCACCGTCATGTGGGTCAATCTCGATGAGCTGAAGAAGGTCAACGCCGAGATCCCGAAGACCTGGCCCGAGCTGTTCGAGACCGCCAAGAAGCTCCATGCGGCCGGCCACCCGACCTGCGGCTTCTCCGGCTCGTGGGTGACCTGGGTCAATCTCGAGCAGCTCTCCGCGTGGCACAACGTGCCGCTCGCCAGCAAGGCCAACGGCCTCGACGGCTTCGACACCGTGCTCGAGTTCAACGGTCCGCTGCAGGTCAAGCATCTCGAAAACCTGGTCGAGCTGCAGAAGGACAAGACCTATGACTACGCCGGCCGCACCAACACCGGCGAGGGCCGCTTCACCTCGGGCGAATGCCCGATCTACCTGACCTCGTCGGCGTTCTTCGGCAACGTCAAGGCGCAGGCGAAGTTCGCCTTCACCGCCGCGCCGATGCCGTATTACCCCGACGTGAAGGGCGCGCCGCAGAACTCGATCATCGGCGGCGCTTCGCTCTGGGTCATGGGCGGCAAGTCGGCCGATGAGTACAAGGGCGTCGCCAAGTTCCTGACCTTCCTCTCGGACACCGACCGCCAAGTCTACATCCACAAGGCGTCGGGCTATCTGCCGATCACCAAGGCCGCCTATGCCAAGGCCAAGGCCGAGGGCTTCTACAAGGATCAGCCCTATCTGGAGACCCCGCTGCTCGAGTTGACCAACAAGGAGCCGACCGAGAACTCCCGCGGCCTGCGCCTGGGCAACATGGTGCAGCTGCGTGACGTCTGGTCGGAGGAGATCGAGCAGGCTCTGGCCGGCAAGAAGACCGCCAAGCAGGCGCTGGACGCCGCCGTCGAGCGCGGCAACCAGATGCTGCGCCAGTTCGAAAAGACGGCCGTGAAATAAGGCCAAGAGCCGGCAGGCCACCCGCGGCCTGCCGGCTCGCCGACCGATCATGCAGAAGAACGCCATCTTCCAGTCAAAGCTGCTGCCGTTCGTGCTGGTCGCTCCCCAGCTCGCGATCGTGCTGATCTTCTTCTATTGGCCCGCCATCCAGGCCGTCATCCAGTCGTTCCTGCTGCAGGACGCGTTCGGCCTGTCCACGAGCTTCGTCTGGTTCGAGAACTACGCCGACCTGCTCAGCCAGCCGGACTATTTTGAAGCCATTCTCCGCACCTTCGGCTTCTCCTTCGCCATCGCATTCTCGTCGCTGTCGGTCGCGCTGCTGCTCGCGGTCATGGCGGACAAGCCGCTGCGCGGCGTGACGCTGTACCGGACGCTGCTGATCTGGCCCTATGCCGTGGCGCCGCCGGTGGTGGGCGTGCTCTGGATCTTCATGCTGCATCCCTCGCTCGGCGTGATCTCGCGCTATCTGCGCGCCATGGGCATCGACTGGAATCCGCTGCTCGACGGTGACCAGGCGGCGCTGCAGATCATCCTCGCGGCCGCCTGGAAGCAGATCTCCTACAACTTCCTGTTCTTCCTCGCCGGGCTGCAGAGCATCCCCAAGAGCGTGCTCGAAGCCGCCGCGATCGATGGCGCACGGCCGATGCGGCGGTTCTGGACCGTGACCTTCCCGCTGCTGTCGCCGACCATCTTCTTCCTGCTGGTGATCAACATCGTCTACGCCTTCTTCGAGACGTTCGGCATCATCGACACGATGACCCGCGGCGGTCCTGGCAAGTCCACCGAGACGCTGGTCTACAAGGTCTACACCGATGGCCTGCTCGGCGGCAATCTCGGCTCCTCGGCTGCACAATCCGTCGTTCTGATGGTCATCGTCATCGTGCTGACGGCGATCCAGTTCCGCTTCGTCGAGCGCAAGGTGACCTACTGATGGTCGAGCAAGAAGGCATTCGACGCTACGTCGCGCATGTCATCCTGTGGATCGGAATCGCGATCGTCGCGTTCCCGGTCTATCTCGCATTCGTCGCCTCGACGCAGGACAATGCGGTGATCGCCAACGGGCAGATGTCGCTGCTGCCGGGCGGGCACTTCCTGTCGACCTACTATCAGACGATCTTCGTCGGCACGAGCGGCTCGACCCGCGAGCCGGTTGCGACCATGCTTTTGAACTCGCTGGTCATGGCGCTCTCGATCGCCGTCGGCAAGATCGCGATCTCGATCATCTCGGCGTATGCGGTCGTCTACTTCCGCTTCCCGTTCCGCATGCCGATCTTCTGGCTCATCTTCATCACCCTGATGCTGCCGGTCGAGGTGCGCATCTATCCAACCTACAAGATCGTCGCCGACCTCCATATGCTCGACAGTTATGCGGGGCTCGCGCTGCCGCTGATCGCGTCCGCCACTGCGACGCTGCTGTTCCGCCAGTTCTTCATGACCGTGCCGGACGAGCTGCTGGAGGCGTCCCGCATCGACGGCGCCGGGCCGTTCCGCTTCTTCTGGGACACCCTGCTGCCGCTGTCGCGCACCAACATGGCGGCGCTATTCGTGATCCTGTTCATCCTCGGCTGGAATCAATATCTCTGGCCGCTGCTGATCACGACGCGCGACGACATGCAGACCATCCAGATCGGCATCCGCAAGATGATCACGACGACCGACGCGCTGACGGAGTGGCCGATCGTCATGGCGACCGCAGTGCTCGCGATGCTGCCGCCGGTGTTCGTCGTCGTCGTCATGCAGCGCCTGTTCGTCAAGGGGCTGGTGGAGACGGAAAAGTGAGGACGGCGAATAGGGAGTGGCGAATAGCGAATAGGGCCATACGGGCATCAGGAGCCGTTCGCCTTCCCCTCCTCGCCACTCCCCATTCGCCATTCGCCTGCCACCGCCCGCTGCTCAACCTCTACCGGTAATCATTCCATGGCCAACGTCACCCTCCGCAACGTCCGCAAGGTCTACCAGGGCGGCTTCGAAGCCATCAAAGGCGTCGATATCGATGTCGGCGACGGTCAGTTCTGCGTGCTGGTCGGCCCGTCGGGCTGCGGCAAATCCACCCTGCTGCGGATGGTCGCGGGGCTCGAGACGATCACCTCGGGCGAGATCGACATCGGCGGCCGCATCGTCAATGCGATCGAGCCGGCCGATCGCGACATCGCGATGGTGTTCCAGAACTACGCGCTCTATCCGCATATGACCGTCTACAACAACATGGCCTACGGCCTGCGCAATCGCGGCATGGCCGAGAAGGAGATCAGGACGCGCGTCGAGGACGCCGCTCGCATCCTCGAGCTCGGCACCATGCTCGAGCGGAAGCCGCGCCAGCTCTCCGGCGGCCAGCGCCAGCGCGTGGCGATGGGCCGCGCCATCGTGCGCCAGCCCAAGGTGTTCCTGTTCGACGAGCCGCTCTCCAACCTGGACGCCAAGCTGCGCATCGCGATGCGGGTCGAGATCCGCAAGCTGCAGCGCCGGCTCAACACCACCGCGATCTACGTCACCCACGACCAGCTCGAGGCGATGACGCTCGCCGACATCCTGGTGGTGATGAACGGCGGCAAGGTCGAGCAGATCGGCAATCCGCTCGAGATCTATCAGAAGCCCGCCACCACCTTCGTCGCATCGTTCATCGGCGCGCCGCCGATGAACCTGATGCCGGTCGATGGCCTCCGTCCCCAGTTGCACGGTGCCGACGCGGTTCCCGCCGATGCCGGCCAGCTCGGCATCCGCCCTGAAGATTTCGAGCTCGGCGACACCGTTCCGGCGGGCGGGGTCGGGCTCGACCTCCGCGTCGAAGCGATCGAGCACGTCGGCGCCGAAACCTATGTCTACGGCGCGCGCCAGGACGCCGGCAGCGACGACCGGCTCTCCGCCACCGCCAACGACATCATCGTGCGGCTGCCGGGCACGGCCGCGCCGGAGATCGGCGCGCGGATTCGCGCCGTGGCGCCGCGGGCCAAGCTGCACCTGTTCTCGGCCGACGGCCGGCAGCGGCTATCGGCTTAAGCCCTTCCACAGGCTGACCGTTCCGGCGCATTCGGGGTGCTTGAACGCACCCCGGATCGTGCCCATATTGCTGCTCAAGGGGTGCCGACAGGGCCCTGATACATCAAAGTCGCTTCGAGAGGACTTTGTAAACCATGTCTCGTGTTCCTTCGCTCTCCAGTCCGTTTCTGCTGGGCTTCGACGAGATCGAGCGCGTGCTCGACCGCGTCGTCAAAGGTGCCGACGGGTATCCGCCGTACAATATCGAGCGGTTCGAACGCACCAATGGCCAGCCCGAGCGTCTGCGGATCACGCTGGCGGTGGCGGGTTTCACCCGCGACCAACTCGATGTCACCATTGAGGAAAACCAGCTGGTCATCCGCGGCCGGCAGCAGGACGACAAGACCAGGCAATACATTCATCGCGGCATCGCCGCGCGCCACTTCCAGCGCACCTTCGTGCTGGCGGAGGGAATGCATGTGCTCGGTGCGGACCTGAAGAACGGGTTGTTGTCGGTCGATCTGGCCAGGCCGGAGCCTGAGCGGATCGTTAAGACAATAGCGATCAATGAACACGAATAATGGTTTGATGGAACGAGTAGCGGACTCGACCGCTTGAGTCTCAGAAGGAGTCGAGACCATGACTGAAGGTAATGTTGCGTCGGAATCCCCCGTCTCCCTGGAGTCGCTGGCTACCTTGGGCGAGGGCCACATTGCTTATGTGAAGCAGATCCGCTCCGAGGACGTACCGGGACTGTTTCCGCAGGCACCGCACATCGCGCCGGGACTGAAGCTGTTCGCCTTGCATGCCGCTGACGGCACGCCGATCATGCTCACCGACAGCCGCGAAGCCGCGATTGCGAATGCTTGGAGCCACGAACTCCAGGCCGTGAGCGTGCACTGACGCAAAGGCCGCGCCGCAGCGCCTGCGGCAACCGCGTCTCGTGAGACTTGATGCTCACGAGATCCATGTGGCTCACGCACTGACACGAGGGCGGTCCCCGGAAACGGGGGCGGCCCTTTTTTCTGCCCGGAGCGAGCGCCGCGCATGACGTTGCCGACAACTCCCCTGAGCGCCGCAGAGCTGAGCGCAGACCGTGCGCTCGCGGACGCACTGCTCGCGCTCAACAATGCGCATGCTTCGGAGCTGTCCTGGCTCTCGCCCGATGCGCTGGTGCAGTTGGTCGATCGAGCCTGGCGCGCCCGGCGCGTTGGTTGGGCCGACGCGCTGGTGATCGCGCTGGATCACGCCGCCGCCTATGACAATCCGAATCACCGCTGGTTCCGGGCGCGCTACGATCGGTTCGTCTATGTCGACCGCATCGTGGTGGCGCCTGCCGCCCGCGGCCGGGGCCTGGCGCGGCAGCTCTATGAGGAGCTGATTCGGGAGACGACCGCGGCGGGCCACGACCACATCGTCTGCGAGGTCAATCTGGATCCGCCCAATCCGCAGTCGGACGCGTTTCATGCTGCGCTCGGCTTCGCGCCGTTGGCGACGGCCGGCATCCATGGCGGCGCCAAGACGGTGCGCTACATGGCGAGATCGTTGCGATAGCCGGCGTCAGACGACGCGGCTGCTGAAAGCGCCTTTGAGAAATTTGTTTCCATCGATGTCTGGAACGGTCGATTTGACAACCAGATACAATCCAACCGGGTTCAAGGCGAAGGTGTCCAATCCTTAAGTTGTCCCCGTTGCGGCACGCGCTAGTCCGATGTGTGACGAGCATGTGTAGGGATGGCAAATGCATGGATCACGGCTTGATGCAGGCGGCGTCTATCGAGAGCTTGCACGCGGGACCCTCCCCAACCGGCACGTCTTTGTGGACAGTCCTCCGCCGGGACCGAGCCCTTACTACGTCATCTGCAACAGCGTGCCGAAAGCAGGAACGTACCTGCTGGTCGAACTCGTCAGAGCGCTGGGTGGTCACGTCGATGTCGGCTATCACACCTACACGTCATCGATCAGCAGGCTGAATCCCGACGGCTCGCTCGACTACGGACGCGCGCTCCCGGCGCCGCTCTGGGCGTCGGCCCTGAGCTCCGGCTACTCCTGCGCCTCGCACACCGAGTACTGTCCGTATCTCGAGCAATACCTGCTGGGCAGACCGGACCACAAGATGCTGTTCATCGTCCGCGACCCCCGCGACATCGTCGTGAGCTGGGTCGACTTCGTCTACCATTCGGCGGCCTACCCGAAGATGCGGAAGTGGAACGCCTATCTGCGGGCGGCCGGATCGGCTGCTCACCCCGACGACGCCTCCCGAATCACGTCGACCCTCCTCTCTTTGCCCCGGTCCGGCATCAAGAACTTCATGAGCTGGCTGGACTCGCCGGCCTGCCTGACCGTGAGGTTCGAAGAGCTCTATGCAGAGCTCGCGGCCGACGATGTGGCGCGGTCGTCGTTTCCCGTCCTTCACGGCATCTGTGACTACCTGGGGCTGCCGCGGAAGACGGCCGCGGAGCTCGATGTGCTCGGGCGCGGTCTGACGTCGTCAGGACGGGGCCGGAAAGTCGGCATCTACCAGGAGCGAATGATGCCACATCATTTCGACCTGCTCCGCAGCGAGGCGTTCCAGGAGCTCGTCGTCGAGTTCGGCTACGAGCCGACGCCGTTGCACCCACCCGCGCGGACGAGCGGGTTCAGTGCGGCGCGGAAGCTCGCCAGCAGGCTTTCCCGGTCGTTGCAGGGCGGCGGCGCGATACGACGTCAGGCCGCGGAGGCGGGCGGCAGCGCCAGCACCGAATAGATCGCCTGGGCGTCGCGCGAGGCACGGAGCTTCTTGGCGACATCCTGGTCGCGGAGCAGCCGGGCGATCCGCGCCAAGGCCTTTAGATGGTCGGCACCGGCGCCTTCCGGCGCCAGCAGCAGGAACACCAGATCGACCGGCTGGCCGTCCATGGCCTCGAAATCGATCGGCCGCTCCAGCCGGGCGAACAGGCCGAACAGCTTCTCCAGCTTCGGCAGCTTGCCGTGGGGAATCGCCACGCCATACCCGACGGCCGTGGTTCCGAGCTTCTCCCGCTGCAGCAGCACTTCGAAGATGTTGCGCTCGTTCTGCCCGGTCAGCGCAGCCGCGCGGGCGGCAAGCTCCTGCAGCGCCTGCTTCTTACTGATGACCTTCAAAGCCGGCACGATCGCCTCGGGTGCGACCAGATCGGTAATCGGCATAGGGCGTTCCGAGGTGATTGAACCGTCAGGGTGCGAAATAGGTCGGGACAGACCGGCGTCAAGAAGCTGAGGCGGCAGGCGGGCTTAACCCGTGTCCGATGGGTGGGGCTTCTACCCCAACGCAACGGCCGTGCCAACACCCGCAAGCGTGTTCCCGCAGCCTATCCTTAAAGATCGCCGGAGCGTGGCGGCCTGAAGGCGCCAGCGCCCCAACCGCTTGGTCGCATCCCTTCATTGCCGTGGCGTGACGTCGCAACCCGTCCGCCAACCGCCTGATCGGGAACCGGTTTTCGCGCCGCCAGGAGATCCCTGGAACGCATCCGCGTGACTACGGTTTCACCGCCGGTGGATCGACCCAGCCGATATTGCCGTCGGCGCGGCGGTAGATGATGTTCACCCGGCCGCTGGAGCCATGCTGAAACACCATGCAGGGCGCCCCCGAAAGATCGAGCTCCATGACCGCTTCCGACACCGACAGCCGCTTCAGCGCCGTGGTGTTCTCGGCAATGATCACCGGACTGTAGCCAGTGATCTCCTCGTCGCCCTCGGCCGGCGCCTCGATCACATAGCTCGGCGCATCCAGCACCGCGCCGTCGAGATTGGCGAGCGCCGCATTGGCCGCATGGGATTTGCGCCCCGAGCGGTCCTTCAGCCGGCTCTTGTAGCGGCGCAGGCGCTTCTCGATCATCAGGAGCGCCTGGTCGGCGCTGGCATAGGCGTCCGGCGCATTCGATTCGGCCTCGAGCGTGATGCCGGAATCGAGGTGCAGGGCGCAATCGGTCTTGAACCCGAAACCGTCCTTGGAGAGCGTGACATGGCCGGAATAGTTGCCGTCGAAGTATTTTCGCAAGACTTCGTCGGTGCGCTCGCTGACGCGCCCACGCAGCGCTTCGCTGACGCTGATGCTCTTTCCGGAAATCCGCAGGGTCATGTGTCGCCTCGATTCATGTGAACCAAGTGTGACACTAAGCCTATTTGGTTAAGGCGCAATCGCGGGGCACGGTCAAACTGACGCGGCATCCCGGGTACGGTCGGCGCTGGCGGGGGCCGACAGGGCATGCGCCAGCATGCTCTGCTTGTCGCGGCGGCGCTGCACCGAGGACGGTATCCGCATCGCCTCCCGGTATTTCGCGACCGTGCGGCGCGCGATGTCGATGCCGGCGGTCCGCAGCTTCTCGACGATGGTGTCGTCGGAGAGAATTGCGGAGGGATCTTCCGCATCGATCAATTGCTTGATGTGATGGCGCACGGCTTCCGCCGAGTGCGCCTCGCCGCCATCGGCCGATGCGATCGAGGCGGTGAAGAAATATTTCAGCTCGAACGTGCCGCGATTGGTCGCCATGTATTTGTTGGCGGTGACGCGCGACACGGTCGATTCATGCATCTGGATCGCATCCGCAACGGCCTTCAAGTTGAGCGGCCGCAGATGCGCGACGCCGTGGGTGAAGAAGCCGTCCTGCTGGCGCACGATTTCGGTCGCGACCTTCAGGATCGTGCGGGCGCGCTGATCGAGCGCACGCACCAGCCACGTCGCGTTCTGCAGGCAGTCGGTGAAGTAGGACTTGTCGCCGTCCTTGCGGATCGTCTTCGACAGCTCGGAGTAATAGTGCTGGTTCACCAGGACGCGCGGCAGCGTGTCGCTGTTGAGCTCGACCAGCCAGCCGCCGTCGGGACCCGGGCGGACGTAGACGTCGGGCACCATGGTCTGTGTGCGCGTGGTGCCGAACTTCAGCCCCGGCTTCGGATCGAGCCTGCGGATCTCGCCGATCATGTCGACGAGGTCCTCGTCGTCGACGCCGCACAGCTTGCGAAGGGCGACGAAGTCGCGCTTGGCCAGGAGATCGAGGTGCTCGACGAGCGCCTGCATCGCCGGATCGTAGCGGTCGAGCTCACGCAGCTGGATCGCGAGACATTCGCTCAAATTGCGGGCGCAGATGCCGGGCGGATCGAACGTCTGCAGCACGCCGAGCACGGCATCGACGTCGGCCTGCTCGGCGCCGAGCCGGTCGGCGGCCTGGCCGAGATCGGCGGGCAGATAGCCGGCCTCGTCGACGAGATCGATCAGGTACTGGCCGATCATGCGGTCGGCCGGCGCGGTGAAGGCCACCGCCGCCTGCTCGGCGAGATGATCCGACAGCGTGGTCTCGGCCGCGACGAAGGCTTCGAGATTGTAGTCCTCATCACCGGAGGCGCCGCCGCCCCATTCGGTGTAGGTGGTCGGCGCGGCATCCTGCGCGGTCCGCGCGGCCGCTTCGGCGGGCTCTTCGGAGAACACATTCTCGAGCCCGGAATCGAGCGTTTGTTCGATCTCCGTACGGGTGCCGAGATCGCGGCTCATCCAGTCGTCCTGGGCGCCCTCGAAGCTCTCGCCGCCGCTCGCGCCCTCGCCGAAATCGTCGCCGCCGGCCTCGCCACCTTCCGAGAACTCGGCCCGCTCGGACATCTGCTGCTCGCCGGCGACCGGCGCTTCCGGACCGTCGCTCGCGCGCTCCAGCAGCGGGTTGCGCTCCAGCTCCTCTTCGACGAACGTGGAGAGGTCGAGATTGGACAATTGCAGCAGCTTGATCGCCTGCATCAGCTGCGGCGTCATCACCAGCGACTGCGACTGGCGGAATTCTAATCTCTGCGTCAACGCCATGGGAGCAAGAACATTCCCTTACTGGTCCAATTCTTGCTTATCCTAATCTGCGCGCGATGTACACGGCTTGACGAATAAGAAAAAGGGAGTATGGCGCGCGCGGAAGACGAGGTTACCGGCCCTCGCAAAGCAGTTGGAAACAGCGGTATTCGCAGCGTTTCCGCGACCCGTCCTGTGTCCGACAAAGCGGACAAACAGCGCGTCGGCAACCCTAC
The DNA here is from genome assembly GCF_051168135.1 of Bradyrhizobium sp. HKCCYLRH2060. Taxonomy (NCBI): domain Bacteria; kingdom Pseudomonadati; phylum Pseudomonadota; class Alphaproteobacteria; order Hyphomicrobiales; family Nitrobacteraceae; genus Bradyrhizobium; species Bradyrhizobium sp. HKCCYLRH2060. The sequence continues at coordinate 465,081 of NZ_JBNPUK010000001.1, forward strand.
AGCCGGAATTCCTCACCGAGATACAGCCGGCGCACGTCGGGATCGGCGACGATCTCCTCCGGGCTGCCTTCGGTGAGAATCTGCCCCGCATAGACGATGTAGGCACGATCGGTGAGGCCGAGCGTCTCGCGGACGTTATGGTCGGTGATGAGCACGCCGATGCCGCGGTTGGTGAGATGGCGCACCAGCTGCTGGATGTCGCCGACCGCGATCGGATCGATGCCGGCGAACGGCTCGTCGAGCAGCATGTAGTTCGGGCGCGTCGCCAGCGCGCGCGCGATCTCGACGCGGCGACGCTCGCCGCCGGACAGCGCGATCGACGGCGACTTGCGCAGCCGCGTGATGGTGAACTCTTCCAGCAACGCGTCGAGCTCGCGCTCGCGCTTCTTCCGCGACGGCTCGACCACCTCGAGCACGGCGCGGATGTTCTGCTCGACGGTGAGGCCGCGGAAGATCGAGGCCTCCTGCGGCAGGTAGCCGATGCCGAGCCGCGCGCGCTGATACATCGGCAGCCGCGTGACGTCGTGGCCGTCGAGCTCGATGGCGCCGCGATCGGCCTTGATCAGCCCGGTGATCATGTAGAACACGGTGGTCTTGCCGGCGCCGTTCGGCCCGAGCAGGCCGACGGCCTCGCCGCGGCGGACATAGATCGAGACGCCGCGCACGACCTGGCGGCTGCCAAAGCTCTTCTCGATCGAATGCACGGCGAGGAAGCCCGGCCGGCGCAGCAATTGCGGGCCGCCGCCCGCGCCATTGTTGCGCGGCTTGGCGGGCACGGGCTGCGAGGCCGGCCGTTTGCGCTGGATCTGCTCGGTGTTCTGCGGCGAGCGCGGATTGATGCGCGGCACCGTTTCATCGCGCACGGAGTCGGCGAGCGCGGCGAGCGGATCATCGCTGTAGGAATGGCCGAACGGATCGTCCATGGCCGTGATGTCGTCGCGCCGGCGCGCCGAGCCTCGCTGGCCGCGCTTGGCGGGACGCCCACGAAACATGCCGAGTAGATCCACCATCCCCGCTTCGCTTACGCCCTTCGAGGCTGCCCGTCACCGACCGCAGCGCTGGCTCGCCCGCTCACCGCGAGCGAACGCATCTCACCTCTCTCGCGGATCACAGGGAGCGCGAGGCCGGCCAAAGCGCGGCAGGCCGCGCTTCGGAGTTTGTCGTCTGACGGCGAAGTCGCGGTCGCCATGCTGGCGACCGATCGCAAGATCGCAATCGTGTCCGGCATCACTCTTTCGCAGCCATGCAACGGGCTCCACGGCCTCCCGTTACATCGGTCCTGCGACAGAACCGCCCGCCCGCTAGATAGAGGCAGCAGCGGCGCGGTTCAACTGGGCCGCCGGCGTTTTGCTAAATAATTGAAGTCACTTCGATTTGCCTGGACCGAGCTGCAGCGGCGCAGCGCTGCCCGGAGCCGAGGCGGTCGACGGACCGCAGCCGCCGCCCGCGCCTGCGCCGGCCTGCGGCAGCAGCACCTGCACGCCGCGCCCGCTGTCGGATTCGACGCGCGACACGCCGGTGGTCATGTCCACCGTCAGGCGGTCGCCACGCATCACGTTCTTGCACTGGGTCAGCACCACGCCGCCCTGCATCGAGATCATGTTGGTCTTGGTGTCGTAGACCGCGGTCTCGCCGGTCACGACCTGGTCCTTCTGCGTCACCTTGACGTCGCCGCGCGCCTCCAACCGGCGAATCGCCGAGCTGCCGTCCGGCCCCGGCGTCGCCGCCGGCGTGGCCTTGCTCGACTTGGCGCCGCCCGGCTGGGCGCCGCCATCGTAGAACACCACCAGCGACTTCGAGGTCATGGTGGTATCGCCCTGCACGACCTTGACGTTGCCGGTGAAGGTCGCCTCCTTCTTCTTGTCGCGCATCTCGAGCGCAGCGGCCTCGATCTGGATCGGCTGGTCGCGGTTCTGCGAAAATCCCTGCAGCGCGTTCGGCACCCCGGTGGTCGCGCTCTGCGCCTGCAGCGGATCGGCGAACGCGATCAGCGCCAGCGCACCGAACGAGGCGCCGCGCCGGACCGCGGCAATCAAACGATACGTCGTCATGAGCTCACTTCACGTTGCGGGCCGGACGGCCGGAATCGGCGCTCGCGGTCGTGGCCGGAGCGGCATTGACGTTGTCGAGGTTCATCATGACGTTGCCCTCGAAGCGGATGACCTCGCCATTGTCGGTGATGCGCAGGCGGTCGGCGGACAGCGTCCCGTTGGTCAGCTTGACGTCGACGCGCTCGTCCGAGCTCACGGTGCCCTTGGCCATGTCGACCGAGGCCCGGCTCAGCCGCGCCTCGTAGCCCGTCGACGTCGTCAGCAGGATGTCCTTCTTCAGCTCGAGCTGCTGCTGCTTGGTGTCGAACACGCCGGTATTGGACTTCAACGTCACCGTCGACTGATCCTCCATCAGCACCTTGGCGCGGAGGATGTTGAGCTCGACGTGATCGGGATCGGTGAGGTCCTGCACCGCGCTCCGGGCGACGAGATCATAGGGCCGCTGGTCCGGCGTGAAGCCGGTCAGATGCGGCGTCTCCATCGTGATCTTGCGGCCGGAGATGACGAGGTTGCCGGTGAGATTGGGGGTGTTGATTTCCATGTGGAACGGATTGAACAGGGCGATGCCGATCACCACCGCCATCGCCAGTCCGACCGCCGCCGGCACCGCGACCCGCAGCACGCGCACGAAACGGCTGTGGCGCGCCGCGACCGCAAAGCGCGCCTGCAGGGTGGGATCATAGGCGGGGTTGTGGACCGAGTTCACCAGGGCTCCGACGGACACGGGATGCGCGCGAAACAGCGCCCATCCTACCATGGGGGGCCCCACCATTGCAGCCTGGAACTGGCGCGAAATCGCGACGCAAGGGCCTCGCGATCATTACGAGACATTAATGATCGTGAACACGTCTGCGATTCGCCCCCGTCAGGAATGCGCGAAGATGTCCTCGGCCTCGAATCCGCCCAGATCGAGGGTGGCCCGGTGGGGCAGGAACGCGAAGCAGGCCTGCGCCAGCGCCAGCCGCCCTTCGCGCGCGAGCATCACGTCGAGCTTCTCGCGCAGCGCATGCAGGTGCAGCACGTCGGAGGCGGCATAAGCGAGCTGCGGCTCGCTGAGCGTATCTGCGCCCCAATCGCTCGACTGCTGCTGCTTGGAGAGATCGACATTGAGCAGCTCGCGCACGAGATCCTTGAGGCCGTGGCGGTCGGTATAGGTGCGCGCCAGCCGCGAGGCGATCTTGGTGCAGTACACCGGCTGCGGCATCACCCCGAACGCGTGAAACAGCGCCGCGACGTCGAAGCGCGCGAAGTGGAAGATCTTGGTGATGTCCGGGTTGCCGAGCAGCGCCTTCAGGTTCGGCGCGTCGGTGTGCTCCTTCGGGATCTGCACCACATCGGCCGAGCCGTCGCCGGGCGACAGCTGCACCACGCACAGCCGGTCGCGGTGCGGATTGAGCCCCATCGTCTCGGTGTCGATCGCGACCGACGAGGTATAGCGGGAGAGATCGGGCAGGTCGCCGCGGTGCAGGCGTACGGTCATGGCTGTCAAAACCTCGTCGAATCGAAATCGGATGCGACGGGCCGGAGCAACGCCGCGGGAAGCGCTCGGGAACCGGCTCTAGCCCGGCGCTGGTAACCAACCGGCAAACGCGCCGGGCCGGTCCGGAGATCAGCCGTGGGAATGCCAGCCCCGCCGCCCGGGCGCAAGGGCCGGACGGGGCCAGGTGATCGCATCCGAGCTGGCGCCGGCAGGTGCCGCCGCGGCCGGTCGAGGCGACGCCCTCCTCATGAGGCGGTCGACCCGCCGGTTGCATCGCGCCAGATCGCACCCCGTCGATCGATGCAACTCTTGCATTGATCGATGCCGCCTTTGGCTTGGACAGAAAATGCCCCTGGCCGTACGCGTGATATTGTCGCATGACTTCGCATCTGAAGTGCAGCGACCCAAGGCGGCCGCAGCATCTGCCGACAACGACATAATCACATGAGGAGGAAGCCAGGATGAAGGCACTTACAGGTATCATTGCGGCCGCTGTGCTGGCGGTCTCGTCGCCCTTGGCGACCGCGCGCGATTTCCGCTCCGCCGACGTGCACCCCGCCGATTATCCGACCGTCGAAGCCGTCAAGTTCATGGGCAAGCAGCTCGCGGCGGCGAGCGGCGGCAAGCTCGGCGTCAAGGTGTTTCCGAACGGGGCGCTCGGCTCCGAGAAGGACACGATCGAGCAGCTCAAGATCGGCGCGCTCGACATGATGCGGATCAACTCCTCGCCGCTGAACAATTTCGTGCCGGAGACCGTGGCCCTGTGCCTGCCCTTCGTGTTCCGCGACACGCAGCACATGCGCACCGTGCTCGATGGTCCGATCGGCGACGAGATCCTGGCCGCCATGGAGCCCGCGGGCCTGATCGGCCTCGCTTATTACGACAGCGGCGCGCGCTCGATCTACACGGTCAAGGCGCCGGTCAAGTCGCTCGCCGACCTCAAGGGCCTGAAGATCCGCGTCCAGCAGTCCGACCTCTGGGTCGGCATGATCCAGAGCCTCGGCGCCAACCCGACCCCGATGCCCTATGGCGAGGTCTACACCGCGCTGAAGACCGGCCTCGTCGACGCCGCCGAGAACAACTGGCCGTCCTACGAATCCTCGCGCCATTTCGAGGCCGCCAAGTTCTACAACGTCACCGAGCACTCGCTGGCGCCCGAAGTCCTCGTGATGTCCAAGAAGGTCTGGGACACCCTGAGCAAGGAGGACCAGGCGATGATCCGCAAGGCGGCAAAGGACTCCGTGCCGGTCATGCGCAAGCTGTGGGACGAGCGCGAGCAGACCTCCCGCAAGGCCGTCGAGGCCGCCGGCGTCCAGGTCGTGACGATCGCCAACAAGCAGGAATTCGTCGACGCGATGAAGCCGGTCTACCAGAAGTTCGCCGGCGACGAGAAGCTCTCGAGCCTCGTCAAGCGCATCCAGGATACGAAGTAAGAGTAGCGACGTAGCAATCGCGACTTCAAAGACACCTACCAAGAACAATAATCACACGGTCCGGCGCCGCCATCAGGCGGCGCCGGAGGAAAGCCAGGGGAGGGACGGGAATGACAGACCCACATGTCGGCGACCACGAGCATGGGGAGGGACGCCCGTCACGCGGCCCGCTGACGCGGATCAACGCCATCATCGCGCGGCTGGGCATGTATCTGTCCGTCGCCGGCCTGCTCGTCATCGTCACCATCGTGTTCTACCAGGTGTTCGGCCGCTACGTGCTCAACTCCAGCCCGACCTGGACCGAGAACCTGGCGCTGGTCCTGATCCTCTATGTCACCTTGATCGGCGGCGCCGTCGGCGTCCGCGACGCCGGACATATCGGCATGGATAGTCTCCTCGTGATGCTGCCGGACTCGACGCGCGAGAAGATCGAGATCGTGATTCACGTGCTGGTCGCCCTGTTCGGCATCGCCATGGCCTACAACGGCTGGATCCTCGGCGCCTCCGTCGGCACCGTGAAGATCGCCAATCTCGGCCTGCCCGAGCTCGTCCGCTACGTCCCGCTGGTCGTCTCCGGGCTCCTGATCGTCTCCTTCTCGATCGAGCACATCATTGCTCTCCTGCGCGGTGAAGAGGTCATCCCGTCATGGAACTGATCATTCTCGGCGTCACGTTCTTCGGCTTTCTCATCCTCGGCGTTCCCGTCGCCTTCGCCATCGGCCTCTCCGCGATCTGCACCATTCTGTATGAAGGCCTGCCGGTCGCCGTCATCTTCCAGCAGATGATGTCGGGGATGAACATCTTCTCGTTCCTCGCCATCCCGTTCTTCGTCTTCAGCGGCGAGCTGATGCTGCATGGCGGCGTCGCCGACAAGATCGTGAAGCTCGCCAAGAATCTCGTCGGCCACATCCGCGGCGGACTCGGCATGTCCAATGTCGTCGCCTGCACCTTGTTCGGCGGCGTCTCCGGCTCTCCCGTCGCCGACGTCTCGGCGATGGGCGCGGTGATGATCCCGATGATGAAGAAGGAGGGGTTCGACACCGACTACGCCGTCAACGTCACCACCCACGCCTCGCTGGTCGGCGCGCTGATGCCGACCAGTCACAACATGATCATCTATGCGCTCGCCGCCGGCGGCAAGGTGTCGATCGGCGCCCTGATTGCCGCCGGTCTCCTGCCGGCGCTGGTGCTGATGGTCTGCATGCTGGTCGCCGCCTACGCGGTCGCCGTGAAGCGCGGCTATCCCGCCGGCAAGTTTCCAGGCTGGCCGGAAGTTTTCCGCTCGTTCGCGGCGGCGCTGCCCGGCCTTCTGATCGTCGGCATCATCCTGACGGGCATCCTGTCCGGCGTCTTCACCGCCACGGAGTCCGCGGCCGTCGCGGTGACCTACACGATCCTGCTGACGTTCTTCATCTACCGCACGATGACCCTGGCCAACTTCCTGCGCGCCGCCGCCAAGGCGGTGAAGACCACCGGCGTCGTGCTGCTGCTGATCGGCGTCTCCACCATGTTCCAGTACCTGATGGGACTCTACGAGGTCGCTGATTTCGCCGGCGACCTGATGAGCAAGGTCTCGACGCAGCCCTGGATGATCTTCCTCTTGATCAACGTCATCCTGTTCCTGCTCGGCACCTTCATGGACATGGCGGCGACCATCCTGATCTGCACGCCGATTTTTCTGCCGATCGCGATGAAGGCCGGCATGGATCCGGTTCAGTTCGGCATGCTGATGCTGATCAACTGCGCGCTCGGCCTCAACACCCCGCCGGTCGGCACCACCCAGTTCGTCGGCTGCGCCATCGGCGGCATCTCGGTCGGCGCCGTCATGCGCACCATCCTGCCGTTCTACGCCGCGCTGATCGCCGCTCTGATGTTCGTGACCTACGTCCCCGCCTTCTCGCTGTGGCTGCCGCGGCTGTTGATGGGGTATAAGGGATAGTCGTCCCGAGGATCGCCGGCTTCGGCCGGCGATCCTCCGCCGCATCCCGATGCGTTCGGCCTCGACCTGCCGCGACTGCTCGCGGTACACTCGACACCTGTCGCCACAGCAATCCGCGTGAGCGAGGATGGCCGCACTCTCGCATTTCCTGAATCTCGATCTGGCGTTGAAGTCGACATTCGACTTCACGCCGCTGATCGCGCATCTGGATCAGAGCGTGTACATTCTGCATCATGCGGAGCATGAGCGGGAGTTTCTATTGGTCCTGGAGATCAACACGACAGAATCCCCCGATCCGACCACATGCACCGAGCAATTCCTGACGCTGATCGAATCGCTGCCCCAACCCGCGAGGGCGCTGTGGAACGGCTGCACGTCGCGCACCTTTTCCTACGGCTTCGAGGGCGGCCGCGAATTCCCCGCGCTTGAGACCACGATCTCCGCCGACCTGCTGCTGCGCATCGCAACGCTCGGCGCAGCCATCGGCATCACGGTGTATCCTTTTCGCAAGTCCCGCGGTCCCGAAGGCAAGGACCAACCGGATTCGCTCCCCTGACGGTCAGATCGCAAACTCGGCAACGAGGTCCGTGCTGCCGGCAAGAGCGGCAGGATCGTCTGCTCGATCGACACCGGCGAATATTCAGACGACTATCCGGATCTGGACTGGGCTGCCCCGCAGAGCGGCACCATGGTCGATCGGACAGGCAGGTCCGAATGAAAGGGAGCTTGCAATGGCGGCGATCGGATTCATCGGTCTGGGTGTCATGGGCGAGCCGATGTGCCGCAATCTGGCGCGGAAGTCCGGCGCCACGGTGTTCGGCTTCGATCGTGCGGACGCCCCGCTGGAGCGGCTCGCCGAGGTCGGCGTCATCAGGGCCGCGTCGCTCGCGGAGCTGGCGCGGGAGGCCGAATTGATCTTCATGGCGTTGCCGAGCGGCAAGCATGTCCAGGCCGTGTGCGACGGCGATGACGGCCTGCTCCGCCACGTCGAGGCGCGTCACACCATCGTGGACCTCGGCACCTCGCCGGTGCAGGCCAGCCGGGAGCTCGCCGCCCGTTTCGCCGCCAAGGGCGCCGCCTTCGCCGATGCGCCAATCGCCCGCACCCGGCAGGCGGCCGAGGACGGCACGCTGAGCGTGATGGTCGGGGCCGACGCGGCGACGTTCGAACGGCTGCGGCCGCTGATCGCGCTGTTCGCCACCGACATCACCCATTGCGGGGGCGTCGGCGCCGGCCAGGTCGTGAAGATCCTCAACAACATGGTGCTGATGCAGACCGTGGTCGCGCTCGGCGAGGCGCTGGAGACCGCCAAGCGTGCGGGCCTCGATCCCAAGCTGCTGTTCGAGACCCTCGCGAAGGGCTCCGCCGACAGCTTCGCGCTGCGCAACCACGGCATGAAGGCGATGCTGTCCGACACATACCCGGAGCGGGCGTTCTCGACCGAATATGCGCGCAAGGACATCGGCTACGCGCTGGATCTCGCCAGGTCCGTGCAGATCGACCTGCCGGGCGCGGAGCTCGCCGACAGACGATTGCGAGAGGCCATCGAAGCTGGCTATGGCGATCTGTATTGGCCCGTGCTGGCGCGCGTGATCGCGGCGTCACGCACGGAGTGACCTGGACGTCGGACTTTGCCTCGCTGACAACGAGATCGCGCCAGCAACATGCTTCGCAGCGACTAGGTCGCGCGTCTACGGCAGATCCTTGCTGCGAGGCAAACGAGGGCCGGCGAGCAGCGTGCAATGGAGCAAATAGTCTCCCATGCCCGAGTCGTCTTCCCAGGCTGTCGTCGCGGCGACCTCCCGCCAGCCGAGCTGACTGGCATCACGCTCAAATCGCCGCGGGCTCACTTCTACGAATGGCGCGGTCTCAATCTCGATCTTGTCGATGCTCCATTCGTAGACCAGCGCGGGCGCGCCAGGCCGGCGGCCGCAGTCCTCGAAATAGAGAAATGGATCGATCCCGATGAAGACGTTTCCCCGCAGCCAGGCGCCGGGCTGCGCAGAGTCCGGTGGCCTGCTGTACTGATACACAAGAACGCCGACGTCGATCGCCCACCAATCCTCGGCAACATGAACAACGCGCGCGACGACTTCATATATCGCACTTCCGCGATGCGCCATTGAGGCGATGATCTCGTCTCGCGGTTCGACTCGCGTCAGTGGCGGCTGCGCCCAGAATTCGAGCGCGAACGCGGTGCGGTCGCCGCGCGTGAAATCACCGTAATTGCCGTCCTGGATGATCCAGGCCGAGAGGCCGACAACGAGGTGATCCGCCATGACGATCCTGTTCGATGTTGCGATCATCTGCCAGATCGTGACGATCCAGCTATGATTAGCCCAACCTCTATATACACGATCCCACGTCGTGATCTTGCAGACCAATAACACGGGCAAGTTGCAGATCTCATCCCAGCGGTTCACGGCACGATCCCAGCCACGGTCATTGCGAGGAGCGAAGCGACGAAGCAATCCAGGGCGATGCCCGGAGCCCTGGATTGCTTCGCTTCGCTCGCAATGACGCCGGAGCTATCAGTATGGCCGCCATGCACAAACTGCCCGTCGTGCCAGTCTGTCGCAGCATCGGCCCTTGCGCCGTCGGGCAAATCAGCTGCACATTTCCGCGCATCCCTGCTGCCGCATGAGGGGCGTGTCGCGACCGTCACGAGACGTTGGCAGTGGGATGCGATGGGCGTGTGTCGGCGCAGCGTGAACTAATCGCGCGGACGAACGGCGATGCACGCACGGTCAAGTCGCGCGGTCCTGATATCCCGACGCTGATATCAACCTGGCGTAATGCTGGCGCATTGCGTGGGGGATGGTGGCCAACAAGCACGGCGCACCAGGGAGAACGCGAAGCAGCCGTTAAAACCGTTGCGCAGGGAAGGCCGGATGCTCCGGCGCGTACCTGTGGTTCCTGCCGCCAGCATTTTCTTCCGCTGGCGGGCCATGGGTGCGGTCGGCACCCGGCCTTCCCTGCGCCCTCATGATTTAGAGGGCGAGACGATCAGCATGACTCGGGCGCGGATGCGTCGCGAGGATGAGGAGGCTCGTCCAGACTGATTTCCGATCAGCGCACGAGATCCGAGACGATGAGGATGACTGATACACGAGATGCATCTTCGTGCAGGAGACACCTCGTTTTTCGTTGTTGCGCGATTGGATCAAGCTCTCGCCGCGGTCTCGGTCCTCTCCCCTCCCCCTTGCGGGGAGGGGTCGGGGGTGGGGGTCTCCGGACGCTGACGCCGATGGCGAGCGCCGTCACTTTCAGAGAAGAAAAGCGAGGTGCGGATCAGTCGCAGCGGGACTCGTGGACCCCCACCCCCAACCCCTCCCCGCAAGGGGGAGGGGAGCTGACCGTCGGTGCGGCATGATCAAAAATGCAGTGAGGTGTTGTCATGGCTCGAAACGGAGCTCACGGCGAAAGCCGCAAATGCGCGACGATCGTCCGCGAAACACAGAGCGTGCGATCCGGCGACTTCGGCAGCTACGGCGATATCGGGGAAAAATCGAAACCGAGCCTTAGCTCGGCGGCGCCACGCGTAGCCTGAAAGGCGTAGCGTGGTGCCCAGGAAAGGACTCGAACCTTCACGGCCGTTAAGCCACTGGCACCTGAAGCCAGCGCGTCTACCAATTCCGCCACCTGGGCATGTGGAGGCGGTGTGTACGGATCGAACGGCGGCTTGTCAAACCGCCGAAGGCCCAAGATGACAATTTTTCTGAAGCCATGCGCAAAAACACGGCCACTTTTCCGCGGTGCGGACGATGGGCTATACAGCGGGCCAGGATGGCGGCCCGCGGGGTGCGAATCGCCGCTCAGAGCCCTCTCGTCGGGGCGGCCCGACCGCCCGATGCAATCCCAGGAAGCATTCCATGGCATCGAATCTGGACACATTGGTTACCGTCTTCGGCGGCTCCGGCTTCGTCGGGCGCAACGTGGTCCGGGCGCTGGCCAAGCGCGACTACCGCATCCGCGTCGCGGTGCGCCGGCCGGAGCTCGCCGGCCACCTGCAGCCGCTCGGCCGGGTCGGCCAGATCCACGCCGTACAGGCCAATCTGCGCTATCCCGACTCGGTCGCGGCCGCGATGCGCGACAGCCATGTCGCGATCAACCTCGTCGGCATCCTGACCGAGAGCGGCGCGCAGACCTTCGAGGCCGTGCAGGCCGAGGGCGCCGCCACCGTCGCCAAGGCGGCCGCCGCTGCCGGCACCCGCATGGTGCATGTCTCGGCCATCGGCGCCGATGCGGAGTCGGCGTCGAGCTATGCCCGCGCCAAGGCAGCCGGCGAGGCCGCCGTGCTGGCCGCGGTGCCCGAGGCCGTGATCATGCGCCCTTCGGTCGTGTTCGGCCCCGAGGACCAGTTCACCAACCGCTTTGCGGGACTGGCGCGGATCTCGCCGTTCCTGCCGCTGATCGGCGGCGGCGAGACCAAGATGCAGCCGGTCTATGTCGGCGACGTCGCGTCAGCAGTGGCCGATGCGGTCGACGGCAAGGCGCAGGCCGGCGCGACCTACGAGCTCGGCGGACCGGAGGTGCTGAGCTTCCGGGAGATCCTGAAAATCATCCTCGAGATCACCGACCGCGACCGCGCGCTGCTGCCGGTGCCGTTCGGACTGGCGAAGATGAAGGCAACCTTCCTGCAGTTCGCGCCGGGGCCGCTGAAGCTGACGCCCGACCAGGTCGAGCTGCTGCGCCACGACAACGTCGTGTCGGAGGCGGCGAAGGCGGCCGGCCTGACTTTTCAGGGCCTGGGCATCACGCCGGATTCACTCGAGGCGGTCGCCCCGCAATATCTCTGGCGCTTCCGTCCCGCCGGGCAGTTCCAGCGCAAGAACGCGTGAGAAGGGCCGCCCTGCTAAACGCCGTCATTGCGAGGAGCGAAGCGACGAAGCAATCCAGAGTCCCGCCCACCACACTGGATTGCTGCGCTTGCGCTCGCAATGACGAGCGGAGAGAGACGGGCCGACTTACTTGCCGAGGGCCAGCGCGATCAGGCCGATCGTGCCGACGATGACGCGCCACCAGGCGAACAGCACGAAGCCATGGCGGGTGACGTAGCCGAGGAACGCCTTCACCACGATCATCGCGGTGATGAAGGACACGACGAAGCCGATCGCGATCAGGCCGAGGTGATCGGACGTCATCTCGGCGCGGCTCTTGTAGAAGTCGTAGACGAAGGCGCCGACCATGGTCGGGATCGCCAGGAAGAAGGAGAATTCCGCCGCCGAGCGCTTGTCGCCGCCGAGCAGCATCGCCGCCACGATGGTGGCGCCGGAGCGCGACACGCCGGGGATCATCGCCAGGCACTGCGCGACGCCGATCCACAGATACATCATCAGCGGATAGCGCGTGGCGTCGTGCTCGCGCGGCTTGAGATCGATCTGATCGACCCACAGCAGGATGGCACCGCCGACGATCAGCGAGAAGCACACGACCCACGGATCGAACAGGAGCGCCTTGATGTACTTGCCGGCGATGAGGCCGACGACGACCGCGGGCAGGAAGGCGACCAGCACGCCGATGATGAAGCGGCGATCGTCAGCGTTCGACAGCGCGCCGATGGCGACGCGGTACAGCTTGAAGAAGTACAGCGCGACGATGGCGAGGATGGCGCCGAGCTGGATCAGGATCGCGAAACTCTTCCAGAACCCCTCGTCACCGAGCCCGAAGAAGCGCTCCGCCAGCAGCAGATGGCCGGTCGAGGATACCGGAAGAAACTCGGTGACGCCCTCGATGATGCCGAGAAGCACCGCCCGCAGCGTATCTGACATCATTGATCGGATCCTGGATTGCCGGCAAAACGCCGCCCTTCTCGCCTATTCGGCCCCCGCCCGCAATTGCAAAAAGCGGCATGGGCGGTCCTATCGGATGAATGAACCGGCGCGTGAGCGCAGCTTACGAATCAGAACGCGACGGGTCCGGAGGGCCGATCCAGCTCACCGACGCGTGTTCCCCGAACGTCGTTTCCCGCATGCTGACCCGTCGCCCTACTGCTTACACTTTCGCCGACCATGCGCTAATGGTCCGATTCGCGAGCGCAACCGCGCGCCGGTATCGGGACGAGGCATCGGTGCGAACCGATGGTTGATTGTTCGTTAAGCGCCGCAGCCGCGGAATCGTCGAAAGGCTCCATGTACACGCTCTTCCACCATCCCTTCTGCCCGCATTCACGCTTCGTCCGGCTGGTGCTCGGCGAATACGGGCTCGATCTGCGCCTGGTGGAGGAACGCGCCTGGGAGCGCCGCGAGGCGTTTCTCGTGCTCAATCCCGCGGCCACCACGCCGGTGCTGTCGGTCGAAGGCCTGCCGCCGGTGCCGGGTGTCGGCGTGATCGCCGAATTCATCGATGAGACCTGCGGGCTTGAGATGGGCGATCGCCGGCTGATGCCGGGCACGGCGGCCGAGCGCATCGAGGTGCGCCGGCTGATGGACTGGTTCAACACCAAGTTCTTCGAGGAGGCCTCGAATCTCTTGGTCACCGAGCGCATCTACAAGCGCTTCATGAGCGAGGAGGATGGCGGCGGGCCGCCGTCGACCGACGTGATTCGCGCCGCCAAGACCAATGTGCGCTATCATCTCGCCTATATCGGCTGGCTGGCGCAGCGGCGCAATTTCCTGGCCGGCGACCGCCTGACCTATGCCGACCTCGCCGCCGCCGCGCATCTGTCGGCGATCGATTACCTGGGCGACGTGCCATGGATCGAGGACGACGCCGCGAAGGCGTGGTACGCGCGGGTGAAGTCGCGGCCGTCGTTCCGGCCGCTGCTGTCCGACTGGCTGGCGGGCGTGCCGGCGTCGCGGACCTATGTGGATCTGGACTTCTGAGCGCCGACAGGCCCACGCCGGAGACGTTGAAGGCGGCGCTGACCGCCGAGGCGCAGCGGCTGGGCTTCGATGTCGTCGGTGTCACCGCCCCGGTCGTGAGCGCCGAACGGGCCGCCGCGTTCGAACGCTTCCTCGCCGCCGGCCAGCACGGCGACATGGACTGGCTGGCCCGCGAGCCGTCCCGCCGCACCGATCCTACAACGCTGTGGAGCGAGGTCCGCAGCATCATCATGCTGGGCGTCAATTACGGCCCCGACGAGGACCCGCGCGCGGTGCTGTCCCAGCGCAGCAATGCTGCGATCTCGGTCTATGCCCGCGGCGACGACTATCACGACGTCATCAAGAAGAACCTCAAGACGCTCGCGCGCTGGCTGGTCGCGCAGGCCGGCTGTGACGTGAAGGTGTTCGTCGACACCGCGGCCGTCATGGAGAAGCCGCTGGCCGAAGCGGCCGGGCTCGGCTGGCAGGGCAAGCACACCAACCTGGTGTCATCAGGCTTCGGCTCCTGGCTGTTCCTCGGCGCCATCTACACCACGCTGGACCTGCCGCCGGATGCGCCGGAGCTCGATCATTGCGGCTCCTGCCGGGCCTGCCTCGACAGTTGCCCGACCGCGGCCTTCCCGGCCCCCTACAGCCTCGATGCACGGCGCTGCATCTCCTATCTGACGATCGAGAACAAGGGGCCGATCCCGCGCGAGTTCCGCAAGGCCATGGGCAATCGCATCTACGGCTGCGATGACTGCCTCGCCGCCTGTCCGTGGAACAAGTTCGCGCAGGCTGGACGCGAGGCGAAGCTGGCGGCGCGCGACGCGTTGCGCGCGCCTTCACTGGCGGAGCTGGCCGCGCTCGACGATGCCGCGTTCCGCGCGCTGTTCGCGAAATCGCCGATCAAGCGCATCGGCCGCGACCGCTTCCTGCGCAACGTGCTGATCGCGATCGGCAACTCCGGCGATGTGGCGCTGACGCCGTCCGCCGAGCGGCTGGCCACCGATCCGAGTCCGCTGGTGCGCGGTGCCGCCGCCTGGGCCTTGGCGCAACTGCTCGACCCGGGGGCTTTTGCCCAACGTGCGACGATTGCGCTGGCGACCGAGGCCGCCGCGAGCGTCCGCGCGGAATGGCAAGTCCGATGCTGAAGCCGGCCGCCTCAGCCTATCTCGCCAACGGCGGCCAGCATGCGCGTGATGTCCTGTGGCCGCGACAGCCGGTGGTCGCCGTCCTGGATCATGGTCAGCACCACGTCTTCGGCGGGCAGGCGGTGGGTCAGCGCGAACGCATGCTGCCAGGGGACGTCCGGGTCCTGCGCGCCCTGCAGGATGCGCACCGGGCAGCCGATCTTGATGGCACCGCCGAGCAGGAGATGATGACGCCCGTCCTCGATCAGCGCCCTGGTGATGGGATAGGGCTCGCCGTACTCCGACGGGCGCATCCAGACGCCGTTGGTCTCGATCTCGGTCCGGACCGCCGGCGAGAAGCCCTTCCACATCAGCTCCTCGGTGAAATCGGGCGCCGGGGCGATCAGGACCAGGCCCGCCAGCGTCGCTTCGGCCGGTTCCTCGAGCAGCGCGCGCGCCAGCAGCAGCGCCATCCAGCCGCCCATCGAGGAGCCGACCACGACCTGCGGTCCGCGGCAGAATTGCCGGAACACGGCAACGCTCTCCTCGAGCCAGCGGCTGATCGTGCCGTCGACGAAGCGTCCGCCGGATTCGCCGTGCCCGGAATAGTCGAAGCGGACGCAGGCGCGGCCGCGCCCGGCGGCCCAGGCATCGAGGGCCAGTGCCTTGGTGCCTTTCATGTCGGAATTGAAGCCACCGAGCCAGAACAGCCCGGGCGGATGGCCTGGCCGCGCCCGCACCGCGATCCGGCGCGACGATTCGCCCGCGCCGACGGTGATGAAGACAGGCGGATCGGCATTCTCTGCAGCAGGGTTCATGGATCGTTACTCGCTGTCGGGTGTTGTGTGGGCGAACCGGCCGTTTCCGTCAATCGGCCAAGCTTGACGCTGCCGCTTGCGAAAGCGCGCGGCGCACTCTATGTCCCCCGGCGGAACCACGAGGGCCCGAAAAAGCGCGAGTTTGATCGCAATTCTCGGCCGTGTGGCTTCCTTGGGGGAATGCATCGACGCACGAGTCTCGCGCATGCGTCGCAGGAGCCGCGACGGCCGGGCGGAATTTCGACGCACCGGACAGTTGCGACCTTGCCCGCGAAAGCATCTTCCTTCAAACTAGCCGCCTTCTTCCACAACCTTGGAGAACTACCCATTCGCCGCCCCAATCGAGCCCCGCCCGTTGCCGTCAAAGACGGGCCGCGCACCAATGATGAGATTCGCAATGCGCAGATCCAGCTGATCGATGCCGAAGGCACCAACCGTGGTGTCGTCGAGACCGTTGTCGCGATCAAGATGGCCGCTGACGCCGGCATGGATCTGGTCGAGATTTCGCCGAACAACACGCCTCCCGTCTGTAAGATCATGGACTACGGGAAGTACAAATATTCGGCGCAGAAGAAGGCCGCCGAGGCCCGCAAGAAGCAGAAGGTCGTTGAGATCAAGGAGATCAAGCTCCGCCCGATGATCGACGACCACGACTACGACGTGAAGATGCGCGCGATGCAGCGGTTCTTCGAAGAGGGCGACAAGGTCAAGATCACGCTGCGCTATCGCGGCCGCGAAATGGCGCACCAGGAGATCGGCACCAAGCTGCTCGACAAGGTGAAATCCGACGTCGCAGCGTTCGCCAAGGTCGAGCAGGACGCCAGGTTCGAGGGCCGTCAGGTGGTCATGGTTCTGGCGCCGCGCTAGGTCCAGCACACCGACACCCGAAGCCGGGCCCGCCACGCGTTTGGCGGGCTTTTCTCTTGAGGGCGCCCGCCAGGACCGCTCTTGCGGGCCGGGGTCAGGACCGCGTCGCCTGCCACCGCCCGCGGCAGGTTCCGGACGAGCCTTTGCCGCTCCAGCGACCGAAACCTGAGGTGGCGCCGAGCCGGCCGGTGCCACTGGCCGAGGCGCCACCCTGGGATACCCGCACGGTGACGGCGCCGCCGCGGCCAACCGAGCCGGTGATGTTGGCGGTGCTGTTCGAGAGGACCCGGCCCCTGCTGATCCGGATCGGGAAGCTGTAGCCCTGGTCGCAACTGCCGGCCTCGGTAATGATCAGCACGGTCCAGGCGCCATCGAAGCCGGCAGCGTGCGCAGGCCTCGCCGGCAGGCCTGCGAGGCCCGTCAGCAGCGCGGTCGTAAGGGCGGCGGAGATGGCGCGGCGAATGAGGCGGGTCATGGTCGATCCTCGACTGTCATGGTCGGCTGATCATGGGTCGGAATAGCCGATTCCGTGGTTCGACGTTGCCAACTGGCTTTGTCTCTGGCATAAGCGCGGCCTTCGTCGCCCGGCTGATCAAGGGCTGCCGTGGCGATGTTTCTGTGCGGGTGGATCCTCGTTTGGACCCGAAACCTGAGCACAACCAACGCTCTAACGAGCATTTTCGCCGGATGGCGCCGCTTTTGCGGGCGGCTTGCCGTTGGCATCAAGGAGAGCCAAATGCCCAAGCTGAAGACCAAATCCGGCGCCAAAAAGCGCTTCAAGGTGACTGCCACCGGCAAAGTGATGCACGCCCAGCGCGGCAAGCGCCACGGCATGATCAAGCGGACGAAGAAGCAGATCCGGCAGCTGCGCGGCACCCGCGTGCTGTTCAAGACCGACGGCGACAACGTCAAGAAGTACTTCTTGCCGAACGCCTGACCGGCCTCCCGCTTCCGAACCCCTGGCCGCCTCAAAGCCGCGGCTGATCGTCATCTCTGAATCCAAGGATTTCCGGCATGTCTCGCGTCAAACGCGGTGTGACCGCCCACGCCAAGCACAAGAAAGTCTTCAAGGCCGCCAAGGGCTATTACGGCCGCCGCAAGAACACGATCCGCACCGCCAAGCAGGCCGTCGAAAAGGCCGGCCAGTATGCGTTCCGCGATCGCAAGCGCAAGAAGCGCACCTTCCGCGCGCTCTGGATCCAGCGCCTGAACGCCGCCGTGCGCCCGTTCGAGCTGACCTACAGCCGATTTATCGACGGCCTGTCGAAGTCCGGCATCACCGTCGACCGCAAGGTGTTGTCGGATCTCGCGATCAACGAGCCCGCCGCGTTCCAGGCGATCGTTGAGAAGGCCAAGGCGGCGCTCGCCGCCTGATCGCCCAGCGCATCGTGAGGATGTCAAAAGCGGCCGATGCTCTCGGCCGCTTTTTGCTATCCGGCGACATGCCGGTTTGCTTGCCTGCTTTCGCTTGACCCCTGTCGCCGGCGCGGCGACAACCCAGCCGCCTTTTGTCCCGCGGAGATTTTGCCCGTGTCCGACCTCGCCTCGCTCGAAACCTCGATCCTCGACCAGATCGCCGCCGCCGGCGATGAAGCCGCGCTGGAAACCGTCCGCGTCGCAGCGCTCGGCAAGAAGGGCTCGATCTCGGCGCTGCTGGCGACGCTCGGCAAGATGTCGCCGGACGAGCGCAAGACGCAGGGCGCGGCGATCAACCTCGCCAAGGACAAGGTCACGCAGGCGCTGACCGCGCGCCGCGAGGTGCTCAGGGCCGCGGCGCTCGATGCTCGCCTCGCCGCCGAGACCATCGACGTCACCCTGCCCTTGCAGGATTCGCCGACCGAGACCGGGCGCATCCATCCGCTCAGCCAGGTGATGGACGAGCTGACCACGATCTTCGCCGACATGGGCTTCTCGATCGCCGAAGGTCCCGACGTCGAGACCGACGACTATAACTTCACCAAGCTGAACTTCCCGGAAGGCCATCCGGCGCGGGAGATGCACGACACGTTCTTCTTCAATCCGAAGCCGGACGGCTCGCGCATGCTGCTGCGGACCCACACCTCGCCGGTGCAGGTGCGGACCATGCTGAGCCAGAAGCCGCCGATCCGCGTCATCTGCCCGGGCCGCACCTACCGCATCGATTCGGACGCGACCCACACGCCGCAATTCCACCAGGTCGAGGGCCTCGTCATCGACAAGGGCTCGCATCTCGGCCACCTCAAATGGATCCTGCACGAGTTCTGCAAGGCGTTCTTCGAGGTCGACCACATCAACATGAAATTCCGGCCGTCGTTCTTCCCGTTCACCGAGCCGTCTCTGGAGGTCGACATCCAGTGCCGCCGCGACAAGGGCGAGATCCGCTTCGGCGAGGGCGAGGACTGGCTGGAGATTCTCGGCTGCGGCATGGTGCACCCGAACGTGCTGCGCGCCTGCGGCATCGATCCCGACGAATATCAAGGCTTCGCCTGGGGCATGGGCATCGACCGCATCGCGATGCTCAAATACGGCATGAGCGATTTGCGCCAGCTGTTCGAAGGCGACGTCCGCTGGCTGTCGCATTACGGCTTCAAGCCGTTGGAGGTGCCGACGCTGGCCGGGGGATTGAGCACGTGACGATTGTCGGCCCCAATGTTTCCCAGCAAACGCTAGGACTCCCTCTCCCGCTTGCGGGGGAGGGCTGGGATCTGCGCGCTCTTACTTCGACAACCATCGGTCTCTCCGTTCCCTCCCCCCTTGTGGGGGAGGGTCAGGGAGGGGGGTAGCCCAGGATGCCGCACGCCGTTGTCAGCAACCGCCAGCGCAACCGAGCGAAGCAACTTCGCCAGGCGATGACGCGCGCCGAGACGCTGCTGTGGCGCTACATCAAGGCCGACCGAATTGACGGCGCCAGCTTTCGCCGCCAGGTGCCATTTCGCAACTACATCGCAGACTTCGCCTGCTTCTCGGCCAAGCTCGTGATCGAGCTCGATGGCGAGTCGCACGATTTCACCGAACGGCAGGCAAGAGACGCCGAGCGTGACGCCTTCTTCGCAGCCGAAGGCTTCGAGGTCCTCCGCTTCACTAATGAGCAGGTGACCTCGAATCTGGAAGGTGTTGTTGCGGCAATCCGCCAAGCCATTGCCGACCGCGCCCGCGGCTTACCCCCCTCCCCACCCCTCCCCCACAAGGGGGGAGGGAGCGGAGAGAGCGTCGCAAGCGACCAAGACAGCGAACACGACCACACTCACGATACAAACACCAGCAAGATCCGAGGCATGCGGCCATGAAATTCACGCTGTCCTGGCTGAAGGACCATCTCGACACCGACGAGCCGGTCGAGAAGATCGCCGACAAGCTTACGATGATCGGCCTCGAGGTCGAACATCTCGAGGACAAGGCGAAGCTGCTCGCGCCGTACAGGATTGCGCGCGTCGTCTCCGCCGAGCAGCACCCGAACGCCGACCGGCTGCGCGTCTGCATGGTCGATACCGGTGACGGTGGCGCGCCGGTGCAGGTGGTCTGCGGTGCGCCGAACGCGCGCGCGGGACTGGTGTCGGTGTTCTCGCCGCCCGGCACCTACATCCCCGGCAAGAACATCACGCTCTCGGTCGGCACCATCAGAGGTGTCGAAAGCCGCGGCATGTTGTGCTCGGCGGCCGAGCTTGAGATCTCCGACGATCACGACGGCATCATGGAGCTGCCGGCGGATGCGCCGATCGGCACCCCCTACGCCGAATGGGCAGGCCTCGGCGATCCCCAGTTCGAGATCAACCTGACGCCGAACCGCCAGGACTGCACCGGCGTGCACGGCATCGCGCGCGACCTCGCGGCCGCCGATATGGGCAAGCTCAAGGATCCCGGCATCAAGCCGATCAAGGGCGAATTCCCCTGTCCCGTGAAAGTCGTGGTCGAAGACGAGAAGCTCTGTCCCGGCTTCGCGCTGCGGCTGGTGCGCGGCGTCAAGAACGGCCCGTCGCCGAAATGGCTGCAGCAGCGCCTGACCTCGATCGGGCTGCGCCCGATCAACGCGCTGGTCGACATCACCAACTACATGACCTTCGACCGCGCGCGCCCGCTGCACGTGTTCGATGCCAAGAAGGTCAAGGGCAACCTGGTCGTCCGCCGCGCCCGCGATGGCGAGACCTTGCTGGCGCTGGACGGCCGCACCTACACGCTCGACGATTCGATGTGCGTCATCGCCGATGACGCCGCTGTCGAATCGCTCGCCGGCATCATGGGCGGCGAGGCCTCCGGCTGCGATGAAGGCACCACCGACGTGCTGATCGAATCGGCGCTGTGGAACGAGATCAACATCGCCCAGACCGGCCGCAAGCTCGGCATCAACTCGGACGCGCGCTATCGCTTCGAGCGCGGCGTCGATCCCGCCTTCATGGTGCCGGGCCTGGAGATGGCGACCAAGCTCGTGCTCGACCTGTGCGGCGGCACGCCATCGGAGACCCTCGTCGTCGGCAATCCCTTCGGCGATGACCGCATCGTCGACTTCCCCCTGACCGAGGTGAAGCGGCTGGCGGGCATCGATGTGCCGCTGACCGAGATGCGGCGGATCCTGACGCATCTCGGCTTCGTGGTCGCCGGCAACGGGCCCGTCGTGAAGGTCGCGGTGCCGTCCTGGCGCAGCGACGTGCACGGCAAGGCCGATATCGTCGAGGAAATCGTGCGCATCGTCGGCGTCGACAAGGTGCCTATGACGCCGTTCGAGCGCGGCGATGCGCCGCGCAAGCCGGTGCTGACGCCGCTGCAATTGCGCACGCGGCGCGCCAAGCGCGCGCTGGCCGCGCGCGGCATGGTCGAGGCCGTGACGTGGTCGTTCATCTCGAAGCCGGCCGCCGAATTGTTCGGCGGCGGCAAGGCCGAACTCGCACTCGCCAATCCGATCGCGGCCGATCTCTCGGACATGCGCCCGAGCCTGTTGCCGGGCCTGATCGCGACGGTGCAGGCCAACGCCGATCGCGGCTTCGGCGATGCGGCGATCTTCGAGGTCGGGCAGGTCTTCAAGGGCGATGGCCCCGCGGATCAGTTCGTGGCCGCGAGTGGCATCCGCCGTGGCATCGCGTCGGCGAAGGGACTCGGCCGGCATTGGACAGGATCGCAACCGGCCAGTGCCTACGACGCCAAGGCCGATGCGCTGGCCGTGCTGGCGGCGGCCGGCGCGCCGATGGCGTCGCTGCAGATCGTTGCCGGCGGTCCGGCCTGGATGCATCCGGGTCGCTCTGGCACCATCCAGATGGGACCGCAGAACGTGCTCGGCCATTTCGGCGAGCTGCATCCACGCACGTTGGAGGCGCTCAAGGCCGACGGCCCGCTCGTCGCATTCGAAGTCATCCTCGATCGCATTCCGGCCGCCAAGGCGAAGCCGACCCGCGCCAAGCCGGTCCTGGAGCTCTCGGCATTCCAGCCGGTGTCGCGCGACTTCGCCTTCATCGTCGACCGCAAGGTCAAGGCCGGCGACATCGTGCGCGCCGCACAGGGCGTCGACAAGAAGCTGATCACCGATGTCACCGTGTTCGATGTCTACGAGGGCAAGGGCATCGAGGACGGCAGGAAGTCGGTCGCGATCGCCGTGACGCTGCAGCCGCGTGACAAGACGATGACCGACGAGGAGATCGACGCCGTCGCGGCGAAGATCACCGCCGACGTCGCCAAGAAGACCGGCGGCACGTTGCGCGGATGAGCCTGTCCGGGCTCATCCCTGCCGATCTCAGCCTGTTCGCGGCGGTCGCGCTGGCGATCGTCGCGTTCATCGCCGCAACCGCGCGCGGCTTCTCCGGCTTCGGCGCGGCGCTGATCTTCATGCCGCTCGCGAGCAGCTTTGCGACGCCCCGTCTGGTCGCGCCGCTGCTGCTGGTGATCGATTTCGTCTCGATGGCCCCGATGGTGGCGCCCGCCTGGCGCGAGGCCGACCGCAAGGCCACCGCGGTGATCGTCGCGGGCGCGTTGGTCGGCGTACCCGTGGGCACCTGGTTCCTCAGCCGGCTGGACCCGGTCACCGTCCGCTGGATCATCACCGGTTTCGTGATCGCGCTGCTTGCGCTGCTGCTGTCCGGCTGGCGCTATCGCGGCAGGGAGTACACCGCGCTGTCGGTCGCTGTCGGCTGTATCTCCGGATTCTGCAGCGGACTGGCGCAGACCGGGGGCCCGCCGATCGTGGGCTACTGGCTGGGACGCCCGATCCCGCCAAAGATCGCGCGGGCGAACATCGTGCTGTTCTTCGGCGCATCGGACTTCTTCGCGATGGTGAGCTACGCAATGAGCGGTCTGATCACCTGGGATTCGCTGAAGCTCTCGCTGCTGATCGGGCCGGTCTACGCGCTTGGCGTCGCATTCGGCGCTTTGCTGTTCGGCCGCGCCAGCGAACAGGTGTTCCGCGCGATCTGCTATGCGCTGATCGCAATCGCCGTGATCGCCGGCTTGCCGGCCCTCGACGGCATGCTCGGGCGGGGCTAGCCTTCCTGCAACGAAGCAGACAGGGAGGCTACCGTGATCCATCGGCGAACGATGCTCAAGCTTGCGCTCGGAACGGCCGGCGCCATCGCGGCGCCCGCGGCCTTCGCGCAAGGCGCGAAGACCGCCACGCGGATCGTCTTCCTCGGCACCAAGGGCGGCCCCCGCGTCGGCGTGGGCGCTTCAAATCCGGCCAATCTCGTCGTCGTCAACGGCACGCCGTTCGTGATCGATTGCGGCATGGGCGTCAGCCGTCAGCTCGTCAGTGCCGGGGTTCCGATCCCATCGGTCAAGTACATCCTGATCAGCCATCACCATTCCGATCACAATCTCGAATACGGCAATCTGTTCTACAACGCCTGGGCCGCAGGATTGTCGACGCCGATCCAGTCGTTCGGACCGAAGGGCCTGGAGGCGATGACCAGAAGTTTCTGGGAGACTAACAAGTTCGACGTCGACACCCGCATCGCGGACGAAGGCCGGCCAGATCCGCGGCCCCTCCTGGTCGCGAAGGACATCGACGCGGACGGGATCGTACTGAAGACGGCTGAGGTCACCGTGACCGCGTTCCGCACGCCGCATCCGCCGATCACCGACAATTTCGCCTACAAGTTCGAGACCCCGGACGGCACGATCGTGTTCTCGAGCGACACCGCCTACAATCCGAAGCTCGCCGAGTTCGCCAAGGGGGCCGACGTGCTCGTGCACGAGTGCATGTATGTGCCGGCGGTCGATCGTCTGGTCGCCAAAACGAAGAACGGCTCGACGCTGAAGAAGCACCTGCTCGACAGCCACACGACGACCGAGGACGTCGGGCGCATCGCCGCGGCGGCAGGCGTGAAGGTGCTGGTGCTTAGCCACTTCGTGCCCGGTGATGATCCCGAAGTGACGGACGAGGATTGGACCCGGGACGTGAAGAAGAACTACTCGGGCCGCATCGTGATCGCGAAGGACCTGATGGAGCTGAAGTTGCCCGTGTAGCTCGCGTAGGGGTAGGCAAAGCGGCCGCCGCAAGGCGGCAGCGTGCCCACCATCCACCTGCGACTCATCAGCAAGATGGTGGGCACGGCGCCACGACGATCTCGACCATGGACACAGCGCGGCTACGCCTTTACCCACCCTACTTCAATCCTCAGGCGAGGCCGACCGCACCTTGCCGCGACGGCGTGGTCGTTGCCGCTCACTGCTCGGCTCCGGCTCGAGATCCTTCAACGCGCCGATCCGGCGCAGCGCGGCTTCGGCGGCGCGTTCGCCGGAGTCCCAGGCGCCGTCGACCGTGCCCCACAGCGTTTCGTGCGTCGCCTCGCCCGCCAGGAACAGCGGACCGAGGGGTTCGCCGAGGATCTTGCGCGCCCCCTGGCTGCCGGGCGTGGCCGCCGACATCGCGCCGAGCACGCCCGGCGCCTGGTTCCAGCGCGTGGCTGCGGACGCTTTCACCGCCGCGGCGGCCTCGCTTCCAAACAGCTTGCCGATCCACTCCCTGGCGAAGTCGACCATCGCCGCCTCGCCCTGCGCCGAGAGTTCGCGGCCGAAGGCGCCGGCAACATCGACGGTGCAGAGCGACGATCCACCAATATTGGCAAGCAGCAGACCGGTGCGGTTGGAATTGCTCTGCTCGATGATGACCTCGTCCCGCGACAGGCCGAGCGGATTGCCCGCCAGCATCAGCGCAATGTGATCATAGCTGCCGAGGCTGAGCTTGGCGGCGGCGTCGAGCTGTCGCTTGGGCAGCTCGGGCGCGAACTTGATGGCACCTGATGTCAGCACGTTGGTCGACACCGTGAGGATGACGGCGCGCGTCGCGATTCGCCCCGCCGGCGTTTCCACCGCGACGTCGCGGTTGGCCCACACGACGCGCGTTGCCGGAGTCGACAGCGACAACGGCAACGCTTCGCCGAGCCTGGCGATGAAGGTACCCAGCCCCTGGCGGCAGGCCAGCGGCGCGCTGCGATCCTGCGCACGCGCCTTGTCCATCGCGGAGAGATCGGCGAGATCCTTCCCGGTCGCGCTGGCGCCGAGCACGAAGGCGGTGGTGCTGGTCCAGTCGCCCAGATCTTTCGGCAGCGCCGCGGCGCAGGAAGTGTCGAGCTTGCCGCGCGCCGCCTCGTCGACGGCGCGATTGGCGCGCACCAGCCCCGCCAGGAACTGCTCGGTCTCGCCGGGCCGCGCGTTGCGCCGGCCGACGCGGATCTTCTGCCCGACGGGAGCTGCAACGAGATCGAGCCCGAGACCCCGCGCGAGCCTGCTGATGGGATTGCCGTCGGCGTTGAGCAGCCAGCGGGCGCCGCGATCGAACGGCACGCCGAAGGTGGCAGCATCCGTGCTGCAACGGCCACCGGGCTGCGGCGCGGCCTCCAGCACCACGACCTTGCGGTTGGCCGCGACGATGCGACGGGCCGCGGCGATTCCCGCCGCCCCCGCCCCAATCACGACAATGTCAGCGTCGCGTGGAACAGCCGCCTGCGCGGTGCGGCCGGCAATAGGCAGCGCGGCCAGCGCCGCGGAAGCGGAGAGGAAGCCGCGGCGCGTGACATTCATGACATGGTTTCCGAAAGCTTTTGAATCAAACGAATACCCGCCGAATTTGCCGCATCTGCCGCGCTGCGGCAACCGGGATGGTAAACGTGATACCGCGCAGAACGCGTCGACTATGAACCAAATTGCAACCGCAATCGACCATCATGGAAGAAGGGAAAAAGCCGGCGACCGGCCAAGGTCGCCCGGGGAGCGTTATGGGTATCGTGCTTGATCACATCGGCAAGCTGATTGCCGCCTATCTCCAGAAGGAGATCCCCGGCTATGAGCCGTTCACGCCGAGCGATCCGGACTATCTGCGCAAGGATGTCCAGCCCGGCGACGTGCTGCTCGTCGAGGGCAACAGCCGTATTTCCGGCATCATCAAATACCTCACGCAGTCGACCTGGTCGCATGCCGCGCTCTATGTCGGACCGATCGACGGCGCCGTCGAGCCCGACGGCGAGCCGCACGTGCTGGTCGAGGCCTATGTCGGCGATGGCGTGATCTCGGCGCCGCTGTCGAAATATTTCGCCTACCACACCCGTGTATGCCGTCCGGTCGGCTTGACGTATGAGGACCGGCACACGGTGTGCCGCTATGCCATCAACCGCATCGGCTTCGGCTACGACACCAAGAACATCGTCGACCTGATGCGCTATCTGATCCCGATGCCGATTCCGCAACGCTGGCGGCGGCGCATGATCGCGCTGGGCTCGGGCGATCCGACCAAGATGATCTGTTCGGCGCTGATCGCACAGGCCTTCGATGCGGTGCGCTATCCGATCCTGCCCAAGATCACGCGGGCGCCATCGCGGCGTGCCAAGCGCGAGATCCTGCACATCCGGGATTCGTCGCTATACATGCCGCGCGACTTCGACATCTCGCCCTATTTCGAGATCGTCAAGCCGACCATCGTCAACGGGTTCGACTACACGACGCTGCATTGGGCCGACAAGCAGAAGCCGCTCGCGGAGGTAGCGGGCGAGTTCGCCGTGTTTCCAGGAGCCGTCACAGCGCCGCCGCTCGTTCCTGAGACGGCTGACGAAGAAGCGACGCAGCAGGCTGCGGCTGAGGAAATAGTTGCGAAGCTCGGCGAGCGGCTCGTGGTCAACGAGCATTTTCTCGTCGCCGAGCCGGTGCGAAAAATCGCACCACGTCCGACCGCACGCCGCCGCAACAAGGTGGCAGTCTGATCCGGGCTGACCTCAGCGATCCGACCGGCCGATCACATCCATCAACTCCGCGATCTTCTGCCGTTGATCGGCCTTGTCGCCGGATGCGATGGCGTGCTCGACGCAATGCGCGACGTGGTCGCGCAGGATCTCCTCCTCGACCCGGCGCAACGCCGCCCGGACAGCGGAGATCTGGGTCACGATGTCGATGCAGTAGCGGTTGTCCTCGACCATTTTCGACAGGCCCCTGACCTGCCCTTCGATCCGGCTCAAACGTTTCTGACAGGATGTCTTGATGTCGTCGCGCATGGAGCGTATATACCCCTACAGGGTATAGGTTTCAAGAGGCTTGGCGATGTCGGAAACCAGACACGAGCATGGTGGCGCGGAGGGCGGATGCGGCTGTGGATCGCACGCGGGCGCGGTGGAAACCGGACACAAACATGCATCCGCGGACGGTTGTTGCAGCGATCGTGCCGGCGCCGCGCCAGCGCTTGAGGCGGCGAAGGTGACGGATCCGGTCTGCGGCATGTCGGTGGATCCCGCGACCTCGAAGCACCGCTTCGAGCACCAGGGACAGACGTTCCACTTCTGCTCCGCGGGCTGCCGCACCAAGTTCGCCGCCGATCCCGCCAAATATCTCGCGGGGGCCGAGCCCGCAGCCGCTGCGTCGTGCTGTGGCGGTCACGACCATCACCCAGATCAGCATGACGATGCGAAGGTGAAGGATCCCGTCTGCGGCATGAGCGTCGATCCCGCGACCTCGAAGCATCGCTTCGAGCACGCGGGTCAAACCTTCCATTTCTGCTCGGCCGGCTGCCGCACCAAATTCGCGGCTGAGCCCGACAAATATCTCGGCGAGCGCGAGCCGCCGCCGGAGATGCCGGCGGGCACGATCTACACCTGCCCGATGCATCCCGAGATCCGGCAGGAAGGCCCGGGCACCTGCCCGATCTGCGGCATGGCGCTGGAGCCCGACGTCATCAGCCTCGACGATGCGCCCAATCCCGAGCTCGCCGACATGACACGACGGTTCTGGGTCGGCGCTGTGCTGTCGGCCCCTGTTGTCGTGCTGGAGATGGGCGGCCACCTGATCGGCGGTCACGGACTGATCGATCCCGTGCTGTCGAACTGGATCCAGTTCGCGCTGGCGACGCCGGTGGTGCTGTGGGCCGGCTGGCCGTTCTTCGTGCGCGGCTGGCAATCGGTGCAGACCCGCAATCTGAACATGTTCACCTTGATCGCGATGGGCACGGGCGTCGCCTATGTCTACAGCGTGATCGCGACCCTGGCGCCGCAGGCGTTTCCGCCGGCGTTCCGCGGCCATGGCGGCGCGGTGGCGGTGTATTTCGAGGCGGCCTCGGTCATTACCGTCCTCGTCCTGCTCGGCCAGGTGCTGGAGCTGCGGGCGCGCGAGGCGACGTCGGGCGCCATCAAGGCGCTCTTGCAACTCGCGCCGAAGACGGCGCGGCGGCTCGATGCCGACGGCAACGATCATGAGGTGGAGATCGCCGAGCTCGCGGTCGGCGACCGGCTGCGCGTGCGCCCGGGCGAGAAGGTGCCGGTCGACGGCGTCATTCTCGAAGGCCGCTCGTCGCTCGACGAATCGCTGGTCACCGGCGAGTCGATGCCCGTGACGAAGGACGAGGGCGAGCGCGTCATCGCCGGCACGTTGAACCAGACCGGCAGCTTCGTGATGCGCGCCGACAAGGTCGGGCGCGAGACCCTGCTGTCGCAGATCGTGCAGATGGTCGCCGATGCGCAGCGCTCGCGCGCGCCGATCCAGCGCCTCGCCGACCAGGTCGCGGGCTGGTTCGTGCCGATGGTGATCGCTGCTGCCATTGCCGCCTTCGTCGCGTGGTACGCGTTCGGTCCCGAGCCGCGCTTCGCCTTCGGCCTCGTCGCCGCCGTGAGCGTGCTGATCATCGCCTGTCCCTGCGCGCTCGGTCTTGCGACGCCGATGTCGATCATGGTCGGGGTGGGCCGCGGCGCCCAGGCCGGCGTGCTGATCAAGAGCGCCGAGGCGCTGGAGCGGATGGAGAAGGTCGATACGCTGGTCGTCGACAAGACCGGCACCCTGACCGAGGGCAAGCCGAAGGTGACCAGCATCGTCACGGCTCAGGGCTTCGACGAGGCGGAGGCGCTGCGGCTGGCCGCCAGCGTCGAGCGCGCCAGCGAGCATCCCCTGGCCGAGGCCATCGTCCGTCACGCGAGCGAGCGCAACATCAAGCTCACCGACGTCAAGAACTTCGACGCGCCGACCGGCAAGGGCGCGCGCGGCGAGGTCGACGGCAAGGCCATCGTGCTCGGCAATGCCACCTATCTCGCCTCGCTCGGCATCATCACCGATACGCTGGGAGTCGAGAGCAAGCGGCTGCGCGAAGAGGGCGCGACCGTGATCACGATGGCCGTCGACGGCAGGCCGGCCGCGTTGTTCGCGATTGCCGATCCGGTCAAGGCCTCGACGCCGGAGGCGCTGAAGGCACTCGCGGCCGACGGCATCAAGGTGATCATGCTGACCGGCGACAACCGCACCACGGCCACCGCGGTCGCGCGCAAGATCGGCATCACCGAGGTCGAGGCCGAGGTGCTGCCCGAGCAGAAGAGCGCGGTGGTCGCGCGTCTGCGCGCCAGCGGCAAGATCGTCGCGATGGCCGGCGACGGCGTCAACGATGCGCCGGCGCTCGCCGCGGCCGATGTCGGCATCGCCATGGGCACCGGCACCGACGTGGCGATGGAGAGCGCCGGCGTCACGCTGCTGCAGGGCGACCTCGGCGGCATTGCGCGGGCGCGCAAACTGTCGGCGGCGACGATGCGCAACATCCGCCAGAACCTGTTCTTCGCATTCATCTACAACGCCGCCGGGATCCCGATCGCCGCCGGCATCCTCTACCCCGTGTTCGGCATCCTGCTGTCGCCGATCATCGCCGCCGCCGCGATGTCGCTGTCGTCGGTCAGCGTGGTCGGAAACGCGCTGCGGCTGCGGGCGACCGATCTTTGATGCGATGCCGGCGGACTTGCCGAAGCCCGCCGGCATGTCTACCTCTGCCGCGGGCTTTGCAGCGAGGGACCCCGCCATGATCGACGCCGCCATCAAGGCGATTTCGCAAATTCTGTCGCCGCCGATGCGCTCGATCCTGTGGCGCTCGATCGGGCTGGCGCTGGTGCTGGTCACGGTGCTCGCGATCGGGCTGCAGCGGCTCCTGACCTGGCTGGCGACCGCCGGCGAGGGCTGGGCGGAAGCCATGCTCGGGCCGAACTCGCACGGCACGCTGGAGGTGCTGACCTGGATCATCTCGATCGCCGCCGGGTTCGGCGTGGTGTTCGGCGGCATCATGCTGATGCCGGCAATCACGTCGCTGATCGCAAGCCTGTTCGTCGACGACGTCGCCGACCTCGTCGAGCGCGAGCACTATCCGGCCGAACGCCCCGGCGTCGCCCTGCCTTTCGGCGTCGCGATCGCGGAAGGCCTCAAGGCCGCCGGCCTTACCATCCTGGTCTATCTGGTCGCCCTGCCCTTCGTGTTCCTGGCCGGCGCGGGCTTCGTGATCTTCTTCCTCGCCACCGCCTGGCTGCTCGGCCGTGAATATTTCGAGCTCGCCGCGATGCGCTTCCGGCCGCCGGCGGAGGCCAAGGCGATGCGGCGCGACAATGCGGTGACCGTGTTCACCGCGGGCCTGATCATCGCGGCCTTCGTCACCATCCCGATCGTAAACCTGGCGACGCCGCTGTTCGGCATGGCCTTCATGGTCCACCTGCACAAGCGCCTATCCGGACCGCGGCCCGAGCTGATCGAGCCGTCGCCGGAGCGCCGGCTGCGCAGCCTCTAGCGCCATCATCCGCGGCGACAGGCTCACGGCCTTGTTGCGCGCAAACGGAATCAGCAGGAAGCCGAGCAGGGCTATGCCTGCGAGCAGCGACCAGGCCTCGTTGACGCACAGCGCGAGCGAGGCCTTCTCCACCAGCGGCCGGACATAGGCGATCGCCTGCTCCTCGGAGACGCCGCGCGGCCGGTTGCGCAGCAGCTCCGGCGCCAGCCCGATCGCCTTGGCGGCGGCGGTGTCGCCGGCCATCAGGCGGTCGCGGAACGCCTGCGCATGCAAGGTGACGCGGCCGTAGATGATGGTGTCGATCAGCGCGATGCCGATGGCGCCGCCGAGATTGCGCATCAGGTTGAACAGCCCGCTGGCGTCGGCGACCTCGGCCTGCGGCAGGTCGCCGAGCGCGATCCGCGTCGGCGGCAGCAGGCAGAACATGATGCCGACGCCGCGCACCACCTGCGGCCAGAACATCTCCTGATAGTCCGCCGTCGGCGGCTGGAACGCGCTGGCCGCAAGCCCCGTGCCGAACACCACGAAGCCGAACGCCGTCAGCAGACGCGCATCGACCTTGCCGTCCAGCGCCGTCACCAGCGGGGCCGCGATCAATTGCGCCACGCCCGTCACCAGCATGATCTTGCCGATCTCGAATGCATCGTGCCCGCGCACGAAGGCGAGGAACACCGGCATCAGATAGACCGAGCCGAACAGCCCGATGCCCAGACAGAAGCTCGACAGGCAGCCGAGCGTGAACGACCGCCGCTGGAAGCTGCCGAGCCGCAGGATCGGATACGGCGAGGCCAGCAGGCGCTGGATCAGCAAGGTGAGGCACGACGCGCTCAGCACCAGGAACGCGATGCAGTTCGACGACAGCCAGCCGCCCTTCGGCGCCTCCTTCAGCCCGAGCTCGAGGCTGGCCAGGGAGACCGCGAGCAGCAGCAGCGCAAACAGGTCGAGCTTGTCGAGCTCCGCGAGGTCCATGCGCTGCTTCGGCAGCAGGCCAGGCGTCACCAGCGCGGCAATGACACCCGGCACGATGTTGATGAGGAACAGCCAGGGCCACGACCAGGTGTTGGTGATGAAGCCGCCGACCACGGGCCCGACGGTCGGCGCGAGCACCGCGACGACGCCGCCGATGGTGGTCGCGACCGCGTGCAGGCGCGGTGGAAACAGCAGGAAGACGGCGGAGAACACGACCGGGATCAACAGGCCGCCGAAGAAGCCCTGCAGCACGCGGAACGCCAGCAGCGTGTGAAAATCGCCGCTGAACGCGCAGCCGAGCGAGGCGGCGGTGAAGATGCCGACGGCGCCTGTGAACAGCCAGCGCAACGTGAACACGCGCGTGAGCAGGCCGGTGAGCGGAATGGCGATGATCTCGGCGATCAGATACGCCGTCTGGATCCAGCTCATCGCCTCCGGCGTGATGCCGAGCGCCTCCTGGATGGTCGGCAGCGACGTCGCCACAACCTGGATGTCCAGGATCGCCATGAACATGCCGACGCACATCAGGATGAAGCCGAGCCAGGTGGCGAGGCTCGGACGATCCTGCGGCGCGGCCGACCCGCTCATGCCGTCTGGCCGCCGCCGATGCCCGAGAGCGCCTCGGATTCGGCGCGGATGCGAATGAACAGCACCGCCGCATTCAGCCCGGAGAAGATCAGCGCGATCAGCGGCAGATGCAGCGCCAGCGGCAGCAGCGCGATCTCGGCCGCGACCACCAGGTAGTTCGGATGCGAGATATAGCGATAGGGACCATCGGTCACCAGCGGCGCACCGGGCAGGATGATGATGCGCGTCGTCCAGCGCGGACCGAGCGTCGCGAGCACCCACCAGCGCAGGCCCTGCAGAGCCACGAAGCCCGACAGCAGCCACGGATCGACCTCCTGGTCGGCGCCGAGCAGCCACAGCGACACCAGCCAGGCCGCGTGCATCGAGATCATCAGCGGATAATGATCCGCCCCGACCTCGACCGCGCCCATGGCGCGCAGGCGGCGGGTGTTGTGGCGGGCGAGCACGAGTTCGCCGAGCCGTTGCATGGTGACGAGGGCGAGGACGAAGGCGGCGAAGGTCATGCGGCGTTCCTCAATGATACGCAGCTTGCGGTGAAACCGGGTCCGAGCGCGGTCAGCACCGAGCGCGGCGGCAAGCCCCGCGCGCGGGCGCGCTCCAGCACGAACAGCACGGTCGGCGCGGACATGTTGCCGTAGTCGGCGATGATCTCGCGCTCATGATCCAGCGTGCCCTGGCCGATCGACAGCGCGCGCTCCAGCGCCGTGATCACCTTGGCGCCGCCGGGATGGCAGACGAAGCGGTCGACGTCGCCGGCCGACAGCTTCATGTTGCCGAGGATCTCGTTGACCGCGGGGCCCATGTTCTCGGTGACGAAGTCCGGAATCGTGCGCTGGAAGATCACGCCAAAACCTTCGGGATCGACGCTCCAGCCCATGATATCGAGCGTATCCGGCCACAGCTTCTCGCCGGTCGCCTCGACGCGCGTCTGGCCGCCATCGCCGGCGCGCAGGATCGCGGCCGCCGCGCCGTCGCCGAACAGGCTGAGCGCGACGATGTTGGCCTTGCTCAGCTCGTCGTGGCGCACCGCAAGCGTGCACAATTCGAAGGTCACGAACAGCACATTGGTGCCGGGCCGCGCCTGCGCCAGCCGCGCGGCGATCGACAGGCCGGAGACGCCGCCGGCGCAGCCGAGCCCGAACACCGGCACGCGCGAGACATCGGAGCGGAAGCCCATGCGGCCGGCGACGCGCGCCTCCAAGGTCGGCGTCGCGATGCCGGTCGAGCTCACGCTGACGATGGTGTCGATCTCGGCAGCCGTGAGATCGGCCTGCGCCAGCGCCTTGTTCGTCGCGTCGACGAACAGCGCCTCGGCGCCTTCGAGATAGGCCTGCGTGCGCTCCGGCCAGCCGCGCCGCTCCATGTACCATTCGATCGGCTTGACGCCGTAGCGCTGGCGGATGCCGGTGTTGGCGAACAGGCTCGCCATCGTATCGAACTGCGGAAAGCGCGGCGACAGCACCACGCGCGCCGCCTCCATCACCTCGTTCTGGCGAAACTGATGCGGTGGCACCGAGGTCGCGAGCGACACGAGTGCGGCAGTGTTGTCCATGCGGCTGATCCTTCAACGTCCCGGCGCAGAAGGGTCCGAGAACGCGGGAACTAACACGCGCCACTCACATCGCCCCGGATTACGGCTGTCATCTTATGTCCAATGCGGGCGGCGATGTGGCCCGGCCATGGTGAGACGGCGTCGCGCCGTGACACAATAGTGACTGTCAAACGCGTTCTCGCGCGAAACCGTTCGTCACCGACAACGTATCAGGCGGTCTTCTCCGGCCAGCGGCAGAGGTCCTTGATCAGGCACAGCTCGCAGCGCGGCTTGCGCGCCAGGCACGTGTAGCGGCCGTGCAGGATCAGCCAGTGATGGGCATGCAGCATGAACTCGGCGGGAATGACCTTCTCCAGCCCGAGCTCGACCTCGAGCGGGGTCTTGCCGGGGGCCAGCCCCGTGCGGTTGCCGACGCGAAACACGTGAGTGTCGACCGCCATCGTGTGCTCGCCGAACGCCATGTTGAGCACGACGTTCGCCGTCTTGCGTCCGGCGCCCGGCAGCGACTCCAATTCCGCGCGCGTGCGCGGCACCTCGCCACCGAACTCGTTGATCAGCTTGTGCGACAGCGCGATCACGTTCCTGGCCTTGGTGCGGTAGAGGCCGACGGTCTTGATGTACTCGCGCAGTTGCTCCTCGCCGAGCGCGATCATCTTCTCCGGCGTGTCGGCGACTTTGAACAGCGGCCGCGTCGCCTTGTTGACCCCGGCATCGGTCGCCTGCGCCGACAGCACCACGGCGACCAGCAGGGTGTAGGGGTTGAGATGCTCGAGCTCGCCCTTCGGCTCCGGATTGGCCTGCGCGAACCGGCTGAAGGCCTCGCGGATCTCGGCCGGGGTCCAGGGCTTGATCGCCTTCAAGGCTTTCTTGACCGGCTTGACCGCGCCGGCCTTGGACTTCGCCGCCGGGCTCGGCTTGGCGGCCTTTTTCGCTGCCGGCCTGGAGGCCGTCTTGGGCGCGGCCTTCGCGGCCTTTTTGGCGGCCTTCTTGGCAGGCTTGCGAACCGGCGCCGGCTTGGCGCGTTGGGGGCGGGTGATTTTGGCCATGATCCGGGTATACTGAGGCCCCATGACGCCAGGCAATGCTTTTGCGTATCAGGAGACCGGCACCGCCGCCGCTGATCCCGAGCTGTTCTCGGCCCGGCTGACGCCGCATCGCTCGCTCGGCCGCACCGGCTTTCTGGTCCTGATGGTCGTGGTCTGCGCCATCAGCTTCATCGGCGGCCTCGCCTCGCTGCTGATGGGCGCCTGGCCGGTGCTCGGCTTCTTCGGCCTCGACGCGCTGGCGATCTACTGGGCCTTCAAGGTCAACTTCCGCCGCGCCAACGCCTATGAGGACGTGACGATCACCCTGACCGAGCTGCGCCTGCGCCGCGTGAGCCACAAGGGCCATGTCATGGAATGGCGCTTCAACCCGCTGTGGGTGCGGCTCGACCAGGAGACCCACGAGGAGTTCGGCATCGAGCGCCTGTACCTCGTCGCCCGTGGCCAGCGCGTCGCCATCGCGAGCTTTCTCGGGCCGGAGGAAAAGGCGAGCTTTGCGAAAGCCCTGACGGCCGGGCTGCAGGCCGCGAAACGCGGGCCGGTGTATAATCCGCTGTAGCGGGCCGGCGGGACTGCGCGGCGGGTCTGGTACCCAGACGGAAGTACGCACCATCACCTCCGCCGTCGTTCCGGGGCGCGCGCAGCGCGAGCCCGAAACCCATACCCACAGGACATCATGTGGGGCACGCGAGGAGTGGGCATCTCGCCTCACACGTCTTCTCGTGGTTATGGATTCCGGGCTCATCGCTGCGCGATGCCCCGGAATGACGGAGCAAGCCAGCACCGTCCCGGATCAGACCAAAACCGGCCGCCCCCCTAGCCCCGCGATCAGAAATCGGGTGGAGTCCCCGCCCCGGCCGCCCTACATCCGGACCCATGATGACCCTCGCCATTCACGATTCCGCCCTGGCCAAGCCGGGCCCGCAACAATCCGCTGACCTGCGCGACTACGACGCCGTGCGCCGCGCGATCGCGTTCATCTCGGAGCATTGGCGCCGGCAGCCGACCATCGAGGACATGGCCGACGCCGCCAGCCTGACGCCGGACGAGCTGCACCACCTGTTCCGGCGCTGGGCCGGCCTGACGCCGAAGGCGTTCATGCAGGCGCTGACCCTCGACCACGCCAAGGGTCTCTTGAAGGGCTCGGCCAGCGTGCTCGACGCCGCGCTCGATTCCGGCCTGTCAGGCCCCGGCCGCCTGCACGACCTGTTCGTCACCCACGAGGCGATGTCGCCCGGCGAATGGAAGACCGGCGGCGCCGGCACCACGCTGCGCTACGGCTTCCACCCCTGCCCGTTCGGCCTCGCGCTGGTGATGGCGACCCCGCGCGGCCTCGCCGGCCTCGCCTTCGCCGACCCCGGCGAGGAGGCCTCCGCACTCGCGGACATGAAGAGCCGCTGGCCCCGCGCCACTTACGTCGAGGACGTCGCCGGCACCGCCGGCCTCGCCCAGCGCATCTTCGACAAGACCCTGTGGCGCCCCGACCAGCCGCTGCGCGTCGTCCTGATCGGCACCGATTTCGAGGTCCGCGTCTGGGAAACCCTGCTCAAGATCCCGATGGGCCGCGCCGTCTGCTACTCAGACATCGCGACGCGGCTGGAGTCGCCAAAGGCCTCGCGCGCGGTGGGCGCGGCGGTCGGGAAGAACCCGATCTCGTTCGTGGTGCCGTGCCACCGCGCGCTGGGGAAGACCGGCGCGCTGACGGGCTATCACTGGGGCCTGACGCGCAAGCAGGCGATGATCGGGTGGGAGGCTGGGCAGGTGGGGATGGGGTAGGAAGTTGATCTAGCGACGACCGTCCTTCGTCCCACTTACTTGATTTCTGTTGTCCGACGCCTCAGGCGCCGTGCTTGGGCTCTCTGCATAAGTGAATTCCAACTGTCTGTACGGCTCCGACTCCACTTTTGCGTCGGCGACCCTAAGACCGTAAAGCTCCGAGAGCCAACGAAGGTTGCAAGTCAGATGATGGTCCGTGGAAGCCCACCGCCAAGTTGACGCGCTCCCGGTTGCAGGCGGCCGCTCTTGGAGACCAACAATGAAGGCATCGCCCGCGCTAAATTCCTTTCCCATAAAGAAGCTCTGCGAGGTGAGAAGATCGGCGACGGGAAAGATCGATTCGTAACCGAATGGCTTTTTAACTGTCGTTCCTTTCGCTACGGCATATTGGTTCGGGGTTGAATACCGCAGCTGGGCCGACGGTGTCCGGCGCTGCGGCTTCACAATGGGTGACGTATCCAGAGCATAATCGCCAAACATAGGAGTTCGGAGGAGAACCTTTCGATTTTGAATTAGCTTCTTATAGACAGACAGATCAGTTCGCGGGAATTCTTTGACTTGGCCGGGCTTCATTTTGATTTCTGCAGGAAAGGAGCTCAGTGCTACTGCCAGACCGGACCAGTCGTGCAGGAAGGGCATCTCAGCCAGACGGTCAGCGAGGTTTTCAACGAATTGATCCTCTGCTTCGCTTGTAGGCGCGTCTAAGGCCCGGAAATCCAAAACGAGGAAGCAATCAGACGGACGGCATCTCAAATCACGAATAAGACTTTCCAAATCGGCTTGGAACGTCGGACTATCGAGATGTTTTGCCTGGACCCTGACACAGACGGGATAGCCGGGATTCCATTCAACAAATCGCTTCACAGCCCGAACATATTCAGTCGAGTGACTTGGAGAAATAGCTGGGCACGCCAACGCGCCAGCTGTTCGAGCCCTTTCGATTAGCTCGGTCAACGGGTGTCTAGGGAAGCCCTCCTTATGGCGTTCATCATCGATATATCCGGCGTCAATGAAGACAACACGGTTTCCCCAAGCGTCGCAAAGTCTCTTACCGAACAAACGGATGTGCTCTGTCGGCGTCAGCGGCCGTTGTTTCTCCTGATCATAGTCGCCAGCAGGCGGTATTTCGAAGAGAACATGAAGACGGCTGGCACTCGCGCTATACGTCGAAAGTGCGGCTCGCTCGCCCTGCTTCCACTTCATTATCGCCAAGCAATCAGTATGCCTGAACGTCGCAATTGCCGGCATCTCATTTCTCCAGGAATCCTGCGGAAGACATCATCTTCAGCAACTGCCCTTGACCAACGAGTTCACTAAATAGTGAATAGTCCTTGCGTTCACGACGGAGCCGTCCAGCGACCACCGCACTCGATATGCCGTGATTCTTCGCGAATTCTAACACTTGATTCTTGTCTCGAGTGAACCGGACGAACGACTTTGCCCACACTTCAGTGGGTATCAGGGCGCTTTCAGCAAAATTGTCAGCTTCTCTTTCAAGTTCATCAGCTGACGGCGCCCCCTCCTCGTCAAAGAAGCCATCTTTTAGACCCTGATTCCGATGAAGAAAGATATGCCCAAGCTCGTGCAACAACGTAAACCAGAAATTGTCAAAGCGATCATGCCTAAGAGTAAGAGCAATGATCGGCTTATCATCACTCATCATCGCCGCCCCATCTAGATGGGTCGCCGGTAGATGAGGTTCGATCACGACGATTACTCCGTGACGTCGGAGCAACTCTATAGCTTCTATAGGGCCGGTCTTTCTCGGACTTAATCGAACCAGAGATGGGACAAGCGACTGCGCCGCCTCTAGCGGACCCGCCGGAGTCCGGACCTCCAAATCTCTTGCTCTCTGCAATATGCGCGCCTTCCAAGCGAGTAGTGCATATTCATCCTGCTTACATCCTAGTCGGATGTTCTGCCTGTGTAGCGCGTAAGTGCTAACTGCCTGCGACACAAAGGCGGCAGCTAGCTGAGCGTCGCTCAGTGGTCCGGTTAGCTGCTGCGGCAGCTTGATCGTGGACAGCCAACCACGCTTCTTCATCTCCTTGATAGGGAGCTTGCCTACATCAAAGCCACGTTTGAGGTTAGGTGCGATTTCTTCGAGAACCATATCAGTCCTCGATTCGAAGAAGGCAACCAAATCGAACTGTAGAGCGTCTGCGACTTCCGCTATGCGATTCAGGTTGGCAGTCAAATATCGCTCTTGCTCATACCTTTGAATCTGCTGCTCCTTCATCCCAAGACGTTCAGCTAACTCGCGCTGAGAGAGATTCCGAGCGACCCTTGCCTCGATCAAGGACTGACCGATTTCACGAATTGAGCTAGGGAAGAGGCGGGTTACGTTTCCGGATCGCAGAG
The DNA here is from genome assembly GCF_051168135.1 of Bradyrhizobium sp. HKCCYLRH2060. NCBI lineage: Bacteria > Pseudomonadati > Pseudomonadota > Alphaproteobacteria > Hyphomicrobiales > Nitrobacteraceae > Bradyrhizobium > Bradyrhizobium sp. HKCCYLRH2060. The sequence goes on from NZ_JBNPUK010000001.1 coordinate 503,854, forward strand.
TTTCGTACTCAGAGATCTGAACACGAAGATCGTGTAGTTGCTGCTCCAAAGAACTACGTTGCGCGGCAACTATGACTGGATCTATGCCCTGCTTAATGAGTTCAATTTCGTTAAACTCTTGAAGGGCTGTTCTGAAGCGATCAACTTCGCTTTTTGTGATTTTGTACTGGCGCTCGTTTGTTATCATCGTAGCGCTCCATACGTCGACCCGAGTTCGATGCCGATAATCCCCTTCGCTTCCCCAGTGAACTTGTCGCGCTGGAAGAAATCCAGAAACGGCTGCGATCCGCCGTTGGACATGCCAGCGATGAACATTTCTCCTCGATACTTTAGTTTTTGTTTGGCTCGACCGTTGCTAAAGTCGAGAAGGACGGGATCAAGAAGGGCGGCAACAACATTCGTCGCGTCCCAACATCCGTCGAAATCGTTGGGCTCGGGTTTTTGGGTCACAAAGCTTCCATCTATGTACATCCGCGCGCACTTTGCTCGCTGTAAGGCCTCGGCCACGGCCGATATTCCATCGAATAGCCAAGCACGACGGGAGGCTTGTCCGAAACGAGTCCGGATTTCATCCATCGTTGCCCAGTGAATGCCGGGAGGCAGGACAGCGAAAGGTGCGCCCGCCAACTCTACAAGCTGAGGAATCATAACACAACAATATCGTTGTGTCATGACCTCGGCAACACCGGGAAACCCCCGAACGCACCAGTTTTTCTTGTCCGCACATCAACGCCTGCTCGGTCGGGACTGCCGCTGCCAGTGACCTTAACGAAATCGCGACGACGTGGGCCAAAGTTCGGTCCGGTCGCTCTCCCTGGAGTTTGGAGGAAATCCTCAAGCCCGACGAAATGGACTTGCAGAGCGAGAATTCTGGTTCTTAAAATTGACTTGAGCTTTTTCCGAATTTATGATCTTATCCCTCCATCCCGCCTCAACGAGAGGGGCGTTGCGCGCGATCGTCACGACACGCGAGGTGGGGAGGCGATGGCCGCAGTCTGCCGCAGCGTGTCTTCGGGCGCGCCGACGAACGGCTGGATTGCGGACGTGAAGTCGCAGGGTCCTGATACCCCGACGCTGGTATCAACTCACGACGAAGCTTCGCTTCGCGTGGGGATGGTGGCCAACAAGCCCGGCGCACCAGGGAGACTGCGTATAAGCGTTAAGACCGTCGCGCAGGGAATGCCGGATGATCGGCAGCACCTGTGGTACCTGCCGCCTGCATTTTTTGACGCAGGCGGGCCATGGGTGAGGCCTTCACCCGGCATTCCCTGCGCCCTCTCGATTTTCGGAGGGACATGGTTCGATGCAGGACTCGGGCGATGACGCCGCGAGATCGCGGAGCTGTGTCTTAGTTGTTTGAGATGTGAATCGGGGAAAGACGTTTGGCGCGGCCGTACTGCGCGGAGTGTGTCCAGGCACGCGTCCGCGAACCGCGATCTGAGTGGCCGGTCGCGGTTAGGTCACTCAGACCGTCATGGCCGGGCTTGACCCGGCCATCCAGCTTCTTTGAAAACAGTCGATCGAAGGGGATGGATGCCCGGGCCTTCGCCGCGCCGAAGCGGCTTCGGCCGCGCAGGCGGGTCAAGCCCGGGCATGACGAGCTGATTAGCTCGCTTAGCCTGCGTGCTCGATCAGCCCGCCAGGTCCAGCTTCGACTCCACGGTCGAATCCGCGTTGAGCCGGTAGATGATCGGCACGCCGGTGGCGAGCTCGCGCTTCAGGATGCCTTCCGGGGAGAGCTTCTCCAGCACCATGATCAAAGCGCGGAGCGAGTTGCCGTGGGCGGCGACGAGGGTGCGCTGGCCGCGGAGGACGCCCGGGAGGATCTCCTGGACGTAGTAGGGCAGCGCGCGGGCCAGCGTGTCCTTGAGGCTTTCGCCGCCGGGCGGCGGCACGTCGTAGGAGCGGCGCCAGATGTGGACCTGCTCCTCGCCCCATCTGGCGCGGGCGTCGTCCTTGTTGAGGCCCGAGAGGTCGCCATAGTCGCGCTCGTTGAGCGCGAGATTCTTACTTGTCGGCAGGCCGGTCTGGCCGAGCTCGGTCAGGATCAGGTCGAGCGTGTGCTGGGCGCGCGTCAGCACCGAGGTGAACGCAACGTCGAAGACGAGCCCCTGCGCCTTCAGCTTGCGCCCGGCCTCCCTGGCCTCGGCCACGCCCTGCTCGGTCAGGTCCGGATCCTTCCAGCCGGTGAACAGGTTCTTCAGATTCCACTCGCTCTGGCCGTGGCGCACCAGCACCAGGAGACGTTCGCTCATCAGTTCGCTTCCATCGACGTTGAACTAGAACAGATCCTTGAGGCCGAGCACGTCGTCCATCGTGTAGTAGCCCGGCGGCTTGCCATGCGCCCACAGCGCCGCCTTCAGCGCGCCATGGGCGAAGATCATGCGGTCCTCGGCCTGGTGCGACAGCACCAGCCGCTCCGAGGGACCGGCGAAGATGACGCTGTGATCGCCGGCGGCGGTGCCGCCGCGCAGCGAGGCGAAGCCGATGTCGCCAGCGCGGCGCTCGCCGGTGATGCCGTCGCGGCCGCGAGCAGAGTGCTGGTCGAGCGGGATGCCGCGGCCGTCGGCAGCCGCACGTCCCAGCATCAGCGCGGTGCCGGAGGGCGCGTCGACCTTGTGCTTGTGATGCATCTCGAGGATCTCGATGTCGAAGCCGGCGTCGAGCGACTTCGCCACCTGCCTGACCAGCGCCGCCAGCAGGTTGACGCCGAGGCTCATATTGCCGGACTGCACGACGATGGCGCGCTTGGTGACGCTCTTGATGACGGCGTCGTCCGACGACGACAGGCCGGTGGTGCCGACGACGTGGACGATGCCGCGCTCGGCGGCGATGGCGACGTTGGCGATGGTCGCGGCCGGGACGGTGAAATCGAGGATGCCGTCGGCCTCGGCGGACATGGTCCAGAGGTCGCCCGACAGCTTGATGCCGTTGGCAGGCAGGCCGGCGAGGGCGCCGGAGTCCTTGCCGATCAGCTCCGAGCCGGGGGCTTCGAGCGCACCCGCCAGCACGGCGCCGTCGGTCTCGGCGATTGCACGCACCAGGGCGCGGCCCATGCGGCCGCCAGCTCCGGCAACGATCAAGCGCATCTTGGACATCTCAGCTCCTCCGCTCCTTCAAGGGCTATAGCCGGGGCCGATGGCGGCGGCAACCGAGCGAGGCCAGGTCGCGCGTGGTGTGGGGCGGGCGGCGATCAGGGCTGCGGGCCGTCATAGCCCTCGATGATCACCAGATCGCCTTGCGAATGCGGCGCACGCATTGCCACGAGCCGCTGGTATTCGGGAGAATTGTAGCACGCCAGCGCGGTCGCATAGTCCTTGAACTCGATCACGACGTTGCGCGAGCGCGAGGTGCCTTCCCTGGTCTCGTACTGGCCGCCGCGGACCAGGAACTTGGCGCCATACTGGTGGAACACCGCGCCGTTCTGCGCGACGTATTCCTTGTAGCCATCCATGTTATGCACGTCGATCCGCGCGATCCAATAGGCCTTGGGCATCCCTGTCGTCTCCTTGCTCTCGTTCGCTCTTGCTTAAGCTCGGTTGCTCTTGCCGACCAGCGCGACCGCGCCGACGATGTCGGCGACGATGCTCTCGGCGGCCGCCGCCGGATCGGCCGCGCCGGTGACGGGACGCCCGACGACGAGGCGGTCGGCGCCGCCGGCGATCGCCAGGGCCGGGGTCATGATGCGCTTCTGGTCGCCAACGTCGGATCCCGCCGGGCGGATCCCGGGGGTCACGAGCTGCATGTCAGGCCCGACCAGCGGACGCACCAGCGCCGTTTCCTCGGGCGACAGGATCAGGCCGTGGATGCCGATCTCCTTGGCCTGCACGGCGCGCCTGGCGACGAGCTCCTTGACGCCCATGGCGTAGCCGGCGGCGGCGAGGTCGGCATCATCGTAGGACGTCATCACGGTGACGGCGAGCAGCTCGAGGCTGGAGCCGGCGGCGCCGGCGAGCGCCGCTCGCATGCTCTGCGAGAAGCCATGCACGGTAAGGAAACGGGCGCCGAGCCGGGCGATCTGCCTCGTGGCGCGCTCGACCGTGGTCGGAATGTCGTGCAGCTTGAGGTCCATGAAGACGTGCTTGCCCTCGGCCGCGAGGCGCCCGGCGAGGCCGAGGCCGCCGGCATAGGTCAGCTCCATGCCGATCTTGTAGAACGTCACGGCTTCGCCCAGCCTGGCGATCATCGCCTCGGCCTCGGCCACGCCGGGCAGGTCGAGCGCCACGATCAGGCGGTCGCGCGGAGCAATCTCGGTCGGCATGTCACCTCACATCGTATGTTGCGCTGTTGCGATCAGCTCCCGCACCAGCGCGTCGAGCGCGGTGACGTCAGCGGGCAGTTTGAGCCGGTCCATGTCGTTGTAGGCCTTGTCGGCGAAGGCCAGCGCGAGCTGGCTTGGGATCACCGTCGCATTGCAGGCGGTCAGCACCAGCCGCAAGGCGGCGAGCGCGCGGATGCCGCCGAAGCGGTTCTCGGAAGCGGCGGCGATCGCGAAAGGCCGGCTGCGAAACACCGCGCCGCGGCTGCCGGGCGGCTCGTCGACGCGCGAGATCCAGGTGATGGCGTTGGTCAGCAGCGGCGGCACCGAGGCGTTGTATTCCGGAGTCACCAGCAGCACGGCATGATGGACGCCGATCATGCGCGTCAGATTCACGGCGTGATGCGGCATGCCCGATTGCGCCTCGAGGTCGGCGTCGTAGATCGGCAGCGGGAAGTCAGCGAGCGAGATACGGGTGATGTCGGCGCCAGCCTGCACGAACTGATAGGCGGCGGCCGCGGCGAGCTTCGCGTTGTGCGAGCCGGCCCGGGTCGAGCCGGGAATGATGAGGATCTTCAGCGCGGACATCGTGAGGTCGGTCAGCGACCCGCCACGAAGGATCGCGGCCGCCGGTCAGGGCTTGCGATACACCCAGACGCGCGCCGGCGGAAGGTTCATCCAGATGCGCTCGGAGGCCTGCGTGGTGACGCCGGGCAGCGACTTCGGAATCGGCGGCACGACGGAATAGGTGAACTGCACGAACGGCGCATTCGGCGACATCGCCGCGAACGCGTCGCGGATCAGCTTCATGCGGGTCAGCATCGGCTTGGTCACGAGCGGCAGGCCGGAGACGACGGCCGCGGCAGGGGCGCTGAGCACGTTCCAGAGCGTGTCGCGGAGGCGATAGGCGTCGCCCTGGACCACCTTGGCCTGCGGGTAGCGGTCGCGCAGCAACGCGCAGAAGCCCGGATTGTACTCGACCAGCACGAGCCGCTTCTGATCGACCCCGCGCTCGACCAGCGCGTTGGTGATCGCGCCGGTGCCCGGTCCGAGCTCGATGACAGGGCCTGTGCCGTGCGGATCGACGTACTGCGCCATGGTCCGCGCCAGCAGCCGGCCCGACGGCATGACGGCGCCCATATGCAGCGGCTTTTCGATCCATGAGCGGAGGAAGCGCACTTCGTCGTCCAGACGGAGAGGCTTTTTCGACGCACGCACGGACGTTTGCAGGGGCATCTCGGTACCAGACGGGACCGCTTTCACGGCGATGTCAGAAAAGAGTCACAAAGACGTATAGGGCGCAGGCGGGACGGTCAAGCCGAACCGTAACGTACGATTAAGGCTGGCGGGTCCGCGCTCTTACAGTTGCATTCGATAATTTTTTGCATGTGCAGAGCAGCAAATTCGCTCGACCTCTGAATCTGAATCCCGAAATCATTCGGCGAAACCACGAGGCCGTGCTTGCTTGAACTCACGGCTCAGCTCGCCGCCTTGCCGAAGAAGTCCTTCACCTTGGTGAAGAAGCCGGCCGCCTCGGGCTGGGTCGCTCCGGACGACAGCTTCTCGAACTCGGCCAGCAGCTCCTGCTGCTTCTTGGTCAGGTTCTGCGGCGTCTCGACCACGATCTGGACATACATGTCGCCGGTCTGGCGCGAGCGCAGCACCGGCATGCCCTTGGCCGCGATCCGGAACCGGCGCCCGGACTGCGCTCCGGCGGGAATCTTGACCTTGGTCTTGCCCTTGTCGATCGTCGGCACCTCGAACTCGCCGCCGAGCGCCGCCGTCACCATCGAGATTGGCACGCGGCAGTGCAGGTCGGCGCCGTCGCGCTGGAAGAACTCGTGGGCCGTCAGCGACAGGAAGATGTAGAGATCGCCGGGCGGTCCGCCGCGCAGGCCGGCTTCGCCCTCGCCGGCGAGACGGATGCGGGTGCCGTCCTCGACGCCCTGGGGAATGTTGACGGACAGCGTGCGGTCACGGGTGACGCGGCCGGAGCCGGAGCAGGACGGACAGGGGTCCTCGATCATCTGGCCACGGCCATGACAGCCGGGGCAGGTGCGCTCCAGGGTGAAGAAGCCCTGCGCCTGCCGGACGCGGCCGGCGCCGCCGCACATCGCGCAGGTCTTCGGCTTGGTGCCGGCCTTGGCACCGGTGCCGGAGCAGGACTCGCAGGTCACCGAGACCGGAATCTCGATCTGAGCGGTCTTGCCCTGGAACGCCTCTTCCAGGGTGATTTCCATGTTGTAGCGCAGGTCGGCGCCGCGCTCGCGCCCCGTGCCGCCGCGCCGCTGGCCGGCCATGCCGAACAGGTCTTCGAAGATGTCGGAGAACGAGGAGGCAAAGCCGGCGCCGAAGCCGTGCGCGCCGCCCATGCCGCCCTGCTCGAAGGCGGCGTGGCCATAGCGGTCGTAGGCGGCGCGCTTGTCGGCGTCGCGCAGCACCTCATAGGCCTCGTTGATTTCCTTGAATTTCACTTCGCTGGAGGCATCGCCCGGATTCTTGTCCGGATGCCACTTCATGGCCAGCTTGCGGAAGGCGGCCTTGAGCTTGCCCTCGTCGGCGTCGCGTTCGACTTCCAGGGTCTCGTAGTAGCAGCGCTTGGTGGACATCAATCAAACCCGCCCGAACTTCGCCCAACAGGAACGGCTGGCGCGATCGCCGCGCGTTCCGGGTCAATGAAAATGACCCCCATCCAACGAGCCGCTGAAAGCGCTCTTTGGCATGGGGGTCATGGTCATTACCTCTGCCTCAGTTAAGCAGATTTCTTCTTGTCGTCGTCGACCTCGGTGAACTCCGCGTCGACGACGTCATCCTTGGCGGCGTCGCGGGCCGCGTCGCTCTCGGCCTGCTGCTTGTACATCGCCTCGCCGAGCTTCATCGACGCCTGGGCCAGGGTGTTGGTCTTGGCCTTGATCGCCTCGGCATCGTCGCCCTTCAGCGCTTCCTTGAGGTCGCTGACGGCATCCTCAATGGCGCGACGCTCGGTGTCGGCGACCTTCGAGCCATGCTCGGCCAGCGCCTTCTCGGTGGAATGCACCAGCGCGTCGGCATGGTTCTTGGCGTCGACCGCCTCGCGGCGCTTCTTGTCCGCCGCGGCATTCGCCTCGGCGTCCTTGACCATCTTGTCGATGTCGGCTTCCGACAGACCACCCGAGGCCTGGATGCGGATCTGCTGCTCCTTGCCGGTGGCCTTGTCCTTGGCCGACACGTTGACGATGCCGTTGGCGTCGATGTCGAACGTCACCTCGATCTGCGGCATGCCGCGCGGGGCCGGCGGAATGCCCATCAGGTCGAACTGGCCGAGCATCTTGTTGTCGGCCGCCATCTCGCGCTCACCCTGGAAGACCCGGATGGTGACCGCGTTCTGATTGTCCTCGGCGGTCGAGAACACCTGGCTCTTCTTGGTCGGGATCGTGGTGTTGCGGTCGATGATGCGGGTGAACACGCCGCCCAGGGTCTCGATGCCCAGGGACAGCGGGGTCACGTCGAGCAGCAGCACGTCCTTGACGTCGCCCTGCAGCACGCCGGCCTGGATCGCGGCACCGATCGCCACCACCTCGTCGGGGTTGACGCCCTTGTGCGGCTCCTTGCCGAAGAACTGCTTCACCATCTCCTGGATCTTCGGCATGCGGGTCATGCCGCCGACCAGCACCACTTCGCCGATCTCGCCGGCGGTCAGGCCGGCATCCTTCAGCGCCTTGCGGCACGGCTCGATGGTCTTCTCGACGAGGTCGGCCACCAGCGCCTCGAACTTGGCGCGGGTCAGCTTCATCGTCAGATGCTTCGGACCGGACTGGTCCGCGGTGATGAAGGGCAGGTTGATCTCGGTCTGCGTGGTCGACGACAGCTCGATCTTGGCCTTCTCGGCAGCTTCCTTCAGGCGCTGCAGAGCGAGCTTGTCGTTGCGCAGGTTGATGCCCTGCTCCTTCTGGAATTCGTCGGCGAGGTAGCTGACCAGACGCATGTCGAAGTCTTCACCGCCGAGGAAGGTGTCGCCATTGGTCGACTTCACCTCGAACACGCCGTCGCCGATCTCCAGGATCGAGACGTCGAAGGTGCCGCCGCCGAGGTCGTACACGGCGATCGTGCCGGCCTTGGTCTTGTCGAGGCCGTAGGCGAGCGCCGCCGCGGTCGGCTCGTTGATGATGCGCAGAACCTCGAGGCCCGCGATCTTGCCGGCGTCCTTGGTGGCCTGACGCTGGGCGTCGTTGAAATAAGCGGGGACGGTGATGACGGCCTGGTCGACCTTCTGGCCGAGATGGGCTTCCGCGGTCTCCTTCATCTTCTGCAGGATGAAGGCGGAGACCTGCGAGGGCGAATAGGTCTTGCCGTCGGCCTCGACCCAGGCGTCGCCGTTGCCGGCCTTGACGATCTTGTAGGGGACGAGCTTCTTGTCCTTCTCGACCATCGGGTCATCGTAGCGGCGGCCGATGAGGCGCTTGACCGCAAAGAAGGTGCGCTCGGGGTTGGTCACGGCCTGGCGCTTGGCCGGCTGACCGACCAGACGTTCGCCGTCGTCACTGAAGGCAACGATCGACGGCGTGGTGCGCATGCCCTCGGCGTTCTCGATGACCTTCGACGTTTTGCCGTCCATAACGGCCACACACGAATTCGTGGTGCCGAGATCGATCCCGATGACCTTTCCCATGGTCTCATATCCTTCTTTTTGCGGCAGGTTGGGTGGGGCCCTGACGGCGCCCCCATCCAAAACCCCCTCAGATCAAATGCTCGCGATATTGCGACGATGAGCGTCATATAGGAGGGGGGGAGTGGCCCGCAAGGACCGGACCAGGGGTTCGACCCCACGAAAATCACGGCCCTCGCCGAACGACCTCGCGGACTCATCAAGAAGGGCCAATCGACCTTGGCAGCGCCCTAAACGGGAGGGTGCGGTCGCGGGCAGGGAGCAACGAATCCGGTACTCCGGATCTGCCCCGATGGCCGAAATGCGTTGTTAACCCACGGGCCCTAGCCTGCCGCACTCCTGGGACGGGAATGAGGCATGGTCATCGACACCGATTGGGGCTTTCCGCAGCGTGCGCGCGAAGCCGGCCAGGCCACGTTCCCCGGACTGCTGATCTGCGCCATCGTGGTTGCAGCGGCGTGGCTGCGATACACCCTTCCCCTCAATGTCGATGTCAGCTGGTGGCTCCTCGTCAGCGAGCGCATGCTCGATGGCCAGCGGCTCTACGTCGACATCCTCGAGACCAATCCGCCGATGGCCGGATCGGTCTATCTGCTGGCCGTCGCGCTGGCGCGTGCGATCCATCTCAGGCCCGAATTGGCGACGAACATCCTGATCTTCGCGCTGGCCGCGGCATCCCTGACGCTGGTGTGGCTGGTGCTGCGGACATCGGCGCTGCGCCATCGCCTCGCCGACGGTTGGCTGGCGGCGTGGACGGCCGCCCTGCTCCTGATCGCGCCGATGTATGATTTCGGCCAGCGGGAACACCTGGCCCTGATCACGATCCTGCCGGCGATCGCGGTGTACATCCTGCGCGCCAGGGGCGAGCGGGTGGGCCCGGCCGCCGTGCTCATCGCCGGGCTCAGCGCCGGCCTCACGATGAGCTTCAAGCCCTATTTCGCCTTCAGCGCCGGCTTCTGCATTCTCGCCGCCGCCGCGCAGGCGCGCGACTGGCGCGTGCTGTTCGCGCTGGAGAACTGGATCGCCGCGGCGCTGGTGCTGCTCAACGCGGCCTGTATCTACCTGTTCTTTCCCGAATATTTCACGCTCATCTATCCGCTGGTCCGCGACGTCTATCTGCTCCTGAAGGCGCCGGTGCCGACCATCCTCGTGACCCTGCCGATGGGCCTGTGGCTTGCCGCAGCGATCACCATTCTCCTCCTCCAACGCCGGCAGCACGCGCGCGACGCGGCGTCTTTCACCACGCTGGCCGGATCGCTCGGATTCCTGGTGTCGTTCGTCGCGCAGCAGAAGGGCTGGGGCTATCACGCCTATCCCATGGTCGCGCTGGCGTTGCTCGCCGCCGGCCTCGCCGCGTCGGCGATCGACACCCGCCGCGACATGCGGCGCTGGCCGCAGGTCGCCACCGCTCTCGCCGGCGCCGTGCTGTTCGTGCAGACCTGCTTCTGGTTCAATGGCAGCGTCGACGTCCGGCAGATCGAAGCCCAGGTGGCGCGACTCGGGCCGCGACCGAGCATGCTGGTGCTCAGCGCGGCCGCGGTCATCGGCCACCCGATGGTGCGGACCCTCGGTGGCACCTGGATCTCGCGCCAGGAGGCGTTCTGGGTCCGGGAAATCGTCCGCCGATCGCAACAGGACGGAACCATCGATTCACAGACGGCGCAGCGGCTCGCGCCCTATGTGGAACGCGAACGCGCCGGGATCATCGCCGACTTCCGGAAGCAGCCGCCCGACGTCGTCCTGATCGACAATCAGAACAGCGACTGGGGCGATTGGGCGCGTTCCGACCCCGAGCTCAGGGCCCTGCTCGCGCCCTATGTGCTGGTACAGACCGTCGACGGCGTCGAAATCCTGAAGCGCGGCTAGCGCTGCACCATCCTGAATCCGCCTTTTGAGGCAAAATGTGCCCCGCCGGAGCGCGCCGACCGCCGCAGGCGATCAAAACCGCGCGCCCGGCCTGTTGCGGGGGGCGCAAAGCCGCTAAAAGCGTGCCCGCCGAAGACCACGCTGGCGAGGACCCCCGACCGCCTCGGCGCGCGGCCCCGGTCAACGAGGCAATGTTTGATGATGATCGTTCGACTCTTCACCGCGGCCACCCTGCTGATCTCGCTGCTGCACCCCGCATGGGCCACTGACGCCGTATTTCCGCCCGGCGTCCGCATCGGGCTCGCGCCGCTGGTCGGGCTCGCCAAGGCCAAGACGTTCTCCGGCTTCGAAACCGAGGACCAGAGCGTGAAGGTGCTGCTGACCGAACTGCCCGCCGCCGCCTATGGCGAGGTGAAGAACGCGTTTACCGCCAATCCCGCCGGGACAGGCAGCGTCAAGCCGGAGAGCATCGAGACCGCCGCCGGCACCGCCTACTATACCGTCGAGAACGGCCGCGATGGCAACACGCCGGTGCGGCGCTACTCGATGATCCTGCCCGGCAACGGCTTCTCCGGCTACGTGGCCGTGCAGATCCCGGAGACCGCGAGCCGGATCTACACCGACGATGCCGTGCGCCAGATGTTCGCCTCCGCCGTCGTCCGCAAGGACGTTCCGGTCGACGAGCAGCTCGCGATGATGCCGTTCAAGGTCACCGACCTCTCCGGGTTCAAGACCATCCGCACGCTCGGGCCGGGCGCCCTGATCCTCGCCGACGGCGAGGAGGACAAGGGATTCGAGGCCGCGCCCTTCGTGGTGATCGGGCTGGTGGCCGGCGTGGCCCCGGAGGCGGGCGACCGCGCGCGCGTGGCGCAGCAGGCGGCCACCACCATTCCGGGCGTCCGCGAAGCGCGCATCACGATGTCCGAGCCGATCCGCATCGACGGCCAGCCGGCCTATGAGACCCGGATCGACGCCACCAGCGGCAAGGACAATACGCCGGTGACGGTGGTGCAGTGGCTGCGCTTCGGCGGGCCGAACACGTTGCGGATCATCGGCAGCGCGCCGCGCGACCAGTGGTCGGCGGCCTTCCCGCGGTTCCGTGCCGTCCGCGACGGCATCCAGCCAAGAGGCTGAGACCAGCCCGGCATCGGACGGCGTGATCACGCCGGCTGCTCGCCGCGAGACGAACTACAAGGTCGCGCCGACAAACAAGAAGCCACGGGCATCGCTGCCCGTGGCTTCTTCGTTCGACAACAGGACGGCCGCAGAACGCGTGCCCGTGCTCGCCGTCAGGCGGCGCTGTTCGACTGATCGTTGCTCGCCGCGGGCGCCGCCTTGGCGCCGCCCTTGGACACGCCGACCAGGGCGGGGCGCAGCACGCGCTCGCCGATCATAAAGCCGGCCTGCACGACCTGCACCACCGTGCCGGACGGCACCGACGGATCCGGCACCTCGTACATCGCCTGCTGGAAATTGGGGTCGAACTTCTGTCCGGTCGGATCGAACTTCTTGACGCCGTTCTTCTCCAGCGTGTTGAGCAGCGAGCGCTCGGTGAGCTCGACGCCCTCGATCAGCGACTTCAGGCCCGCATCGGCATTGTCGCGCGTCTCCGCCGGCACGGCATCGAGCGCGCGCTGCAGATTGTCGGCGATGTCGAGCACGTCACGGGCGAAGCCGGTGATGCCGTACATGCGCGCATCGGCGACCTCGCGGGCGGTCCGCTTGCGCAGATTCTCCATCTCCGCCAGCGTGCGCAGCATCTTGTCGCGCGCGTCGGCCGCCTCCTTGGCAAGGGCCTCTGCCGAGCCGGCCTCGGGATCATCGGGCATGATGTAGGGCTTGGAGACGACGGGTTCGCTGGCCTGCGCCGGGTTTTCCGGATCATTCTTATGCAGGTCGGGATCGGTCATGGACAGACTCGCAAGTTCGGCTGACGGGTTTGGGGATATGGGGCGGGATATCGTGCTTTGAGCGTCGAAAATCAAGCGCAGCCTGACCGGCCCGCCGGAGACGCCGTCCGCGGATTAACCATCTCACGCATCAGCCACCCAGCAGCCGGCTGACCAGGCGCGCGGCATAATCGACCGTCGGAATCACCCGGGCATAGTTGAGCCGGGTCGGACCGATGACGCCGAGCACACCGACGATGCGGCCCGTGGCGTCGGAATAGGGCGACACGATCGTCGACGAGCCCGACAGCGAGAACAGCTTGTTCTCCGAGCCGATGAAGATGCGGACACCTTCCGCGCTCTCCGCGCGCCCGAGCAGATCGACGACGCCGCGCTTGGTTTCGAGATCGTCGAACAGCCGCCGGACACGCTCGAGATCTTCGAGCGCATGCAGGTCCTCGAGCAGGTTGGCGTGGCCGCGCACGATGAGCTGCCGCTCGTCGCTGTCGCCGCCGGACCAGCTCGCGACGCCGGCGGCGATCACCTTCTGCGTCAGCTGGTCGAGCTCGGCACGGTCGTGCGCCAGCGCGGTCTCAAGTTCGAGCCGCGCTTCCGCCAGCGTCCGCCCTCTGATCCGGGCGTTGAGGAAATTGGACGCCTCGGTCAATGCCGAGGACGGCACGCCCGGCGGCAGGGTCAGGACCCGGTTCTCGACCTGTCCTTCCTCGCCGACCAGAACGACGAGCGCGCGCTCGGGCTCGAGCCTGACGAACTCGATGTGCTTCAGCCGGGTGTTGGATTTGGCGGTCAGAACCACGGCGGCGGCACGGGTCAGACCCGACAGCCGGGTCAGCGCTTCATCCAGCGCCGCCTCGACCGATTGCGCCCGGCCGACGGCCGCGAGCTGGCTCTGGATCGACTGCCGCTCGGCCTCCGTCATGTCGCCGACCTGCATCAGGGCGTCGACGAAGAAGCGCAGGCCGGCTTCGGTTGGCAGCCGGCCGGCCGAGGTGTGCGGCGCGTAGATCAGGCCGAGCTGCTCGAGATCGGCCATGACGTTGCGCACAGAGGCCGGCGACAGCGGAACCGCGATCAGCCGCGAAATGTTGCGCGAGCCGACCGGCTCGCCGGTCGCCAGATAGCTTTCGACGATCTGCCGGAAGATCTCGCGCGAGCGCTCGTTCAGCTGCGCCAGACCGGCCGGCGGTGTCATCAGGTTGATCGGATCGTGGTGGGCCACCAGATGCACTCCTCCCAGCTGCCTATAATGTGTCCATGCGGCGGCTCGGTGGCAAGCCGGTCATGAGGAGGGGGCTCCGGGAGCGACGGACCCTTGATAAACCCTTGCCGCTGCCGGTCGCGGCTCCTACAAGGCCGTCAAACACCCTCTTTCGCCTCTTTCACGGAGAGAATCATGCGGCCGAGCCGCCGTGCACCGGATGAACTGCGGGCCGTGAGCCTGGAACGCGGCGTCGTCAAATACGCCGAGGGCTCGTGCCTGGTGAAGTTCGGCGACACCCATGTGCTGGTCACCGCCACGCTCGAGGACCGGCTGCCGCCCTGGCTCAAGGGCCAGGGACGCGGCTGGATCACCGCCGAATACGGCATGCTGCCACGCGCCACGCTGGAGCGAACCCGGCGCGAGGCCTCCGCCGGCAAGCAGACCGGCCGCACCGTCGAGATCCAGCGCCTGATCGGCCGCTCGCTGCGCACCGCGATCGACCTGGAAGCGCTCGGCGAGCGCCAGATCACGGTGGACTGCGACGTGCTGCAGGCCGATGGCGGCACGCGCACGGCGTCGATCACCGGCGCCTGGGTCGCGCTGGCCGACTGCATCAAGTGGATGAAGTCGCGCAACATGATCAAGACCGAGGTGCTGCGCGCCAACGTCGCCGCGATCTCCTGCGGCATCTACAACGGCACGCCGGTGCTCGATCTCGACTACGCTGAGGATTCCGAGGCGGAGACCGATGCCAATTTCGTCATGACCGGCGACGGCCGCATCATCGAGGTGCAGGGCACGGCGGAGAAGACGCCGTTCACGGAGGCCGAGTTCCTGGCGCTGATGGCGCTCGCCCGCAAGGGCGTCGCGCGGCTGGTCGACCTGCAGAAGATGGCGGTCGCGTGAACGGTCCGCACCGCAGGCTCACCGGTCGCATCGTCATCGCGACCCACAATCCCGGCAAGCTTGCCGAGATGCGCGAGCTGCTCGCCCCCCATGGCGTCGAGGCGGTGTCGGCCGGCGATCTCGGCCTGGGCGAGCCGGACGAGACCGGCGAGACCTTCCAGGCCAACGCCCGCATCAAGGCGGTCGCCGCGGCCGAGGCCGCGCAGCTTCCGGCCTTTGCCGACGATTCCGGCATCGTGGTTCACGCCCTCGACGGTGCGCCGGGGATCTATTCGGCGCGCTGGGCCGGACCGGACAAGGATTTCACCGGCGCGATGACGCGGATCGAGCGCCTGCTGCAGGAGCGCGGCGCCGCGGGTGCCGACCAGCGCGGCGCTCATTTCGTTTCGGCGCTGTGCGTGGCATGGCCGGACGGCCATGTCGAGGAGGTCGAGGCGCGGGTCGACGGCACGCTGGTCTGGCCGCCGCGCGGCACGGCCGGCTTCGGCTACGACCCGATGTTCCTGCCAGAAGGGCACGATCGCACGTTCGGCGAGATGACCAGCATCGAGAAGCACGGCCTGCCGCCGCTCGGCCTCGGCCTGTCGCACCGGGCGCGCGCCTTCGTGAAGCTCGCGGAGATCTGCCTTGACCAGCGCTGACAGCGAAGCGTTCGGCGTCTATGTGCACTGGCCGTTCTGCCTGTCGAAATGTCCGTATTGCGACTTCAACAGTCATGTCCGGCATGCCGCCATCGACCAGGACCGCTACGCCCGCGCCTTCGCGCAGGAGATCGCGACCACCGCCGCCCGCATCGGGCCGCGCACCGTCAGCTCGATCTTTCTCGGCGGGGGCACGCCGTCGCTGATGCAGCCGCAGACCGTCGGCGCGATCCTCGATGCGATCGGAAAGCACTGGCATGTCGCCGGTGACGTCGAGGTGTCGCTGGAAGCCAATCCGACCAGCGTCGAGGCGACGCGTTTTGCGGGCTATCGCGCCGCCGGCGTCAACCGCGTCTCGCTCGGCGTCCAGGCGATGGATGATGCGTCGCTCAAGATGCTGGGCCGCCTGCACACCGCCGAAGAGGCGATGAAGGCGGTCTCGATCGCGCGCCATGCGTTCGAGCGCTACTCGTTCGATCTGATCTATGCGCGGCCAGACCAGACGCCGGCGATGTGGACCGAGGAGCTGACGCGCGCGATCGGCGAGGCGGCCGAGCATTTGTCGCTGTATCAACTGACGATCGAGGAAGGCACGCCGTTCTTCGGCCTGCATGCCGCGGGCAAGCTCAAGACGCCGGATGAAGGCCTGGCGCGCATCTTGTACGACGTCACGCAGGAGATCTGCGGCCGTCACGGACTGCCAGCCTACGAAATCTCCAACCATGCCCGCCCGGGCGCGGAGTGCCGGCACAATCTGATCTATTGGCGCGGCCAGGAATACGCCGGCGTCGGTCCCGGCGCCCATGGCCGGCTCGACATCGGCGGCATCAGGCACGCCACAGCAACCGACAAGCGGCCCGAGGCCTGGCTGATGCGGGTCGAGTCGAACGGTCACGGTGTGATGACCGACGACGAGCTCAACCGCGAGGAGCGCGCCGACGAATTCCTGCTGATGGGACTGCGACTGGCCGAGGGCATCGACCCGCAGCGCTACGCGAGGATCTCCGGCCGCACGCTCGATCCGCGCCGCATCGCGCTGCTGCGCGAGGAGGGCGCCATCGCAGTCGATCCGGATGGACGGCTGCGCGTGACCCAGGACGGCTTTCCGGTGCTCGACGCGGTCGTCGCTGACCTCGCCGCCTGAGGAGCGCTGCGACTCACGTCGCGCTGAAGCTTTTCGGCGCGCCGGCGACCGCCTGTCCGCCACCCGAACCGACGCGCATCACCGCAAGCCCGCGCTCATTGGTGCCGTCGCTGCGGAACCGGAACAGGCCGTCGATGCCGGCGAAGCCGGAGGCATTGGTCAGGACATCGGGCGCGAAACGCTGGTTGCCCTGGGTGCGCGCCAGCGCGGCCACGAGCGCCACCGCATCATAGGCGAGGGTCGCGGTGCGTACGGGATCGCCGCCGAATCGCGTCCGGTAGCGTCCGGCGAAAGCGCGGAAGCCGGACGGATCCGGCGCGGCATAGAGGCCGCCCTGCAGGCTGGCGCTGGCATAGACGCGCGGATTGTCCCACAGCCCGGTGCCGAGCAGCTGGATGTTGCGCAGATTGGCGCCGGCAGCGGTCAGCGCATCGGCCGTCGCCGCGACCGATTCGCCGTCGTCGGCCAGCAGCAGCGCATCGGCGCCGCCGAGCGCCTGCGCCACCGTGCGCGCCGGCCCGGTGCGGTCGCCGGAATATTTCTCGAATGCCACGATGCGTCCGCCGCGGCGGCTGACCGCAGTCTTGAACGCCCCCTCGACGACGGTGCCATAGGCATTGTCGGGCAGCAGCGCCGCGAACGAGCGTTTGCCGACGCTGGCGGAATATTCGACGATGCGGCTCGCATCGGACTCCGGCAGGAAGCTGAGCAGATAGACGCCGCGCCCCGCCACGCTCGAATCCGTCGAGAAGGCGATGACCGAGATGTTGCGCGTGCGCGCCACCTGGGCCGTCGCCGGCACCGAGCCGGCGAACAGCGGGCCGAGGATGATCTCGGCGCCTTCGTCGCAGGCCTGTTGCGCGCCCTGCTGCGCGCCTTGCGGGCTGCCGGCGTCATCCTTGATCAGGAGCT
Organism: Bradyrhizobium sp. HKCCYLRH2060; assembly: GCF_051168135.1. Lineage (NCBI taxonomy): Bacteria > Pseudomonadati > Pseudomonadota > Alphaproteobacteria > Hyphomicrobiales > Nitrobacteraceae > Bradyrhizobium > Bradyrhizobium sp. HKCCYLRH2060. The sequence goes on from NZ_JBNPUK010000001.1 coordinate 521,337, forward strand.
GGATGTTGGGGTTCTGAAACTCGGCCAGCGCCATCTCGGCCGCGTTCTTCATCGATTGCGCGGCGACGCCGGCATTGCCCGACGCCGACAGCGGCAGAATCAGCCCGACCTTGACCTGGCCGTTGCCGGCCACCGCCGGCTGCTGCGGCGGTCCGGCCGGCGCCGTCGGCTGCTCGAACGGGTTGAAGCCCTGCTGCACGTTGGAGCACGCCGACAGCAGCGGCGCGCCGACGATCAGGCCCAGCGCCGTTCGCCGGGCGACCCCATGGGGTCCCGGACCGAGAGAGTTGGGATGACGCGGGCCCACCATGGCATCTCTTCGTTCGGCCGAGACCGGCCAGAAGTTCCCCAAACGCACGTCCGCAAGGCCGTGCCGATTCACTCATATTGTCGACGAATAGTTAAGCAAAACAAAAGGCTGTCAGCGCCACACCGCCGATCAATTCGACGTTTTGCACGGCCTATCCCCTGCTCGTCCACACCCCCATCGATGTGCCGTTTCGGACTTGAATCGGCGATGAATGGCGACGCGGCGATGCCGATCCCGGAACTTCAAATCGCCGCGCGGCTGTTCCCCTGTGGCAATCCCGCGGCAGGCCCTTTAAATTACCTCGATGGGCGCGAAGGCAATCCCCAAGACGTCGCCGGACGACGGCAAATCTTCCACCACGCCGACCTATCTGGTGGCGGGGCAGATCGTTGCCGCGCCCAAGGCGCGGCCTGGATTGCACTTGGTGGCGACGCCGATCGGCAATCTCGGCGACATCACACTGCGCGCGCTGGAAACCCTGGCCGGCGCCGATCTCATCTTGTGCGAGGACACGCGAATCACGCGGCGCCTGACCGAGCGCTACGGCCTCAGCGCGGAACTCGCAGCCTATCATGAGCACAATGCCGAAGCCGTCAGGCCCAGGATTCTGCAGCGCCTCGCCGAAGGCACGGCCATCGCGCTGGTGTCCGACGCCGGCACGCCGCTGATCTCCGATCCCGGCTACAAGCTGGTGCGCGAGGCGTGCGAGGCCGGGCATGACGTCACAGCGCTGCCGGGCCCGTCCGCCGTGCTCGCGGCGCTCAGCGTCGCGGCGCTGCCGACCGACCGCTTCTTCTTCGAGGGTTTCCTGCCGGCCAGGCAGCAGGCGCGGCGCGCGCGGCTGGCCGAGCTCGCGCGCATCGACGCGACGCTGGTGCTGTTCGAGGCCGGCAGCCGGGTTCAGGAGACGCTGGCCGATCTCGCCGAGGCCATGGCGGGACGCCAGGCCGCGATCTGCCGCGAGCTCACCAAGCTGCACGAGGAGGTGCTGCGCGGCGCCATCGGCGATCTCGCTGCAGCGGCTGGCGATCTCGAAACCCGCGGCGAGTTCGTGCTGGTGATCGGTCCGCCGCCACGCGGTGCCGGCGTGTTGACAGCGGATGCCCTCGACGCCGTGCTGAAGGATCTGCTGCAACGATCGAGCGTCAAGGATGCCGTCATGCATGCGGTCGAGCTCTCCGGCCGGCCGCGCCGCGAAGTCTATGCGCGCGCGCTCGAGCTGGCGAAGGACGCGCGGTCAGGGTCGGCCGATGGCGAAGACTGAGCGCGCGTCCGCCGACAAGCCGGCCAAGACGGCGGCGCCGGAGCGCGTCGCCGCCTTTCGCACCGGACTATCGGCGGAGACCCGCGCGGCAGCGCTGCTGATCGCCAAGGGCTATCGCATCCTCGCCAAGCGCTTCCGCACGCCGCATGGCGAGATCGACATCATCGCGCGCAAGCGCGGCCTCGTGGCGTTCGTCGAGGTCAAGGCGCGCGCCTCGCTCGACGATGCCGCCTATGCGGTGACGCCGCGCCAGCAGCAGCGCATCATCAATGCCGCGCAGGCGTGGCTGATGGCGCATCCCGACCATGCCGAATTGGAGCTGCGCTTCGACGCGATTCTGGTTGCGCCGCGCAGCCTGCCGCGCCATCTGGTAGCGGCGTTCGACGCCAGCACCTGACATGAACTGATTGCAGAGAGCAGGGACCTGCCCATGAAACTGAACGTCGCCGTCCAGATGGACCCCATCGCGCGCATCAACATCCGCGGCGACTCCACCTTCGCGATGCTCCTCGAAGCGCAGAGGCGCGGCCATGGCCTGTGCTATTACACGCCGGACAAGCTGTCGCTGCGCGGCGAGGAGCTGTATGCGCCGGTGCAGGCGCTGACGGTGCGCGACCAGGTCGGCGACCACTTCACGCTCGGCGAACCGAAGCCGACCGCGCTGACCTCGTTCGACGTCGTGCTCCTGCGCCAGGACCCGCCGTTCGATCTCGCCTACATCACCTCGACGCATTTCCTCGAGCGCATCCATCCGAAGACGCTGGTGGTCAATGATCCCGCGAGCGTGCGCAACGCGCCGGAAAAGCTGTTCGTGATGAACTTCCCGCAACTGATGCCGCCGACTTTGATTTCGCGCGACCTCGACGAGATCAACGCCTTCCGCGATCAGCACGGCGCCGTGGTGATGAAGCCGCTGCATGGCCATGGCGGCGCGGCGGTGTTCCGCGTGATGCCGCAGGACATGAATTTCGGCTCGCTGTTCGACATGTTCTCGGTGACGTTCAAGGAACCCTGGGTGATCCAGCGCTTCCTCCCCGAGGTGAAGCATGGCGACAAGCGCATCATCCTGGTCGACGGCGAGTTCGCCGGCGCCGTCAACCGCGTGCCGGCGACCGACGATCTGCGCTCCAACATGGTGCGCGGCGGCGCCGCGCAGGCCACCGATCTCAGCGCCCGCGAGCGCGAGATCTGCGATACGCTGGGTCCGGAGTTGCGCGCGCGCGGGCTATTGCTGGTCGGCATCGACGTGATCGACGGCAACCTCACCGAGATCAACGTGACCTCGCCGACCGGCATCCGGGCGATCTCGCGGCTCGGCGGACCCGACATCGCGGCCCGCGTATGGGACGTCATCGAGAGCAAACGGCGCTGATCAAGCGCCGTCCCACTTCGCTGGGGATAAGGCCAACCAACGCGATCAGTCCGATGCGTCAGAGGCGAGGCGGAATCGCTGACATCGGCGCAATTCATGCTATGACGCCATTCTCATGCGTCTCGTCCTGACCACCTGGAACATCAACTCGGTGCGCCTGCGCATCGACCTCGTCGCCAAGCTCATCAAGCAGGTCAGGCCCGATGTCCTGTGCCTGCAGGAGACCAAGTGCATCGACGACGCTTTCCCGCTGAAGCGCTTCAAGCGGCTCGGCTATGAGCACGTCGCACTGAACGGGCAGAAGGGCTATCACGGCGTCGCCGTGATCTCGAAATGGCCGTTCGAGGAGACCAACGTCCGCACCTTCTGCGACAAGGTGGACTCGCGCCACATCACCGTGGCATTCGGCGAGAAGGCGCAGCTCGCGCAGCCGCTGGTGCTGCATAATTTCTATGTGCCGGCCGGCGGCGACATTCCCGATCCCGCGCTCAATCCCAAATTCGAGCACAAGCTGCAATTCCTCGACGAACTGAAGGCGTGCGAGCCGCTGCATCCGCGCGGCGACGACCGGCATATCCTGGTCGGCGACCTCAACGTCGCGCCGCATGAGCACGACGTCTGGTCGCACAAGCAGCTCCTGAAGGTGGTGTCGCACACGCCGATCGAATGCGAGAAGCTGCTGGCGGCGCAGACCCATGGCGAATGGGTCGACGTCGCCCGCGAACGCATCCCGATGTCGGAGAAGGTCTACACGTGGTGGAGCTACCGCGCCGCCGACTGGACCGTGGGTGATCGCGGCCGAAGGCTCGACCACATCTGGGTGTCACGCGCCTTGAAGGACCGGGTCAGCGACTTCAGGATCCTGCGCGACGCCCGCAGCTGGGAGCGGCCGTCGGATCACGTGCCGGTCACGGTGACGCTGGACGTTTGACGGCGCGACCAGACAGACCCGTCAGTGCCGAGTTTGTCATTCGCCTGTCCCCACATCGTCATGCCCGGGCTTGTCCCGGGCATCCACGCCGTTCTTAGCACGCCGGACGACGTGGATGGCCGGGACGAGCCCGGCCATGACGGCGGGGAAGGAGCCAAACTCAAGCGAGACGATCGTGCTGCATCGGCAAGAGGTCCGCGTAGACCTCGGGCGGCCGCCAGCCCCGTCACGACGTCAGCTTGGCCCCGGCCGCCATGATGTCGTTGGCGATTCGGCTGGCGCGGTGGGCGAACTCGTCGCGCAGCCGGCGCGCAGCCTTGGCGTCGCTCTCGAGCACACGCTGAAACAGGCTGCGCGAGATCCGCACCACGGTCGAATATTCCAGGGCCGTCGCGGTCGCCGGACGCCGCATCTCGACCAGCAGCGCCAGCTCGCCGATCAGCATGGTCGGCGTCGCGACGATCTCGGCACCGACCTCGTCGCTGATGCGCAATGACCCGCGCTGGACGACATAGCCGCAATCGGCCGTGTCGCCCTCGCGGAACAGGGTCTCGCCGCTCTGGATGTTACGCTGCTCGGAGCCGATGGCGATCATGCGAAGTGAGTCGCTTCCCAGCAGGCGCAATGTTGGGACGCGCTCCAATAGCGCAATATCGTCTTCGATCGACATCAAGGGCCCGGGGAAGGCTGAATGGAACCAATATCATAAATGGCGAAACCGCCATCCCCGAACCTATCACGGTACCAACTTGTAGCCACCGGCCTCCGTCACCAGAATCTCCGGATTCGCGGCATCTTTCTCGATCTTCTGACGCAGACGGTAAATGTGCGTTTCCAAGGTGTGGGTGGTGACGCCGGAATTGTAGCCCCACACCTCCTGGAGCAGGGTCTCGCGCGACACCGGCTGCTGGCCGGCGCGATACAGGAAGCGCAGGATCGCCGTTTCCTTCTCGGTCAGGCGCACCTTGCGGGCGTTGGCGCCGGTCAGCATCTTCGAGCCCGGCCGGAAGCTGTAGGGGCCGACCGAGAACACCGCGTCCTCGCTGGCCTCGTGCTGGCGAAGCTGGGCCCGGATGCGGGCCAGCAGCACGGCGAAGCGGAACGGCTTGGCGACATAGTCATTGGCGCCGGATTCGAGCCCGAGAATCGTATCGGAATCGGTATCGTGCCCGGTCAGCATGATGATCGGCGCCTTGAAGCCGCCCTTGCGCAGGGACCGCACCACTTCGCGGCCATCGGTGTCGGGCAGGCCGACGTCCATCAGAACCAGGTCGGGTGAATTGGCCTTTGCGGCGGTGGCGCCTTTGGCGCCGGTATCGACGGCCTGGGCTTCGAACTCGTCATGCAGCGAGAGCTGCTCCATCAGGGCATCGCGCAGATCGGTGTCGTCATCCACGATCAGGATCTTGCGGGCATTGGCCATTGTACAATCCTCTAGGTGGCGCCGGCGGGATCGGATGGGTGGCGCCGTCAACGGTGGGCAAACAGGCTCATCAGCCCTGTTCCGTCTTGAAGTAGGGGGCTGTTACCGATTCACAAGCGCCCGGGACTCTACTCCAGAATTGAGCAGGGATTGAGATGATTGTCCTGTTCGACCCTCGCGGCGGACCATTTGCCGACATTAAGGCAATTACCGGGCAATCCGTGGCAATGAAAAGGCACGTTGTTTCATGTCGTTATCGAAGGTGAAGCCTGGCATGCCAGCATCGCGAATCTCGATTCGCGCCAAAGCCGGGTCGCGGCAGCGCGGCTGGCTCCATGTCTGGGGCCATGTCATCCCGGTGGCGCTCGGCCGCGGCGGCGTCCTGGCCAACAAGCGCGAGGGCGATGGTGGCACCCCCCGGGGGACCTTCCGGCCCCGGCAGCTGTGGTGGCGGGCCGATCGTCATCCGCGTCCGCGGACCTTTCTTCCGATCCGAGGGATCGGTCCGGAGGACGCCTGGTGCGAGGACCCGGCCGACCGGCACTACAATCGGGCGATCCGGCTACGCGGCGACCGGCCCGGGGACCGGCTGGCGCGCCAGGACCATCTCTACGACTTCATCATCGAGATCGATCACAACACGCGACCGCGGATCGCGGGCCGCGGCAGCGCCGTGTTCCTGCATCTGGCGCGGCCGAATTTCGGCCCGACCGCAGGCTGCGTGGCCATGACCCGACCGGCGATGCTGCGTCTGTTGCAAAGGATCGGCCCGCGCACCAGGATCGTCATCCAATAATGGAAGGAAGGACGACGTCATGCGCGCACCGGATCAGCCAGCCAGCGCCTCGGGCATCCTGCGCCAGCATTGGAGCGAAGGCCGGAAGCTGGCGGCGCTGCCGCCGGAGCTGCGTCCACGCGACCGCGCAGAGGGCTATGCGATCCAGGCCGAGCTCGAGCGCCACTCGCCCAAGCCGCTATTTGGCTGGAAGATTGCGGCGACCAGCGAGGCCGGCCAGCGCCATATCAATGTCGCCGGTCCGATGGCCGGGCGAATCCTGGCCGAAACGGTGCTGCCGGTCGGCGGCACCGCGTCGATGGCCGGCAACGCGATGCGGGTCGCCGAGCCGGAATTCGCCTTCCGCCTCGGACGCGATCTGCCGCCCCGGCCGACACCCTATAATGTCGCGGAGGTGCTGGCCGCGGTCGACACGCTGCACCCCGCGATCGAAATTCCCGATTCGCGGTTCGCCGACTTCGTCAGTGCCGGCGAGGCGCAACTGATCGCCGACAATGCCTGCGCGCATCTGTTCGTGCTGGGCGAGGCCAGCACCGCCGACTGGCGCAGCCGCGACCTGATCGCGGAGCGGCCGCGGATCACGCTGCGTGGCGAGACCTTCATCGGCCACGGCCGCAACGTGCTCGGTGATCCCCTGATCGCGCTGGCCTGGCTGGTCAACGAGCTCAGCGCGCTCGGCGTGCCCGCGCGAGCAGGGCAGGTGATCACGACCGGCACCTGTCATCCGCCGCTGCCGATCGACAGCGACGACCACATGGAGGCCGATTTCGGCGATCTGGGGCAGGTATCGGTGCGGTTCGAGTAGGGACCTGCCGCGACCGCGCCCTCTTCAGCGATGCCCGAAGATCGCCGAGCCGACACGGACATGTGTGGCGCCAAACTGGATGGCGATGGCGAAATCGGCGCTCATGCCCATCGACAGATGCGCGAGGCCGTTGCGGGCGGCGATCTTGGCGGTCAGCGCGAAATGCGGCCCGGGTGCTTCGTCGACCGGCGGAATGCACATCAGCCCTGAAATCGTGAGCCCGTAATCCGTGCGGCAGGCGGCGATGAAGGCGTCGGCGTCGCCGGGCGCGATGCCCGCCTTCTGCGGCTCCTCGCCGGTGTTGATCTGGATGAACAGTTGCGGATGCCGGCCCTGGGCGGAAATCTCCTTGGCAAGCGCCACGCACAGGCTCGGCCGGTCCACCGAATGGATGGCGTCGAACAGCGCCACCGCCTCCTTGGCCTTGTTGGATTGCAGCGGCCCGATCAGGTGCAGCGCGAGTCCCGGATGCGCGGCCATCAGCGGCGGCCATTTGGCTTTGGCTTCCTGAACGCGATTTTCACCGAACACGCGCTGTCCGGCCGCGATCACCGGCTCGATCGCGTCGGCATCGAAGGTCTTCGACACAGCGATCAGCGTGACCGAGCCGCGATCACGTTTGGCGTCGCGGCAGGCCCGCAGAATCTCCTGCTCGACGGCGGCGAGCGCGGACGGCGAGGACGAGGTTGAGGCGTTCGATTCATCAGGCACGATGGCGTCCGTCGGTAGATTACGGGTTTGGCTGCAATTTTACGCAGTTCGAGAAAAGGTTCTTGAGCCCTTCTCCTTACCCTCCACGGCCGGGGGTAGGGGGAAGAAATGCCAAGCATCCGGTTCAATCGCAATAGAGTGAAGCTGAACCGGCTGATGGGGATCCGCGCCCGGCTGGCGCTGCTCGCCCTGATCCTGGTGGCGCCGCTGATGCTGGAACGTGCGCGCTCGCTGGAAGGCGCCAGGACAAGGCAGATCGCGCTCGCATCGGAGGAATTCTCCAGCCTCGCCCGGCAGAGCGCCGACATGCAGCGCGAGGTCATCATGTCGGTGGAGACGGTGCTGAAATCGACCGCCTATGTCCGGGCGTCGAGCACCGGCGTGAGCCGCAGCTGCGACATGATGCGCGCCAGCCTGCCGGCGACCCTGCCGTGGATCCGCACCCTGATGATCGCCGGCCGCGACGGCCGCATCCAGTGTTCGACCAACAACCAATATGTCGGGCTCGATTTCAGCGACCGGCCATATTTCCGTGGCGCCCAGGAATCACGTGATTTCGTGTTCAGCGACTACCTGCTGTCGAAACCGTCGCACGTGCCGATCGTCATGGCCGCCTATCCGGTCGGCGCCATCACCGGCGAGCCGGACGCGGTGATGCTGGCGAGCGTGAACCTGGAATGGATGTCCAAGATCATGAGCAATCTTGGCGGCCGTCCCGGCATCACGGCGGTGCTGATCGACAGCGAGGGAACCGTGCTGGCGGCGCCCGCCGACCGCACCGAGCTGATCGGCCGGCCGCTCGACAGCGTGCCGTTGTTGTCGGCCGTTGCCGAGACCGCGCTGAGCTCGGGCAAGCCGTCCGAGACGATGAGTTTCACGGCGGCGGATGGCTCCAAGCGCGCGATCACCTTCACCCGGATCGCCGACACCGGCTCGCGGCTGATCGTCAGCATCGATGAGACGCGCGTCACCGCCGCCATCGACCGCGAGATCCGCAATGCCTATCTGCAGGCTGGCCTCGTCTGCCTGATCGTGCTGCTCGGCGCGCTGATCGCCGCCGAGAAGCTGATCGTGAAGCCCGTCAGCATGCTCGCCGCGACCGCCAAGCGCTTCGGCCACGGCCACTGGTCGGCGCGCGTCACCACCAAGCATCTGCCGTCGGAGTTCGTTCCGCTGGCAAAGTCCTTCAATGCGATGGCCGCCAAACTCGGCCAGCGCGAGCGCGAGCTGGTCGCCGCCAATGACCGGCTGACGGTGATGGCGTCGATCGACATGCTCTCGGGCCTCGCCAACCGCCGCGGCTTCCAGAACCGCATCGACGTCGAATGGAGCCGCGCGCAGCAGGCCGGCACCGAGTTGTCGCTGCTGATGATCGACGTCGACCACTTCAAGCTCTACAACGACACCTATGGGCACCCTGAGGGCGACGCCTGCCTGTCACGTCTCGGCGAGACGCTGTCGCAGATCGCCGGTGCAATGACGGCTTTCGCCGGCCGCTATGGTGGTGAGGAGTTCTGCCTGTTGCTGCCGGGCATGGGTGCGAGAGAGGCGCTCGCGGTCGGCGAGCAGGTGCGCGCCACGGTGCTGGAGCTCGAGCTGCCGCACGCGACGTCGGCGCATCGATGCGTCACCGTGAGCGTCGGTGTCGCCTCGACCCGGCCGAACGAGTCGCTGATGCCCTCCGACCTGATCGAAGCCGCCGATGCCGCGCTCTATGCGGCCAAGCATCGCGGCCGCAACACGGTCATCGCGCATGGCTTCGCGGATGTCGCGGATGACAGGAGCGGCGTGGCACGCGCCGGATAGGGCTGCGCCGCGGCCAGCGATCAGCCGACCGCGAGCTTCCGGTCGAGCTCGAGCTCGGTGACCACGCGGTTTCGGCCGAGCTTCTTGGCGAGATACAGCGAGCGGTCGCAACGGTCGATCAGATCAGCCATCGATTCGCCGAACTGGAACTGGCCGACGCCGATCGACACCGTGATCTGCGGCAGCACCTCGCCGGTCGAGCGCCGCGTGAACTGACAGTCGGCGATGGTGCGCCGGATGCGCTCAGCGATGACGGTGCAACCTTCGAGGTCGGTCTGCGGCAGCACCGCGATCAGTTCCTCGCCGCCGTAACGCGCCGGAAGATCCTTGTCGCGGACGCGCTCGCGCAATGCCTTGGCGACGAGGCGCAGCACCTGATCGCCGACGCCATGGCCGTAATTGTCGTTGAACTTCTTGAAGTGGTCGACGTCGATCAGGAGAATGCTGAGCGGTTCGTCGCGCTCCATCGCCTCGACCTGTGCATGGCGGAAGAACTCTTCGAGCGCGCGCCGGTTCGGCAATCCGGTCAGCGTGTCGGTGCGGGCGCGCTGCTCCGACTTGTTGAGCGAGTCCCGGATGGTGTCGAGCTCGCGTGACTTCTCGGCAAAGCTCGCTTCGAGTTTCGCCGCACGCGCGGTTGCCTGGGCGAGCTCACTGACCAGGTTCTCGATCAGGATCTTCGGATCGACACCCTGCTCGCTGCGTTCGGCGACGCCATCGATCGCCGCCATGTGCGTGCGGTTGTCGGCGATCGCGGCCGTCAGATACTGCTTGGCGGAGTCCATCACGCCATGCAACTGCTGCGAGACTTTGTGGACGACAGCCGCTTCCGTACCCTGCTGGCCGATATAGGTGTCGAACAGCGCCTGGTTGGTGGTCTTGTCGAACTTGCGCTTGTTGCTGACCAGGATGTCGACGGCGCGCTTGAGATCCGACGCCGAGCCCAGTGAGTACTTGAACCACAGATGGAAGTTGTTAGGCGTCGGTGGCACGCGCTGTTGAGCCATGGATTTCATGGCCTTTTCCGCGACCGTCGTCGCGTACTCGAAGTCAAGCTCGTCGAACGTAGCGCCGGACACGATGTGGAGTGATCCCAGATGCGGGCTGATGCCTGGATGTATGCACTCAGTCTCCCATTCAAGTCTTAACCGTGCCTCAATCGGACCTTCGACACAGCCGGCGGAGGCTGCAAAAAAACTCGCGATTACCGTCGCTTAGCGGATGCCCAAAATGGTATCATCATCTGTCGCCCCATTGACCGGGCTGCCGCTTTTGTGGCCTAGTCCGCCGTCTTCAAACGACGCGAATCCTCGAAAATTATAAGCGATTCCATGACATCCGAACGCTACAACGCCCGTGAAGCCGAGCCGCGCTGGCAGCGCCAGTGGGACGAGAAGGCGATCTTCGCCACCAGGAACGACGATCCGCGTCCGAAATACTACGTACTCGAGATGTTTCCCTATCCGTCGGGACGCATCCATATCGGCCATGTCCGTAATTATACGCTCGGCGACGTGCTGGCGCGCTTCATGCGCGCCAAGGGCTTCAACGTGCTGCATCCGATGGGCTGGGACGCGTTCGGCCTGCCGGCGGAGAACGCCGCGATCGAGCGCAAGGTCGCGCCGAAGGCATGGACCTACGACAACATCGCCGCGATGAAGAAGCAGCTGCGCTCGATCGGCCTGTCGCTCGACTGGGCCCGCGAATTCGCGACCTGCGATCCGTCCTACTACAAGCACCAGCAGAAGATGTTCCTCGACTTCATGCAAGCCGGGCTGGTGGAGCGCGAGCAGCGCAAGGTCAACTGGGATCCGGTCGACATGACCGTGCTCGCCAACGAGCAGGTCATCGACGGCCGCGGCTGGCGGTCCGGTGCGGTGGTCGAACAGCGTGAGATGAACCAGTGGGTGTTCAAGATCACGAAGTACTCGCAGGAGCTGCTGGACGCGCTCGATGGTCTCGACCGCTGGCCCGACAAGGTCCGGCTGATGCAGCGGAACTGGATCGGCCGCTCCGAAGGCCTGTTGATCCGCTTTGCGCTGGATCCCAAGACGACGCCGGCGGGCGAGACCGAATTGAAGATCTTCACGACGCGGCCCGACACGCTGTTCGGCGCCAAGTTCATGGCGATCTCGGCGGACCATCCGCTGGCGCAAGCCGCGGCCGCCAAGAACCCGGAGCTCGCCGCGTTCATCGCCGAGATCAAGCGGATCGGAACCGCGCAGGAGGCGATCGACACCGCGGAGAAGCAGGGCTTCGACACCGGCATCCGCGCCGTGCACCCTTTCGACCCCAGCTGGACCTTGCCGGTCTATGTCGCGAACTTCGTGCTGATGGAATACGGCACCGGCGCCATCTTCGGCTGTCCGGCGCACGACCAGCGCGACCTCGACTTCGTCAACAAATACGGCCTCGGCAATGTCCCGGTGGTCTGCCCCGAGGGCCAGGACCCGTCGAGCTTCGTCATCACCGACACCGCCTTCGACGGCGACGGCCGGCTGATCAATTCGCGCTTCCTCGACGGCATGACGATCGCGCAGGCCAAGGACGAGGTCGCCAAGCGGCTGGAGACCGAGCAGCGTGGCGGCGCTGCCGTCGGCGAGCGCCAGGTCAATTTCCGCCTGCGCGACTGGGGCATCTCCCGGCAGCGCTATTGGGGCTGTCCGATCCCGGTGATCCACTGCGCCAAGTGCGACGTCGTGCCGGTACCGCCGAAGGACCTGCCGGTGGTGCTGCCGGACGACGTCAGCTTCGACAAGCCAGGCAATGCGCTCGATCACCATCCGACCTGGAAGCACGTCACTTGCCCGACATGCGGGGGCAAGGCGTTGCGCGAAACCGATACCATGGACACCTTCGTGGACTCGTCCTGGTACTTCGCGCGCTTCACCGATCCGTGGAACGAGACCTCGCCGACCACGCCTGAGGTGGCCAACCGGATGATGCCGGTCGACCAGTATATCGGCGGCGTCGAGCACGCGATCCTGCATCTGCTCTACAGCCGCTTCTTCACCCGCGCGATGAAGGCCACCGGGCACGTCGCCATGGACGAGCCGTTCGCCGGCATGTTCACGCAGGGCATGGTGGTGCACGAGACCTACCAGAAGGCCGACGGCACTTATGTGAACCCGGCCGAGGTCAAGATCGAGGTTGGCGGCAATGGCCGCCGCGCGGTGCTGAGCGCGACCGGCGAGGACATCACGATCGGCCCGATCGAGAAGATGTCGAAGTCGAAGAAGAACACGGTCGACCCCGACGACATCATCGAGAGCTACGGCGCCGACGTCGCGCGCTGGTTCATGCTGTCGGACTCGCCGCCGGACCGCGACGTCATCTGGAGCGACGAGCGGGTGCAGGGCGCGGCGCGCTTCGTCCAGCGTCTCTGGCGGCTGGTCAACGAATCGGTCGCGGCTTCCGCCGGGGCCGCCTCCTCCCGCCCGGCCGCGTTCGGCCCCGACGCGCTGGCGCTGCGCAAGGCGGCCCACGGCGCCCTGGACAAGGTGACCGGCGGCATCGAGCGGCTGCACTTCAACGTCTGCCTGGCGCATATTCGCGAGTTCGCCAATGCGCTGGGCGACGTCCTGGCGCGGCCGGCCAAGCCGGCGGCCGACCTGGCCTGGGCAATTCGCGAGGCCGCCGGGATCCTGGTGCAGCTGTTCTCACCGATGATGCCGCATCTGGCCGAGGAATGCTGGCAGGTGCTGGGCCACACTGGGCTGATCTCGGAGGCGTCCTGGCCGCAAATCGAACGAGATTTGCTGGTTGAGGACAGCATGAGCCTGGTCGTCCAGGTCAACGGCAAGAAGCGCGGAGAAGTCACAGTCGCCAGCAACGCGCAGAATCCGGAAATTGAGGCTGCCGTTTTGGCCCTCGATGCAGTAAAACTGGCGCTGGATGGCAAACCCGTCCGCAAGGTGATCATTGTTCCCAAGAGGATCGTGAATGTCGTCGGCTAGGTTTCGGATCGCTGCTCGGCTTGTTGCCGTGGCCGCTTTGGCCGCGCTGACGGCAGGCTGCTTCCAGCCGATGTATGCGGAGCATACCGACGGTACGCCCGGCCTGCGTGAAAAGCTTGCCGGCATCGAGCTGCCGCCGGTCGACAAGCCGAACGCCTCGCCCGAGGCGCGCATCGGCGTCGGCATCCGCAACGCGCTCGCCTTCAAGCTTTACGGCACCGCAACTGGCACGGCGCCGACCCACAAGCTGGTGCTGCGATTGCAGACCAGCCGGTCCTCGCTGATCGTCTCGCAGACCACCGGCCTGCCGACCACCGAGAATGTCGGCCTCGACGTGCAGTACAATCTGGTCGAGCTGGCGACCAACAAGTCGGTCATGACCGGAACGACCTTCGCGCGCACCTCCTACGACATCCCCGGCTCGTATCAGCGCTTCGCCCGGCAGCGGGCCTTCCGTGACGCCGAGGATCGCGCCTCCGAGGAGGTCGCCGAGAAGATCAAGACGCGGCTCGCGGCCTATTTCACCGCGGGCACCTGACGCACGGCTGACATCGCCGTGGTCGCGCTGCGCGGACGAGACATCGATGCCTTCCTGGCCAAGCCGGACGCCGCGCGTCCGCTGATCCTGTTGTACGGACCGGATACGGGCCTGGTTCGCGAACGCGCCGAGGCCCTTATCGCGTCGGCCGTCGACAACACCGATGATCCGTTCTCCGTGGTCAGGCTCGATGGTGACGAGCTCTCCGCGGAGCCGTCGCGCCTCGTCGACGAAGCCATGACCGTGCCGCTGTTCGGCGGCCGGCGAGCCATCCGAGTCCGCGCCGGGTCGCGCAATTTCGCCAGCGGCGTCGAGACGCTCAGCGAGATGAACGTGCGGGATTGCCGCATCGTGATCGAGGCCGGCGACATCCGCCCCGATTCGCCACTGCGCAAGATCTGCGAGAAGGCCAGAACGGCGGTCGCGATCGGCTGCTACCCGGACACCGAGCGCGATCTCGCCAAGCTGATCGACGACGAATTGCGCATCGCGGCCCTGCGCATCGCGCCCGACGCTCGCGCCTATCTGATGGCGCTGCTCGGAGGCGACCGCCAGGCCTCGCGCAACGAGCTGCGCAAGCTGACCCTGTTCGCCCATGGCGAAGGCGAGGTGACGCTCGACCATGTGATGGCCGTGGTCGCGGACGCCTCGGAGATGAAGCTCGACCCGATCGTTGACGGCGCCTTCGGCGGCAAGCCCGAAATTGTCGAGACCGAGTTCGGCAAGGCGATGATCGCCGGCACCTATCCCGGCGTCATCATCTCCGCTGCGCAGCGACATGCGGCATGGCTGCACAAATCGGCGCTCGCCGTCGCTTCCGGCACGCCGGTCTCGTCCATCCTCGAAGGCGGCTTCCCCCGGCTGCACTTCTCGCGCAAGCCGAGCGCGGAAGTCGCGCTGCGCAATTTTTCCCCTGCCCGGCTGCTGCCGATCATCGACCAGCTGGGGACGGCCGCGCTCGACATGCGCAAGCAGCCGGGGCTCGCAGCAGCGATCGCGCAGCGGACATTGTTGTCGATCGCGGTCGCGGCACGGCGGAAGGGGTGACGCGTCTACGTAACGTCGGCTGAGGCAGCGGCGGTGACGAAGCGCACACCCCAAGTTGGCCAGCGACCGCGCTCCAATCTCCGGCGTCATTCCGGGGCGACGCGCGGCAGCGCGGCGAACCCGGAATCCATCGGGCTGCGTCATCTGCCGTAAAATGGATTCCGGGTTCGCGCTACGCGCGCCCCGGAATGACGGAGGAGAGAGCCGAGATCAGCAGAGGCAGACGCGACGAGGACACATGCAGGCCACTCTCGTCACTCATTAGTAGCTCGTCATGCTCGTGCTTGACGAATGTGAGTTCGGGGCAACGAACTCATGAGAGACCGCGGCGCAGTAAGCGCCGCCAACTCACATCTAACCCTGCTCCAACCGACGCATCACCTCGTCGAGCTGCTCCAGGCTGCGATAGGTGATCTGCACCGTGCCGCCGGGGTCGCGGTGGCTGATCGACACGGAAAGGCCGAGCGCATCGCCGACGCGCTTCTCCAGCGCGATGGTGTCGGCGTCCTTCTTCTCCGCCGTCGCGCTGCCTCCAGCGCTGCGCGGCTTCTGCGGCTTGCGCTCCGGCACGCCCTCTTCATGCGCGAGCGCCTCGGTCTGCCGGACGTTCAATCCTTCCGCGATGATCTTCTTCGCCGCCGACATCGGATCCGGCAGGTTGATCAGCGCGCGCGCATGACCGGCCGAGATCTGCCCGGTCGCGATGAAGCCCTGCACCTCGGCCGGCAGCTTGGTCAGCCGCATCATGTTGGCGACGTGGCTGCGGCTCTTGCCGACGATCTTGGCGATGTCTTCCTGGTTGCGTTTGAACTCGTTGGCGAGCGCGTGATAGCCCTGCGCCTCCTCCATCGGGTTGAGATCCTCACGCTGCACGTTCTCGATGATCGCGAGCTCCAGCGCGTCGCTGTCGCTGACATCGACCGGAACGATCGGCACCTCGTGCAGGCCGGCGGCCTGCGAGGCGCGCCAGCGCCGCTCGCCGGCGATGATCTCGTAGCGGTCGTGCTGGCCCTTCACCGGACGCACCACGATCGGCTGGATCACGCCGTGCTGCTTGATCGAGGCCGAGAGCTCGGCGAGCTCGCCGTCGGAAAACGTCTTGCGCGGGTTGCGCGGATTGGGCTTGAGAAACTCGATCGGCACCTTGCGCTGATTGCGCGGCCGCTCCGGCGGCGCGCCGGCCTCGCGGCCGACGTCACCGATCAGACTTGCAAGACCCCGGCCCAATCGCGATCGCGACTCGTCGGCCATCGCCTTCTCCTTTGGATTCACGTCACGCTCCGCTTGCGTCTGCTGCCGATCAGTCCCGCCGGCACAATGAACGAGGGAGCGGATCCTGACCGGATCCGCTGCCGTCCTCAAATGAGATCCGGGCGACGAGGTGCCCGGAGCAGAGGCAAGGTCAGTTCGTGCGCAGGTCACGCTCGCGCTGAATGACTTCGGTGGCGAGCTTCAGATAGGCCTCGCTGCCGACGCACTTCAAATCGTAGACCAGCACCGGCTTGCCGTAGGACGGTGCTTCCGAGATGCGCACGTTGCGCGGGATCATCGTGTTGTAGACCTTCGATCCCATGAACTGACGGACGTCGGCCACCACCTGGTTCGACAGGTTGTTGCGCGAGTCGAACATCGTCAGCACGATGCCGTGGATCGACAGGTTCGGGTTCAGGGTCGAGCGCACCTGCTCCACGGTCTGCAGCAATTGCGACAGACCTTCGAGCGCGAAGAACTCGCACTGCAGCGGCACCAGGATCGCATCCGACGCCGCCATCGCATTGACCGTCAGCAGGTTCAGCGACGGCGGGCAATCGACCAGCACGTAGGTGTAGTCGTTCTCCGGCGAGACGTTGTTGTTGAGACCGGCGATCGCGTCGCGCAGACGGAAGGCGCGGTTGGCGCTGGAGCCGAGCTCGAGCTCCAGACCCGACAGGTCCATCGTCGAGGAGGCGATGTGCAGCCGTGGCACGGCCGTCGCAACGACGGCGTCGCGCAGCGAGGCCTCGCCGATCAGCACGTCATAGGTCGAGCAGTTGCGGCTGCCACGGTCGATGCCGAGCCCGGTCGAGGCATTGCCCTGCGGATCGAGGTCGACGATCAGCACGCGCTCGCCGATCGCGGCCAGCGCCGTGCCGAGATTGATCGCGGTCGTGGTCTTGCCAACCCCGCCCTTCTGGTTGGCGAGCGCCAGGATGCGCGGATGCCCCTCCGGGTGAGGAGCCCTATCTTCTTGATAAATCTGATCAATTACGGCCATGCGCGATCGCCATTGGTTGTCGTCTTGACGGAATTCAGCTCTGTCGCTCGATGCAATCGATTGCGACGATCCAGCCCTGCCCGCCCGTCCGGCTGGAATGAAGTTTCGGCTCAATTTTCCAATACTTAGTAGATTCGGTCAATTCCGCTTCTACATCTTGACCCTTGAGAAACAGCGCTTTCGCGCCTTTTTTCACCAGGGGCTCCGCAAAGCCGATGAGTTGGTGTAGCGGAGCCAGCGCGCGTGCGGTCACGCAATCGACTCGCCCACTCCACTTCTCCACGATATCCCCGATCTCTGACAAATGCACGATCCCCGGAGCGCCGGTGACGCGAATTGCTTCGCGCAGGAACGCCGCCTTCTTGGCGATGCGCTCGACCAGATGGACCTGGGCGCCGGGCCGCTCGGCCAGCGCGCAGGCGAGGACGACGCCCGGAAACCCGCCGCCGCTGCCGAGATCGACCCAGATCCGGGCGTCGGGCGCGAGATCGAGAAGCTGCAGCGAATCCGAAATGTGCCGGGTCCAGAGATGCGGCAAGGTCGAGGGCGCGACGAGATTCGTCTTGGCCTGCCACTCCAGCAGCAGGGAGACATAGCGATCGAGGCGCTGCTCCGTTTCACGTGAAACGGGCGTCAAGGCGAGCGCAGCCGCCTTGTCGGATTCGATCACCTTGGACGCCACTGCCTGTTTCACGTGAAACGCCCTTCAGCCCGCGGCCTTGCTGCGACGCGCTTCGCGGCGAAGATAGGCCGCGAGAATTCCGAGCGCCGCCGGCGTCATGCCGTCGATCCGGCCCGCCTGCCCGATCGTCCAGGGCCTGGCAGCCGCCAGCTTCGCCCGCGCCTCATTGGAAAGACCCGGAACGAGCGCATAGTCGATGTCACCGAGCACCAACCCCTCGTCGCGCCGGAAGGCATCGACGTCGTCGCTTTGGCGGCGGACATAGACATCATATTTGGCATCGATCTCGAGATGCGCGGCAATGGCGGCATCGATCGCGCCGAGCTCCGGCCAGATCACCCTCACCTCGGAGAAGCCGATCTCCGGATAGGCCATCAGCTCGAAGGCCGAGCGGCGCTGGCCATCCTTGTTGAGCGTGAGGCCATGCTTAGCCGCCTCGTTGGGCGTGATCGTCAGCGACCTCGCCAGCGAACGGGCAGCCTCCAACGCATCCATCTTGCTTCGATGGAAACACGCACGCTCATTGCCGACACAGCCGAGTGCGATGCCCTTGTCGGTCAGTCGCTGGTCCGCATTGTCCGCCCGCAACGTCAGCCGATACTCGGCGCGCGAGGTGAACATCCGATACGGCTCGGTGATTCCCCGCGTGACCAGGTCATCGATCATCACCCCGAGATAACCGTCGGCGCGATCGAACACGACCGGCGCGCCGCCGCCTGCGGCCAGCGCCGCATTGAGGCCGGCGACCAGGCCTTGAGCCGCGGCCTCCTCATACCCGGTCGTGCCGTTGATCTGACCGGCCAGGAATAGACCCTTCATCCGCCTGGTCTGCAGTGTCGGCTCGAGCTCACGCGGATCGACGTGGTCATACTCGATCGCATAGCCGGGCCGGATCATCCGGACCCGCTCGAGACCCGGGATGGTCGGCAGTAGCGCGAGCTGAACCTCCTCCGGCAGCGAGGTCGAGATGCCGTTCGGGTAGACCGTCGTGTCGTCGAGTCCTTCCGGCTCCAGGAAGATCTGGTGGCCGTCGCGATCACCGAAGCGAACGATCTTGTCCTCGACCGAGGGACAATAGCGCGGCCCGGTCGACTTGATCTGCCCGGAGTACATCGGCGAGCGATGGACATTGGCGCGGATCACCTCATGGGTCGCGGTCGTCGTCCGGGTGATGCCGCATTGGATCTGCGGGGTGGTGATCTTATCGGTCAGGACGGAGAACGGCTCCGGCGGATCGTCGCCGGGCTGCATCTCGACTGCTGTCCAGTCGATCGTCGATCCATCCAGACGCGGCGGGGTCCCGGTCTTGAGCCGGCCGAGACGAAATCCGATGGCTTCGAGGGACTGGGAGAGTCCCAGCGCCGGGGCTTCGCCGACCCGGCCCGCCGGCCAGGTCCGCTCACCGAGGTGAATCAGACCACGGAGGAACGTGCCGGTCGTGATGACCAGAGCACCACAGACAAAGGTCCGGCCGTCGGCCAACCGCACGCCCGTGACCCGGCCGTCCGTGATGATCAGTTCGTCCGCCTCGCCTTCGATCACAGAGAGGTTCGCGGTCTCCCGGATCGCCGACTGCATCGCTGCGGCATAAAGCTTGCGATCGGCCTGGGCGCGCGGACCTCGAACGGCGGGTCCCTTCCGGCGATTCAGAACCCGAAACTGGATGCCGCCGGCATCGGCGACGCGGCCCATCAAGCCGTCGAGAGCATCGACTTCGCGAACCAGATGTCCTTTCCCCAAACCTCCGATGGCCGGATTGCAGGACATGGCCCCGATTGTCGCGAACTGATGGGTGATCAGTGCGGTCCGGGCGCCCATGCGCGCCGCACCCGCTGCAGCTTCACAGCCGGCGTGGCCGCCACCGATGACGATGACGTCGTAGGATGTCAGATGCTGGATCATGGGGGCTTATCTAACGCTTGCAGACAACGCTCGGAAGACGTTTCACGTGAAACATTCGCCACGACAAGGCGAGGACGTTTCACGTGAAACAGCACCCTGAGATCGGAACTCGTTTCACGTGAAACGTCGCAAGAGTTCCGTCCCTGTTTCACGTGAAACAGTTGAGGGTCCGTTAACCAAGCAACGCTTCATTAAGTATATCTGTCGCGCCGACCGTTGCCGTCGCTACTTGCCGATACAGAACTCGCGAAAGATCACGTCCAGCACATCCTCGATGTCAACCCGCCCCAAGAGGCGCCCGAGCGCGAGGGCGGCGATCCGCAGCTCCTCCGCGGCGAGCTCCTCCCCGAGATCTACGTCCGCAATGCTCTGGCGAAGTGCGGCCGCGGTCTCCTCGAGCAGCGTTCGTTGCCGCTCCCGCGTGATCAGGCCATTCTCGGTCGATCCAAAGAAGTCACCTGCGAAGCCGACCAGGGCCTCCAGCAGTTCGGACAAACCTGCTCCAGTTCTCGCCGAGATCGCAAAACCGCGCTCCGCGCTTTGCACCGACGCCACCACTCTTTCCTGGGCGGCCGGCAGGTCGATCTTGTTGCGGATCAGCCAGACGGGCACCCCGGTTCGACGCTCTGCCTCCGCCTGATCATCCTGGGACAGCCACAGCACGAGATCGGCCTGCGCCGCCCGATCGCGAGCTCGGCGCACACCCTCCTGCTCCACCGGATCATCCGTCTCCCGGATCCCCGCAGTATCGATCACCGTGGCCGGATAGCCCTGGAGATCAAGCTGGATCTCGATGACGTCGCGCGTGGTGCCGGCATGGGGCGAGACGATCGCCACCTCACGCCGGGCGAGCTGGTTCATCAATGTCGACTTGCCGGCGTTTGGAGGTCCGGCGATGACGACCGTCAGGCCGTCGCGCAGTCGCTCGGCCCGGCCCTGCGCTGACAAAACGGTCTCGATCTCCGTCAGGAGTTGTTCAATCCGCGCTAGCGCCGGCGCCATCAGCTCGGTCGGCACGTCGCCTTCGTCGGCAAAGTCGATCCCGGCTTCGATCAGCGCCGCCGCTTCGATGATCTGCTCCCGCCAGCTTCGCGCCTTGTCACCGAGCAGGCCCTTCAGTTGGCGCAACGCCTGGCGCCGCTGGCGATCAGTGTCGGCATGAATGAGATCGTCGAGCCCCTCGGCCTCGGTCAGATCGATCTTGCCATTCTCGAACGCGCGCCGCGTGAACTCGCCCGGCTCGGCCGGGCGCATCTGCGGCATCGTCGAGAGGACCGAGAACACCGCCGCGATGACGGCACGACTGCCATGGACGTGCAGCTCGGCGACATCTTCGCCGGTGGCGCTTGCGGGTCCGGGAAACCACAGCACGACGGCATCGTCGATCGCTTCGCCACCGCCATCGCGCAACAAGGCGCGTGTTGCAGTCCTCGGCACCGGCAATCTTCCCGCCAGCAGCCGAAGGGCAGATCCCGCATGTGAGCCAGAGAGTCTGACAATCGCAATCGCGCTCGGCAGCCGTCCCGAGGACAATGCAAAGATGGTCTGATCGTGAGGATGCATCATCCTCAGTTGGGCTTGCCGGCAGCGAAACACAATCGGTTTGCAGCGGCATGCTTTACGTCGGATGCCGCCGACGAGCGGTGGCGCCCGCGCCTGATACAGTCCCGCAAACAAAAAGGGCGCTCCGAAGAGCGCCCCCGTCCAGATCGAGACCGTGGTCCAATCAGGTATTCATGGATTCGAAGAACTCGGCATTGCTCTTGGTGCTGCGGAGCTTGTCGAGCAGGAAGTCGATCGCGTCCATCGTGCCCATCGGATTGAGGATGCGGCGGAGCACGTACATCTTCTTGAGGTTCTGCGGCTCGGTGATGAGCTCTTCCTTGCGGGTGCCGGAGCGGGCGATGTCGATCGCCGGGAAGGTCCGCTTGTCCGCGACCTTGCGGTCGAGGATGAGCTCGGAGTTGCCGGTGCCCTTGAACTCTTCGAAGATGACCTCGTCCATGCGGCTGCCGGTATCGACCAGAGCAGTCGCGATGATGGTCAGCGAGCCGCCTTCCTCGATATTGCGCGCGGCACCGAAGAAGCGCTTCGGCCGCTGCAGCGCGTTGGCGTCGACACCGCCGGTCAGCACCTTGCCGGAGGACGGCACGACCGTGTTGTAGGCGCGGCCGAGGCGGGTAATCGAGTCCAGCAGAATGACGACGTCGCGGCCGTGCTCGACCAGGCGCTTGGCTTTCTCGATCACCATCTCCGCGACCTGGACGTGACGCGCCGCCGGCTCGTCGAAGGTCGAGGACACAACCTCGCCCTTCACCGAGCGCTGCATGTCCGTGACTTCTTCCGGACGCTCGTCGATCAGCAGCACGATCAGGTAGCACTCGGGATGATTGGCCGTGATCGAGTGCGCGATGTTCTGCATCAGCACGGTCTTGCCGGTGCGCGGCGGCGCAACGATCAGTGCGCGCTGGCCCTTGCCGATTGGAGCGACGATGTCGATGACACGCGGCGACAGATCCTTGCGGGTCGGATCCTCCAGCTCGAGCCGGAAGCGCTCGTCCGGAAACAGCGGCGTGAGGTTGTCGAAATTGACCTTGTGCTTGGACTTTTCGGGATCCTCGAAGTTCAGCGTGTTGACCTTGAGCAGCGCGAAATAGCGCTCGCCTTCTTTCGGGCTGCGGATGTGGCCCTCGATCGTGTCACCGGTGCGCAGGCCGAAGCGGCGGATCTGCGACGGCGAGACATAGATGTCGTCCGGACCGGGCAGGTAGTTGGCATCGGGCGAGCGGAGGAAGCCGAAACCGTCAGAAAGAACCTCGACGACACCCTCGCCGATGATGTCGATTTCCTGGATGGCGAGCTGCTTGAGGATGGCGAACATCAGCTCCTGCTTGCGCATCGTGCTGGCGTTCTCGACCCCGTTTTCCTCCGCGAAGGAGACGAGCTCGGCCGGCGTCTTTGACTTGAGGTCCTGTAGTTTGATTTCCCGCATTGGGGTGGTCCTGTGGAAGCGACTTGGGAGGGATGCGAGGTGGCTGTGGGAAGGCGGACGAAAATGAGGTCCGCAGGTCTGAGCAAGGTTGGCGCCGATGAGGCACCAGACCTGATGCGGCGGCCGGTCAAGCCGGAACGCAACCACATCCGCCTGCGTGGGGTGGGATATCCATAATATAGAAAATCGCGCCGTCGTCTGCAAGGCATCTGCAGCGGAGCGGTATTCCCTGGGAAACGGTCAGAACGGCTTGACGATCACGAGAATCACGATGCCGATCATCAGCACCGTCGGTACCTCATTGACATAGCGGTAGAATTTCTGGCTCCGGGTGTTCTTGTCGGCGCCGAATTCCCTGACCCAGCGGGTGAACAGTCCGTGGACTCCCGACATGATCAGCACCAGGAGAAATTTTGCATGAAACCAACCGCTGGTATACCAGTGGCCGGCCCAGACCAGATAGAGTCCGGCAAGCCAAGTCACGGTGATCGCCGGATTGATGATCGCCTTCAGCAGGCGCCGCTCCATAACCTTGAACGTCTCGGACTGCTTCGAGCCGATCTCGGCCTCGCAATGATAGACGAACAGCCGCGGCAGATACAGCATGCCGGCCATCCACGCGATGACAGCGATGACGTGAAGGGCC
Organism: Bradyrhizobium sp. HKCCYLRH2060; assembly: GCF_051168135.1. Classification (NCBI taxonomy): domain Bacteria; kingdom Pseudomonadati; phylum Pseudomonadota; class Alphaproteobacteria; order Hyphomicrobiales; family Nitrobacteraceae; genus Bradyrhizobium; species Bradyrhizobium sp. HKCCYLRH2060. The sequence goes on from NZ_JBNPUK010000001.1 coordinate 544,772, forward strand.
TTGATCCACTCATACATCGGAAACGCGCGGTCCTCTCAGGCAGCGATAAGCTTGCGTGCTGAGACATATCCGCTCGCTCAGTCCCCTCCAAACCAAATAATTTTAGAATCTTAAGGTTTGAGTCTAGGTAGCGGTGGATTGGACTCATGAAATGTCATCCGCAGTCTGCCCGCAGCTTGTTCACATTCCTCAACATGCGAGCCGCGCCCGCCGGATCGCTCCAGAGTTCAATGCGATTCAAACGCTTGCCGAAATCCGTCGACAGCTTATCCAGAGACAAACGAACGTCGTCCCGATATCATCGGCCTGCGGCTTGGCGTTGTCCCGGACGGCGACCATGTGCAGAAGAATCGGGGTTATCCAAAGGGGCGCGGTCGGCGGCTGCTTTTTGGTCCCATCCTTCACAGGGATTCACAGATCGTTAAGGATTTGATGCCCAGCACCGGCAACTATTTTCACCTGCATCTGGTTTCCGACTCGACGGGCGAAACCCTGATCACGGTCGCGCGAGCAGTCGCCGCGCAATACACCAACGTGACCCCGGTCGAGCACGTGTACCCGCTGGTGCGGAGCCAGAAGCAGCTCGACCGCGTGCTCGACGAGATTGAGGAAGCGCCGGGCATCGTGCTGTTCACCCTGCTCGAGAAGGACCTGGTCAGCCGGCTCGAAGGCAAGTGCCAGCAGATCAACATTCCGAGCCTGTCGATCATCGGTCCGGTGATGCAGCTGTTCGAGGCCTATCTCGGCGCGTCGACCGCCGGCCGCGTCGGTGCGCAGCACGTGCTCAATGCCGAATATTTCGCCCGCATCGATGCGCTGAACTACACGATGCTCCACGATGACGGGCAAATGGTCGACGGCCTCGAAGACGCCGAGGTGGTGCTGGTGGGCGTCAGCCGGACCTCGAAGACTCCGACCTCGATCTATCTCGCCAACCGCGGCGTGCGCACAGCCAACGTGCCGCTGGTCCCGGGCATTCCAATCCCGCACCAGCTCGAGACATTGAAGAAACCGCTGGTCGTCAGCCTGCATGCGACCCCGGAGCGGCTGATCCAGGTGCGGCAGAATCGCCTGCTCAGCATGGGTGCGGAATCCGGCAATGAGAACTATGTCGACAAGCAGTCGGTGACGGACGAGGTCGCCTATGCACGCAAGCTCAGTGCGAAGTTCAACTGGGTCATGCTCGACGTGACGCGGCGCTCGATCGAGGAGACGGCCGCCGCGATCCTGAAACTCTATACCGACCGGCAGCGGCAGCGGCTTCCGGACTAGTGAGCGGATCAATGTCCATCTGGTGCAGTGACGAGCCTCTCATTCTGGCATCGCAGAGCCGCGCGCGGCGGATGCTGCTCGCGAACGCAGGACTCGCGTGTGAGGCGCTTCCGGCCGATATCGACGAACGCGCGGTCCAGGCCGAAGCCGGCCTGGTCGCGCCCTACGAGATTGCGCTACACCTCGCCAATGCGAAGGCCGCTGCGGTCTCGGCAAGCAGGCCCAATTCCTATGTGGTCGGCGCGGATCAGACGCTCGCATTGGGTGAGCGCATGTTCAACAAGCCGGCCGGCCGCCAGCATGCCATGCAGCAATTGTTGGCGCTGGGCGGGCGCACCCATGCGCTGCACTCGGCCATCGCGGTGGTCCGCAACGGCGAGGTGCTGTTCTCGCACGTCGCCGTCGCCTGGATGACGATGCGCGCCCTCTCTGAGGCCGAGATCGCCGCCTATCTCGATGCCGCCGGCGACGCCGTCACATCCAGCGTCGGCGCCTATCAATTGGAGGGGCTCGGGGTGCACCTGTTCGACCGGATCGACGGCGATCACTTCACCATCCTCGGCCTGCCGCTGTTGCCGCTGCTCGCCTATTTTCGCGAAGCGAAGCTGCTCAGGATCTGATGCCGACCGCAGCCACGCGTAAGGGGAGTGACCGCGGATGAGAGTGCTGGGTCTGACCGGCTCGATGGGCATGGGCAAGTCGACGACCGCGAAGCTGTTCGCCGAAGCCGGCGTCCCGGTCTACGACGCCGACGCGACCGTTCATAAGGTCTATGAAGCCGAAGCCGCGCCGGCGATCGAAGCCGAATTCCCTGGAACCACGGTGGACGGCAAGGTGGATCGATCCAAGCTGTCGGCGAAGGTCGTCGGCGATCCCGCTGCGATCCGCCGGCTCGAGGCGATCGTGCATCCGATGCTGCGCTCCTACCACCAGAAATTTCTCGACGACGCCGAGCGGTCCGGCGTGCCGGTTGCCGTCGTCGATATTCCCTTGCTGTTCGAGACCGGCGGCGACAAGCGCGTCGATGCCGTGGTCGTGGTGTCGACCTCGCCCGAGATCCAGCGTCAGCGCATCCTGGCGCGCGGCACGATGACGAACGAAGCGCTCGATGCGCTGCTCGCACGGCAGATGCCGGATGCCGAGAAGCGCAAGCGCGCCGATTTCGTCGTGGATACCTCGCACGGGCTCGATCCGGTGCGGGCACGCATCCGCGACATCCTGGCGGAGGTCGTTAGAATGCCGCAGCGCCGGGGCTGATTCGCAAATCCGGCCGCGCGGAATTTCGACGGATCAAGTCAGACGGATCAAATCAGATGCGTGAGATCGTTCTCGACACCGAAACCACCGGCCTCGACGCCCTGCGCGGCGACCGCCTCGTCGAGATCGGCTGTGTCGAAATCATCAACCGCATGCCTACCGGCCAAGTCTACCATCGCTACATCAATCCCGAACGCGACATGCCGGCGGAGGCGTTCGCGGTTCACGGCCTGTCGAGCGAGTTCCTGGCCGACAAGCCGCTGTTTCACGAGGTCGTCGAGGAGTTCCTGGAGTTCATCGGCGATGCCCCGCTGGTGATCCACAACGCCTCGTTCGATATCGGCTTCATCAATGCCGAGCTCGACCGGGTCAAGCGCGCGGCCATTCCCAGGGATCGTCTGGTCGATACGCTGCTGCTCGCACGTCGCAAGCATCCTGGCGTGTCGAACCGTCTCGACGACCTCTGCTCGCGCTATGCGATCGACAACTCACGCCGGACCAAGCACGGCGCGTTGCTCGACGCCGAGCTGCTGGCGGAGGTCTATGTCGATCTGGTCGGGGCGCGGCAGTCGCAGCTGATCCTGACCCAGGACAGCCAGGAGATCCGCATCGGGTCCGCCGGCGAGACGCCGCGCCGTCAGCGCGAGCAGCCGCTGTTGCCGCGGGTCACGGAGGCGGAGCGAGAGGCACATCGCGCCTTCATCGCTACCCTCGGCGACAAGCCGATCTGGATGGAGTTTCTCGCCGGCACGTGATCCGCCTGATCGGCAGCGGATCACGCCCTGCAAACATCAAACTTTTAAAGAGCGAAACGATCAGCTCGACAGCACCTGGCCGCCCTGGGCCGCGGCCTGACGTTCCATGTTCTGGCGGTACAGGCCGACGAAATCGACCGGGTCCAGCATCAGGGGCGGGAAGCCGCCGTCGCGCACCGAGTTGGCGACGATCTCGCGGGCGAACGGGAACAGCAGGCGCGGGCATTCGATCAGCAGCATCGGCGACAGGTTCTCGCGCGGAATGTTGACCAGCCGGAACACGCCGCCATAGACCAGCTCGAAGCTGAACATCACCTGGCTGCCGCTCTCGGCCTTGCCCTCGATCGTCAGCGTCACCTCATACTCGGTGTCGTTCAGCGCATTGGCGCCGACATTGATCTGGATGTTGATCTGCGGCGGCTGGCCCTGCGGCGCCAGGGACTGCGGAGCGTTCGGATTCTCGAACGAGAGATCCTTGATATATTGCGCCAGCACGTTCAGTTGGGGAGGAGGAGCCGCCTCGGGAGTGGCGCCGTTACCGTTGGTCATCGCAGTGTTCTCCAGGCAAAAAGGGCGGGTCGTTGCGGCGCGTGGCTACCATAGGGCCGGCTTGTTCCACAAGGACGAGCCACCGACGCCGTCAAGGGCCGAAGCAACCGCTCGATCCGGCCAGTATGCCTCTATTTGTCGCATCGGCCGTCGGAGGGAACCGGAGACGGGCCTCCCCTGTTCCAATCCGGGGCCGATCGGATTTCCCCTTGAGGGGGAAAAGGGTTAGGATCGGCGCGCCACAATGCGCCATTGGCCGGGCCCAATTCGATGACTACATCCGGGACGACCAGGGATTCACGGGTCTTTACCTGGATCCTGTAGAACAGGTGCCCGGTGGCCGGGCTCCGCGTTCGGCTCGACAAGTCAGAAAGCGAACACGACGTGGACATTTATACCATCATCTTCCTGGCGCTGGCGGTCTTCATCTTCATCCGCCTGCGCGCCGTGCTCGGGCAGCGCACCGGGAGCGAGCGGACGCCGTTCGATCATGCCGCCCGAAACGCGGTCCAGGGCGCGCAGGACAACCACGTCATGCCGGTTCCCAACAAGCCCATCGACCCCTCGGCTGCGGTTCCCGGCGGCGAGATGCCGGCGCCGGGCGATCGCTGGCGTGGCTTGGCCGAGCCGGGCACGCCGCTCGCCCGTGGCCTCGATGCGATCGTCGCCGACGACTCCTCGTTCGATCCGCGCCATTTCCTGACCGGCGCGCGCAGCGCCTACGAGATGATCGTGCTGGCGTTTGCCAATGGCGATCGCCGCGCGTTGCGCGACCTGTTGTCGTCCGAGGTCTATGAGAGTTTCGACGCCGTCATCAAGGAGCGTGAGAAGCAGGAGCAGAAGACCGAAACCCGCTTCGTCTCCATCGATACCGCCGAACTGGTCGGCGCCGAGCTGCGCGACCGCACCGCGCAGGTCACCGTGCGCTTCGTCTCGCAGATGATCTCGGTGACACGCGACAAGGGCGGCAACATCGTCGACGGCAATCCGGACAAGGTCGCCGACATCACCGACATCTGGACTTTCGCCCGCGACACCGGCTCGCGCGATCCGAACTGGAAGCTGGTCGGAACCGGCAGCCATTGATGGAATAGGCTGCCGCCGCTGGCGTTACATTGGGAGATCGCCTGCTCCCGTTGTCGACCGGCTGCGTGAGGCGCGTGAAGAGGCGCATCCTCGATTTTTGACACGGATCTTTTCAGCATCCCGTTTTCTCTGAATTTCGCGTTGAGTGGTACTTTGATGGTGCAAGCATGGTTCGCGAAATTTGGAAGCGGGGTTTTACCGCCCGCCGCCTGACCTACTGGACGCCGGTGCTCGCCCTGAGCGTCGCTGCCGTGGCGCTCGCCCCCTATGCAGCCGAGGCGGTTCGCGCGCGCCATCGGGCGGCGACGCCGCCGATGCGCCACCTGCCCTACCCGCAGCTCGACTGGCCGCTCGAGATCAGCAACAGCCAGTACCTGCCGATGGATTGGACCGACGTGCCCGGCTGGAACGACGACGATCAGCTCGCGGCCTATCGGACGTTCCGCGCCAGCTGCAAGCCGATCGCCGCGAAGACGGATGCAGCGCCGGATGGCAGGGTGGATGGTAAGGCGCTGGGTGATTCCCTGCGCGACCCCTGTCGCGATGCTCGGGCCACCGATCTCGCCGACAATGCTGCGGCAAGGGCTTTTTTCGAACGGCACTTCGAGCCGCTGAGGATCTCCAAGCTCGGCGATGCCGACGGTTTCGTCACCGGCTACTACGAACCCGTCATCGAGGGCTCGCGGACCCAGAATGAGGTCTACAACGTTCCAGTCTATCGCCGGCCCTCCAATTTGTTTGTCCGTGGTTTCAAGCAGGATGCGACGAGTCTGCCCAACAAGGGCCCCGTCTATCGCAAGATCGGACGGCGCAAGCTGGTCCCCTACTACGACCGCGCCGAGATCGAGGACGGTGCGATCGAGGGGCGCGGCCTGGAGATCGCGTGGCTCAGGAACCAGACCGACCTGCTGTTTGCCCAGATCCAGGGATCGGCGCGCATCAGTCTCGACGACGGCTCGACCATTCGCATCAACTACGATGCCTATAATGGCCTTCCCTACACACCGGTCGGCCGCATCCTGATCGAGCGCGGCATCATTCCACGCGAGCAGATGTCGATGCAGCGCATCCGCGACTGGATGGAGCAGAATCCGGAAGGTGCCAACGAGCTGCGGCGGATGAACCGCTCCTACATCTTCTTCCGCGAGGTGCAGCTGTCGGAGAAGGACGAGGCGGTCGGCGCGCAGGGCATTCCGCTGACCCCGGGCCGCTCGATCGCGGTCGACAAGTCGCTGCACGTCTATGGCACGCCGTTCTTCATCACCGGCGAGCTGCCGATCGAATCCGAGAAGTCGAAGACGGCGTTCCACCGGCTGATGATCGCGCAGGATACGGGCTCGGCGATCGTCGGACCTGCGCGGGCCGATCTCTATTTCGGCGCCGGCCAGGACGCCGGCAAGGTTTCCGGCCGTCTCAAGCACAGCATCCAGTTCGTGATGCTGGTGCCGAAGAGCCTCGATCCGGTTGCGCGTGGCCGCAAGATGCCGCTGCCGGATGCACGGCCGTCGGAGAAGATCGCAAAACTGTTTCCGCAGGTGCTGCCGAAGGAGGCAGCCAAGGATCAGGTCAAGGATCAGGGGCAGGCCAACCAGGCCAACAAAGCCGCCGCCTCTCCGGTCAACGATGCGAAAGCCTCTGCTCCCGCCGCGAGCGCAAGCCCGGCGACCACGGTGGCGCAGAACGTCGTGGCACCACAGCCCGTGCCCCTGCCCGAGGCCCGCCCCCGTATCGAAAGTGATCGCAATATCCGCCGATTGCGTTATGGCAGGCGCCACCGCAACCGCCGATGACAAGCCGTCTCCATGTCTGAAGATCCCGAGCCGCCCCGCGGCCGTCGCAAGCGTGGCCTCTCCGAGGACGAGCGTACGCTGTGGGAGACGGTCGCGCGCCAGCTCAAGCCGCTGCGCAAGACACCGCGTCCGGTGCGGCCGCATCCTCCGATGGTGACGGCCGAGCCGAAGCCGGACAAGCCGATGATGACGCCGCGGCCGGTCGCGCCGGTGGTCGTGCCGAAGCCGGCCCGGCCGGCCATCCCGCCTCTGGTCTCGCTCGGCCGCAAGGAGCGCTCGAAACTGTCGCGCGGCCGCAGCGAGATCGATGCGCGGCTCGATCTGCACGGCATGACCCAGAGCCGGGCGCACCAGGCGCTGCATCATTTCCTGCATCGCGCCCAGCATGACGGGCTCACCTTCGTGCTCGTCATCACCGGCAAGGGTACGATCGGTGCGGATCCCGAACGCGGCGTGCTCCGGCGCCAGGTGCCGCATTGGCTGAGCCTGCCGGAATTCCGCTCGCTGATTGTCGGCTTCGAGGAGGCTCATGTGGGACATGGCGGTGCCGGCGCGCTCTATGTCCGGATCAGGCGCGCCCGGGGCTGAGCGTCAGAACGGCCGGATGATGCCGACGCGCGGGATGGCGGTGACGATCCAGCCCAGGATCGTGGTCGTGCGGTCGCCGGCGTCGATGAGGGCCACAGGCTTTGTGGTGGGCAGCGTCTTCACCGCGTGCAGCATCAGCACCATGCAGACCACCCAGCTCGAGATCCAGCGCGAATAGTCGAACACCATCGCGAACATCACGAGGTAAGCGAGAGTGATGACAACCAGCGCGGCGATGACGATCTGGCGATGGCGCTGCTCTTCCAGCGCGCCAATCAGGTCCCTGAAAGTGCGCCAGAGCGGCGCGTGAAGCCAGAGCAGCAGCGCATAGACGGGCAAGCCGAGCAGGTTCGACGGCAGTCTTGCCCAGGTGTCCTGCACCTCCTTCGTCAGTGGCTGGTACCACACGTAAGCGAACTGCAAGAGCTCGGCGCGTGTCGGATCGGCCATGCGGGTCCGCAGATATGCTGTGAAGTCCGCTTCCGGCAGCGGCATCGTGCCGAGGAACTGCGCCGTCAGGAACAGCGCGCCGAGTCCGATCAGTGCGGCTCCGCCGACGGCCATGTCGAGGCGCGTCGTCCTGCGCGGCAAGTAGTAGCGCAGCACGACGATGGCGGCGATGGTGGGCACGTACATCAGCAGATGGATGTGATGGATCAGCACCAGCACCGCCGAGGTCAGCGCAGCGAGCAGGACGTAGCCGAGCGAGCCCGCCGGCACCAGCATCAGGATGATGGCACCAAGACAGCCATAGACGTCGAAGTGCCCGAGCGTGAACAGGAAGTTCTTGAACACGAACGGCGAGCCAGCGGTGAAGACGAACAGCGGGAGCTGTGCGCTGTTCAATCCGAATGTTCGGCGGAATAGCTGGACGAACAATCCGAACGTGATCAGCCAGACGAGGCCTCCCAACGCGAACACCAGCCACGCCGGCACCTTCGTCGTGAACAACCCGACGATGGCCCCGATCAGCGCGCGCTTGATGAAGCCGTGGTGATAGTCGACAAGCAGGTGGATGTAGGGAATGTAGGGCGGCAGCGTGAGCTTGTGCAGGAACACGCCGAGCATGACCGCGGCGTTGACGGCGAGCATCGTGCGCCAGTGCCGGCTGTAGGCGGCCGTCATGCGATGTCCGAGCGGTGAGAGATGGAGGCAAGCTCGCCGCCACACCCACCGCTGTCGTCCCGGCCTTGAGCCGGGACCCGTAACCACCGCTGTACGTGATGAGGCAGGGCTGGAGCCGCCATCTTGAGTGACAATCAGCTTCGGTGGTTATGGGTCCCCGCCTTCGCGGGGACGACAGCGGAGGGTGACGCTACGCCTGTGCGAAAGAGCGCAGAGGCTGAAGGGCGACGCCTCTTACAAAATGAACCGGCTGAGATCCGTGTTCTTGGCGAGGTCGCCGATGTGTTGCTGCACATAGGCGGCGTCGACACGCATCGTCTCGCCGCCGCGGTCGGAGGCGTTGAAGGAGATCTCGTCCAGCACGCGTTCCATCACCGTCTGCAGCCGGCGCGCGCCGATGTTCTCGACCGTCGAATTCACCGCAACCGCGATGTCGGCGAGCGCGTCGATCGCATCGTCGGTGATGTCGAGCGTCACGCCCTCGGTCTGCATCAGCGCGACATATTGCTTGATCAGCGATGCCTCCGGCTCGGTCAGGATGCGGCGCATGTCGTCGCGCGTCAGCGCCTGCAGCTCGACCCGGATCGGCAATCGTCCCTGCAGCTCCGGCAAGAGGTCCGAGGGCTTGGCGATGTGGAACGCGCCCGAGGCAATGAACAGGACGTGATCGGTCTTGACCGCGCCATGCTTGGTCGAGACCGTCGTGCCCTCGATCAGCGGCAGCAGGTCGCGCTGCACGCCCTCGCGCGAGACGTCGCCGCCGGCGCGGTTCTCGCGCACGCAGATCTTGTCGATCTCGTCGAGAAACACGATGCCGTTGTTCTCGACCACGCCGATCGCTTCCTGCACCAACTGCTCGCTGTCGAGCAGCTTGTCGGACTCTTCCGCGATCAGGATGTCGTGCGAGGCCTCGACCGTCACGCGCCGTGTCTTAGTGCGGCCGCCGAGCTTGCCGAAGATGTCGCCGATCGAGATCGCGCCCATCTGCGCGCCCGGCATGCCGGGGATTTCGAACATCGGCAGGCCGCCGCCGGAGGACTGCGTCTCGATCTCGATCTCCTTGTCGTTCAGCTCGCCGGCGCGCAGCTTGCGGCGGAACGAGTCGCGCGTCGCAGCACTCGCATTGGCGCCGACCAGCGCGTCGAGAACGCGCTCCTCGGCGGCGAGCTGGGCGCGGGCGGCGACGTCCTTGCGCTTGCGCTCGCGGACCTGGGCGATCGCGACCTCGACGAGGTCGCGGATGATCTGCTCGACGTCGCGGCCGACATAGCCGACCTCGGTGAACTTGGTCGCCTCGACCTTGAGGAATGGCGCGCCCGCAAGCTTGGCCAGCCGCCGCGCGATCTCGGTCTTGCCGACGCCGGTCGGGCCGATCATCAGGATGTTCTTCGGCAGCACCTCCTCGCGCAGGCCTGCATCGAGCTGCAGCCGGCGCCAGCGGTTGCGCAACGCAATGGACACCGCCCGCTTGGCGTCGGCCTGGCCGACGATGTAGCGGTCGAGTTCGGAGACGATTTCGCGGGGGGAAAAGTCGGTCATGGGCTCTAGCTAGGGTCGGACGGGGATGAGGGCAAGCCGGATTTCCGCCGTCACAGGAGCGGCGGCCCGGCCTGCCACTGCCGGATCGCCTCGGTTGGATAGATCAGCATCAGGATGTTGAGGGTCAGGTTGTCACGGATGTGCAGGCCGACCCCGATCTCGAACGCGATTGCGATCACGACGGTCAGCCAGACCGGCAGCACCCGCGCCAGCAGGAAGCCGGTCATCATCGCCAAGGTGTCGCCGACGGAGTTCACGATGCTGTCGCCGAAATAGTCCAGCGAGATCGTGGCGGCGCGATAGCGCTCGATGATGAAGCTGGAGTTCTCGACCAGCTCCCAGGCGCCCTCGATCAGCATCGCGATGATCAGCCGCCCCTGCCACGGCAGAAACGGCAGAACCAGCGCGGTCAGCGCATAGAACAGGAAGCCGTGAATGACATGGGAGAACGTGTACCAGTCGGTGAGATGCTGGGAGTTCTCCGAGCTCTGCACCACGCCGTGCCACAGCTTGACGGTGCCGCAGGCGCAGATCGGCAGCCGGCCCATCGCGAACAACAGTGCGGCCTGCAGCGCCAGCAGACCGAGCGCCAGGATGAGCCAGGGTCCGGACCAAAGCCGGGACGGGGCGCCGATCTCGTCCGCGGTCATCGTCTACTCGGCCGACAGCGCTTCGATGGTGATGTTGCGGTTGGTGTAGACGCAGATGTCGGCGGCGATGTCGAGTGAGCGGCGCACGATGCTCTCGGCGTCCTTGTCGGTGTCGATCAGCGCCCGCGCGGCCGCCAGCGCATAGTTGCCGCCGGAGCCGATCGCCATCACGCCGGCCTCCGGTTCCAGGACGTCGCCCGTCCCGGTCAGCACCAGCGAGACCTCCTTGTCGGCCACGATCATCATCGCCTCCAGCCGCCGCAGGTAGCGGTCGGTGCGCCAGTCCTTGGCGAGCTCGACCGCGGCCCGGGTCAGCTGCCCCGGATATTGCTCCAGCTTGCTCTCCAGCCGCTCGAACAGGGTGAACGCGTCGGCGGTGGCGCCGGCGAAGCCGCCGATGACGTCGCCCTTGCCGAGCTTGCGCACCTTGCGCGCATTGGACTTGATCACGGTCTGGCCGATCGAGACCTGGCCGTCCCCGCCGATCACCACCCTGCCCCCCTTGCGGACGGTCAGGATCGTGGTGCCGTGCCAGACGGTGGGCTCGTTCGAAGATGCGTGCATGGGGGATCCCTGGTTGATGCCCTGATTTAGGGGCTGAGGCGTCGGGATACAATTACCGGGCCCCTGCCCTGCCCTGTCAGGCCTTGAAATCCGCTCACCATGGCCCGAGATCAGGCGTCCGGGGCGTCATCCCGCAGTAGCTAAGGTGTCATCCGCCTGATAAAAGGGCCGCGTTTTCAAGGGAAAGCTGACCCCATGCGTAGCGCGACCATCAAGCGCAAGACCAAAGAGACCGAGATCGAGGTGTCCGTGAACCTCGACGGCACCGGCGTCGTGAACATCGCGACCGGGATCGGCTTCTTCGATCACATGCTGGATCTGCTGGCCCGGCATTCCCGCATCGACATGACCGTCAAGGCGGTCGGCGACCTGCATATCGATTTCCACCACACCACCGAGGATGTCGGCATCGCCCTCGGCCAGGCGGTGCGCCAGGCGCTCGGCGACATGGCCGGCATCACCCGCTACGCCTCGATCCACATGCCGATGGACGAGACGCTGACGCGCGTCGTGATCGACGTGTCGGGCCGGCCGATGCTGGTGTTCCGCACGACCTTCGCGCGCGACAAGATCGGCGAGTTCGACACCGAGCTGGTGCGCGAGTGGTTCAACGCCTTTGCCATGAACGCCGGCATCACGCTGCATGTCGAGACGCTGTACGGCGAGAACGCCCATCATATCGCCGAATCCTGCTTCAAGGGTCTGGCCAGGGCGCTGCGAACCGCGCTCGCGATCGACCCGCGCAACAAGGGCGAAGTGCCATCCACCAAGGGTCAGCTCGGCGGCTGACCTCCCTCCTCCCAAGGGAATTTCGACATGCCCGTTTATACGGTTCACGCTCCCCTCGCCGCCGGAGCCGATCTGCGCTCGACCGATCGCTTCGTCTTCATCCGCGACGGCTTCCATTTCTGGGCCGCCGTGCTCGGCGCCGTCTGGCTGGCCTGGCATCGCCTCTGGCTTGCGATGCTGGTCTGGGCCCTGCTGATGATCGCGCTCGACGTCGTCCTGGTACGCGTCGGCGTCAGCGGCGCCGCGATTGCCGGAATCGATCTGTTGCTTGCGATCCTGCTCGGGCTCGAAGCCTCGAGCCTGAAGCGCTGGAGCTATTCGCGCGGCAATTGGCGCCAGCTCGACGTCGTCGTGGCCGACGATCTCGATGCCGCCGAGCGCCGCTTCTTCGAGCGCTGGGCCGCCCGGCGCAGCGATCTCGGCTACAGCAACTACACCGTCGATCGCGGCGCACCGCCGCCCTCGCGTGACAATGGCAATGGGCAGCACCCGCCGCCGCTACCGCATGCCAGCATCATTGGCTTGTTCCCAGAACCCGGAGGTGGACGATGAGTGTCGCGATCATCGATTACGGCTCCGGCAATCTGCATTCCGCCGCCAAGGCGTTCGAGCGCGCCGCGCGCGGCATGGCGGATCCGCAGAAGGTCGTGGTGACGCGCGATCCGGACACGGTGTATCGCGCCGACCGCATCGTGCTGCCCGGCGTCGGCGCCTTCGCCGACTGCCGCCGCGGACTCGACTCCGTCGATGGCATGCTGGAGGCGATGACCGAGGCCGTGCGCCACAAGGCGCGGCCGTTCTTCGGCATCTGCGTCGGCATGCAGCTGATGGCGACGCGCGGCAAGGAGCATGTCACCACCGACGGCTTCGACTGGGTCTCCGGCGACGTCGAGAAGATCACGCCTCGCGACGAGAGCCTGAAGATCCCGCATATGGGATGGAACACGCTCGATGTGCTGCAAGAGCATCCGGTGCTGGAGCGGCTGCCGCTCGGGCCGAAGGGCCTGCATGCCTACTTTGTGCACTCCTATCACTTGAATGCCGTCAACGAGAACGACGTGCTGGCGCGCGCCGATTACGGCGGACCGGTCACCGCGATCGTCGGCAAGGACACCGCGATCGGCACGCAATTCCATCCCGAGAAGAGCCAGCGTTTCGGTCTCGCCCTCATTTCCAACTTCCTGAAGTGGAAGCCGTGAGCGCAGCGCGCCTGTCCGTCCAGGAGGCGGGCAGGGCGCTTGCCTGAAAGACAGCTCAGATGATTTTGTTTCCTGCCATCGATCTGAAGAACGGCCAGTGCGTGCGCCTGGAGCAGGGCGACATGGCGCGCGCCACCGTGTTCAACCTCGACCCCGCCGCGCAGGCCAAGAGCTTCGCCGACCAGGGCTTCGACTATCTCCACGTCGTCGATCTCGACGGCGCCTTCGCCGGCAAGCCGATGAATGCGCATGCGGTCGAGGCGATGTTGAAAGTTGTCAAGATGCCGGTGCAGCTCGGCGGCGGCATCCGCGATCTCGCGACGGTCGAGGCCTGGCTGACCAAGGGCATCACCCGTGTCATCATCGGCACCGCGGCGGTGCGCGATCCCGAGCTGGTGAAGACCGCAGCCAAGGCCTTCCCCGGCCGCGTCGCCGTCGGACTCGATGCCCGCGACGGCAAGGTCGCCGTCGAGGGCTGGGCCGAGACCTCCGAGGTCACGGCGCTCGACATCGCCAGGCGTTTCGAGGACGCCGGCGTCGCCGCGATCATCTTCACCGACATCGCGCGCGACGGCCTGCTCAAGGGCCTCAATCTCGAGGCCACGATCGCGCTCGGTGATGCCATCTCGATCCCCGTGATTGCCTCCGGCGGCCTGGCCTCGATCGAGGACGTCAAGGCGATGCTGGCACCACGGGCGAAAAAGCTCGAAGGCGCCATCGCTGGCCGCGCGCTCTATGACGGCCGCCTCGATCCCGCGGAAGCACTGGCGCTGATCCGCGCGGCGCGTGCGTAGGAGAAAACAGGATGTTCAAGGTCCGCGTCATTCCCTGCCTCGACGTCAAGGACGGACGGGTGGTCAAGGGCGTCAACTTCGTCAATCTGCGCGACGCCGGCGATCCGGTGGAGGCGGCGATCGCCTATGACGCCGCCGGCGCCGACGAGCTCTGCTTCCTCGACATCACCGCCACCCATGAGAACCGCGGCATCATGCTGGACGTCGTCCGGCGCACGGCGGAGGCCTGCTTCATGCCGGTCACGGTCGGCGGCGGCGTGCGCACCATCGACGACATCAAGACCCTGCTGCGTTCCGGCGCCGACAAGGTCTCGATCAATTCGGCCGCGGTGAGCAGGCGCGAATTCGTCAAGGAGGCGGCCGAGAAGTTCGGCGAGCAGTGCATCGTGGTCGCGATCGACGCCAAGTCCGTGTCGCGGCCTGGCGGCGGAAGCCGCTGGGAGATCTTCACCCATGGCGGCCGCAAATCGACCGGCATCGATGCGCTGGAATATGCCCAGGAGGTGGTATCGCTGGGGGCAGGGGAGATCCTGCTGACCTCGATGGACCGCGACGGCACCCGCCAGGGCTTCGACCTGCCGCTGACCCGGGCGGTCGCCGACAGCGTCCCGGTGCCGGTGATCGCCTCCGGCGGTGTCGGCAACCTCGATCATCTGGTCGACGGCATCCGCGAGGGCCGCGCGACCGCGGTGCTGGCGGCGTCGATCTTCCATTTCGGGGAATTTACCATTCGGCAGGCCAAGGAGCACATGGTGCGCCAGGGCCTGCCGATGCGGCTCGATCCCTGACGACATTGCGTCGCAAAAATGTTAGATGAACGCTGGTCCGGCCGCCGTGGTCGGGCAGGCGTTCCGAGTACCGGCTGATGTCCCGCTTCACGCTTCACGATCTCGCTGCCATCATCGACGCGCGCGCCGCGGCGGGCGGCGAGGCGTCCTATACGCGCAAGCTGCTCGACAAGGGGCCGCCGCAATGCGCCAAGAAGATGGGCGAGGAGGCGGTCGAGACCGTCATCGCCGCTGTTGGCACCGACCGCGAGCATCTGATCTCCGAAAGCGCCGATCTGCTGTTTCATCTGTTGGTGTTGTTGAAGTCGCGCGACGTCCGGCTCGAGGAGGTCGAGGCGGCGCTCGGCAAGCGCACCGGTCAATCGGGGCTGGAAGAAAAGGCGTCGCGCAAGACGGAGTAGGGCGCGGCGGCGGGGAAACGAAGGGCAGCGTCATGGATATGCGCACCACCGAACAACAATATAATCCGTACCGCGTCTTCACCCGCGAACAATGGGCCGAGCTGCGCAACGACACGCCGATGACCTTGGAGCCCGGCGAGTTCTCCAAGCTGCGGTCGATGCACGATCGTCTCGACCTTCAGGAGGTCGAGGACATCTACCTCCCGCTGTCGCGACTGCTGTCGATGTATGTCGACGCGGCGCAGCGGCTGTACTACGCGCAGCGTCAGTTCCTCGGCATCCGCGACCGCAAGATGCCCTACATCATCGGCGTCGCCGGCTCGGTGGCGGTCGGCAAGTCGACCACTGCGCGCGTGCTGCAGGCGTTGCTGACCCGCTGGTCGCCGCGGCCCAAGGTCGATCTCATCACCACCGACGGCTTCCTGTATCCGAACGCGGTGCTGGAGCGGCAGGGCCTGATGCAGAAGAAGGGCTTTCCGGAAAGCTATGACCTGCCGCGGCTGCTCGGCTTTCTGTCCGACATCAAGGCCGGCCGCCATCCGGTGCGCGCGCCGGTGTATTCCCATCTGAGCTACGACATCGTCCCCAATCAGTGGACCGAGATCGACCAGCCGGACATCCTCATCGTCGAAGGCGTCAACGTGCTGCAGACCGGTCCGCTGCCGCGCGACGGCAAGGCCGTGCCGGTCGTCTCCGACTTCTTCGACTTCTCGGTCTATATCGATGCCGACGAGGCGATCCTGCGCAAATGGTACGTCAAGCGCTTCCTGTCGCTGCGCGACACGGCGTTCCATGATCCCAGGTCCTACTTCAACCGCTACGCGCTGCTGTCGGACGAGGAGGCCATCGCCACCGCGATCGCGATCTGGGAGCGCACCAACCTGGCCAATCTCGAGGACAATATCCTCCCGACACGGCCGCGCGCGACCCTGATCCTGAAGAAGGGCGCGGATCACGAGATCGAGACGGTGGCGCTGAGGCGGCTGTAAACGGGGCCGGCGGGCGCGGCGCCGGGCTGATCCGCCCCAACTAATTCCTTACGCTGGCACCTGTCGCGCCGCCGCCAGATTCGCCAGTGCCTCGTCGAGCTTGTCGCGATCGATCGGCTTGACCAGGAACCCATCCATGCCCGCCTCGAAGCAGGCGTAACGGTCCTCGACCAGGGCATTGGCCGTGAGCGCCAGGATCGGGGTGCGCCCGCCGGGCTCGCTGGCCTCTATGGCGCGGATGCGCCTGGCGGCAGAAATGCCGTCGAGCTTCGGCATCTGCACGTCCATCAGGATCAGATCATAGGGTGCGCCGGCCGAGCGCGCCGCGAGCCAGGAGTCGAGCGCGGCTTCGCCATGCACGGCGATGTCGGCGTGATGGCCGAGCTTGGTCAGCAGCGAGCGCATCAGGAGCGCGTTGATGTCGTTGTCCTCGGCGACGAGGATCGACAGGCCCGCGCCGGCCTGAGCCGCGATCGGCGGCGCGATCGTCGGGACCGGATCGTCGGCGAGGACCGTGCCGTCGGTATCGAAGCTCACGCGCGCGGCGAGCGAGGCGGCCCGCAGCGGCTTGACGAGATAGCCGTGAAACGGCGCCGCCGGTGCCAGCTCGTGGCGGCTCGCCGGCGTCACCAGCACGATCAGCCGTGTCGTATGGTGGTGCGCGACCCGGCCCAGACGCAGCGATTCATCGCTGCCGATGGCGTCGTCGACCAGCACGGCATGCCAGGCGCGTTCGGGCAGCAGGGCCTCCGCCACCTCGGCCTCCGCGACCAGGCAGGTCTGCGCGCCCCAGTTCTGCAGGCGCCGTTCGATCAGCTCGGCCTGCAGCCCGGCCGGCGCGACCAGCATGATCGACTGTCCGGCGAGGTCGGGGCCGCGGAAGCTGTTCTGCTCGCCGCGCTCCAGCGCCGGCGGCAGCGGCACCGCCACCTCGAAGGTCGAGCCGGCGCCGAGCTGGCTTTGCAGCGAAATGCGCCCGCCCATGCGCTTGACGATCCGGTCGGAGATCGCGAGCCCGAGCCCGGTGCCGCCGAAGCTGCGCGCCACGCTGTCGTCGGCCTGCTCGAATTCGCGGAAGATGCGCTCCTGCGCGTCGGCTGCGATGCCGATGCCGGTGTCGCGCACCTGGAAGCTGATCTCGTTCGGCCAGATGCCGGGCTCGGCGATCAGGGCAACGCCGCCCGTCGCGGTGAACTTGATGGCGTTGCCGGCGAGGTTGAGCAGCACCTGCCGCAGCCGCGCCGCGTCGCCCGTCACCCAGGTCGGCAGCCGCTCGTCGAGATAGGCCGCGATCTCCAGCTGCTTGGCCTGCGCGCGCGGCGCCAGCAATTCGGTGATCTCCTCGATCAGCGCCGCCAGCGAGAACGGCTGCGCCTCGAGCGCCAGCTTGCCGGCCTCGATCTTGGAATAGTCGAGCAGCTCGTTGATCAGCGACATCAAGGCCTCACCCGAGGTGCGGACCGCCTTGGCGTAGGTCGTCTGCTCCGGCGTGAGCTGCGTGTCGAGCAACAGGCCGCTCATGCCGAGGATGCCGTTCAGCGGCGTGCGGATCTCGTGGCTCGCCATCGCCAGGAAGCGTGACTTGGCGCGGTTCGCGGCGTTGGCCTGGTCGCGCGCCTCCGCCAGCGCGCGCTCGGTTTCGGTGCGGTCGGTGACGTCGCGGCCGACACATTGCAGCAGGGCGGGCTGGCCGGCGTCGGAACGCACGAGCGCCTCGCGCCACGCGATCCAGCGCGGTCCGATCGCGCTCTCGATGCGCTGGTCGTGGACGCGCGTGCCGTTCGGCTCCAGCGCGCTGTCGCCCTGCTCGATCAGCTGGAAGGTGAACGCGCTGCCGAGCAGATTGTCGCGGTCGAGACCCGCCATCCGGCAATAGGCGTCGTTGACGAAGACGATGGTGCCGTCGCGGGCGCGCATGACGATGAGATCGCCCTGCTGCTCGAACAGATTGCGGGCGCGCTGCTCGGCTTCCTGGAGCTCCCAGTTCCGGTCGGCCAGCACCTCGTTGTGAAGTGCGATCTTGTGCAGCTTCCTGGCGACGAAGCGCAGCCGCATGCTGAGCGTGGCCAGGCCGACGCAGGCGAGCGCGAACAGGAAGCTGGCGCCGATCGCGAAGGCGTGCGGATTGTAGCCGGAGTTCGGGGAGACGCTGGCCTTGATGAAGCCGTAGGCGCCGCCGAAGCCGGCGGAGAAGATCATCAGCGAGCGCAGGATCGCGAAGATGGTGCGGTGACGGCGCATGAACCGGCGCAGGCGCAGCCTGACGTGAAAAATCGGTCCCATCTCGATCATCCCCAGCTTCCGATCCCAATGTCCTCGCCGACCCGCACCATGCGGCGTCGGTATTGCTGAGACTTTGAAAGGTCATGCCCACGCCAGCCGGCGGTGCAGAGATGGTGAACCGGGGGTTAGCCCGAGTCACAGAACCGGATTGGCCGGCGATGAGGAATGATTGCGGGCCGCGACGATCAGTGCGGCGGCGTCCCTGGCCGTCGTGTGGCTGGAGCGGACGTAGATGCGATAGTCGGCGCGGCCATCGGCATCATCGCTGGCGAGATAGATCCGCTGCGAACCCGCAAGGCGATCAGCCGCGATCGCGACGACCTGGGTGGCGGCCGTGATGCCGCAACCCCGATCCTCTTCCACGGGCGCATCGTCGACCACGACGACATCGGCCGCCTCCGGACTGTCCGCCAGGGCCACGCGCACCGTGGCGAGCGCGGGATCGTCGGTGAAGTCGACATGCAGATCGGCGTGGAACGGCGCCGATCCAAGCGAGGCGCTGTCGGCGCCGACGGCAATGCAGGGCTGCGGGGAGGGTGCCAATTCGACCTTGGCAATGACCACGGCCGCGATCAGCGGCACGGCCGAAACGATGACCTTGAAACGCAACATGATACGCACCGACGCGGCAGGCCTGAGGACGAAACGCGGGCCTTATGGTTGTCGGAGCGTAAAGAGAAGTCGTTACCAGAGTGTTGAAGGGGCGGGCAGTCACGCCGCGTGACGACTGTCCTCCGCCAGCGCGCGATACGACAGCGCCTCGGCCAGATGCAGCCGGCCGATCGCATCGGCGTGGTCGAGATCGGCGAGCGTCCGCGCCACGCGCAGCACGCGGTGATAGCCGCGCGCCGACAGCCGCATCGTCTCGGCGGCCTCGCGCAAGAGCTTCTGGCCTGATACATCGAGCCTGGCGATATCGTCGAGCACGGCGGCCGGCGCCTCGGCGTTGGTTCGGATATGCGGCAGGCCGGCCTTGGCATAGCGTGCGCGCTGCAGGTCGCGCGCGGCGGCGACGCGGGCGGCGACCTCGGCCGAGCCTTCCTTCGACGGCGGCAGGATGAGGTCGGCGGCGGTGACGGCGGGGACCTCGATGCGCAGATCGATGCGGTCCATCAGCGGGCCGGAGATGCGCGTCTGGTAGTCGGCCGTGCAGCGGTCGATGCGGCCGCGCTTGCAGGCATAGCCGGGTTCGAAGGCGTTGCCGCAGCGGCAGGGATTCATCGCCGCGACCAGCATGAAGCGGGCAGGGTAGGTGACGCGGTGGTTGGCGCGCGAGATCGAGACCTCGCCGTTCTCCAGCGGCTGGCGCAGCGAATCCAGCACGCGCGGATCGAACTCCGGCAACTCGTCGAGAAACAGCACGCCCTGATGCGCCAGCGAGATCTCGCCGGGGCGGGCGCGCAGGCCGCCGCCGGTCAGCGCCGCCATGCTGGCGGAATGATGCGGGCTGCGGAACGGCCGCCGGTTGGTCAGCGCGCCACCTTCGATCTCGCCGGCGACCGAGGCGATCATCGACACTTCCAAGAGCTCGGCCGGCGACAGCGGCGGCAGGATCGAGGGCAGCCGCGCCGCCAGCATCGACTTGCCGGCGCCCGGCGAGCCGATCATCAAGAGATGATGCCCGCCGGCGGCGGCGATCTCGAGCGCGCGCTTGCCGCTCTCCTGACCCTTGATGTCGCGCAGGTCGAGTAGGCTGGCCGGCGCCTCCTGAATTTTCGGCTGCGGCCGCGACAGCACCTGCGTGCCCTTGAAATGGTTGGCGATCTGGATCAGCGATGTCGCCGCGATGATCTGCAGATCGGGGCTCGCCCACGCCGCCTCGGCGCCGCAGGCGGCCGGGCAGATTAGGCCTTCCTCGCGGCCATTGGCGCCGATGGCGGCGGGCAGCACGCCGGCGACCGGCGCGATCGAGCCGTCCAGGCCGAGCTCGCCGAGCACGGTGAATCCGCCGAGCGCATCCGGTGGAATGGCGCCGATCGCGGCCATCAGGCCGAGCGCGATCGGCAGATCGTAATGGCTGCCTTCCTTCGGCACGTCGGCCGGCGCCAGGTTGACGGTGATCCGCCGCGCCGGCAGCGCCAGACCGGAGGCGATCAGCGCCGAGCGCACCCGCTCGCGCGCTTCCGACACCGCCTTGTCCGGCAGTCCGACGATCGCGAATGCCGGCAGTCCGGGCGCGACCTGGACCTGCACGTCGACCGCGCGGGCCTCGATCCCCTCGAAGGCGACGGTGGAAACGCGCTGGACCATGATGCCCCTCCGGGCAGGGAGGCTAGCGGAAGCAGGCATTGTTCGCAAGAACAATACGGGAACATTGTCGTTGCCGCGCTCTGCTGCAATCCATTAACGACAGCCGCGTGAGGTTGCAGCTCCGGCCGCTGGGCTTAACGCGCCTTTAGTCCGGCCTTCGCATTCTTCCGCAATCGATGATCGACCCGCGCCTCCGTCACGGCCGAGAGGCGCCCAACGAGGGACGTGTGATGCCTCCAGCGCCCGCGGCAGCTCCGACCGCCAAGACGCCCGCCGGTGATGCGCGGACGGTGTCCGAGCTCGCCACCGACATGCTGCGCCGGACCACCAGCCTGTTCCTGGCCGGTCCGCGGCCGGCGTCCGCCGAGCAGCTCGATCTCTACGATCAGATGTTTGCGAGGCTGATGCCGCAGGTCGCGACCGAGCTGCTGGCCGAGCTGAGCATGGCGCTCGCCGGCGTCGAACGCGCGCCTTACGCGACGGCGCGGATGCTCGCCGTGCATCCCGAATTGCGCGTCGCCGGGCCGATGCTGGCCAAGGCGGCGGTGCTGACCGAGCGCGACCTCGCCGAGTTCATCCGCACCGGCAGCCCGGCGCATCTGGCCGCGATCGCCAGCCGCAGGGGCATCGGCGACAATCTCACGACGCAGCTGATCGCGCGCGGCTTTCCGGCGGTGCGCATGGCGCTGGCGCAGAACCTCACGTCAAAGCTGTCCGAGGACGGCTATCGCAGCCTGTTCAAGATCGCCGAGCGCGACGAGGATCTCGCCGAGAAGCTCGCGCTGCGCACCGACCTGCCGGCCAAGCTGTCGCGCGCCTTCGTCGCCGCGGCCAGCGAGGGCGCCCGCGCCCGCTTCATCAAGGCCGCACCGCCGGCGACCCGCGCCACCCTGCAGGCGACGCCGACCCGCTCGCCCGGTGCGGCGATGCGCGCGATCTGGGACTATCAGCAGGTCAAGGCGGAGGTCGCAGCCCTCAGCCGGACCGGCAAACTCGGCGATTCCGCCGTCAACCGCTTCTGCGTGACCGGCGACTATCCCGCCGTGATCGCGGCGCTGTCGCTGCTCTGCGTCGTCTCGATCGAGACGATTGAATCGCTGCTGGAGGAGGACCGCGTCACCGACCTGCTGCTGGCCTGCAAGGCCGCGCGGTTGAGCTGGCCCACGACGTCGATGATCCTGCGCGGCCGGCCCGGCTGCGACGCGCTTCCGGCCGATGACCTCGAGGAGGCGCGCAAGCGCTTCGAGAAGCTTGCGCTGTCCGAAGCGCAGTGGAAGGTGCGCGGGCTCGAATCGCGCTGAGCGAGCGCGGGAAGCGTCGTCAGCCCGGCGGGGTCGACGGGTAGGCCGTGAAGTCGATCTTGAACATCGCCGGGTCGAGCTTCTTGGTCGTATCGAGATTGTAGACGGCGATCGTGGTGTCGTAGCCCTGCGGATCGGTCACGGTCCACTGCTTGAGCTGGCCGTCCTTGGCGCCGAGCATCAGCATCAGCCGGCTGGTGCCGATCAGAGCCTGCTTCTCCTCGATCGTGATCGTGACGTAGAGGTCGTCAGCGGCAACCGCGATCACGTTGGTGTCCTTCAACAGATCGATGCGGTCGGACAGCAGATAACGCAGCGGCGTCTGCGACAGCGGATAGACGTCCTGGGTGGCGAGCTTGCGGTCGCGCACCACCAGCGAGGAGCCGTCGGCGATGATGTCGATCGGGGTCGGCGGGTCATATTCGAAGCGGACCTTGCCGGGCTTCTGGATGTAGAAATCACCCTTGGTCTTGCTGCCGTCCGGGCCGACCTGGACGAAATTCCCGACCAGCGTCTGCAGCGACGACAGATAGGCGCTGACCTTGGCCGCCTGCGCCTTCTGGTTGGCGTCGAACGAGGTGAAGATGCTGGCCGGCACGTTGCGCCGGGGATCGGGAATGACCGGATTGGGCGGGGCCGTCTGGGTGGTCGAGGGGCTCTGGCCGGCCCGCTGCTGGTCGGAGGCGCTGAGCTGGGAGCCGCTCTTCGGGCCTGATTTCGAAGCCGGCGTGCCTTGCGCGGCTGCGTGACCGGACGCTCCGGCGATGGAGCATGTCGTCACGGCGCAGGCGACCAGCCAGGCGCCGATCCGGCGCCCGCGCCAAGCTGCGTGATACGAAAACGTGCTGTTCAACAAGGAGCTTTTCAAAACGACGTCCTGAGGTTTTACGCGTTCTATCCCGGTTCGGCCGGGCAGCGTGATCGTAATCGCGTGAAGATCGGGCACCGAAGCGGCGTTTCTGCGGCCGTCGGGCCGTCAGAACCCGCCTTCCTCCTCGGGCACCAGGATCTCGCGCTTGCCGGCGTGGTTGGCCTGGCCGACGATGCCTTCCTGTTCCATCCGCTCCATCAGCGAAGCGGCCTTGTTATAGCCGATCTGCAGCCGCCGTTGAATGTAGCTGGTGGAGGCCTTGCGGTCGCGCTTGACCACGGCGACCGCCTGCGAGAACAGGTCGTCGCCGCCGCCACCGCCGCCCATGCCGGTGGCGTCGAACACGGCGCCATCCTCCTCGCTCGGCTCCTCGGCGGTGACCGCCTCGAGATATTCCGGCGAGCCCTGGGCCTTGAGATGCTTGACCACCTTCTCGACCTCCTCGTCGGAGCAGAACGGGCCGTGCACGCGGCTGATGCGGCCGCCGCCGGCCATGTAGAGCATGTCGCCCTGGCCGAGCAGCTGCTCGGCGCCCATCTCGCCCAGGATGGTGCGGCTGTCGATCTTCGACGTCACCTGGAAGGAGATGCGGGTCGGGAAGTTGGCCTTGATGGTGCCGGTGATGACGTCGACCGACGGACGCTGCGTCGCCAGGATGACGTGCAGGCCGGCGGCGCGCGCCATCTGGGCGAGGCGCTGCACCGTGCCCTCGATGTCCTTGCCGGCGACCATCATCAGGTCGGCCATCTCGTCGACGATGATGACGATGTAGGGCAGGGGATCGAGGTCGAGCTTCTCTTCCTCGTAGATCGCCTTGCCGGTCTCCTTGTCGAAGCCGGTATGGACGGTGCGGGTCAGCTCCTCGCCCTTGGCGCGCGCTTCGCCGAGACGGGCGTTGTAGCCGTCGATGTTGCGCACGCCGAGCTTGGCCATCTTCTTGTAGCGCTCCTCCATCTCGCGCACGGCCCATTTCAGCGCGACCACGGCCTTCTTCGGGTCGGTCACGACGGGCGTGAGGAGATGCGGGATGCCGTCATAGACGGAAAGCTCGAGCATCTTCGGGTCGACCATGATGAGGCGGCACTGATCGGGGCGCAGCCGATACACCAGGCTCAGGATCATGGTGTTGATCGCGACCGACTTGCCCGAGCCGGTGGTGCCGGCGATCAGCATGTGCGGGGTGCGGGCGAGATCGATGATGATGGATTCGCCGCCGATGTTCTTGCCGAGGCAGAGCGGCAGCTTGGCGACGCTCTCGGTCGCCTCCTTGGCGACCAGCAGCTCGCGCAAGTAGACCTTCTCGCGGTGCACATTGGGCAGCTCGATGCCGATGGCGTTGCGGCCGGGCACGACGGCGACGCGCGCCGACAGCGCGCTCATCGAGCGGGCGATGTCGTCGGCGAGGCCGATCACGCGGGACGATTTGATGCCGGGCGCCGGCTCCAGCTCGTACAGCGTGACGACCGGGCCGGGATGCGCCTTGACGATCTCGCCGCGCACGCCGAAATCCTGCAGCACGCCTTCCAGCGCGCGCGAATTGGCCTCCAGCTCGCTCTTCGACAGCGGCTGGCGGTCGGACGATTTCGGCGCCGCCAGCATCGAGACCGACGGCAGGTCGTATTTGTCGTTGGACTTTTTCGCAGGAGTCTTCGGCGCCGGCTTCTTGCGCGACTTCGGAGCGGGCTCCTCCTCCTCTTCTTCGTCCTCGCCCTCCTCGGCTTCTTCCTCGTCGCCGCCGTCCTCGTCCATCTCGGGCGCGAGCGTCGGCTTGCCCTGGCCGCGGCCGAGGCTCGGCTCCTGCCGGCCTGCGGCGGCGGCGCGCGGCTGCGGTCCTGACGACACCAGCGCGCGGTAGGCCGTGCTCAGGAACCAGACGACCTGGGCCTTGGCGCTCATGATGGCATGGAACACCCAGCCGAGCCGGATCGCCTTGCGGTCGTCGTCATCCTCCGGGTCGGCCAGCGGCGTGTCGTCGTCCTCGTCGGCGAGCAGGCTCGGGTCGGCTTCCTTCGCGCCCATGCCGCCGGCCACCAGCAGGCAGCCGATCATCGCCACCAGAAGAAGGGCGCCGAGCACCAGCCGATAGATCACGCCGGGCGGTCCGAACACCACGGCCGGTGCGCGCACCAGGGCATCGCCGACGACACCGCCGAGACCGGTCGGCAGCGGCCAGGCATGGGAGCGTGGCCAGCAGCTGGCAAAGCCGGCGGCGATGACGGCGCCGAGAATCCAGGCGCCGAAGCGCAGCGCCTCGCGGTCGAACGGCCGGTGCGTCATCATCCGCCAGCCGCGGATCGAAAGCGGCAGGATCGCCATGATCGAGCCGAGACCGAGGATCTGCATCAGCAGATCGGCACTGATCGCGCCGGGATAGCCGACGATGTTGCGGATCGCGCGCGAGGTGGCGTGGCTCAGGCTGGGGTCCTGCACCGACCACGTCATCAGCGCCGCCGCGGCCACGCCGCACAGCGCGATCAGGCAGAGGCCCGCGAGCTCGCGCAGCCGCCGCACCAGCGCGTCGCGCAGCGACGTCGGCAGGTGGTTGACCAGGGGAATGACTCGTTCGATCGCCGGCATCTGCATCAGCCCCGCGATTATCCCAGGACCTCGACCAGCCGGTGCAACGCCTCACCGGTGGATTCGGCATCGGCCACCAGCGCCAGCCTGATGTAGCCGAGGCCCGGATTGAAGCCGTCGGCCTGCGGCCGCGCCAGGTAGCTGCCGGGCACCACGCGCACGCCGGCGTCGCGATACAGCCGCAACGTCACCTCCTCGTCGCCGCCGCGCTCAGTGACGTCGAGCCAGACGCAGAAGCCGCCATCGGGCCGCCTGTAGCCATAGCGGTTGCCGATGATCTGGTCGGCGAGGTCGAACTTGGCGCGGTACAGCCGCCGGTTCTCCTCGACATGGGCCTCGTCGGCATAGGCGGCGACCGCCACGTGCTGCAGCGGCACCGGCACCTGCGGCGCCGCGACGTTGCGCAGCTCGTGAAAGCCCGCGAGGAATCGGCGGTCGCCGGCGGCGAAGCCGATCCGCATGCCCGGCACGTTGGAGCGCTTCGACAGTGACTGGAACGCGACCACATTGGTGTAGTCGGGCCCGGCATGCTCCAGCATGCTGCCGGGCGCCGCCTTCGTGTAGATCTCCGAATAGCATTCGTCGCTGAAGATCAGGAAGCCGTAGGCGTTGGCGAGCCGGACCAGCTTGCGCATATAGTCCGCTGATGCCACCGAGCCCTGCGGGTTGGCCGGCGTCGCAAGGTAGAACGCGATCGTGCGCGACAGCGTCGCCTCGTCGATCGCCTCGAGGTCCGGCAGAAAGCCGTTCTCGCGCGTCGTCGGCAGATAGATGGAGTCGCAGCCGGCGGTGCGCGCGCCGACGCCGTAGACCGGATAGAACGGGTTCGGCATCAGGATCGCGGGCTTGCCGCGGCGCGGGCCGACGTGGCGGAGCGCGGCATGGGCGGCGAAGAACAGGCCCTCGCGGCTGCCGTTGAGGACCAGGATCTCGTGCTCGGGATCAACAGCGCGCGGCAGCGCGAATCGGCGCGACAGCCAGCCGGCGGCCGCCTTGCGGAACGGCTCGATGCCCTTGGCCGCGGGGTAGCGGCCGAACTCGGCGATGTGCTGGGCCAGCACCGGCCCGACGAAGCCCGGCACCGGATGCTGCGGCTCACCGACGGCGAGCGTGATCATCGGCTTGCCCGGCTTGTAGGGGGCGAGCAGCTCGTTCAGCCGCGCAAACGGCGAGCGTTCGCTCTCCGAATGGCTGGCGCCAGCGGGCGCGGGGGATGAAGCGGTCATTGCCATACGTAAAACGCGCGCCAAACCAGTGGAAGCCGCCGATCGCCCATGAACCGGTGCCTTTAGCGGTCACCATAGGTGGGGCGAGGTTAAGACGCGATTAACCATCGGCGCTGCCGCCCGTTTTGATCGGTTTTCCCGCCCCGATCCAGAGGCAATTTCGCAACAGCGGCGGACATTGTGGTGATTCGGGGGGCGGAGGGGAACCGTCTCATTTGGCTAGGCCCAAGCCGCCGCCAGCGCGCTGCCCGATACAGCGCCCTCGCCCCTTGTGGGGAGAGGGCATCGCTGGCCCATCCGCGAGCGCGGTTGGGTGAGGAGGGGTCTCTCCACGGGCTGAGCTTGTGGAGAGATACCCCTCACTCAACCGCGCCTGCCGCACGCTCATACATGCCCTCTCCCACAAGGGGAGAGGGCGCATTCATAAGCACCGCCGCAGATGACAAAAACGGGCGGCCCGGTGCGCCGGAATATCAATGGGAATCTGCGCGCACCGGGCCTTGGCCGAACTACTTGGGGGCTTAGTTCGGGTGATGGTCAATTAGCACCCTGGTTTTTCCCTTGTATTGCCAACTTCCGAAGATTTGTAGAATTTGATTTCGGAAGCCACCGAGTGCGGCGTGGATGGACCAATTGCTTAACGGACATGTCCGCCTCCGCCGTGGCTTTCCGGTCGCAGCGCGGCGGACGCACTTATTAGCGTGTCGCACGCTTTGTCGACCCGCCGGGCCGAGAATCTTGTCTGGCCGGACATAATCAGCCACATCCAGAATCATCAGACATTTCGCGAAACGAGATCGGCGCATCGCGACCATGATTGGCGGGCATCAGCGATTCCCGTGGCGTGCCGGCGAATGCGTGCGCGCCGAGGACTCTGACTTTCGAAAGAGCGTCGATGATGCGTCTGAGACTGCCGGGCGTGTTTGCCCTGATCATGCTGGCCCTGCCAATGACCGCGCCGCCCCGCATCGCCATGGCAGCGCCGGCCGCGGTTGCTACTTTGATTACCGTCGAGGGCAACCGGCGCGTTGAATCCGACACCATCCGCTCCTACTTCAAGCCCGGCCCGTCCGGCACGCTGGATGCCGGCCAGGTCGACGACGGTCTCAAGGCGCTGGTCGAGACCGGCCTGTTCGCCGACGTGAAGATCGACCGGCAGGGCGGCCGGCTGATCGTGCGCGTTGTCGAGAATCCCGTGATCGGCCGCGTCGCCTTCGAGGGCAACAAGAAGGTCAAGGACGAGCAGCTCACGGCGGAAGTGCAGTCGAAGCCGCGCGGCACGCTGTCCCGTCCGATGGTGCAGTCCGACGCGCAGCGCATCGCCGAGATCTATCGCCGCTCCGGCCGCTACGACGTCCGCGTCACGCCCGAGATCATCGAGCAGCCCAACAACCGCGTCGATCTCGTCTTCACCATCGAAGAGGGCGTCAAGACCGGCGTGAAGTCGATCAGCTTCGTCGGCAACAACGCCTATTCCGCCGCGCGCCTGCGCGACGTGATCAAGACCCACGAATCGAACTGGCTCAGCTTTCTCGGCAACAACGACGTCTACGACCCCGATCGCGTCGAGGCCGATCGAGACCTGATTCGCCGGTTCTATCTGAAGAACGGCTATGCCGACGTTCAGGTCGTCGCGGCGCTCAGCGAATACGACCCTGGGCAGAAGGGCTTCCTGGTCACGTTCCAGATCGAGGAAGGCCAGCAATACCGCGTCAGCTCGGTGCAGTTCCAGTCGAGCGTCGCGGCGCTCGACGCCAACACGCTGCGCGGCTATTCGCGCGTCAATGTCGGCGCGCTCTACAACGTCGAGCAGCTCGAGAAGTCGGTCGAGGAGATGCAGATCGAGGCGTCGCGCCGCGGCTTCGCCTTTGCCGTCGTGCGTCCGCGCGGCGACCGCAATCTGGAAGCCCATACGGTGGCGATCGTGTTCCAGGTCGACGAGGGCCCGCGCACCTATATCGAGCGCATCACCATCCGCGGCAACACCCGCACCCGCGACTACGTGATCCGGCGCGAGTTCGATCTGTCCGAGGGCGACGCCTACAACCGCGCGCTGGTCGATCGCGCCGAGCGCCGGCTGAAGAACCTGGATTTCTTCAAGGACGTGAAGATCACCGCAGAGCCGGGCTCGTCGAGCGACCGCGTCATCCTCGTGGTCAATCTGGAGGAAAAGTCGACCGGCGATTTCTCGATCTCGGGCGGCTATTCCACCACCGACGGCGCCCTGGCCGAGGTCTCGATCTCCGAGCGCAATTTCCTCGGCCGCGGCCTGTACGCCAAGGCGGCGGTCACCTACGGACAATATACCCGCGGCGTGTCGCTGTCCTTTGTCGAGCCCTATCTGCTGGACTACCGCGTGGCGCTCGGGCTGGACGTCTCCTATCGTCAGCAGCTCGCCAACAGCTATACGAGCTACGGCACGCGCACGATCGGCTTCAGCCCGCGGCTCGGCTTCCAGCTGCGCGAGGACCTGTCGCTGCAGCTGCGCTACTCGCTGTACCGGCAGGAGATCACGCTGCCGTCCTATCTGGCGAACTGCAACAACAACAACGCCAACGGCCTGCTCGCCTTCAATCCGACCCCGGCCTATATCCAGAGCGTGCTCGGCGGCGTCGATCCGACCAACGCGACCAGCTCCGGCGTCTATGGCTATGGCTGCTACGGCGACGGCGAATCCAGCCTGGCGGTGCGCAAGGAGCTGAATGACGGCGCCGCGCTGACCTCGGCGCTCGGCTACACACTTACCTACAACACGCTCGACAACACCAAGAACCCGACCGACGGCCTGCTGATCGACTGGCGGCAGGATTTCGCCGGCGTCGGCGGCAATGTCAGCTATCTGAAGTCGGCGGTGGACGCGAAATATTACACCCCGCTGGTCGCCGATATCGTCAGCGTCATCCATCTGCAGGGCGGCATGCTGAACAAGATCGGCGACAAGGACCTGCGCATGCTCGACCACTACCAGATGGGCCCGACGCTGGTGCGCGGCTTCGCGTCCAACGGCATCGGGCCGCGCGACATCACCTATCGCAGCCTCGGCGCCACCGGCGATTCGCTGGGCGGCACCAAATATTGGGGCGCCTCCGCCGAGCTGCAGATGCCGTTCTGGTTCCTGCCCAAGGAAGTCGGCCTCAAGGGCGCCGTCTATGCCGACGCCGGCTCGCTGTGGGGCTATCAGGGCCCGACCTCCTGGGCCGCCACCGGCGAGGTCAACTCGGCCGCCTGCAAATGCGGCATGCTGTATGACGACAGCAAGGTCGTGCGCTCCTCCGTCGGCGTCGGCCTGATCTGGGCCTCCCCGTTCGGCCCGCTCCGCTTCGACTACGCGGTGCCGCTGTCCAAGGGCAAATACGACGTCACCCAGGAATTCCGGTTCGGCGGCGGCACGTCGTTCTGAGGGCGGGCGTGACGAACTCTGGGCAGTTATGACGTCGCTTTCCGTCGGTGACGCCGCCCTTGCCGCAACGACGGTGCGCTCCCCTCCCCCTTGCGGGGAGGGTTCGGGGGTGGGGGTCCACAAATCCCGCTGTTCATGAGAGTCGAGGCTCACAACGGACATCAGCGATGGTCCGTCGCTTCGCTACTCGGACCGCATTTACGCCGCTAACGTCATCGCCCGCGGACCCCCACCCCCAACCCCTCCCCGCAAGGGGGAGGGAAGCCGACCGTCCGGGCGGCACAGTCTTCGGCTACATGATCGCTCATGCGAGATCGCCTGACGTCGCTCGCATCCCTCCCATGCGCAAACTGCCCGTCGTGTTAGTTTGTCGCGATATTCGGCCTTGCGCCGTCGGGCAAATCACCTGCACATTTCCGCGCGTCCCTGCTGCCGCATGAGGGGCGTGTCGCGACCGTCACGAGACGTTGGCAGTGGGATGCGATGGGCGTGTGTGGCTGCAGCGTGGATCCGTCTGCGCGGACGAACGGCGATGCACGCACGGTCAAGTCGCGCGGTCCTGATATCCCGACGCTGATATCAAGCGGGTGGCGATGCCCTGGCGTGTCGCGCTCGTGATGGTGGCCAGCAAGCCGGCGCACCAGGGAGAACGCGAAGCAGCCGTTAAAACCGTTGCGCAGGGAGGGCCGGGTGTGTTCGGCCAGACCTGTGGTACCTGCCGCCTGCATTTTCTTTCGCAGGCGGGCCACGGGCGCGGCCAGCGCCCGGCCTTCCCTGCGCCCTCTGTTTGTTTGAGGGCGATGAGTTTCAGCACAGCTCGGGCGCACCGTGTCGCGAGGATGAGACCGCACGATTTCAATCTGCTTTTCGGAGGCGGCGCTCGATGCGCCAACCTCCACTGTCGTCCCGGACAAGCGCGAAGCGCGCAGATCCGGGACCCATAACCACAGGGCTAAATTGTCGTGCTCGATACTGGCCGCCTGCCTGTTTCAGACATCACGCGGTATGGGTCCCCGCGTTCGCGGGGACGACACCGGTGGGGTCGCGCGTGATAGGCCCGCCCGACAGTGGTTATCCCGTGAGACCAGGCCCGAGGTCCTCTGTCGTTGTAGGGAACGTTCGGCATGTTTGATATGCAAGCCCCCTCAATCCCTGTTGCCCGGCGTCTGGATGAACCCACGATTCCAAGTCGGGCTGATGAGGATCTCGTTGATGCACGCGCGCGGCGGCATGTTCGCGACGAAAGCAATGGTGCGGCCGAGATCCTCCGGCTGCAGCATCCGCGCCTGCTCCTCCGCGCTCGGCACCACAGGGCGCTGCTCCAGGATCGGCGTCGCGACTTCGCCCGGCATCAGGCAGCACGCGCGCAAGCCATTCACACATTCTTCCATGTTGAAGGAGTGCGTCAGTGCCAGCACCGCGTGCTTGGTCGAGGTGTAGGCCGGCCCCGGCATCTTCGAGACGTGGCGCCCGGCCCAGGACGAGACGTTGATGATGGTGCCGTCCGCTTGCGCGCGCATCGCCGGCAGCACTGCCTTCATGCAGTACAGCACGCCGTTGAGATTGATCTCGACCAGCTGGTTCCAGCCGTCGAGCGTCATGTCGTCCCAGCGCCGCCTCGGTACGTTCACGCCGGCGGAGTTCACCAGGAGATCGATGCGGCCGTGCCGCATCAGGATGGCATCGGCGGCGGCCTGCACGTCCGCCGCCTTGGCGACGTCGAGCACGACAGCCTCGGCTGTGCCGCCGCTCGCCGCGACTCGCGCCACCACGGAGTCGAGCGCCGCCTTGCGACGGCCCGACACCACGACCGTCCAGCCATCGGACGCCAGCGCCAGCGCGCCGGCCTCGCCGATTCCGGTGCCGCCGCCCGTGATCCACGCGATCCGTTTCCCTTTGGTCATATCTTGGCGTCTCCCGTTGCCTTTGAAAGGGCGTTTTTGCTAAGGCAGCCTCGATCAGAGACGGCAACCCTGGCGACATCGCCGGTGCCATCCGCCGTCCCAGCCCTTTTCGTCTTCGTCGAGCATCATGTTCCGCAGGCTGGCACTGCCGGCGGGCCACCGCTCCAGGGGAATGTCGCATGAACCAAGCCGCCAACGCCAATCTGTTCTCCCGCCTGTTCGACGGTCTCGACGATCCCAGCCGTCTCGCGATCGAGACCCATGACGGCCAGCGCATCACCTACGGCGATCTGATCGCGCGCGCGGGCCAGATGGCGAACGTGCTGGTGGCCCGTGGCGTCAAGCCCGGAGATCGCGTGGCGGCGCAGACCGAAAAGTCGGTGTCCGGCCTGGTGCTCTATCTCGCCACGGTCCGCGCCGGCGGCGTCTATCTGCCGCTCAACACCGCCTACACGCTCAACGAGCTCGACTATTTCATCGGCGATGCCGAGCCGACCGTGGTGGTCTGCGATCCTGCCAAGGCCGAGGGCATCGGTGCGCTCGCGGCCAAGGTCGGCGCCAAGGTGGAGACACTGGATGCGTCGGGCAGGGGCTCGCTGACCGAGGCCGCCGACAAGGCGGAGACCGCGTTCACCACCGTGCCGCGCGGTGCCGATGATCTGGCGGCGATCCTCTATACGTCGGGCACGACCGGCCGCTCGAAGGGCGCGATGCTGTCTCACGACAATCTCGCCTCGAACTCGCTGACCCTGATCGACTACTGGCGCTTCACCAAGGACGACGTGCTGATCCACGCGCTGCCGATCTATCACACGCACGGCCTGTTCGTGGCCAGCAACGTGACGCTGTTCGCGCGGGCCTCGATGATCTTCCTGCCCAAGCTCGATCCCGACCTGATCATCAATCTGATGGC
This sequence comes from Bradyrhizobium sp. HKCCYLRH2060, assembly GCF_051168135.1. Taxonomy (NCBI): domain Bacteria; kingdom Pseudomonadati; phylum Pseudomonadota; class Alphaproteobacteria; order Hyphomicrobiales; family Nitrobacteraceae; genus Bradyrhizobium; species Bradyrhizobium sp. HKCCYLRH2060. The sequence goes on from NZ_JBNPUK010000001.1 coordinate 577,632, forward strand.
GCGCGCCACCGTGCTGATGGGCGTGCCGACCTTCTACACGCGGCTGTTGCAGAACCCGCGGCTGTCGAAGGAGACGACCAGTCACATGCGTCTCTTCGTCTCCGGCTCGGCGCCGCTGCTCGCCGACACGCATCGCGAATGGTTCGCGCGCACCGGCCACGCCGTGCTCGAGCGCTACGGCATGACCGAGACCAACATGAACACGTCGAACCCGTATGAGGGCGAGCGCGTGCCCGGCGCGGTCGGCTTCCCGCTGCCCGGAGTCTCGGTGCGCGTCACCGATCCGGAGACCGCGAAGGAGCTGGCGCGCGACGAGATCGGCATGATCGAGGTGAAGGGCCCGAACGTGTTCAAGGGCTATTGGCGCATGCCGGAGAAAACCAAGTCGGAATTCCGCGACGACGGTTTCTTCATCACCGGCGATCTCGGCAAGATCGACAAACAGGGCTACGTCCACATCGTCGGACGCGGCAAGGACCTCGTGATCTCCGGCGGATTCAACGTCTATCCGAAGGAGATCGAGAGCGAGATCGACGCCATGCCGGGCGTGGTCGAGTCCGCCGTCATCGGCGTGCCGCATCCCGATTTTGGCGAAGGTGTCACAGCGGTCGTGGTGCGCCATCCCGGCGCTGATGTCAGCGAGGCCGGCGTGCTCAAGGGTCTCGACGGCCGACTGGCGAAATTCAAGATGCCCAAGCGCGTGTTCGTGGTCGACGAGCTGCCGCGCAATGCGATGAGCAAGGTGCAGAAGAACGTGCTGCGTGATCAGTACAAGGACATCTATACGAAGTGACGACGGCCTAGCGCCGTCGTCCGATCGCGAGGCCGGCGAGCGCGGCCAGCGGCGGCGCGGCGCAGATCAGCACGAATTCGATCACGGCGAGCGAGGCAATCTCATGCTGGATGGCCAGCGCGAGACAGGCGGCGAACAGGCCGGCGGCGGCGAAGCCGAGCACGCAGGTCAGGGGCTCCTCGACGGGCTCGTGCGACGACACCTTGCGCGCCGGCAGTTCCGCCGGGCGTTCAGTGGTTGTCGGTCGCACCGTCGGCAGCGGCATCGAGGCTCCCTGCACCGCGTCTGTTGCACCTCGTTGAGACTAGGCTGCTTCGCCGGGTGGCGACATGCGGCAAAATCGACCGGCGGAGGGCCATGTGCGCGGCGAGGAACGCGGGAGATCGAGGCGCTTTTGCTGCCGCGCGGGCCGGCGCCGAGACAGGTTGTTGCTCCGCGTATCGCTCCGGGCAGGTTTGCAGAATCATCAGATGGCGCTGGCTGTTGTCGCGAAACCGCTCGCTCAGGACCATCGTTAAGCGGTGAATCAATGCTCGGCGATCGGCGCTATTCAGCTGTTCCGCCACGTTGGCAACGGCCTGGGAGAGGAGGTAGCAATGAATAATGGTTCGCTGCATCCAGCCGCGATCGGTTTCTGGTATACCACGGCGGCGATTGATCCTTTTCCTTCGGGCCGCCTAGTACTGAATCCGTGTTCTATTTTGAGCGATTTGTTCGTTGCAACGCCTGTTCCTTCTCCGTAAATAAAGGCCGCCTTGCCGATCCACACGGCCGCAAGCCCCCCGCGTTCACGGCCCACAAGAAATCATCAAAGCAACCAATGACAGCCAGGATCGAACGACCGCTTTCGCCGCATCTGCAAACCTACCGCTGGACGCTGACGATGATCCTCTCGATCGTCCATCGCGCCACCGGGGTTGCACTATATTTCGGGACGCTGCTGCTGGCCTGGTGGTTGATCGCCGCCGCGTCTGGTCCCAGCGCCTACTCCTACGTCCAGGGCTTCATGGGCAGCTTCCTCGGCCGCCTGATCGTGTTCGGCTACACCTGGGCGCTGCTGCACCACCTGCTGTCCGGCATCCGCCACTTCGTCTGGGACCTCGGCTACGGCTTCAAGCCCAATGAGCGCGAGGCGCTGACCTGGGGTGCCCTGATCGGCGGCATCACCTTGACCGTCCTGGTGTGGATCGTGGCTTACGCGGTGGGAGGCGGCCGATGAGCAACGCACGCGCGAAATCGATGCGGACCCCGCTCGGCCGCGTCCGCAACCTCGGCGCAGCGCATTCCGGCACCGGCGACTTCTGGCGCCAGCGCATCACCGCCGTCGCCATGACCCTGCTGATCGTGCCGGTCGTCGTGGTCGTGATCATGCTGCTCGGCCGCAACCAGGCCGGCGCGGTCCAGATCCTGGGCTCGATTCCGATCGCCGTGATCATGCTGCTGTTCGTGATCGCGAGCTGCTGGCACATGAAGATCGGCATGCAGGTCGTGATCGAGGACTACGTCCACAGCGAGCCGCTCAAGCTCGTTGCGATCATGGCCAACAACTTCTTCGCGGTGACCGTGGCGCTCGCCTCGATCTACGCCCTCATCAAACTGTCCACTGGAGTCTAGCCCATGGCCGGCGGAGCAAATGGCAGCGCGAACGGCGCGCCCGCGACGAACGGAAAAGCCTATCCGATCGAGGACCACACCTACGACGTCGTCGTGGTCGGTGCCGGTGGCGCGGGCCTGCGCGCCGTCGTCGGCTGCAGCGAGGCGGGCCTGCGCACCGCCTGCATCACCAAGGTGTTTCCGACCCGCTCGCACACCGTGGCGGCGCAGGGCGGCATCTCGGCCTCGCTCGGCAACATGCACCAGGACGACTGGCGCTGGCACATGTACGACACCGTCAAGGGGTCGGATTGGCTCGGCGACCAGGACGCGATCGAATACATGGTGCGCAACGCGCCCGAGGCCGTCTATGAGCTCGAGCATTGGGGCGTGCCGTTCTCGCGCACCGAGGACGGCAAGATCTACCAGCGGCCGTTCGGCGGCATGACCCTGGACTACGGCAAGGGCCAGGCGCAGCGCACCTGCGCCGCCGCCGACCGCACCGGCCACGCGATGCTCCACACGATGTACGGCCAGTCGCTGCGGCACGCCGCGGAGTTCTTCATCGAGTTCTTCGCCATCGACCTGATCATGGACGACCAGGGCGTCTGCCGTGGCGTCATCGCGCTGAAGCTCGACGACGGCACGCTGCACCGCTTCCGCGCACAGACCACGATCCTGGCGACGGGCGGCTATGGACGCGCCTTTGCCTCCTGCACCTCGGCGCACACCTGCACCGGTGACGGTGGCGGCATGGCGCTGCGCGCCGGCCTGCCGCTGCAGGACATGGAGTTCGTGCAGTTCCACCCGACCGGCATCTACGGCTCCGGCTGTCTGGTCACCGAAGGCGCGCGCGGCGAAGGCGGCTATCTCGTCAACGCCGAGGGCGAACGCTTCATGGAGCGCTACGCGCCATCCGCCAAGGACCTCGCCTCGCGCGACGTCGTCTCCCGCGCGATGACCATCGAGATCCGCGAAGGCCGCGGCGTCGGCCGGAAGAAGGACCACATCTTCCTGCATCTCGACCATCTCGATCCGAAGGTGCTGGCCGAGCGTCTGCCCGGCATCTCCGAATCGGCCAAGATCTTCGCCAATGTCGACGTCACCCGCGAGCCGATCCCGATCGTGCCGACGGTGCACTACAACATGGGCGGCATCCCGACCAACTATCACGCCGAGGTGCTGACCAAGAAGGACGGCGACGACAACGCGATCGTCCCCGGCCTGATGGCGGTGGGCGAGGCGGCCTGCGTCTCCGTGCACGGCGCCAACCGGCTCGGCTCGAACTCGCTGATCGACCTCGTGGTGTTCGGCCGCGCGGCGGCGCTGCGACTGGCGGAGAAGCTGACGCCGAACGGCAAGCAGCCGGACCTGCCGAAGGACTCCGCCGACAAGGCGCTCGGCCGGCTCGACCATTATCGCCATGCCTCCGGCGGCACGCCGACCGCGAAGCTGCGCGAGAGCATGCAGAACGTGATGCAGACCAACTGCGCCGTGTTCCGCACCGGCGAGGTGCTGCAGGAAGGCCATAACCTGATCCACAAGGTGTATGGCGGCATCGGTGACATCGCGGTGTCCGACCGCTCGCTGGTGTGGAATTCCGACCTGATCGAGACGCTCGAGTTCGACAATCTGATCGCGCAGGCGGTCGTGACGATGGACTCGGCCGTCAATCGCACCGAGAGCCGCGGTGCCCATGCGCGCGAGGATTTTCCGGATCGCGACGACACGAACTGGATGAAGCACACGCTGGCGTGGATCGACAGCAAGGACGGCAAGACGACGATCGATTACCGCCCGGTGCACAACTACACCATGACCAACGACGTGCAGTACATTCCGCCGAAGGCGCGCGTGTACTGATCGCGTGTGACCTGAGCCCGACCGTCAAACCCAAGAAGGCCTTCCGAAATGGCTGAGTTCGCACTTCCAAAGAATTCTCAGATCACCGGCGGCAAGACCTGGCCGAAGCCGGCCGGTGCCACCGAGGTTCGCGAGTTCAAGGTCTATCGCTGGAATCCGGACGACGGCAAGAATCCGAGCGTCGACACCTACTACGTCGACGTCAACGATTGCGGCCCGATGGTGCTCGACGGCCTCATCTGGATCAAGAACCACATCGATCCGTCGCTGACCTTCCGCCGCTCCTGCCGCGAGGGCGTGTGCGGCTCCTGCGCGATGAACATCGACGGCCAGAACACCCTGGCCTGCACCCGCTCGATGCACGACGTGAAGGACGGCGCGGTCAAGATCAATCCGCTGCCGCATCAGCCCGTCGTGAAGGACCTGGTGCCCGACCTCACCAATTTCTACGCGCAATACGCCTCGATCGAGCCCTGGCTGAAGACGACCTCGCCGACGCCGCAGAAGGAATGGCGGCAGAGCCACGAGGATCGCGAGAAGCTCGACGGCCTTTACGAGTGCATCCTGTGCGCCTGCTGCTCGACCTCGTGCCCGAGCTACTGGTGGAACAGCGAGCGTTATCTCGGACCCGCCGCGCTGCTGCAGGCGACGCGCTGGGTCAAGGACAGCCGCGACGAAGCCACCGGCGAGCGGCTCGACAATCTCGAGGACCCGTTCCGGCTGTACCGCTGCCACACCATCATGAACTGCGCCAAGGCCTGCCCGAAGGGGCTGAACCCCGCCGAGGCGATCGCGGAACTCAAGTTCAAGCTGGTCGAGCGGCAGATCTAGCCGGGCGGACAGCTTTACCGATCATGCGCCCGGAACCGGCACAAGTTCCGGGCGCAGCGAGTTTGTAGCCGCCGTCGATTGCGTTAAGCTCGTGGCCCTTTGAGGCCGGAGCGACCGTGCAGACCGCACAACGCAAATCGCTGACGATGCTGCGCTGGATGATGGTCGCGTCACTTGCGCTTCCTGTCGCTCTGTTCGTGATCGCGGCCTACGTCTCCCACGGCACGACATATGAGGAGGCCGATCGCGAGATCAGCCGCTCGCTCGAAATCGTCCACGAGCACGCGCTGAAGGTGTTCGAGACCATCGAGCGCAGCCTCTCGGAGATCGACGAGGTCGTCCGCGACCTGTCGGATGCCGACATCAAGGCGCGCGAGCAGGCGCTGCATGCCCGGTTGCGACAATTGTCGGACGCGCTGCCGCAGATGAAGTCCGCCTGGGTGTTCGACGCCAACGGCCGGCCGCTGGTCAACAGCATGATCTATCCGGCGCCGGACATGACGTTCCTCGACCGCGACTACTTCAGCGCCCACGTCAAGGACAGCATCGGCACCTTCATCGGCGCGCGGTTGACGCCGCGGCCGCCCTATCAGGGCGCGCCGTTCTTCAGCATCAGCCGCCGCCGCCAGAGCGACGACGGCAGCTTCACCGGTATCATCCAGGCCTCGGTGCTGCCGGATTATTTCGAGCACTTCTACGCCCGGATCGGCCGGGCGCCCGGCAGCTACTTCGCGCTGCGCCGCTTCGATGGTCTCATCCTGGCGCGCTTCCCGGGCGGCGGGAGAGGCGCGGCTGCAGGGCCCAGCGACATTCCCGCCGGGGCCGCAGATGCGGAGCAGCTCGTCACCGAGATCTCGCCGGTCGATGGCGTCGAGCGTCTCGTCGGGTATCAGCGGCTCGGCGGCTATCCGGTCTACGTCTCGGCGGGGCTGGCGACGTCGACCATCCGCAACCGCTGGCTCGGCACGATCGGCCGGCACCTCATCTTCGGCATCCCGGCCACCGCGCTGCTCGTCGTCTTCCTGACCCTTGCCCAGCGGCGGACCGAGCGCCTGCATGTCGAGGCCGCCCGCCGCCTCGAGGCCGAGGATGCGCTCAAGCACGGTCAGCGCATGGAGGCGCTGGGACAACTGACCGGCGGCGTCGCGCACGACTTCAACAATCTGCTGACCGTGATCCGGGCCTCGGCCGACCTGTTGCGCCGGCCGGATCTGGCTGACGAACGGCGGCAGCGCTATATCGACGCGATCTCGGATACGGTGGCGCGCGCATCGAAGCTCACGGCGCAGCTCCTCGCGTTCGCCCGGCGCCAGACGCTGAAGCCCGAGGTCTTCGACATCGGCCGCAGCGTCGTCGCCCTGCGCGACATGACCAAGACCCTGGTCGGGTCACGCGTCGAGGTCGTGATCTCCGTTCCCGACGAGCCGTGCTACGTCAATTCCGACGCTGGCCAGTTCGAGACGGCGCTGATCAACCTGGCCGTCAATGCCCGCGACGCAATGGCCGGCCAGGGACGTCTCAGCATCACCGTCGCCCCCGCAGCGGCGCTGCCGACTCCGGCGGCGCCGCATGACCGTCCGCCGCTGGGCTATGTCGCCATCAACGTCCAGGACACCGGCGTCGGCATCCCGTCGGAGCATTTCGGACGCATCTTCGAGCCGTTCTTCACGACCAAGACCATCGGCCAGGGCACCGGCCTCGGCCTCTCGCAGGTGTTCGGCTTCGCCAAGCAGTCCGGCGGCGAAATCGGGGTCACGAGCGAGAAGGGCCGCGGCGCGACGTTCACGCTCTATCTGCCGCGCGTCGCTCCAGCCCAGGTGCAGCGCGGCGAGGACGGCAGCCATGCCGAGCCGATCGGCGGTCGAGGCATGTCGGTGCTGGTGGTCGAGGACAACATCGACGTCGGCAGGTCGGCGACCGAAGCGCTGGCCGAGCTCGGCTATCGGACCACGCTGGTCGACAACGCCCGGGACGCGCTGGAGGAGCTGATCGGCGGCACCAGCCGGTTCGACGTCGTCTTCACCGACGTCGTGATGCCCGGCATGACCGGGCTGGAACTTGCCGAGGAAATCAGGCGGCTCGAGCTCAACGTGCCGGTCGTGCTCGCGAGCGGTTACAGCCATGTGCTGGCGCAGCACGGCACGCATGGCTTCGAGCTGTTGCGCAAGCCCTATTCGATCGAGGAATTGTCGCGCGTGCTGCACAAGGTCGTTCCGGTGCCGCTGTATCGCGCCCCACCCATGGCGCCGAACACGCAGGTGCCGTGAGACCGGCACGCATTGCGCGGGAACCCGGACGGGAACCTTCTGGTTGCGTTGCTGTTATCGCGCCATGGGACAGGTTCAGGACATCGCGCGGCCGGGGGCACAGGCGCCCGAGAAGGCGCCGATCATCGAGATCGCGGCCGAGAATGGCGCTGAGGTCGAGCCGCCGCCGCCCGAATTGGTGGAGCCTGATCCGGAGCTGTCGCCCGAAGAGGGCGAGCAACTGCGCAAGCGCTATCTGCTGACCCGGTTCTGGATCAGCGCCCGCGGTTACTGGGGCCGGAGCGGCGACCGTCTGGCGTGGGCGTTCACGATCGGGCTGCTGGTCCTGATCGTTGCGACTGTCGGATTTCAGTATGGCATCAACGTCTGGAATCGGTCGATCTTCGACGCGATCGAGAAACGCGATTCGGCGACCGTCTTTCATCTCACCGCGATCTTCTTCCCGCTCGCGATCGGCAGCGTCATCCTCGGCGTCGCCCAGGTCTATGCGCGGATGGCGATCCAGCGGCGTTGGCGCGCGTGGCTGACCAACAGCGTCATCACCCGCTGGCTGACCAGCGGGCGCTACTATCAGCTCAATCTCGTCAGCGGCGACCACAAGAATCCGGAATACCGGATCGCCGAGGACCTGCGCGTCGCAACCGATTCGCCGGTCGACTTCATCGCCGGCGTGACCTCTGCGCTGCTGTCGGCCGCGACGTTCATCGTCGTGCTCTGGACCATCGGCGGCGCGCTGACGTTGCATCTCGGCGCGACCGAGATCACCATTCCCGGTTTTCTGGTCATTGCTGCGATCGTGTACGCCGCCATCGCCTCGGGCTCGATCATGACGATCGGCCGCCGCTTCGTGCAGGTGTCCGAGGACAAGAACCAGGCCGAGGCCGATTTCCGCTATACTCTGACCCGCGTTCGCGAAAACGGCGAGAGCATCGCCCTGCTCGGCGGCGAGACCGAAGAGCGCGCCGGCATCGACCGGACGTTCGGCAACGTGCTGCAGCAATGGGCGCGGCTCGCCGGCCAGCACATGCGCACCACGCTGGTGTCGCAGGGCTCGAGCCTCATCGCTCCGGTCGTGCCGCTGCTGTTGTGCGCGCCGAAATTTCTCGACGGTAGCATGACGCTCGGGCAGGTGATGCAGGCCGCGAGCGCGTTCACGATCGTTCAGACTGCGTTCGGCTGGCTGGTCGACAATTATCCGCGTCTCGCGGATTGGAACGCCTGTGCCCGCCGCATCGCCTCGCTGATGATGTCGCTCGACGCGCTGGAGCGTGCAGAGCGGGGCGACGGCATTGGCCGCATCAAGCGCGGCGAGACCGCCGGCGAAGCGATGCTCAGTCTGAATGATCTGCAGGTGACGCTCGACGACGGCACCGCCGTGGTCGGCGAAACCGAGGTCGTCGTCGATCCCGGCGAGCGACTCCTGGTCGCCGGCGAATCCGGCACCGGCAAGAGCACGCTGGTGCGCGCCATTGCCGGCCTGTGGCCGTGGGGCGGCGGCAGCATCGACTTCCATCCCGACCGGCGGCTGTTCATGCTGCCGCAGCGCCCCTACGTGCCCTCGGGCAGCCTGCGCCGGGCCGTCGCCTATCCCGGCGCCGCCGAGGACTGGAGCGTGGCGCAGGTCGGCGAAGCCCTGCACAAGGTCGGGCTCGATCATCTCAAGGACAAAATCGAGGAGGAGGCGCCGTGGGACCAGACGCTCTCGGGCGGCGAGAAGCAGCGCCTCGCCTTCGCGCGCCTGCTGCTGCACAGTCCCGACATCGTCGTGCTCGATGAGGCGACGTCCGCGCTCGACGAGAAGAGCCAGGACAAGATGATGGAGATGGTGACGAGCGAGCTGCCGAAGGCGACCATCGTGAGCGTGGCGCACCGGGTGGAGCTGGAGGCCTTCCACAGCCGCAAGATCGTGCTCGAGCGGCGCAAGGGCGGCGCCAAGCTCGTCAGCGACATCGACCTCATTCCGCGCAAGGGGAAGCGTCGCCTCATCGGACGTTTCCTGCGCCAGCGCAAGGCAGCCTGAGCGCCTCGCGCCCCTGCCGCAGCGCTGTCCCGGTGACGACACAATGCGGACACGCCGCCTGCATTGGAGATCGCAGCGAAACCGGCTATCACACGTCGCCTTCAGCCCAGGACGCGACCTTGACGCCTGACAACGATCCTTCTCCGCCTCCCTTTGGTGCCTTCGCTCCCAACGCCGCCCAGGCGCTGGTGATCCGGCTGGCGCACGGCTCCGGGCTCAAGCGCGGCGCGTTCCGGCCGATGTTGACGCGCGTCGTCAATGTGCTCGGGGCGGGCCCCGTTGACGTCGGCTATCAGGGCGCCAGTTTCCGCTTCTACCATCAGCTCAGTGCGACCGAGCGCGGCGCGCTGTTCAATCCCGACTACAATCGCGAGGAGCTGGATTTCCTGCGCAGCCACGTTCCGCAGGGCGGCGTGGTGGTGGATATCGGCGCCAATGTCGGAACGTTCGCCTTGCCGCTGGCCCGTCACGTCGGGCCCGACGGCCTCGTGATCGCGGTGGAGCCGCATCCGGTCACGCATGCGCGGCTGAGCTTCAACCGTGCTGCGTCCGCGCTGTCCCAGGTCAGGCTGGTGGCAGCGGCCGCAGGCGACAGCGACGGCGAGGTGATGATCGAGACGGACGGTGACAATCTCGGCGCCAGCCATATCGTGATCGGCGAGGCCGGAGCGGAGGCATTCAAGGTCCCATCGTTGCGGCTGCAGACCATCCTCGAACAGGCCGGAGCGACCAAGGTCGACGCGCTGAAGATCGACGTGGAAGGTTTCGAGGACCGCGTGCTGACCTGCTTCTTCCGTGACGCGCCTGCCGCCTTGTGGCCGCGGGCGGTGGTCATCGAACATCTGTCGCGCGACGAATGGCAGAACGACTGCCTCGCCGACATGCTCGGCCGCGGTTACCGCGAGAGCGGCCGCACCCGCAGCAACACGCTGCTGCTGCGCGGCTGAACCGCGCATCCGTCCGCTTTCCTTGCTACGTCCGGAACGCGGCGCCCCACGCTGCGTTGTCGGCCCTGACATCAAGGGAGCCGGCCATGAGCAATGACGACGCGCGCGATCAGGATCGCGTTTGGGACCTGATGAAGAAGATCGGATTTGCGATGCTGGTCACCCGCGACGGTGACAGGCTGCGAGCACGGCCGATGAGCGCCTATCTCGCGCGCGACGAGAACATGATCTATTTCCTCACCGACGCGCGGCGTCACAAGGACGAGGAGATCGCGCGGTCGCCGCAGATCAATCTGTCGTTTGCGGACGCCGGAGCCCAGAAATACGTCTCGCTGACGGGCACGGCAGCCGTCTCCAACGATCGCGGCAAGATCCGGGAGCTCTTCTCGACGCCGGCCAAGGCCTGGTGGGACAGCGCCGAGGATCCGAACATCCGCCTGTTGAAGATCACGCCTGATGACGCCGAGTTCTGGGATTCGCCCGGCACGGTCGTGAGCTACGTCAAGATGGCGGCGGCCGCGGTGACCGGCACGCGTCCCAACCTCGGCGACAACCGCAAGGTCGCGATGTGATGCCGATCGAACCGCCAGAGATTCCGCCGGCGACGCCGGGCCATCCGGTCGAACCACCGCAGGAAGACCCGGTCGGCAATCCGCAGCCCGACATTCCGCCGCCGGTGTACGAGCCTGATGCGCCGGCGCCGCCGCGCGAGCTGCCAGGGCCGACGCCGGACGAAATCCCCGGCCGAGGGCCGCTCGGTCCCACCACACCGAATCCGGCCACGGATTGACCGCGATTGGACGGTCATGATGATCGCCTGCCAAGGGCTTGGCCGCGAGCCGGTCCGCATCTCTGCGGTTACGCCAAGCCCTTGAAAATCAAGGCTGAATGAAACCTGAATGGCGGCCCCGCGGTGGTGGCTTCGCGTCGAAATAAATCCGCCTGCGGATTTGAACTGCGCCACAATCCGGCCTAACCCATACTCGTTGATCTCTCCGTGCTTGAAAAAGATCGTTCCGGGAAAACAAGACACATGAGCAAACTTCGCGTCCTGCTGCTGGCGACGACTGCGCTGTCGGCGATGCAACTGATGAGCTCCGGCTCCCACGCGCAGAGCGCGCCGATGATCATGGCGCAAGGTCCAGGCGGCCCCGGCGGCGAGGTCGGCCCGGACGGTCGGCCCAAGCAGCCGCCGCATGGTCAACCGCCAGGCCCGCCTCAGCGGCCGGCTGGCCCGCCGCCGGCCGCTGCACCGCCCCATCAGGCACCGCCTGCGCCGCCGCCCGCGGCGGCTCCGCCGCGTCCTGCTCCCCCACCGCCTCCCCCGGCTGCGGCACCGCGTCCCGCGCCACCACCTCCCCCGCCGCCACCCCGTGCGGAGCCACCGCGCCCCGCGCCCCCGCCGCCGGCGGCTCCCCCGCGTCCGACACCGCCGCCGCCCCCGGTCGCAGCGCCTCCGGCGCATCCGCCGGCCCCGCCGCCCGTGGTGCGCGAGCCTCCGCGTCCAGCAACTCCGCCCGCTCCGCCGCCGCCCGCGGCGGCACCATCGCGGCCAACGCCGCCTGCGCCGCCCGTGGTAGCTCCGCCCCCGCCGCCGAGTGCTGCGCCGAATCAGCGGCCAGGAACCCCGCCGCCTCCGGCTGGCGCAACACCGCCCCATTCGCCGCCACCCGCCGCGGGCCCGTCGCCGCAACCCTCGGCCGCGCCTACTCCACCGTCCGGTGGACCAGGAGGCCGTCCGGGCGCTGGCGGCCCGCCGCCCGGTTCCCCGCAAGGCGGACCCCCGCCGCGCGGGGCTCCCATCCCGCCCGCCGGCACCGTCGCGCCTGCTCCGGGAACTCCGCCGGCGCCACCCGCGCCTCCGGCCGGCCAGACGCCGTCACAGCAAGGCACGCCGCCCGTCGCCGGCAGCCCGCCCGGCGGACGTCCGGGAACGCCCCCGGGTGCCCCGGGGGCGGCGCCCCCGGCGGCAGGTCCCGGTGCTGCTGGACCCGGACCGGGACCCGCCGGCGCGCCGCAGGCCGGGCCGGGCGCTGTGCCGCCTGCCGGTCCCCCGGCCATGTCCAATCGGCCGCCGCCGCAGGTCGCCGCGCCACTTCCGGCGCCGCCCCCGCCGACGCCCCAGCAGCTCACGCCGATCGCACCGGGCGCTCCGATGCCCGGGCCGCAGCGGCTGGAAGACTTCCGCGGCCAGCGCCGCGAGGTCCAGGAGGGGGGCCGCACGGTGATCTACGAGCCGGGCCGCGTCATCGTCCGCGATCCGAGCGGACAGGCCTTCGTGCGTCACGACGAGCTCGAGCGCTTCCGCTACGGCGCCCGTGACATCCGCGTGCAGCAGGAGCGGGGCGAGACGCGCACCGTGGTGATCCGTCCCGACGGCAGCCAGATCGTCACGATCACGGCGCCCGATGGACGGCTGCTGCGCCGCATCCGTCGCGACGTCGGCGGCCGCGAGATCATCATCATCGACAACACCTTCCGCGATCCTCAGGCGGTCGGCGGCTTCTATGTCGACCTGCCGCCGCCGGAGATCCGCATCCCCTACAACCGCTACATCGTCGACGCCGAGGAGGCGCCGCCGGATGTCATCTACGACACGCTGATGGCCCCGCCTGTCGAGCGCGTGCAGCGCCGTTACTCGCTCGACGAGGTCCGCTACTCGCCGTCGGTGCGCCAGCTGATGCCGTCGATCGATCTCAACACGATCACTTTCGAGACCGGATCGTGGGAGATCGGACCGGAGCAGGCGGCGAAGCTGCAGGTCATCGCCGACGGCCTCAACCAGGCGATCCAGCGCAATCCGCGCGAGGTCTACCTGATCGAGGGCCACACCGACGCGGTCGGCAACGAGACCGACAATCTGTCGCTCTCCGACCGCCGCGCCGAATCGGTCGCCACGCTGCTCACCCAGCAGTTCGGCGTGCCCGCCGAGAACCTGACCTCGCAGGGCTATGGCGAGCAGTACCTGAAGGAGCAGACCCAAGGCCCGAGCCGCATCAACCGCCGCGTCACGGTCCGCCGCATCACGCCGCTGCTGAACGGCGGCCAGGCCGCGCTGCCGCCGCCGCCTCCGGGCGTCGCGCCGCCGCGCTGAGGCGCTGCGACTCAGTAAAGAAAATGGCCGGGAGCAATCCCGGCCATTTTTCGTTGGAGGCAATCTGTCGCGGCCAACTCGATGTCTTCCCGCGAACGCGGGGACCCATACTCCCAGGATCCAGTTTTGCGATGGTTGGAGCTACAGCCAGCTCTCACCACGTCAGCCGGTGGTTATGGCTCCTGCGTTCGCAGGGACGACGCCGGTGGAGACGGCGCCGTATCTTGTTTGAGACGTCGCTCAACCCTTGTCGTGGCCGAGCTGGAAGATCTCCGCGCCGTCCGAACCCGACAGCAGCCCGGTGTCCGAATAGAGCTTCAGCTTGGCGCGGGTGTCGGTGATGTCGAGATTGCGCATCGTCAGCTGGCCGATGCGGTCGGCCGGCGTGAAGGCGGCGTCCTCGACCTTCTCCATGCTCAGCCGCTCCGGCTGGTAGGTCAGGTTGGGGCTCTCGGTGTTGAGGATCGAGTAGTCGTTGCCACGGCGCAGCTCCAGCGTCACCTCGCCGGTGACGGCGCGCGCCACCCAGCGCTGCGCCGTCTCGCGCAGCATCAAAGCCTGCGAATCGAACCACCGGCCCTGGTAGAGCAGGCGTCCCAGGCGCATGCCGCTGATGCGGTACTGTTCGATCGTATCCTCGTTGTGGATGCCGGTGACGAGCCGCTCATAGGCGATGTGCAGCAGCGCCATGCCCGGCGCCTCGTAGATGCCGCGGCTCTTGGCCTCGATGATGCGGTTCTCGATCTGGTCGCTCATCCCGAGACCATGGCGACCGCCGATCGCGTTCGCCTCCAGGAACAGCGCCACGGCGTCGCCGAAAGTCTGGCCGTTCAGCGCGACCGGCTGGCCCTCCTCAAAGCGGACGACGACGGTTTCCGGCTTGACCACACAGTCCTCGCGCCAGAACGGCACGCCCATGATCGGGTTGACGATGCGGATGCCGCTGTCGAGGCTCTCGAGATCTTTGGCCTCGTGGGTGGCGCCGAGCAGGTTGCTGTCGGTCGAGTACGCCTTCTCGGCGCTCATCTTGTAATTGAAGCCGTTGGCGGTCAGGAACGCCGACATCTCGGCGCGGCCGCCGAGCTCGTCGATGAACTGCTGGTCGAGCCAGGGCTTGTAGATCTTGAGGTTTGGATTGGTCAGCAGGCCGTAGCGATAGAACCGCTCGATGTCGTTGCCCTTGTAGGTCGACCCGTCGCCCCAGATGTTGACGCCGTCCTCCTTCATCGCGGCGACCAGCATGGTGCCGGTGACGGCGCGGCCGAGCGGGGTGGTGTTGAAATAGGTGATGCCGCCGGTCGAGATGTGGAAGGCGCCGGACTGGATCGCGGCGATGCCCTCATGCACCAGCTGGGTGCGGCAATCGACCAAGCGCGCCTTCTCGGCGCCGAAGCTCAGCGCCTTGCGCGGGATCTCGTCATAGTCGGACTCGTCGGGCTGGCCGAGGTTGGCGGTGTAGGCGAAGCAGCGCGCGCCCTTCTGCTTCATCCAGAGCAGCGCGGCGCTGGTGTCGAGGCCGCCGGAAAAGGCGATGCCGACTTTCTCGCCCTTGGGCAGGCTTTTCAGGATCGTGGTCATGGGGAGTCCAACCAGTGTTTAGGGCTATGCCGCTCAGAAATTCGGGCGCGGATAGCAGATTTCGCCCCGCTCGGCACGCGATTAATCGCCTTCACGCCGCGCTCAGGCCGCGGGGCTGGTGCCGGGCTGGCGGCGGCCGAACAGCCGGCGCATCAGCCGGAAGCCCGGCCAGGCGAAGCGGGTCAGGGCGGCGTCGATGCCGGCGTCGGTGAGCCGGGTGGACGGCCAGCGGTAGATGTAGCCGTGCAGCAGCCAGATCACGATGAAGGTGACGAGGCCGGCCGCGGCGATGTCGGTGAAGAAATGTCCGCCGAACGCCATCCGCAGCACCGAGGTGGCGATGCCGAACAGGACGGCGGCGCCGTAGGCGACGGGCCGGATGGCGGGCGGCGTCAGCGCGGCCGGCGCCAGGGTCCAGAACGCGGTCGCGCCCTCGCCGGAGAAGAACGAGCAGTTGCGGCCGCAGCCGCCGCGCGGATCCCACCACGGCACGAACTGCATGTCGCCGCCGAACTCGGTCACGACGACCGGGCGCGGCCGGCCCCAATAGGATTTGAAGGTGAAATTGGTGAGCACGCCGGCCGACAGCGACAAGGTCAGCAGCAGGAACGCCATGGTGCGGCCCTTCACCAGCAGCGGCCGGTCGGGACGGATGAGCTTCACCACCAGCGCAACGATGGACGGCAGCGCGATGCCCCAGGCAACCCACATCGCGGCATCGCGCGCGAAGGCGGCATAGCCGTCGAGCTTCACGGGGAAGCTGCGCGTGTGGGAATCGTAGAACAGCGCGGCGAGCTTGAGGTCGAGCTCGGGATAGACGCCGAACAGCACGCCGATGACGAG
This sequence comes from Bradyrhizobium sp. HKCCYLRH2060, assembly GCF_051168135.1. Taxonomy (NCBI): domain Bacteria; kingdom Pseudomonadati; phylum Pseudomonadota; class Alphaproteobacteria; order Hyphomicrobiales; family Nitrobacteraceae; genus Bradyrhizobium; species Bradyrhizobium sp. HKCCYLRH2060. The sequence continues at coordinate 593,461 of NZ_JBNPUK010000001.1, forward strand.
CGCGAGCGACAATGCGATGAAGAGTCCAGTGCGGTTCATGGCGCGCGGTTTAGCGAAAGCGGGTGGCGATGGAAAGGCCGCGCGCTCACCGCGGCGACCCCGACGGAAGCGGAGGGGGCGGCGGCAGAGGCGGCGACGGCTCGCGCCAGCGGCCGGCGTTGCGACCGGCGATCAGCCAATAGGTCAGCCCTCCGACGATGCCGGCGCCGGTCAGGATCTCGAGATGGCGGCGCACGATGCCCTCGAACCGGAAGGTCTCGGGATCGAACGGGACCAGGCCAAGATAGCAGGCGGCGCCGACCACGCCGCCGCCGATCGCATAGGCGAGCACGCTGCGGATCGAGAACGCCTCGGTGATCAGCGCGATCAGCAGCGCCGGGATCAGCGCGAACCCCGACACGAAGATGAAGCCGAAGCCGATGATGACCTCGAACGCGCCCTGGTCGATCGGGCCGTTGCCGAGATCGGAGAACTCCGGGAACAGGATCGCGGTCACGACGATCAGCCCGGCCAGGAAGCACGCGGCGAGAAAGGCGAACGCGATCACGATGAGACGGCCGATCAGCGCCATGGCTCTAGACCCGCGTTAGACAAGCAAGGCTCCGTTTTCTTCGCTCGTCATGGCCGGGCTTGACCCGGCCATCCATCACTCGATCAAGATCGCGTCATGCTGGCGGATGGATGCCCGGGTCAAGCCCGGGCATTACGAGTTGCTTGAAGTCGCCGAGGATTAGAAGAATCAATCCGTCATCGCCATCGCGCGCAGCGCCTGACGCTCCCGTGCGGACAGCTTCTCCGTCTCCGACTTCAACTGGCCGCAGGCGGCGAGGATGTCGCGGCCGCGCGGCGTGCGCACCGGTGAGGAGTAGCCGGCGTTGAAGACGTATTCGGAGAACTTCTCGATCTGCTCCCAATCCGAGCATTCATATGCCGAGCCGGGCCAGGGATTGAACGGAATCAGGTTGATCTTGGCCGGGATTCCCTTCAGCAGCTTGACCAGCAGCCGGGCGTCATCGAGCGAATCGTTGACGCCCTTGAGCATCACATATTCGAAGGTGATGCGGCGCGCGTTGGAGGCGCCGGGATAGTCGCGGCAGGCCTGCAGCAGCTCGGCAATCGGATATTTGCGATTGAGCGGCACCAGCTCGTTGCGCAGCTCGTCGCGCACGGCGTGCAGCGAGATCGCCAGCATCACGCCGATCTCCTCGCCGGCGCGCTTGATGTTCGGCACCACGCCCGAGGTCGACAGCGTGATGCGGCGGCGGGAGATGCCGATGCCCTCGTTGTCCGAGACGATCAGCAGCGCGTCGCGCACCGCGTCGAAATTGTACAGCGGCTCGCCCATCCCCATCATGACGATGTTGGTGATGAGCCGGTTGCCGAGCGGGGTCTCGCGGTCGGCCCAGTCGTTCAACCGGTCGCGCGCCACCATCACCTGGCCGACGATCTCGCCGGCCGTCAGGTTGCGGACCAGCCGCTGCGTGCCGGTGTGGCAGAACGAACAGTTCAGCGTGCAGCCGACCTGCGACGAGACGCAGAGCGTGCCGCGGTCGGTCTCGGGGATGTAGACGCACTCGACCTCGTGCGCCTTCTGCAGATTGTCGCCGCTCGGCAGCCGCAGCAGCCATTTGCGGGTACCGTCGTTCGAGATCTGCTCCGCCACGACCTCGGGGCGGTCGACCGTGAAATGCTCGGCCAGCGCGGTGCGTGTGTCCTTCGACACCGACGTCATCTCGTCGAACGAGCTGGCGCCGCGGAAATAGATCCAGTGCCACAACTGCTGCACCCGCATCTTCTGCTGGCGCTCGGGTACTCCGACCTCGCCCAGTCTCGCGGCCAGCTCCGCACGCGACAGGCCGATCAGCGAGGGCTTCGCCGGCGGGACGTAGGTTTCGAGCGGAGTCTTTTCGAGGGGCGCAGAGGAGTCGCGCAGCCCGGCAGTCGTTGCCATGTCGAGGGGCCCAAAGTGCTGCCCGGCCGCGGCGGCCGAAGGCGTTCAGCGGGGTTATATAACGATCCGGCCGGCAAATGCGACCCGCCTGACGAGCGGTACCGGCGGCCGCCGTCTACCGGCGGCAATCCTGCGCGATGCGGTCGAGCGCCTGGGCGAGCCCCTTCAGCGAGAACACGTCGGTGGTCTCCGTGCCCTTGGCCGAAACGCCCTTGACCACCGCCTCGGGCGCCTTGCGCATGGCCTCGACCAGCCGCTCTTCCTCGGCGGCGTTCTTGATCCAGAGCCCGTCACCCTGGGTATACATGGCATAGGAGGCACCGCCGACCTCCACCGCGGCGTCGGATCCGGGCTTCAGCGCATAGCCGATCATGATCGAAACCTCGTTGAAGACCTTCTCGGAGGGCCGGGTCGACACGAAGGCATAGGCGGGATCGCGCGGACGGTTGGGCGGATTGGTCTTGGAGGTTGTCGGCTTGGCCAGCGCGAAGCAGACCTTCTTGCCGCCGGGCATCGCGGTGTAGGCGCCCCAGCCGCCGAACTGTCCGATCAGCGTCGGTTCCGCGCCGCCGATGCTGGGAACGGCCGGCTTCGATTCCGATTTCGGTGCGGCCTTCGGACGCGGAGCTGCGGCCTTTGGCGCGGCGCTCTGTGCCACGACGAGGCTCGGAGCTCCGAACAGCAGCACGCCGCCGACCAGCGTTGTCAACAATCGCCCGAACAACATGATACGTTGAGTTCCCCCGCGACTTCGTTCCACCAATATTGTGACTGGAAAATGGCCCGGAATCGCTGACCGTGGTCGCGATGGATAGCGGCTAAATGCACCGCTTGCAAAGGCCGCAGAGCCGGATTGTCCGGCGCTTCGCGTCCTCGGGCCGGCGCCGCGCCCATGCCGCGGCCCGATGATGATTGTGGCGCGGCGGCAAATCCGGCATGACGTTCCCAAAGCCGGACCTCGATCCGGCGGTAACGACCAAGGAGCGCCCATGAAAGCCATTCTCTGCTCGCAATTCTGTCAGCCCGACGATCTCGTCCTCACCGAGGTGCCAGATCCGGTGGCCGGTCCCGGCGAGGCCGTGATTGCGATCAAGGCGGCGGCGCTGAACTTCTTCGACATCCTGATGATCCAGGGTAAGTACCAGATCAAGCCGCCGTTCCCGTTCTCGCCGGGCGCAGAGGTCGCAGGTGTCATCGAGAGCGTTGGCGATGGCGTCACCGACCTGAAGGTCGGCGACCGTGTCGTCGCCTCCTGCGGCCACAACGGCGCGCGCGAAAAGATCGCGCTGCCGGCCGCGTCGATCGTCAAGATTCCGGACAATCTCGATTTCGATCGCGCCGCCGGCATCATCATCATCTACGGCACCGCGCTGCATGCGCTGGAGGATCGTGCCAGTCCGAAGCCGGGCGAGACGCTGGCCGTGCTTGGTGCCGCCGGCGGCACCGGCCTTGCCGCTTGCGAGCTGGGCAAGCTGATGGGGCTGAAGGTCATCGCCTGTGCCTCTTCGGACGAGAAGCTCGAATTCGCCAGGCAGCACGGCGCGACGCTGACGTTGAACTACGCCAAGGAGGATCTCAAGGAGGGGCTGCGGCGGCTCACCGACGGCAAGGGCGCCGACATCATCTTCGATCCCGTCGGTGGCACCTACGCCGAGGCCGCGCTGCGCTCGATCGCTTGGGAAGGCCGGTTCCTGGTGATCGGCTTCGCCGCCGGCGACATCCCGAAGATGCCGCTGAACCTCGCGCTGCTGAAGGGCTGTGATATCCGCGGCGTGTTCTGGGGCGCCTGGACCCGACTCAACCCCGCCAAGAACCGCGCGAACCTCGAAAAGCTGGTGCAGTGGACCGCGGAGGGCAAGCTGTCGTCGCATGTCGACCGCACCTTCCTGCTGGCGCAGACCGCCGATGCCTTGAAGGTGCTGGCCGGCCGCCAGGCGATGGGCAAGGTGATCCTGCACCCCTGAGGACGTCGCGCAATGAAGGCCCCCGGGGTTGCTGTATTCCCCCCGGGGTAGCCTCGCCCTGATCCGCGCAACCAAACCGGGCAGAGCCCTGTCTGTTCTGCGGGCGCAAGGCTCGAGCCGAGCCGGCCCGAGGTCGCTGTGACATCCGCGCGATGCGCGGCGGTCGCAAATTTGTTCGGCGGGCTGCCGCGCCGGCGTCACGGATTCGCAACCGGAAGCAGAAAATCCGAAAACGAGCGTTTCTTGGTTAACGCAACCGCGCCACATTATGGCATGGTTAATTGTAGGGCTTTGCCGTTGTTATCTCGACGTTTCTGGATTTGGTGCCGTGCGATGTCGCACGTGCGTCGCCACAATCAGATCAAAATATTTCCAGAATCATGCCGGCTCTCGTCCACTTTTAGTCGGATTCAATTAGTCAATTAGTTGTCGGCAGTGGGGTGCCTCTGGCAATCGTGACGTGTCTCGAGCTTCTGACGGGCTTGGGACCAAAAGTATGTTGCGTGAAGTTGAGATGGGGATGAAGGCCATGGCTGAGCGGACGACGCGCGGACGTTTCAACAACAGAACTCCTTCGGAGCCTGATTTCAGGCCTTTCCCCGACGAACTCCCTCAGGAGCGCCCACCGAACTATCGTTTCGGCCGGTCGACCCAGGACAACTATCCAAACGACGAATCGATGCCGATGTTCCTCTCTGAGTATGAGAGCGGCAATCAGATCGACAGCACGCATTTTGAGGACCAGTGGCCGGCGCGGACCCGCCGCGTCTCGATCTCGTCCCGGATCCTTCTCGCCGTGGTGGCTGCGGCCGGCGTCGCGGTGCTCTTCGCGCTTGTCACCTCGGATGCGACGCGCGACCTGATCGCCAGTGCCAAGGCTTCCATCATCGGCGCCACGCCGGATCCGACGGCCCCGCCGCAGGCCACCAACACGCAGCTCACCGCGCGCGACATGCAGCTGAACGAGCCGGCGCGACTGCCGCCCGAGCCGCCGGCTGCCGCTGCGGCGCCGGTGCAGACGGCAGCCGTCGCCCCGACGCGTGACGACATCGCCAACGCCTACCAGACAGCGCTGCAGAATCGCAGCGTGACGCAGCCTGCGCCGGTTGCAGCGCCGCCGAGCTTCGCCACGGCACCGGCCGCGCCGGCCCCGAGCGCGATGGAGCCGTCCTCGATCAATTCGCCTGGCGCGGGATCGGCAATCGTCGCACCCGGCCTCGGCGCCGTGACCGCCGCTCCGCCGCCCGCGCAGGTCCGCCGGCTCGATCCCGACGAACTCGCTGGCATCATGAAACGCGCCAAGAGTCTGCTGGCCGCGGGTGACATCCCGCCGGCGCGACTGCTGCTGGAGCGCGCCGCCGAGGCGCAAGAACCGGCCGCGGCGCTGATGCTGGCGCAGACCTACGATCCCCACGTGCTGGGAACGAAGGACATCCGCAACATCAATGCCGATCCGGCTGCGGCTCGCAACTGGTACCGCCGCGCCGCCCAACTCGGCTCGTCAGAGGCGCAGCGCAGGCTCGATCAGCTGCAGAACTGAACGCTCGTGACGGCAGCGATGCCGCCCCGTTTCATTTTTTTGTTTCACGCATGATTTTCGGGTCCGTTCAGGGGCGACGCCAGCCGAGACTTGGCGCTGCCCGCGTCCGGCTCGCAACCATGTGCCAGCCTTACATCAAGGGGGACAGATGCGACGTCTTGTTGGAGCGGCCCTAGCCGCAATGATGATAGCGTGCGGTTTTGCTGCCCACGCCGAGGAAGGCGAGTTCGACCCGGCCAAGGTGAGCGACAGCCTCAAGGCGATCTTCCAGTTCGGCTCGGTGCAGACCAAGCAGGCGCTGAACGCCAACACGGTGACGCTCATCACCGGCACGATCGGCGGCACCTACGTGCAGTTCGGCGCCGACCTGGCCTCGCTGCTCGACGACGGCAACAATCTGCGCGTCCTGCCGATCGTCGGCCGCGGCTCGGTGCAGAGCGTGGCCGACATCCTGTTCCTGCAGGGCGTCGATCTCGGCATCGTCCGCGCCGATACGCTCGACTATCTCGAGCGCAAGGGTTTCGCCAAGGACATCAAGCGGCAGTTCACCTACGTCACCAAGCTCTACAATGAAGAGATGCAGGTGATCGCGCCGCGCGCGGTGCGCAACCTGCGTGACCTCGAGGGCCGCCGCGTCAGCGTCGACCTGCCGAATGGCGGCACCTTCGTCACGGCGCTGACGGTGTTCGAGCGGCTTGGCCTGCGCGCCAACTTCGCCTACATCGAGCAGCGCATCGCGATGGAGAAGCTGAAGCGCGGCGAGCTCGATGCCGTCATCGTGGTCGGCGGCAAGCCCTACAAGTCGGTCTCGACCTTCGTGAACGACGGCCGCTTCCATCTCGTCAACGTCGATTACGATCGACCGCTGCAGACCGACTATCTGCCCGCGACCCTGACGGCGAAGGACTACCCGAACCTGATCGCCGAGGGCGAGAAGGTCGACACGATCGCGGTGCCGGCCGTCCTCGCCGCCTACAATTGGGCGCCGAACACCGACCGCTATCGCAAGCTCGCAACCTTCGTCGACGCCTTCTTCACCAAATTCCCGGCATTCCAGAATCCGCCGTTTCATCCGAAGTGGAAGGAGGTTTCGCTGTCGGCCCCGCTCGCCGGCTGGCAGCGGCTGCCGTCCGCCAGCAAATGGCTGGAGAGCCATGCCATGGAAGGCGCGCAACGCGACCGCTTCGACGACTTCCTGAAGCAGAGCAGCGCCGGCAGGGCGATGCCCAGCCAGGCCGACCGCGAGGCGCTGTTCAAGCAGTACCAGGCCTGGGAGGCCGAGAAGACCGGCAGCGCCCGCGCCCAGGCGCGCGGCCAGCGCTGAGCTCGGAGCGTTCGACGACGTCCCATCAAGAGAAAAGCCCCGCGGATGCGGGGCTTTTTGCTTTTGCGCCCTTCCGAGGCGCTGACTGCGGGCGCCCGGCTTGCCCGGCCGGAGCCGTCGTCAGCAGATCGTCTCGCCGTCCTTCGCGACGTCAGCGTTCTTGTCTGCCGCCAGCCGCGCGAGTACGGCGCGGGCGGCGGCATGATGGTCGGGCGTGATGTTCGAGGCGACCATGCGGATGGCGGTGGCGAGCACCGCCGCGTCGTCGGTGAAGCCGAGGATGGGCAGCACGTCAGGCATGAAGTCGAACGGCACGACGAAGTAGGCGATGGCGCCGAGCAGGGCGACCTGTACGTGCCGGGGTGTCTCCTTGTCGAAGGCGCAGTAATACGCCGCAAGCAGCTCCTCGGCGAATGGCAACCGCGCGACAACCTTCTTGAACTTGATCCAGAAACGACGGCGAAGGGTCTCGCGATCCCGGGCCAGCCGCTCCGCGGGCTCGAAGCCAACGCTGTAGTCGGTCGCATCCGACATGATGTCCGATCTCCGGTTCCAGACGGCGCCGGGGGCGCGGTCCACGCCCTCGGATGTGGTGATGGCGACGCCGGCCGCAAGGCGCGTGCCGTCGTCGCCAAGGCCTCAGCCGCGCATCGTCGCGGCGATCGCGTTCATCGCCTTGGCGAGCTCGATGTCGCGCAGGGTCACGCCGCCGGCGTCATGGGTCGTGAGGACCACCTCGACGGTGCGGTAGACGTTGCGCCACTCGGGATGATGGTCAGCCTTTTCGGCGACCAGGGCGACGCGGGTCATGAAGCCGAAGGCTTCGTTGAAGTCTGTGAATGTGAACGTGCGGGCGATGGCCTCACGGCCCACCGCCTCGGACCAGCCGGGAAGCTCCCGCAAGGCAGTGGCGCGTGCCTCCGCCGACAATCGTTGCGGCATCTCGATCTCCTCTCGTGGTGCAATCGACCGGACACGTGGCAACATCCGGGCGATTGCGGGGTCTACCTCCAGCCGGATCGCGCCGGGGTCCGCCCGATCAGAGCCTTGTCACAGGCCGTTGCCGGAGGGGCTCGGACCTGTCCCGATCCCCCGGTGGCTGGTGCGATGGTAACCATGACGCAGATGTCACCCCGGGCGGACAAGAAATTTGCTACAGTTCAGCTCTATCGAAGGACGACGTGGCCAGACGAAGCCACCTGTGGCATCGCCCGGGCCCAGGACCACCGGAGGACAGAATCTGGTAGATGCTCAGACCACGCCAGCGCAGCGCTCACGGATGCGCCCTGCCGTGTTCATCGTCATCGCCGGGATCCTTGCGGTCGTCGGCGCTTTGACGGGTGCCTACTATTTTGCGATGCGTCCCGTGGTGCTCAAGATCGCGGTCGGTCCGCCCAACAGCGACGACCTGAAGGTCGTCCAGGCCCTGACCCAGGCCTTTTCCCAGTCGCACGCCTCCGTCAGGCTGCGGCCGGTTCCGACCGAGGGCGCCGCCGAGAGCGCGCAGGCGCTGGCCGCCGCCAAGGTGGATCTTGCGATCGTGCGGGGTGACCTCGAGGTCCCAAAGAACGCACAGGCGGTGGCGACGCTGCGCAAGAACGTCGTCATCCTCTGGGTGCCCTCGTCCGGCAAGGGCAAGAGCCGCAAAGGTGGCGCCAAGATCACGAAGATCTCGCAGCTCGCGGGCCACAAAGTCGGCATCATCGGCCGGACGCCGGCGAACGCGAACCTGCTGAAGGTCATCCTGCGCCAATATGGCGTCGACCCCAGCAAGGTCGAGATCGTCCAATTCCCGATCACCGAGGCCGCCGAAGCGGTCCGAAGCCAGAGGGCCGATGTCTATCTGGCGGCCGGTCCCATCAACAGCAAGATCACGGCGGATGCGATCGCCGCCGCCACCAAGGAAAGCGGGCCTCCGACGTTCCTGGCCATCGATTCCGCCGCAGCCATCGCACAGAACCATCCCGAATACGAGGCCACCGAGATTCCGGCCGGCGCGTTCGGCGGGGCGCCCGATCGCCCCGAAGATGAAGTGAAGACGATCAGCTTCAATCACCACATCGTGGCACGCAAGGGCCTCACCGACTCGACGGTCTCGACGTTCACGCATCAGCTGTTCTCGGTGCGCCAGCAATTGCTGTCGGAATTTCCGCTTGCCGCCAAGATCGAGACGCCGGACACCGACAAGGACGCGGCGATCCCCGCTCATCCCGGCGCGGCGGCGTTCGTCGACGGCGAGGAGAAGACCTTCCTCGACCGCTACAGCGACTACATCTGGTGGAGCCTGATGGCGCTTTCGGCGATGGGTTCGGCCGGTGCGTGGTTCGCCGGCTATCTCAAGCGCGACGAACGCACCATCAACACCTCGCTGCGCGATCGTCTGCTGGAGATGATCACCATCGCGCGCAGGAGCGATTCGACCGAGGAGCTCGACCAATTGCAGAGCGAGGCCGACGAGATCCTGCGCAACACGCTGACCTTCTTCGAGGACGGTGCGATCGAGCACGCTGCGTTGACCGCGTTCAACATCGCGCTCGAGCAGTTCCACAACGCGGTGGCCGATCGCAAGCTCATCCTGATGAGCATGCCCGCCAATCTGCAGCGAACCGGCGCGCAGTTGCGTGCCGCCGGCACCTGAGGTCGGACCACGCTTGCGCTGCGGCCGTGTCACGCGGCGGCCGGGGCGCGATTGTAATTCCAGCGTCATCAATCTTTCCTAGGTCTGCCGGGCCGTGACTCGCGCCTGCTCCCGCGCGCGATCCGACCAGGAGATCCGCATGACGCTTCGCATTCCTCGACCGCACACAGCCCTGTCCCGCCGCCGCTTCCTGTCGACGGCCGCCGCAGCCGGCGTCACGACGCTGGCGATGCCCTATCTGAGCCGCGCCGCCGACCGGCCGCAGATCACGCATGGCGTGCAGTCCGGCGACGTCGGCATGGATGGCGGCGTGGTCTGGGCGCGTGCCGATCGGCCGTCGCAGATGCTGGTCGAGGTGGCGACCACCGAATCGTTCAAGGACGCGCGGGCGCTGCCACCGATCGCCGCGCTTCCGGAGAGCGACTTCACGGCCAAGATGCTGATCGAAGGCCTGCCGAGCGGCCAGGACATCTTCTACCGCGTCAAGTTCCGCGACCTGTCGCATACCGCGGTCGAAAGCGAGGCCGTGGCCGGCCGCTTCCGCACCGCGCCCGGCAACAAGCGCGACGTCTCGTTCGTCTGGGGCGGGGATGTGGCGGGGCAGGGCTGGGGCATCAATCCCGATGATGGCGGCATGTTCACCTTTGCGACGATGAAGAAGCACCGCCCGGATTTCTTCCTGCATTCCGGCGACACCATCTATGCCGACGGCCCGATCAAGTCCGAGGTAAAGCTGCCGGACAACAAGGTGTGGAAGAACCTCACCGTGGAAGAGAAGGCCAAGGTCGCCGAGACGCTCGACGAATTCCGAGCCGCCCACAAATACAATTTCCTCGACGAGAACGTTCGCGCCTTCAATGCCGAGGTGCCGATCTTCGTGCAGTGGGACGATCATGAGGTCACCAACAACTGGTCGGCTTCGAAGGAGCTGCCGGCGAGCTACAAGGAGCGCAACATCCAGCTGCTCGCGGCCCGCGCGGCGCGCGCCTTCCACGAGATGTATCCGATGCGCGAGAGCATCATCGAGCCGGGCCGCGTCTATCGCACCATCAACTACGGTCCGCATCTCGACGTGTTCGTGCTCGACGAGCGCAGCTACCGCGGCGCCAACGGTCCCAATCTCGAGGACAAATATGGCCCGGCGTCCTACTTCATCGGGCCGGAGCAGATGCGCTGGCTGAAGCAGGCGCTGCTCAATTCGCGCGCGACCTGGAAGGTGATCGCCTCCGACATGCCGCTCAGCATCATCGTCTATGACGACGCGGCCAACAAGAAGGGCTCGGAAGCCATCGCCCAGGGTGACGGCCCGGCGCGCGGCCGCGAGCTCGAGATTGCCGAGATCCTGCGCTTCATCAAGACGGCGCCGATCCAGAACACGGTGTGGCTGACGGCGGACGTGCACTACGCGGCCGCGCATTATTACGATCCGAACAAGGCGCAGTTCCAGGACTTCGAGCCGTTCTGGGAGTTCGTCTCCGGTCCGTTGCATGCCGGCACCTTCGGTCCGAACGAGCTCGACAACACCTTCGGCCCCGAGGTGCGCTTCATCAAGGCGCCCGGCCTCGACAAGCAGAACCTGCCGCCATCGGCCGGGATGCAGTTCTTCGGCCACGTCAAGATCGAAGGCGCAACGGGCCAGATGACCGTGACCCTGCGGGATCGCGCCGACGTCGCGCTGTGGTCGACCACGCTCGATCCGAAGCTCGGCTGAGGTCTTGTTGCTCGGCGGCAACACGATCGCGTGCTGCGACGGCAACTAATCGCGTCGCCGCAGCACGGCCTCCAGCGCCTCGGTCGGGCACGGCTTCGGCAGCCGCGGCCGGTCGGCGAATGCGGCCGGCACGCGGTCGGCGCCATAACCGGTCGAGAATGCGAAGGGAATGCCGAGCGCCGCCAGCCGCTCGGCAATCGCAAAGCTCTTCTCGCGGACCAGGCCGACATCGAGGAGTGCGAATTGCGGGACACGCTCGGCGATCATGGCGAGCGCGGTGGCGACGTCGGCTGCGATCCTGATGTCGGGAACGCCGAGGTCGGTGATCGTGTCTTCCAATCCGAGCGCAATGATGGGGTCGTCTTCGACGACCAGCACATGCTGATAGAACTCGGGCACGCCTGATTGCGAGCTGGTCATGGGATCTGCGGGTTCCAGGAGGAGGGACGGACCCCGCGGCCGGCGCCTCCTCTCGAGCGCGCTGGCGGGTTCCTGGAACCAAGGCAGCATATCAGAGTTCCTCTGTCGGTGCACTTGTGAACACAAGGAGCACGGATCACGCACATGCGTTGCGCACGGGGGATGACGATGCTGAGCCAGGGTGTGACCACGCTGAGCCGGGAACGGCCCTACAACAACCTGCTGCGGCGGCTCAGTCCGGCCGACTACGCGCTGATCTCGCCGAATCTGGTCGAGGACACGGCAACGCCGAACGAGCTGCTCTACAGTCCGGGCGACGACGTGCAGATCGTGCATTTTCCCTGCGGGCCGGCGCTGACGTCCTATCTCGTTCCCAATGAGGACGGTCGCGACGTCGAGACCATCCTGGTCGGCCGCGAGGGCGCCGTCGGCGGGATCGTCAGCGAGGGCTTCCTGCCCGCCTATACGCGGATCGTCGTCAAGTTCGGCGGCCCGTTCGCCCGGCTGCCGTTGTCCCGCCTGGCGGCCGCCAAGCTGCAATCCAAGACGCTGCGCAACGTGTTCGCGCGCTACGCCGATTGCATGCTGGCGCAGATGTTCCAGTCGACCGCCTGCAACGCGATCCATTCGATCGAGCAGCGCACGGCGAAGTGGATCGTGGCCGCGATGGACCGCACCGATGGCGAGCCGATCGTGCCGCTGACGCATGAGCAGCTGGCCACCCTGCTAGGCGTCGGCCGCAGCTACGTCAGCCGGGTTGTCCAGACCTTCAGGGCCGAGGGCATTCTCGAAACCCGCCGCGGCGCCTTCATGGTGCGGGACTTCGACGCGCTGAAGCGCCGTTCCTGCCTGTGCAACGAGGCCGTGAAGACCCATTTCGAGGAGGTCCTGCGCGGTGTCTATCCGACCGAGCAGGCCGAGGCGGGCTGAGCCCGCAGGCGCTCTCGATTCCCTGCGCATAGGCGCAGCCGACGGCTTCGGCCATGAGCTGGCCGGTGCTGGTCCTCGTGGGGATCGCCGGTCGGGGCGGTTGGATTCGTCTCGTCTACTGCGCCGCCCGGCAGCGTGCAGGCGCGAAACGGGCAGCCAGCCGCCCGGAAACTGCTCCTCGCTCCTGAAAGCAGTCATTGTTTTTTGGCATTTTCTGCCTATATTGCGCCGCAACGCGCGAGGTCTGCCCGGTCGATTGGCCGGGCTTCCTATTTGGGGCTGCCGGCCCCTGCCGCCGAACGAGTTTCGCGAGCGCGCGTCGCAAAGCTAACAGCTTGATTCGACTATCATAAAGCGCGCGCCCCGCCGGGGACAGAGCACGGGCTCTTGAGAAAGCTTAGAAGACACCGACCATGAACCTCCGTAACATCGCTATCATCGCCCACGTTGACCACGGCAAGACGACCCTGGTCGACAAGCTGCTGCAGCAATCCGGTACCTATCGCGAAAACCAGCGTCAGGTTGAGCGCGCGATGGATTCGAACGATCTGGAGCGCGAGCGCGGCATCACCATTCTGGCCAAGTGCACCTCGGTGCAGTGGAAGGATACCCAGATCAACATCGTCGACACCCCCGGCCACGCCGATTTCGGCGGCGAGGTCGAGCGCATCCTGTCGATGGTCGACGGCGTGATCGTGCTGGTCGATGCCGCCGAAGGCCCGATGCCGCAGACCAAGTTCGTGGTCGGCAAGGCGCTCAAGCTCGGCCTGAAGCCGATCGTCGCCATCAACAAGGTCGACCGGCCCGACGCGCGCATCACCGAAGTCGTCAACGAGGTGTTCGACCTGTTCGCCGCCCTCGATGCCACCGATGAGCAGCTCGATTTTCCGATCCTGTACGGGTCGGGCAAGAACGGCTGGATGGGCACCTCGCCCGATGCCTCGCACGAGGACGGCATGCAGCCGCTGTTCGATCTCGTCATCAAGCATGTGGCGCCGCCGGTGGTCGAAGAGGGCCCGTTCCGGCTGCTCGGCACCATTCTCGAGGCCAACCCCTATCTCGGCCGCATCATCACCGGCCGCATCGCCTCCGGAACCGTGAAGCCGAACCAGGCGGTCAAGGTGCTGTCGCGTGAAGGCAAGCTGATCGAGACCGGCCGCATCACCAAGATCCTGGCGTTCAGGGGTCTCGAGCGCCAGCCGGTGGACTTCGCCGAAGCCGGCGACATCGTCGCCATCGCGGGCCTCACCAAGGGCACCGTGGCCGATACGTTCTGCGATCCGGTCGTCGAGAGCCCGCTGCAGGCGCAGCCGATCGATCCGCCGACCGTGTCGATGTCGTTCATCGTCAACAATTCGCCGCTCGCCGGCACCGAAGGCGACAAGGTCACCAGCCGCCTGATCCGCGACCGCCTGCTGCGCGAGGCCGAGGGCAATGTCGCGCTGCGTGTGGTGGAATCGCAGGACAAGGACGCGATGGAAGTGTCCGGCCGCGGCGAATTGCAGCTCGCGATCCTGATCGAGACCATGCGCCGCGAAGGCTTCGAGCTCTCCGTGTCCCGTCCGCGCGTCGTGTTCGAGAAGGACCCGGCCACCGGCCAGACCCTGGAGCCCATCGAGGAAGTCGTGATCGACGTCGACGAGGAGCATTCCGGCGTCGTCGTGCAGAAGATGAGCGAGCGCAAGGCCGAGCTGATCGAGATGCGGCCGTCCGGCGGCAACCGTCTGCGGCTGGTGTTCTACGCGCCGACCCGCGGCCTGATCGGCTATCAGGGCGAGCTGATGACCGACACCAAGGGCACGGCGATCATGAACCGCCTGTTCCACAACTACCTGCCGTACAAGGGCGCGATCCAGGGCCGCCGCAACGGCGTCCTGATCTCGAACGACCAGGGCGAGGCCGTGGCCTACGCGATGTTCAAGCTGGAGGACCGCGGCCCGATGATGATCGAGCCGGGCTGGAAGGTCTACAAGGGCATGATCGTCGGCGAGCACACCCGTGACAACGATCTCGAGATCAACGTCCTCAAGGGCAAGCAGCTCACCAACATCCGCACCACCTCGAAGGATGAGGCCGTCCGTCTGACTCCGCCGATCCGGATGACGCTGGAAAAGGCGCTGGCCTATATCGAGGACGACGAGTTGGTGGAGATCACGCCGAAGTCGATCCGCCTGCGCAAGAAGCACCTCGACCCGAACGAGCGCAAGCGCGCGGAGAAGCAGAAGGAAGCGGTGGCGTAAGGCCAGCCTTTGCTCTTTCCTTCGTCATGGCCGGGCTTGACCCGGCCATCCACGGTCTGGCGCCGTGGAAGCGACGGCGTGGATGCCCGGGCCTTCGCCGCGCCGAAGCGGCTTCGGCCGCGCAGGCGGGTCAAGCCCGGGCATGACGACGGAGTTGGATGAGCCAATGTCCTTTCCACTCTCCACCGACATCGCCATCATCGGGGCCGGCGCGGCCGGCCTCGGCGCCGCGCACGCACTGAAGAACGCGGGCGTCTCCTTCATCGTGCTGGAGGCGCGCGACCGCATCGGCGGGCGAGCCCACACCATCATGGCCTCGCCCGAGGTGACCTTCGATCTCGGCTGCGGCTGGCTGCATTCGGCCGATCGCAATTCGTTCGTCGCCATCGCCGAGAAGCTCGCTTTCGCCATCGACAAGTCACGTCCGCCGTGGCGCGACCAGGCCTATGACGCGGCATTCCCGCAGCCTGAGCGCGAGGATTTCCTTGGCGCGCTGGAGTCGTTCTTCACCCGCACGGCAGATGCTGCCAAGAGCGGCCGCGATGCGCCTGCGAGCATCTGCCTCGAGCCCGGCAATCGCTGGAACGGCATGATCGATGCGATCTGCACCTATCTCAACGGCTGCGAGCTCGAGCAGATGTCGCTGCTCGACTTCGAGGCCTATGAGGACACCGAGCTGAACTGGCGGATCCGCCGCGGCTATGGCGCGCTGGTTGCCGCCTACGGTGCCGGCCTGCCAATCGCGCTGAACTGCGACGTCACGCGGATCGATCACAGCGACAAGCCTATCCGTCTGACGACATCACAGGGCACGCTGACCGCCGACAAGGTGATCGTCACCGTGCCGACCAATCTCATCGCCGACGAGGCGATCCGCTTTACGCCCGGATTGCCGGCCAAGGTCGAAGCCGCCGCCGGTCTGCCGCTCGGCCTCGACAACAAGGTGACGCTGGCGCTCGACGGCTGGGAGCACCTGCCAAAAGATTCCGGGATGCGCGGCCGCAGCAGCACCGCGCGGGTCGGCAGCTTCCAGCTGCGCCCGTTCGGCCAGCCTTGCATCGAAGGCTTCTACGGCGGCAGCTTCGCCCGCGACATCGAAGCGGCCGGCGAGGGCGCGCTCGCGGCCCAGGCGATCGATGACGTCGTCGCGCTGCTCGGCGGCGACATCCGCAAAAGTCTCAAGCCGCTCGCCGAGTCGCGCTGGGGTGCCGATCCGTTCGCGCGCGGCGCCTATTCGCATGCGCTGCCGGGCCATGCCGACAAGCGCGCGGTGCTCGCCGCGCCGGTCGATGACCGCCTGTTCTTCGCTGGGGAAGCGACGCCATCGGACTTCTTCTCCACCGCCCATGGCGCGCGAGACTCGGGCGAGCGGGCGGCGCGGGAAGCGTTGGCATCGTTACGTAAGCCCTAGTCCTTCCTTCGTCATTGCGAGCGCAGCGAAGCAATCCAGGGTCACGCAGGTGGTCGCAGTTCTGGATCGCTTCGCTGCGCTCGCGATGACGGAATTCGTTGATCCAGATTCGATTCTCTCTGTGATTTTCGCGGTTCAGCCGTCACCGATGAGTGTCGACAGCCGCGGTCTCCCCTGCGATTCGCAGGAACTCCCGCGCAGCCTGGGTCTGATGGTGCTCCTTGTGGCGCAGGCTGTAGAAGCGGCGCTTGGGCAGTTCGATATTGGCGACAGCAAGCAGGCCCGCCTTGACCGCGCGCATCACGACGAGGCGCGACAGCACCGTGACGCCGGCGCCGGCCTCGACGGCGCCGCGCACGGCTTCGTTGGACGGCAGATCGAACGCCACGTCGAGCTCGGCTGGCGCGATCCCGAACCCGCCGAGCGCTGATTCGAGCACGGCGCGCGTGCCGGAGCCCTGCTCGCGCAGCACCCAGCGTGCCGTCTTCAGGTCTCTGGTTGTGACAGACGCGCCGCGGCACAGGGGATGATCGATCGGCCCGACCAGCACCATTTCGTCCTCGGCGACCGGCTGGGCCGCGAGCGCGGGATCGTCGACGTCGCCCTCGACGAAGCCGAGATCGGCGGAGCCTTCGCGCACCCGGTCCGCCACCTGCTCGGTATTGCCGATCGACAGTTGCAGCCTGATGGCGGGATGCGCCGCCTTGAAACGGTGAATGAAGGCCGGCAGCCAATAGCCGGCGATGGTCTGGCTCGCGGCCAGTGCCAGCTGCCCCCGCTTCAGGCCGGCGAGATCGTTCAGCACGGTCTCGGCGGCGGCCGCCCGCGCCAGCACCGCCTTTGCTTCGACGAGAAATGCCTTCCCGGTCGCCGTGAGCACGATGCGGCGTCCGACACGATCGAACAGCTTGGTCTCGTAGCGCGCTTCGAGTGCAGCCACGGCCGCCGATGTCGCCGACTGGGTCAAATTGAGGTCGCGGGCCGCTTGAGTGACGTGCTCGCGGGTCGCGACCGCAACGAAAATCCTGAGCTGTTCGAGCGTCACATGCGTCCTATGTGGTCAGCTTCACCAGAGCCAGGCTGAAGCCTGCAATGAACAGGAAGGCGAGCAGGCCCAGCGCCAGCGGCCGCAGGCCCTTTGCCTTGAGCTTGGCGAAATCGGTTTCCAGTCCCATCGCGGCCAGCGCCATCGACAGCAGGAATGTGGTCGCCGTCACGATCACCGTCTTCATCTCGGCGGGAATGCTGATCACGCTGTTGAGGCCGACCAGCGCGATGAAGCCGAACACGAACCAGGGCAGTGGCGGCTGCGCATTGCCCCGGGTCTCGCCGCCATGGCGCACACGCCGCGTTGCCAGCAGGCCGAGCGTGAGCACGACCGGCGCCAGCAGCATCACGCGGGCCAGCTTGGCGATGGTGCCGAACTCGCCGGCCTGCTGGCCCTGCTGAAACGCGGCCGCGACCACCTGGGCGATCTCGTGAATGGAGGCGCCACTCCACAGGCCGAAGGCGTGCGCGTCGAGATGCAGCAGCGCCGGAAGCAGCGGATAGATGAACATCGCGATCGAGCCGAACACCGTGACGCAGGCCACCGCATAGGCGACGTCCTCGTCATGGGCGCGCGTGACCGTGTTGGTCGCGATCACGGCGGACGCGCCGCAGATCGAGGTCCCCGCGGCGATCAGCTCCGCCAGCTTGCGGTTGACGCCGAGCAGCCGTCCCATCCACACCGTGAACAGGAAGGTGCCGGTGAGGCTCAGGGCGATCACGGCGAGACCACGCGCGCCGACCTCGACGATCTGGGCCGCCGTCAGCTGCAGGCCGAGCAGGATGATCGCCAGCCGCAGGACGCGGCGCATCGAGAAGGCGACGCCGGGCTTTGCCCGCGCCGGGGTGCCGACCACGTTGTGCAGCGCCATCCCTGCCACGATCGCCAGGATCATCGGGCTGAACAGGCCGAGGCCCGGCAGCAGCCGCAGCCCGAAGGCGCCGGCCGCGAGCGCGGCTGACAGCGCGAGCCCGGGCAGCAGCGCCGATGCCGCCGGTGCGTGCGAAGGTCGATGATGAACGGCAATGGGCGCATCGGCGATCAGATCGTGCGAAGGGGCAGTCATGGAAATCTCTCCCAAACCAAGTCTGGGGAGAAGAATTTCATGCTGTTATCAATCGATCCAACAGATTATATTGTATGTATCATTCGTTTCAATCGATTAATTGGCTCGCTGCCGCATCTCTCCGCCGACCCGATCACGACTCCAGCACCCGATTGCGCAGCTCGGCATCCGGCACGAAGCAGGATTCGTATTTACCGAAGATGTGGTAGCGGTTGCGCGCGACCACGCTGTAGACCGCATCGCGCAGCGGCTTCGGAATGGCGAGCAGCGCGCGCGTCCAGCTCCAGCCCGGCAGGTTCGACAAGACGGTCAGCGCAGCATCGGATTTCAAATGCGCCGTGCCGCCATGCACGACGGCGTTGGTGTCGGGATCCCGGGGATCGATGCCGAAGGCCTGCGCCAGCCGGGTGCCGTAAGGCGACTGGATCGGCGTGAAGCGGAAGCGCTTGGCGGTGTCGCGCGCGATCACGAACTGCACCCAGCGGGAGCAGAACACACAGACGCCGTCGTAGAGAATCACGTCGTCGTCGGGCCAGTTGGTCATCAGCGATTGTCCATCATGAGCAGCGCGACCAGCATCAGCACGATCGCCGGTCCCGTCTTCACCAATGCGCCGAGCGGTTCGAGCCAGAGATCAGGCGTCAGCACCGCGCAGCCCACCATGTAGCCGAGCGAGACGAAGATGCCGGTAGCGAGGCCGAAAGTCGCCGTTTTGCGGAACGCGATTAACACGCCGACCGAGATGTCCATCATGCTGGTGATCGCCGCGAACGGAACGGCGAACCAGTCGGGCCAGCCGCGCGTGGTTAGGATCGCCGTGGTCGCGGGAAACGAGATGAACAGCGCAATCGACCCCGATGCGACCCAGAACAGCACGAGGCTCGCGATGATCAGCGCCTTGATCAGGAACAGCCGCGCGAACCATTTGTCCTGAATGGTGGCGCCATGCGCGCCGACGGCGCGGTCCAGCGTCGCGGGTGTGATGCCGGTTGCCGCGATCCACGGTGCGGGATCGCCTTGCACCCCGCGGCGAAGCTCGGCGATCGCGGTGGTGCGCATCGGCGGCATCCAGCCGAGCCGGCTGCAGAGGTCACCGGCGAAAGCGCCGAGATTGATCAGGGTCGCAGGCACGGCAACGCGTGGCCAATCCATTGTGCCCAAACTGCGCCGAAACGCGCCGATGACGTCGCCGAGCGTCACCGCCTCGGGCTGCATCAGGTCCCAGCTCACCGCGCGCGTCGCCTCGTCATCGATCGGCCGCATCGCGAGCCAGGCGATGGTCGTGGCGATGTCCGCCACCGCCACCGGCTGGAACGGCGTCGCCGCATCCTTCGCCGGCAGGTCGACGGGGAGCGCGGCCAGCGCGCGGACCATCGCGCTGCCGCCATAGGCTGACGGCGCGATCACGAAACCCGGGCGCAGGATGGCATGGGCAACGCCTGAGGATGCGATCAGCCGCTCCGCCTCGCGCTTGGTGGTGGCGAAGGCGGTGTGATCCTCGTCGGCCATGCCGGGGATCGAGATGTGGATGAAGCGCACGCGACGGCCGCAGGCCGGGATCGCGGCGAGCAGGCGCGCGACGAAGTCACGATGCACGGCAGCGGTATCGCTGCCCGGACCATCCTGCAGCACGCCGAGGCAATTGACGACGACGTCGATCTCATGCGCGCGCACCAGACCCGCGAGGGCGCTGGCATCCATCGCCATGATCGGCAGCTCGATATCGAGCGGCGACACTCGTTGGGAGGCGGAGAATGCACGCGCGACGCCGATCGTCACACAGCCCCGCCGACGCAGATCATCGGTTACGGAACGCCCGATCAGGCCGGAGGCGCCGAGCACGAGGAAGCGCGGATTGTTCGACGCGATCATGCCAATTCCGTCAGTACGGCTTCGCAATCATCAGCCAAAGAATGGCCATGACCGCCCCGAAGCCGGGGATGCCGCACAGAAACCAGCGGCGGAACACGGTGTGATAGCGCGGCGGCAGCTTCTCGGACCGGATGTCGGCAGCGCGCGCGAGATCGCGCAGCTCGATCTGCATGAAGACCACGGGCACCCAGAACAGCCCGGCTATGGCATAGAGCGCGAGCGAGATCAGCAGCCAACGCTCGCTCAGCGCCGTCGCCGACAGCCACATCAGCGTGCCGCCGGTGATCGGCTGCAGCAGCACGGCCGACAGCGTGAACAGCATGTCGGCGATCACCACGACGCCGGCGGTGCGCGCGATGAACGCGGCCTCGCCGCTGAGATGCGCCATCAGCATGAAGAATGCGATCCCCGTGCCGGTGCCGAGAATGACGATGGCACCGAGCACGTGGAGATATTTGACCAGGAAATACAGCGTCATCGTGTCCTGCTAGTTCGGCGGCATCGGATGCGTCGACCGACGAGTCGTTGTCAGCGCCTTCGACAACAAATTCGCCGCCAGTGCCACGCCGTCGTCGTGCTCGATCATCCAATGCCCCTCCGCGCCGGAAGCTGGAAACAGGTTGAAGCCCGCCCGGCCTCCGGCCGAATTGAAGGCCTCCGCGAGCCGACGCGAAAGCGCTGGTGGAAAGTAGCTGTCATTGGTCGCGACCAGCCACGTGACCGGAGCACGCGCGCCGAGTCCGAACACGCGGGCCGTATCGAGCAGGCGCGCCTCTGCACAGACGCGCCCTGGCACGTCGTCGGCATGGCCGCCACGGCCGGGTGCGAACACGATGATTGCCGAGACGATCTGCGGCGGCTGATCGGCGAGTGCCAGTGCGCCCCAGCCGCCGGCCGAATGGCCGATGACGACGGCGCCGCCCTTCGCCGCGAACGGCTGCTCGCGCATGTAGGCGAGCGCGCGCGAAATCTGCGCCGCCGTCGCGCGTCCTGCCTTCTCGTAGTCCGCGTCGGCGCAGCCGCCCTGGTCTTCGACATAGGGACCGCCGGTGCGGCCGTGCCCGAGCCGCTCCGGGACCAGCACGGCATAGCCTCGCCCGACCAGGAGACGCGCCAGCGCCGTGTAGGTGGGTTGCGGCAGCTCCGCCCGCCGCAGCGGATTCTGCGTTGAGGCATGCGCGATCACCGCCAGCGGAAACGGTCCATCGCCAGCAGGCCGGTAGAGGATCGCGTGCGCGGGAACGTCGGTCGCGGTCGACGGAATGAGCCATTGCTGCCGGCGCGCCGGCTCGGCTTCGGGCGACGCGGGACCGAACGGCTGTGCCGTTGCGCCGGCTGCGACTGACAGGACGACCAGCGCGAGCAACCATGAGACGCAGCGAAGCAGTACCATTCAGCCGGACGGGAAGATGTTGAGCCCGCGCCACACTAGCCGAGGTCGCGGCGCGTCGGATGCGATTTCTCGTTCGACGTATGAACGCGCGGTGACGGAGCACCGCCATCCCTCGACAATGTTGCGAAATTGTCCCTTTTCGGCACAGCTTTCCGCCACGGTGATGCCGAAAGTCCACAGGTTAACCGATCTTTAACGTGGCACCTTGAAGGCGGACCGCCGACTTGCTTTGATCCCGTCATGAGCACAACCCTGATCGAAGTCCGTCCGGCCAAGGCTGCAGATGCGGCTGCGGTGGCGTCAGCCCATGATGAAGCCTGGCGTTCCGCCTACCAGGGGATCATCCCTGGCGCTGAGCTGGAGAAGCTGATCAACCGGCGTGGCCCCCAATGGTGGGACAGCGCGATCCGCAAAGGCAGCCGCGTCAGCGTGCTGGTGTTCAACGACAAGGTCGCAGGCTATGCGAATTACGGCCGCAATCGCGCCCGCAGCCTGCACTTCGACGGTGAAGTCTACGAGCTTTATCTGCGACCGGAATTTCAGGGGCTGGGGTTCGGTCGCCGGCTCTTTCAGTCCGCCAAGCGCGACCTCGCGCAGAGCGGCCTGAAGAGCATGGTGGTGTGGGCGTTGTCCGACAACGATCCCGCCACCGAGTTCTACCGCGCCTTGGGCGGCCGCATGGTCGCGCGGTCGTCGGAGCGCTTCGGGCCGAAGTCGCTCGACAAGGTTGCCTTTGCCTGGACCAACTGAGCCTGGACCGGCCGTGCTCTGGGCGCGTTAAGCGTTAACGCGCCGGCGAATTGAACTGAAAGTGTTGGCTTGAGGTAGCTGTTGCGCAGCCGCGATTTTTTTGCGACTGCGAATGCCAGCGCTCATTCCTCGGGCGTCCGACCCTGAAACGTTCAAGTTCTACGGAGCATCCATGCGCATCGACGCCATCCCGATCGGGAAAGATCCGCCGCGCGAGGTCAACGTCGTCATCGAAGTGCCGGTCGGCGGTGAGCCGATCAAGTACGAGCTCGACAAGGAAGCCGGCACGCTGTTCGTCGACCGCTTCCTCTATACGGCGATGCGCTACCCCGGCAATTACGGCTTCATCCCGCACACGCTGTCGAACGACGGCGACCCTTGCGACGTGCTGGTGGCCAACACCCGCGCGATCGTGCCGGGCGCGGTGATGAGCGTGCGCCCGGTCGGCGTGCTGCTGATGGAGGACGAGGCCGGCGGCGACGAGAAGATCATCGCGGTGCCGTCCTCGAAGCTGACCCAGCGCTACGACAAGGTCCGCACCTACAGCGACCTGCCCGACATCACGCTGCAGCAGATCCAGCACTTCTACGAGCACTACAAGGATCTCGAGCCCGGCAAATGGGTCAAGGTGCTGCGCTGGGGCAATGCCGACGACGCCCACCAGCTGATCGCCGAGGGCATTGCCCGCGCCAAGGCCGCGAAGAAGTGACCGTGGGAGCGTTGGCTTCAACGCTCACAACGTCATTCCGGGATGCGCGAAGCGCAGACCCGGAATCTCGAAAGTCCGGGTTCAGCCGCTTTGCGGCTGCCCGGGGAATGACGCTCGCTAAACCGCCGGCTTCGGCAGCCCGGCAATGGCGCAGGCGGCGCGCAGCGTGTTCACCAGCAGGCAGGCCACGGTCATCTGGCCGACGCCGCCCGGCACCGGCGTGATCGCGCCGGCGACCTCCGACACCTCTGCATAGGCGACATCGCCGACCAGCCGCGTCTTGCCCTCGGCCGTCGGGATGCGGTTGATGCCGACGTCGATCACGGTCGCGCCCGGCTTGATCCAGTCGCGCTTCACCATCTCCGGGCGGCCGACGGCGGCGTAGACCAGATCGGCGCGCGCGGTCAGCGCCGGCAGGTCGCGCGAACGGGAATGCGCGATGGTCACCGTGGCGTTCTCGTTGAGCAGCAACTGCACCAGCGGACGGCCGACCAGGTTGGAGCGGCCGATCACGATCGCGTTCAGGCCCTCCAGCGAGGCGTGAATGGTCTTGCTGAGGATGATGCAGCCGAGCGGCGTGCATGGCGCCAGCGCCGGCTGCCCGCCGGCGAGGCGGCCGGCATTGTGCGGATGCAGCCCGTCGACGTCCTTCGCCGGATCGATCGCATTGATCACGACCTCGCTCTCCAGCCCCTTCGGCAGCGGCAGCTGCACCAGGATGCCGTGCACGGCGGGATCGCGGTTGAGCTTGCCGATCAAGGCCAGCAGCGCGTCCTGCGACACGTCGGCCGGCAGTCTGTGCTCGAACGAGGCCATGCCGGCCGCCTGGGTCTGGGTGTGCTTGCTGCGGACATAGACCTCGGACGCCGGGTCGTTGCCGACCAGCACCACGGCCAGCCCTGGCGTCAGGCCATGTTCGCGCTTGACCCGCTCGACCTCACGGGCGACTTGCGCGCGCAGATCCGCCGCAATCACTTTTCCATCGATGATGCGCGCCGTCATGTCTGCTCTCTGCCTCGTCGTTCGCCGCTGGTCGCACGAGCGCGGCCCGCTCTAGGATTTCCCGGTCGGCTTATGGGCTGCAATGAGGTCGCGCAAGGCCTGATCGAGCCGGGCGGGATCGCCATCGATGGCAACCTGCTTCAGCCGCGAGGTGGTGCCCGAGGTGATTCGCACCGAGGCCTTGGTGACGCCGATCGCCTTGGCGAGCAGCTCGGTCACCGCGCGATTCGCCTCGCCGCCATCGGCGATGGCCCGGACGCGGACCTTGAGCACGCTGCGGCCGTCGGACAGCGTTTCGACGCCGTCAATCGCGTCGCGGCCGCCGCGCGGCGTGACGCGCAGCGCGACGGTGAGACCGTCAGCGGCGGCGCGCCAGGGCTCCATGGCGGGCGGCCAGGCCGATCAGAACACGAATGGATAGATGTAGTAGGTGATCACGCGCTGGATCAGCATGATGATGAGGATCAGGATGATCGGCGAGATGTCGAGGCCGCCGAGATTGGGCAGCATGCGGCGGATCGGCGCCAGCACCGGCTCGGTGATTCGGTACAGGAACTCGGCCACGGCGGAGACGAACTGATTGCGCGTGTTGACGACGTTGAACGCGATCAGCCACGACAGAATCGCCGAGGCGATCAGCAGCCAGACATAGAGGTCGAGAACGATCAGAACGATGTCGAGAACGGCACGCATGCGGGTCCACTCGGGGGCGAGGTCGCGAATTCGACCTGTGACGACCGCTAGATATCGGTTCCCCCCGGCGCAAACAAGGGAAGCTGCCCGTCAAGGCTAACGGGTGATGTGACCGTTCTTGACTTGACCTCGGCACCCACTGTAAATGGCGCCCGATCTGCCGGCCGCCTTTTCCCAACATCGAAGCGGTCGTGTTACGGGGCCATAGCTCAGCTGGGAGAGCGCGTCGTTCGCAATGACGAGGTCGGCGGTTCGATCCCGCCTGGCTCCACCAACCTTCGCTCGCTTCGCGAGCTTCGGCTCGGCAAGCCGATTTCGACAATTCGATAGCGAAGGTTGCCGCGCCATAGCCCGAAGGGCGGCGGCGGGCCGTCGTCCGCAGCCGCGCAAGTAGCCTGAAGGGCGAAGCCGGGCTGTTTCAGCATCGCCCAAGCCAATCCGCTCAAATCACCGGTCCTACTCCGCAGCCTCCGCCATCGCTGCCACCGGCTCGCGTGCCAGCCAGCCATCCAGAAAATGCGCCAGCCAGGCCCGCTCGGCGGCGTCATGCACGGCACGGCCCTCGAAATGATGGTGGCGCAGGCGGGCGCCGGGCGTGTCCAGCCGGGCATGGCCGCGGGTGGTCCAGCGGCACATCATCGCGTAGGTCACGTCGGGGTGGAACTGCAGCCCAGTGGCGTTCTGGTATTGATAGGCCTGGACCGGAAAATCGCCGCCCTCGGCGAGCAGCTCGGCGCCGTCGGGCAGGTCGAAGCCTTCGCGGTGCCAATGATAGACATGGTCGGGCCAATGCGGGCACAGCTTGCGTCCGGCCCGGGTCGGGCGAATCGGATAATAGCCGATCTCGGCGCGCCCCTGCGGATGCGGCGCCACCTCGGCGCCGAGCTGGATCGCCAGCATCTGCGCGCCCAGGCAGATCCCGAGAAACGGACGCTGCTCCCGCAGCGGCACCTCGATCCAGTCGATCTCGCGGCGGACGAAATCGTCCGGGTCGTTCGCGCTCATCGGACCGCCGAAAATAACGGCACCCGAATGCCCATCGAGCGTCTCCGGCAGCGGATCGCCGAACCGCGGCCGGCGGATGTCGAGCGGATAGCCGCGGGCGCGCAGCGCATTGCCGACCCGGCCGGGGCTCGAGGTTTCCTGGTGCAGGATGATGAGGACCGGCCGATGCGGCGCAGCCGCCATGGCCGGCTTCGGATGGAGCTGCCGAACGTCCGCCTGGGGCCCGTTCGGATGGAACGAAGGGTCTTGCCTGAGCATCACCTGGCGATCATAGCTAAGCAAAGGTTAACGGCGCGTGAGCGAGCGCACATTGCAAAGCAATGGGCCGGGCCAGCGCGATCAGCTCCGCTTCAATTGCAGCCGCCCGACCGCATCGAGGATGAAGCCCCGCGGGAACCAGCGCAGCAGGAACGGTACGATCTTGATGCCGAGCCCGGGCAGCACCACGCGCTTGTCGGCCATCAGGCCGCGGTAGCCGGCCTCTGCCACCGCCTTGGGCGAGACGTTGAGGATCACCGAATCCACGCCCGGTTTGAACCCGGCGCGATCCTGGAATTCCGACGGCACCGGACCGGGGCACAGCACGGTGACCCGGACGCCATGCGGCGCCATCTCCTTGCGCAGCGCCTCGGTGAACGAGATCACATAGGCCTTGGAGGCGTAATAGACCGCCATGCCGGGCCCCGGCAGGAACCCGGCCACCGAGCCCAGATTGAGAATGCCGCCCTTGTTGCGGATCAACTGCTCGGAAAAGCGCAGCGACAGCTCGGTCAGGGCGCGGACATTCACCGAGATCATGTCCAGCTGCTCGGCGCGGTCGAGCTGCACCGCCTTGCCGAACAGGCCGAAGCCGGCATTGTTGACCAGATATTCCAGCTCCACGCCGGCGGCGGCCAGCGCGGCCTCGATGGTCGCCCCGGCGTCGGCGGAGGTGAGATCACAGGGGATCACCAGCGGCGCCGGGCCGCCTTTGGCCGCGATCTCCTGCGCCAGCGCGGCGAGCCGGTCTTCGCGCCGGGCCGTCAATGCGAGCCGGTGCCCGTTCGCGGCAAACACGCGCGCCAATTCGCTGCCGATCCCGGCCGACGCACCCGTTACCAGCGTGACACGTTCACCCACAATCCTGCTCTTCGATCACAATCCACACATCATCCAATAGCGGCGGACGAGAGCATAGGCGGACGGGAACATGCAAGACGCCGCGATCGGCAGTCCTGCACCAGATTGCAGTAATAGTTTCGGATTCACATAGGTTTACATGCAGGGGCGAGGTCCGGAACAAAATTAAAGTTTGTTCATCTCCGGATCACGCCGGTTCCGGCCGAGACAGAGCGGTTCACGCGGGAGCGCCGGACTTGCGCGCCGCGACCCGGTGCTTGATGTCGATGCGGTCATGCGTGGAGATGCCGAGCAGCTCCGAGGCGCGCCAGACCACATTGTCCTCGAACTCGGTCACCTTGCCGTCGGCGAACACCAGCTCCCACATCATCTCGACGATGCGCAGGCGGCCGGCTTCATCGACCTCGCGCATGATCACGCTGGTGAAGCGATAGAGATCGACCGCTTCGCCCTCGGCCAGCATGGCCTGGGCGATCAGCCGGTCGGCGGAGCCGTGGTCGAGCCCGAAGCGCAGCTCGATCAGGCCGTGCAGCTTGCGCCGCTCGATCTCGCTCGGCTCGCCGTCCAGCGAGATCACGTGGATCAGCAGCGCGGTTGCCGCCAGCTGATAGCCGTTGTCGTCGAAGGCCGGGGTTTCGTGCGGCGAAACCACGTCGGCGATGAATTGGCGCAGTCCTTCGAGCATGGCGTCCTTCGCTGTTGGATCCCTTGGCGGCCGCAAGCCGGTCGGCAACTGCTCATTATATGCAAATGCCACGCGCCGCCGGCAATCCGCCGCGGCCTGCGCAGCGCATGACATTTCGGTAAGGCCTCAGGGGATTTCGTACACCATCATCCGGTCGGCGATGCCGCGCAGCGCCGCGTGCTTCTGGATCGGCGCGATCTTTGCGCTGCGCAGGATGTCGGCGACGCCCGGGCTCTCGATCACCGGCGCGGTGAGGTGGATCTCCTGCGCGGTCGACAGGCTCTGCACGCGGGCGGCGATGTTGACGGTCTGGCCGAAATAGTCCTGGCGGTCGTTCAGCATCACCGCGAGGCACGGCCCCTCATGGATGCCGATCTTGACCACGAGGTCCTCGGTGCCCCGCTCGGCGTTCAGCCGCTGCATCGCCGCGCGCATGCGCAGGCCCGCGGCGAGCGCATGCTCGGGCTTGATGAAGGTCGCCATCACGGCGTCGCCGATCGTCTTCACCACCGCGCCCTTCTCGGCGTTGATGATCTCCAGCAGCGCGCGGAAATGGGCGCGCACCAGGTCGAACGCCGCGAGGTCGCCGACGCGTTCGTACAGCGCGGTCGAGCTCTTGAGGTCGGTGAACAGGAAGGTCAGCGAGGTGATCTTCAGCCGCTGGTCGATGTTGAGATTGTCGGCCTTGAACACGTCGCGGAAGGTCTGGTTGGACAGGATGCGCTTGGCGGTCAGGAACGGCCGGCGCTTGCCGAGGAGATGGTGGAGCGCATCGCCGGCGATGAACACCGTCGGCAGCGTCCGTACGCCGGCCTGATTGTCGAGCGCCAGCCGCAGCGGGCCTGGACGCAAGGTGACCGAACCGGTCGGAGGATGCGTCTTGTTGAACAGCAGCCCGAGTTGCTGGCGCTCCCTGGTCGGCTCGCCCTGAACGTCGATGAAATGCGCAGAATGCGTCACCGGCTCGAAGATGATGATGAAATCCGACGGGAGCTGCAGCGATAGCACCGCCTTCTCGCCGGCCGGCAGCTCGAGGGCATCGAGGATCACTTGCTCGCTCAGCGAAGCAAAGGACTCCCGGTCGAGGTCGATGCCGGAGCTCCAGAAGATCTGCTTGTAATACTCCCAGAGCGTCAGCGTGTTGGGATCGTGGGCTGCGATGCGCCTGACCTTGGAGGTCACGGTGAAGGCAACCTCGACCTGCTCGTCGACGGAGGGCTCGTAGCCGCACGCGCATAATCCGCAATGGTAATCGTCATGGCGGAGGGATTTCAGCGTGGCGTGCGCATCGAGCACGCCGCTGCAGCCGGGACACAGGACGTTCCAGGTGAGATCGAACAAGCCGATCCGTGCCGCATGGAGGAAGCCGGAGATGACCTGCTCCTCGTCGAGACCTGCGCGCGCGGAGAACTCGAGGGCGTTGATACGGTTGAGCTCGTGATCTTCGCCCGACTCGATCAGCCGTATGATCGCGTCGGCGACGGCCGGATGGGCGGTCTGCTTCAGAACCGAAAGCTGGGCCTGGATGTCGCTCATGCCCGGCTAAGATGGGACTTGGCAAACCCGCAAGCAAGTGCCGAGCGTGGCTGCCGCGTGGCGGTCAGACCTCCATCCTGGGCGTGATCTTGAACAGCGGCGACCGGTCCGGCTGCGTCGTCACCACGCCCACCGGCAGCACCGGCGCGCGGTCGACGAGCTCGATCCTGAAGGCGCCGACCAGCCGCGCCAGCGCCAGCACGGCTTCGACGAGCGCGAAATGCGCCCCGATGCAGACCCGCGCGCCGGCCCCGAACGGCAGATAGGCGAAGCGCTCCGGCGGCGGCGCGCCCGGCACGAATCGCTCGGGCTTGAAGGCGTTGGGGGCATCCCACAGCTTCTCGTGCCGGTGCAGCAGCCACGGCGAGATCAGCACGACGTCGCCGCGCTTCACGGGGAACGCGGCGATCCGGTCCGGGCCGCTGGCCGCGCGCGCGATCAGGAACGCGGGCGGATAGAGCCGCAATGTCTCGTCCAGCACGGCGCGCGTGAACGGCAGTTGATCGGGGTCGCTGAGATCGGTCGCGGCGCGCGCCTCCTGCGCCAGCCTGTCCTGATTGGCTGGATCGAGCGCGATCAGATACAGCGCCCAGAACAGTGCCGTTGCCGTGGTCTCATGGCCGGCGAGGATCATGGTCGCGACCTCGTCGGCGAGTTGTGCGTCGGTGAACGCCGCGCCGGTCTCGGGATCGCGTGCCGCGCCCATCAGGTCGAACAGGTCGCGCGGCGGCGCGTCCTCCAGCTTGCCGGCGGCGCGGCGCTCCGCCATCAGCATGGCGACGAAGGCGGTCCAGCGCTTGCGGAACCGCCGGCGCGCGACATCGCGCGGTGTCGGCCAGGACAGCGGCAGCACGATGTCGAGCAGATGCGGGCTGGCCAGCCGCGCGCCATATTCGTAGACGAAATCGCGCAGGGTGGCGCCGTGGCGGCCCATCTCGAACGAGAACATCGTGCGGCCGGCGATGTCGAGCGTCATGCGCTGCATGATCTCGCGCAGGTCGAGCGGCTGCCCGCACTGCTGCCTCAGCCTGGCGACGGTCTCGTCGCTCACCGCGACCATGTGCGGGATGAGGCCGGAAACGGCGCGCGGCGTGAAAGCCGGCGCGAGCGTCCGGCGCTGGTGCTTCCACGCCTTGCCTTCGGCGATCAGCAGCCCCTCGCCGAGCACCGGACGCAGCACGCGGATGGCGCCGACGGTGCGGCCGTAGTTCTCCCAATTGTCGACCAGCACATGCTTGATCGTATCGGGCGTATTGAGAATGTAGCTGGAGCTGCCGAAGAAGCGGCCGCGAATGATGTCGTCCTCATAGGCGCGCTGGCTCCAGGTCGCGATCGCGTTGTCGCCCATCATCAGCACGCGGCGCAGCGCGCCCATGCTGTCCGGCGCCCGCGGCGGTGTTGGCGGTATCAGCGGCAATCGTGCCTGCGGCAGATAATGGACGTCGGCGGTACTCATTCACGGCCTCTCGACGCTGTCACGAGCCTGGAACCATCGATCGGCTGCATTGCGACCAACCGAGCCCCCGGCTGCAGGCCGCGCCGGGCCGCCGCGCAAGGACGGTCTTCTGCCAGAGGTAACGCTGTCATCTCGCTCGCAACGCGAGAGGGAGAGCGCGATTCCGCGCTCTTCGAGGATGTGATGTACCATCATACTCCGGCAACTAATTAGTCAGCTCGATCATTGCAATCCTGCTCTCCGATGCTGGCCAAAGACGGGCGGCGATGCGTTCCTCGTTGAACAGTCCGGTGACGCTGCGTCCGACGTCGCCCGCCGGCAGCCGCAATGTCGTTGCGGCATCGGTCGGTATTCCCTTCTGTATGTCGGCAGGTTCCTTGCCGTCGAGCAGCACGATGTCGCGGGGCAGGCCGAAATAGCCGCGCGGCCTGATCATGATGAGGATCGCTCCAGCGCCGGCATCGGCCTTGCCGAGCGGCCGCGCCGCGCGCAGATGCACGACGTCGGACGAACGCGGGAATGGCGAGCGGTAGAAATGCGTGATCGGCGCGCCCGGCGAAGTCAGCACGATCTCGAGATAGGACGTCGGATCGACCTCCGCGGGACCCCAGCGTCCGTCGGCGCCGGTCTGGCCGCGATACACCGGCTCGCCATTGCGTGCGCCGGTCTCGCTCGAGACGCGATAGACCTCCACGCTTGCGCCCGCCACCGGGCGATTGGTCGGCGCGCCGCCCGGCGTTGCCGTCACCAGGCCGCTGATCCGCACCTGCGGCTCGGGCTGGATCGCGATCTGCGTCGGCTCACGGCCGGCGATGAATTTGTAGATCTCGCGGAACGCGCGCGGGTGGAACGCCACCTCGCGATGGTCGAGCGCGCCGATCACGAGATTGGTCGCGCCCTTCAGTGCCGGCCCCTCGGCCGTGATGCCGGTGGGGACACCGGGCTTGCCGACCAGGCGGCCGTCAGCCTGGGCATATTTGTCGAGGCCATCGCTGCGCAGCGTCAGGAAGGCGGTGCCCTCGGTCACCTCGCTGTCGCCGGCATTCAGTCCGCGCAGGAACGGGCCGCGGCCGTTGAACTCGCTGCCGGGACTGTCCTCCCAATCGAACACGCCATGATTGGGCGTGCCGCACAGCACGGCATGGCTGACATCGGCGCCGCCGCCGTTCTTCACCACGTTGCGGATCGCGTTGCCGCCGCGCGAGCTGCCGACCAATGCGATGCGCGCCGCGCCCGTGCGCTCCTTGAGGGCCTTGATCGCTTCGGTCAGCTCGCGGCGCTGATCCTCGGTCGACGAGCGGCTCGGCTGCGCCACGGAATCGTCGTTGCGCGCCAGCGGGTCGGTGAAGTCCAGCGCAGCGAGGCGCGTGCGCGGCACGCCGTCGGATTCCATCCGCCACAGCGTGGTCATCCATAGCGCCGCGTGATCGCCATTGCCGTGGACGAACAGCACAGGCGGCATCTCGCCGGCCGCGGCTGCCGCCGTTTGCGCGCGCGCTGGTAAGGTCAGGCCGCTCGTGAGCAGGGGCAAGGTTCCCATGCTCTTCAAAATGGTGCGGCGCGTCAGATTCATCGGCGGTCTCCCTCTGGTCTTGTTCATGTCGTGTTCGTTGGCCGCGGTCCCTGATGCGAGCGCTCTGGGCACTGGACAGCGGCAGACATTCGCAGGCATCACATAGATCCGGCCGGAATCAAGCGATAGTTCGATGCGATCTTATCGGAGGCGACCTGGCGACGTGGACGGACCCGCATGAATGCGCCGCAGAAACGTGAGCTGTTCGCGGCCGAGAGCATCGCCGCGCCGCTCCGGCACGCGGTGTTCCGCCGCATCTGGCTGGCGAGCCTGCTGTCGAACCTGGGCCTGCTGATCCAGGCGGTCGGCGCCGCCTGGGCGATGACGCAGATGACGTCGTCGGCCGACAAGGTGGCGCTGGTGCAGACCGCCCTGATGCTGCCGGTGATGTTCATCTCGATGCCCGCCGGCGCGATCGCCGACATGTACGACCGGCGCATCGTCGCGCTGGTCGCGCTCGCGGTGGCGCTCGGCGGCGCCACCACCCTGACGGTGCTGGCATGGTACGGGCTGGTGACGCCCGAGCGCCTGCTGGCGCTGTGCTTCGTCATCGGCAGCGGCATGGCGCTGATGGGGCCGGCCTGGCAATCCTCGGTCAGCGAACAGGTGCCGCCGGAGACGCTGCCGGCCGCGGTCGCGCTGAACGGCATCAGCTACAACATCGCGCGCAGCTTCGGACCTGCGATCGGCGGCGTCGTGGTCGCGGCCGCCGGCGCGGTCGCGGCGTTCGCGGCCAATGCGCTGCTGTATCTGCCGCTGCTCGCGGCGCTGTTCCTGTGGCGGCGCGTGGTGGAGCCGAGCCGGCTGCCGCGCGAGCCGCTCAACCGTGCCATTGTCTCCGGCGTCCGCTACATCGTCCATTCGCCGTCGATCCGGATCGTGCTGATCCGCACGCTGGTCACCGGCATCATCGGCGGCTCGATCTCGGCGCTGATGCCGCTGGTCGCGCGCGACCTGCTGCATGGCGGCGCGCAGACCTACGGCATCATGCTCGGCGCCTTCGGCATGGGCGCGGTGGTCGGCGCGCTCAACATCGGCGAGATCAGGAAGCGGCTGTCGGGCGAGGCCGCGATCCGCACCTGCGCGCTCACCTTGGGCGCGGCCACCGCGGCCGTCGCGCTCAGCACCGCGCCGGTGCTGACGGCGGCGGCGCTCGTCATCGCCGGCGCGGTGTGGATGCTCGCGGTGGCGCTGTTCAACATCGGCGTGCAGTTGTCGGCGCCGCGCTGGGTCGCGGGCCGCGCGCTCGCGGCATTCCAGGCGGCGATCTCCGGCGGCATCGCGATCGGCAGTTGGGGCTGGGGACGTCTCACCGACGCCGCCGGCGTCGAGGTCGCGCTGCTGGCGTCGGGAGCGCTGATGATGGTGTCGCCGCTGCTCGGCCTGTGGCTGCGGATGCCGCCGATCGGCGCCCGCAACGAGGACGGTGAGACCCTGGCCGATCCCGAGGTGCAGCTCGAGCTGACGCCGCGCTCCGGTCCGCTGGTGGTCGAGATCGAGTACCGCGTTGCCGAGGACAATGCCCGCGCCTTCCACGACCTGATGCAGGACGTCCAGCTCAGCCGCCAGCGCAACGGCGCCTATGGCTGGTCGATCGCGCGCGACATCGCCGATCCCGAGCTCTGGACCGAGCGCTATCACTGTCCGACCTGGATCGACTATCTGCGCCAGCGCAACCGCTCGACCCGCGCCGAGCGCGAGCTGCACAAGCGCGCGATCGATTTCCACATCGGGGCCGACCCGGTGCGCATCCGCCGCATGCTGGAGCGGCCATTCGGCTCGGTCCGCGCCAAGGAGGATGTCGACCGCACCGCCGAGCAGGCGCCCGCCGTTGCGACGGGTGCCCGCAGCGGGCCTTAGAACGGCGAGGGCAAGCGTAGCCTTCGCAAGGTATGCGCTCTTTAGGATGCTGCTCTCAGCTGCAATCAAGAAACCCGCTACTGCACCTTGATCACGACCTTGCCCTTTGCACGGCCGGTCTCGACATAGGCTAGCGCCTCGGGCGTCTGGGTGAAGGGGAATATCCTGTCGACGACGGGGCGAATCGCGCCGCTATCGATCAACCCGGCGATCTGCTCGAGTTGCCGGCCATCGGCGTGCATGAACAGGAATGAATAGTCAACGCCGAGGCTCTTTGCCCTCTTGCGCACGCTGCGGCTCAACAGCCGGATAACAAGCTTCAGAACGGCGTTCAGCCCGAGAGCCGTGGCAAAGGCCGGGTCGGGCGGCCCCGAAATCGAGACGAGGCGGCCGCCCTGCTTCAGGACGTTCAGCGATTTCGCAAGCGTCTTCGGATCCTGGCTGTGCAGCACGACGTCGTAGCCCGAGAGAACTTTCTCGAAGTCCTGGGTCGTGTAGTCGATCACCACATCGGCGCCGAGGCTGTTGACGAGGGCGGCGTTCTTCGCACTCGTCGTCGTCGCGACCGTCGCCCCCAGATGCTTGGCAAGCTGGATCGCGATCGTACCGACGCCTCCGGAACCCGCCTGAATGAAGACCCTCTGGCCGGGCTTCACCTTTGCGACATCGACCAGAGCCTGCCACGCCGTCAGCGCAACCAGCGGCACGGACGACGCCTCTTCCATCGTCAGTGTGCGGGGCTTGAGTGCGATATCGTCTTGGTGGATGGCGATGAATTCCGCGAAGGTGCCAATGCGGTGATCTCTTGGCCGGGCATAGATCTCGTCGCCGACCCTGAAGCGGCTGACACCATCGCCGACCTTGACGACGGTCCCGGCGACGTCGTGACCGAGCACAAAGGGCGGACGGTAGGGCAGGAAGATCTTGAACTCGCCGTCCCTGACCTTCGAGTCGATCAGGTTCACGGCCGAGGCATGAACGCGAATGAGGACGTCGGCGTTCTGGACCTGCGGATCGGGCCGTTCGACGAGCCGTAGCGGGCCCTTCTTCTTGTACTTCTCGACGACGTAGGCTTTCACTGGGGCTCTCCGGTCTGTGGTCCTTGTCTGGCAAGGTTCGGCTTCCGCCGTGCGATCTGCACAAATTCAGGTGTGGTCGAGGCTGATGGCGCCGCGCGTGACGTCATCCGAACGCGCACGAAGCGCGCATCGGGGGTTCATTCAGGCTTAGGAAGCTGATGCGCGCGAAGGCCAGCCAAGATGCGGATCGCGAGTTTTCCGCTCTGCAAGATGCCACTCGACGCCTCTTTGTCGACTGCGCGTGCCAGCTGGAGCGTCCCGATCAGGGTCGCAAAGATCGCGCATGCCACATCTTCCCTCGCTTCAACATGGGCCGGAAGTGCTTCTGCGAGCTGCATCACGAGGGCGCGGGACTGTCTGGCATACATGCCGCGCGTCTCTTCCGGCTGCCGCGCAAGCTCCGGTAACAGCGCCGCGGAGGCGCAGCCCTGTCCCGGATGGTCCCGGTGTTCGGGGGAAAGATAGATGTCGATCAAGCGATCGAGTCCCCCTTCGTCAAGCACCTTGCGCAGCCATACGGCCTGCCTGCCGAGGGAGTCGGAGATCGTCTCGCGGACGAGATCGGCCTTCGAAGGGAAGTGGGGATAGAAGGCGCCGTTCGTCAGGCCGGCATCCTTCATGATCGTCGCCAGACCGGAGCCCGCAATTCCATCCGTGCGGAAGCGCTCGACAGCGACGTCCATGATCCTGCGACGCGACGTGTCTTTTCGGCCCTTTTCGTATCGCATGACGCCTTCGTCCGCATCCCTATTGCATTATGATCATAATATCACTAAACGAGCATAATGCAATCTGTCTCTGACGCGAAGTCCGAGATTACGTGAGGAAAACACATGGCCGCCGTAAGAACTGCAATCGTGACCGGGGCATCCTCCGGCATCGGCTACGCTACCGCCGAAGGTCTTGCCCACGCGGGCTTCACCGTGTTCGGAACGAGCCGGAAAATCGCCAATGACGGCCCCAAGGGGGTCACGATGCTGGCATGCGACGTCACCGACGAGGCGTCCGTCTCGACGCTGGTCGCGGACGTCGTCTCGCGGGCGGGGAGGATCGATCTCCTCGTCAACAATGCCGGCATCGGCATGTTCGGCGGTGCGGAGGAGTCCTCGATCCCGCAGTCGCAGGCGCTCTTCGACGTCAATGTTTTCGGCGTCATGCGGATGACGAATGCCGTTCTGCCGACGATGAAACGCCAAGGCGGCGGCCGCATTCTCAACATCGGCTCCATCCTCGGCGTTATCCCGGCGCCGTACTCGGCGCATTACTCGGCTGCCAAGCATGCGATCGAGGGCTATTCGGAATCGCTCGACCATGAGGTCCGGGCCTTCAATGTCCGCGTTTCCGTCATCGAGCCGGCCTATGTCCGCACCATTTTCGATCAGAACGGCATGGAGCCCGACCAGCAGAAGGCCGAATACGATCAGGCGCGCACGGCTGTCGCGGCGCTGCTGCGGGATGTCATGCCCAAGGCCGACCTGCCGGATGTCGTCGTGAAGGTGATCATCAAGGCGGCGAGCGATGAGGTCCCGCGCCGGCGCTACACCGCAGGCAATGCGGCGCGCATGGTCAGTCTGCTGCGCCGGTTCGCAACCGCCGGACTATTCGACAAGACCCTGCGCAAGCAGTTCCGCCTCGCGTAGTCAGACGCTTCCGACCGCCTTCGGGCGGGCCGCACCAGTTCGCGAAAATTGCTGTCCGTGCTGCGGGACGGACCTTACTGCCCGTGCTCGGTCAGCACCTTGTCGCAGGCCTTGGACAGCTTGGCGCGGTGTTCCTTGAGACAGGCCAGCACCGCCTGGTCGCCGTTGTTCATCACGGCGCGGCAATGCCGTGACACGTCGCGCGCGCACGCGTCCTGACCGGGCTGCTGCTGGGCCGAGGCGGTCGACGCGATCAGCACCAGGGGGATGATCAGTGTGAGTTTGTTCATGACTGGCGCCTCGCTCCCGGCATTGAAGGTTTGGCGGCGCTTTTAGTGCTCACAACCGGGCCTCGCAAGCGCCCCGGTCGCAGCCGGGGCGCGCAGGCGGGAGCCGGAAGCGTTCTCAATTGGCGTCGCCCGCCTCGGCGACCTTGCCGTTGCGCCTGGACAGCTCGCGGTCGAGCACGACGCGGCAGCCGGAGCTCAGCGACGAGCGGTTCTTGATCATGCAGGCGGTGATCGCCGGGATGTTGGGGATCTCGCTGCTGCACAGCCGGAAGGCGTCGCCGGTGCACATCTGCTGCGCCTCGGCGCTGAAGGCGAAGCTCGCGGTCGATGACAAGGTCGAGACGGCGGCAAGGCTGACGACCGTCAGAACGGCCTTGCGCAGCAGATTGGTCGAATTCGTCATGGCTGGCTCCCATTGGCGCCGCATTTCGCGGGCCGCGTTTTCAATGCGCCCATCATGGTCCGATCCCGCTCGAGCAACCGTGATGCCGGTCACGCCAGATCTGGCGGCTCAACCCTGCCCGGCAGGTTCGGCAGGC
Organism: Bradyrhizobium sp. HKCCYLRH2060; assembly: GCF_051168135.1. Lineage (NCBI taxonomy): Bacteria > Pseudomonadati > Pseudomonadota > Alphaproteobacteria > Hyphomicrobiales > Nitrobacteraceae > Bradyrhizobium > Bradyrhizobium sp. HKCCYLRH2060. The sequence continues at coordinate 630,905 of NZ_JBNPUK010000001.1, forward strand.
CGATGGCCGCGGCGACATGTCGCTCCGGTCAACTGCCGATCTCGCGCCGGCATCATCCTGGAAATCTTGGCTGATCCTGCCCGTGTTGGCACCGCGTTAAGGATTCGTTGGCACTAATGGAAGCTAATCGAAGCAGGCGGACAGCGTTGCGTCCGCCATCGAGTGTCTCGCGTTTTCGGGAAGAGTAACCATGCGTCATGCGTTAGGCTTGCTGCTGGCCACCGTCGTCGCGGCGTTGGCGATCACCGGTGTCTGGTACTACGTATCGAAGCCCAGCGCCGCCAAGGCCGCCGCGCAGAGCGCAGCGGCGAAGCCGTCCGAGCCGGCGTCGCCTCCGGCGCGCGTTGCCGCCAAGGCCAGCGCGAAGGATGATGTCGAGACCACCGGCACCATTCCCACGCGCACGGCCGCAAGCGTGCCGGCGCCGGTGCAGCCCAGATCGACCTGCGCCAATCTGGACGCGCTCGGCATCTCCCGCACCGTCATGGTCGACACCACCGGTGGCCCCGGCTTCGGCCTCGACCACTTCAAGCAGTTCGACTTCCTCGCCGACCGCGAGGTGGTGCTGACCTTCGATGACGGCCCGTGGCCGGTCAACACGCCGGCGGTGCTGAAGGCGCTGGCCGACGAATGCACCACCGGCATCTTCTTCTCGATCGGCAAGCACGCGACCTATCATCCGGAGATCCTGCGTCAGGTGCTGGCCGCCGGTCACGTCGTCGGCGTTCATACCTGGTCGCACGCCAACCTGAACGGCAAGAAGATGACCGACGAGACCGCCAAGGAGGAGCTCGAGAAGGGTTTCAGCGCGGTGAAATTTGCGCTCGGCACCAACCCGGCGCCGTTCTTCCGCTTCCCGCAGCTGCAGCACCGGCCGTCGGCGGTGGCCTATCTCGGCAGCCGCAACATCGCGATGTTCTCCTGCGACGTCGACAGCTTCGACTTCCGTTCCAAGGATGCCGACCAGGTCGTCAACACCGTGATGACCGGGCTCGACAAGAAGGGCAAGGGCATCATCCTGATGCACGACTTCCAGAAGAACACCGCGCTGGCGCTGCCGACGCTGCTGCGGCGACTCAAGGCTGGCGGCTACAAGGTGGTCGCGATGAAGCCGAAGGGCACGCTCGACACGCTGCCGGAATATGACGCGATGATCGGCCAGGATCCGAAGCTGCCGACCACGATGACCAATGCGCGGCCGATCTCGAGCGTGATCCAGACCATCTCGCAGTGATGGCTGCATGACCTCTGCGCGCGAAAGGCCGGGCGTTCGCCCGGCCTTGTTCGTTTGTCCTCTGTTGCCGGCCGCTCACCAATAGATGCCGTGGCGATGCAGCTCGCGGACGATGCGGGCTTCGGTCCACTTGTTGCGGCGCGTCCGGTCCGAGCGCGCCGATGTCGACCGCCGCGATGATCGCTGCACCGAGCCCGGCTGCGGTGCCGGCGCCGCGGTGGCGGCGGGCTGCGGCGGCGACGGCACGGCGGCCGGGGCCGCTGGCGCCACCGGTGGCGCAGCGGGCGGGTCGATGCGCTGGGTCTGGGCCGCGACGGCCGGAACGGGCGCCGGGGTGATGGTGACCTCGCCGGCCTGCTGGACGTAGGTCGGCCGCGGCGCCGGCGCGGCGGCGTCGTTCGACGACAGCGACAGGCTGCGTGTTCCCTCGGCCTGCGCGACCGTGGCGGAGGCGAGCACCATGGCTCCGATCAGGATCATCTTGCGCATCGAGTAAGCTCCCCTTTGTTGACTGCGGGAACGTTTAGGCGCCGGCGTGGCGGTCCGATGTGACCGCCGTCACACTCGGCATTGCGCGCGCGAATGGAGCCGGATGCCGGCACACTGCAGTGCGGATCGGCGCACCATCTTTCTCGAAACCTTTTCCAGCGCCGCGGCGATGCCCGTTCAGGACGAGGGAGCTCGGGACGAGCCCTCCGGAAGTCCACCGGCTGCAGCGCTTGGGCGGTGAGCACCGCGGCGGTCGGGCAGATTCGGCGTCTGCTACCAAATTACCGTCACGAGGAGGTGGTCCATGGTGCCGGTGAGATCTCCGTCTTGAGGTATGATCGTATGCATGTGTACTGTTCGTTGGTGCTGTTCAGAAGATTCGCCGAATCCGATAGGGAGAGCGATCGATTCGGAGGAAGGATGCGCGCATGCGCCGGGTGATCGTTGCACTGTTCTTGGCGGCCGTGACGCCGCTGACCGCCAGCGGGCAGGGCCCGGCGCAGTCCGGCGACAATGTCGAGGAGATCTACATCGCGCGGAGCGTGCGCCAGGGCCGTGTCGTGCCGTCGGATTTCTGCGCGCCGACCAAGACCGGCTTCGCGCCGGCGCTGGAGGACCAGCTATCGATCCGCTCCGTCGGGGTCCGGCCGGCTGACGGCCGCATGACCGAGACCGGCGACAAGAGCATTGGCGAGATGCGGGTCTGTATCGGTCAGGCGATGGATCCGACCCTGCTCGGCACCTACACCGAAGGCCAGCTCAACGGCATCGCATTCACCGGCATCGGCGACTGCCGGCTGGTGCGCGGCAATCTGCCGGAGGACGGCCTGCTCACCCACCGCTGCTTCCTGGCGCTGTCGGGCTTGCCTGAGCCGTATGTCGGCGGCTTCCTGGTCTCGAGCTCGCTGTATTCGAAGACGCCGTTCGGCACGGAAAGTTCGCCGCCAGGCTACGCCCAGGCCGGCATCCTGATCATCCGCCTGTGGAAGAAGCGGCTGCCCTGAGGCAGCCGCCTTCGATCGCCGTCCCGACCAGCGCTCAGGCCGGCGAGAAGGTCTGCACGAAGGCGCGCACCGTCGCGGACACCTTGTCCTCCGAGACGTGCCAGGCAGCGCCGTCGTCGGCGGCGAAGAAGCTCGACGCGTTCGAGCCGGCCCAGCGGAATACCTCGAACGACGGCCAGTACCAGATGTCCGCGAGGTTGGAATTGTTGACGACCTCGTGCGCGACCAGCCGCATCGTGCTCTTCGACAGGCAGTCGGCCTGCACCACCGATTCATATTCGAACGAGGTCAACAGCGGCACCGGCGACACGGTGACGATCACCTTGATGTCCGGCCGGATGCTGCGGATGAACTCGATCAGGTAGAGGACGTTGTCGACGTTCTCCTGCACGCTGGCGGTGCGGAACTTGTACTTCTCCGCCAGCGCCCGCGAGTTCAGCGCGGTCGGCCGCGGTAGCACGAAGGCGCCGGTCTCGCGGTCGAAGAACGCCGCGGCGACGCCGAGCGTCAGGATGAAGACGTCGGCCTGCTTGATGACCGCCAGCGTATTCTCCGGGCTCGATCCCGGCGGCAGCAGCTCGACGATGCGCTCGCGGATCTCCGGATCGATCTTGGCGCCGCGCAGCCAGTCGACGAACACGCGGTTGGCGAAGGTCGTGTTGATGTACTCCGAGATCTCCATGTGGTGGCTGTTGTAGCCGCTGTCATTGAGGCTCTTGGAGAGGTTGCGCGCGAAGCACGAGCCCATGGTGAAGAAGCGCGTGCTCTTGTCGAGAAACTTTGGCGCGGCGGCGAGGTTCACGGCGATGTGGCTGGTGATCAGCGTCTGCAGGTCGCCGAGGAAGTCCTTGGTCTCCGGATAGCGGCCGACCTTGGCGCGGCCTGCCTTGGCGTCCTTGACCTTGCCCTTCTTGGCGTTGGTGCGCGAAAGCTCCAGCGTCTCGCGGTTGAGCGGGTTGTCGTAGGCCGGGTTCAGCTTGATCGCCTTTTCGAGCGCGGCGACAGCCTCCTCGAACTCGTTGTTCTGGGTCAGGATCTCGCTGAGCGAGAAATAGTCGGCGGCCTCGTTGGAGGCTGCCGCGAGCTTGCGGAACAGCTCCATCGAGCGCGTGAAGGGGCCGACATGGCTGCAGCGCACGGCCGCGCTGCGGATCAGGTGCAGATTGCCTTCGGTGGCCTGCTCGAAGATCTCAGGGTTCTCGTCGAGGATCGCCAGCATCATGTCGCGCGCCTCGGCGCGCTTCTTGTGCGAGCCGTCGTCGATCAGCTGCGCATAGATGAAGCGCGCGTTGATGTCCTTGGGGTCGAGCTCGAGCAGCTTCTGGAACGCGAGCTGCGCGCTGACGAAATCCTTGTCCTCGATATATTTGTAGGCGAGCGTCCGGATCTGGCCGACGATCGATTGAAACTGCGTGTGGCTGTCGAGGGCAGTGGCTGTCGTGCTCATGTCGAAGGGCTCGCCTTGTGTCTCGTTGCGTCGATCCGGCCTGCCGGCCGCCGGAGCCGGGCATCGCCGCCTAAAAGGCCTGTTCGTCACGCGCGCAGGCATCGCACGCCGCGCGCATTCCGCTTCGACCATGACCTTTGCTACTAATCGTCTGCGGCCTGGCCGTTGACGTACGCCGAGCGCAGCCGGCATTGCGGATATCGAACGTAAAAACACGGGTCCGAAACGCCGCCAGTGCGGGAACTTTCCCCGCAGCTCGCGCCGACGATGGCGCGATTTGGGTTAAGCAATTGTTAACCGGGGAACGCAGACGTAAAGGTTTGAGAAACGAGGCTCTGGACGCGGATCGCTCAAACGCCCGGCTCACGAAGGAGCTACGCTCGGCACGTTTGCCACTTCGGGCCATCCCGCGGCTGTGCCAGGCGTAGCCGCACGGGCGAAGCGTGGCGCTCCAAAAGGGTGTCACACTCTAGGCAGCATCCTGCTGCCCTCGTCTGCGCATGTCGGAATTATGGTGACAGTGCCCTTTCAAAATATTTGGCTCGATGGTTTCCTGCGTTGCATTGCGGAAGGGCAAGCGGGGCGCAATGACGAATGTTCTTCTGTTTCTGATCCTCTGCGTTCTGCTCTTCGGAGCTGGAGCGGTGCTGGCGGGGTTGAGCTGGCTCGCGGCGATTTTTGCGTGTCTGCTTGCCGTTGTTCTGATCGTTGCCGTCGGTGGGCGGATATTTCGCAGCGCGCATGAGGAGGTGTCGACAGCTCGCCGAAATAATCAACCGTGGCTCTACCTGATTGTCGGAATACCAGCCGTGGTGGCCAATCTTGTTGTCGTGCTGCTTGCATGGGGTCGAGGCATCAAGTTGGAGCAGCTCCCGTACTACTGGGTACCGGTCGCGATGATGCTAATCGCGGCGTTAACGCTGGCAGCTGAGACCGCGGGCACATGGGTTCCTAAGATGCCGGGGGCGCTCGCCGGCATTTTCGGGGGCTGGGGTAAGCTCCTCATCGCACCAGTTTTCGCGCCGCTCGGCAATTGGAGGTCCACACGGGCGCTGGGACCTGAGCGGTTGGGATTCATTGCCGCCATAGCGTCGACGCTATGGACGTTTGTCGTCGCCATCGTTCTTTGGTGGCTTGCTGTATTGCCGATCCTATTTGCTTCGGTCTTGGTCTACGAGGCGATCCGATAGACGATGGCGGCTTAAGGCTGGTCGCCTGAAAGCGCCCACGGCACAGTAGAGAGGTTCAACGCCTCGTCCCCCACCCCTCAGAGCGCCAAGACAAGCCCCGTAACTTGGGCTTTCGCTTTCACAGGCTTCCAACTCTGCGAGGATATTCGCCGGGTGAGCCAGGTGATGGTTTTGGGTTAGCTCGAACTTATCAAGAAGTTGCTGAGCCAAGGTTACGTCGTGGCAGCTTCGACGAAGCGCGATGCGCTCCTCCTGGTCGGCAATAATCCGCATACCTAGGGCAATGCGCCGTTCGGCCTCAGCCAAGTGCAGTAGCTGCATTGCCCGGTCCATGGCGCAGTCTAGCATCAAGAACAAACCCCATAACCCGTCTGAGCTTTTTCCTCAGAGATCACCAGTTTTCTCGCTTTCCAACTTCCTCCGGGGGTTGTGAACGTCTAACCTCGCGCCGAATTGTTGGGGGACTTCATGAAGCTAAGCAGTTTTTGGGTCCAGAATTTTCGATCAATCGAAGACAGCGGCTGGATCAACGTTGGTGATCTTACAGCTTTGGTAGGTCGGAACGAGAGCGGTAAATCCAACCTGCTGCTGGCGCTCGCGTCGCTTAATCCGCCCGGGGAAATGCAGCCTCTGAACCCCGTAAAGGACTTTCCGCGGAGTCGTAGGTTAGAAGACTGCAAGAACAATACTCCCGTTGTGTGGACGTGGTGGGAGCTCACGCCGGAAGAAACTGAGCAGATCACCCCGCTTCTGGGCCCGCTAAAGAGGGTTGCCGTGGGCCGCCCATACGGTGCTCAACTCTGGACCGATTTTCAAACGCAGCCGCCAGCCCTCGTCTCCAAGAAAGCCGCGAGCGCCCTGAAACGGCTGAAACCGGTTCTTGAGCCGAAATGGCTCGCTGTTGAGGGTGAGCCGAAGACCCATTGTATCAACGCATGGACAGCGCTCGAAACCGCCAACACGACAGCGGAAGCAAAAGCTTGGGCAGCGGCAGTTGCCCCAGCAGCGACCGCTGTGAGAAAAACCCTTGGGGCGGCTGGTATAATGCTCGATGACGCCCAGGACGAACTACTGACCGAGGTCGAGGATCACGCTGCGGAAATCACTGGCTATGATGGGAAGTTGCTGGAGGCGCGAAAGCTTGTTTTGGATTGGCTGCCCCAATTCATCTACATCGCGGATTTTCCCGAATTGTCTGGACATCAAGACTTACAGGCTTTCGTCGAAGCCCGCGGAAACAACCCGTCCACAAAGGAAAGTGAAAACAACTTCGAGAAACTCGCCAAGGTCGCGGGGTTCAAACCGAATGAGTTGTACGAAAAACGCACCGACCACGAATTAAGAGGACAACTCCTTAACCGCGCTAGTTCACTTGTGACAGGTGAGATTCGCCGACTCTGGAAAGACCGGCAACTCATGGTCCGCATCGATATCGACGGGCCTCACGTTACAGTTTTGATTTCAGACCCGAACGCCCAATATCCCGTTGAAGTGAATCTAGATGAGCGAAGCCGCGGGTTTAGGTGGTTCTTCGCCTTCTACATCACGTTTTCAGCCGATACTCAGGGCGGTAATGCCGAAGGAGCAATCCTTCTCCTCGACGAGCCGGGGTTATACCTGCACGCTAAATCCCAGGAAAACCTCCTCAAGCACTTCCGTGAGGACTACAAAAACCAGATCATCTACACCACCCACTCTCCCTTCATGGTCCCACCGGACGCCATCGAGATTGTGAGGACGGTCAACATCGACGAAAAGACCGGAACTAAGGTCACCAACGTTCCGACAGGCGACGCCAGAACGCTGTTCCCCCTTCAGGCGGCTCTGGGCTACCAGTTATCTCAAACCCTTTTCGTAGGTCACTCAAACCTCATCGTAGAGGGCGTGACCGACTTTTGGATACTATCTTCCGTAAATGCCCACTGCTCCGCGGCGGGCGTCCCTGCGCTGCCCGAGGAACTGACCATCACCCCTGCCGGCGGTGCTGGGAAAGTCTCCTATATGGCCGCTCTTCTGGCGTCAGAAGAATTAAACGTTCTTGTTCTTCTGGACGATGATCGCTCCGGCCGTGAGACCCAGAAGGATATCGTCAAAAACAAATTGCTCAGAGAGACAGCCGTGCTCTTTGTAACGGAGGGGTTCGATCCAAAACCTTCCGAGGCTGATATTGAGGACCTTATAGAACCGGCGGTTTATGAAAAGCTGGTAGCAGACACATACAAGACGGAATTAAAGGGAAAGAAGCTCGCGCTAAACGCCAAAATTCCTCGCATAGTCAAGCGATACGAGGAGGCATTTGCTGCAATAGGGTTAGAGTTCTTCAAAACGCGCCCTGCCCGAGAATTCATGTCGTTGGTGGGATCAGAACCAGCCAAGGTTTTGACACCGGACAGCATCAAACGCTTTCAGGCAATCTTTAAAACATTGTCCGATCGATATAGCAAAATGAAAGGCTCAGCCCCCTTCAAGTGAAGCGCTCCAATACTCGCTTCAGCAAGGCCGCCCGCTTCGACACCATCCCGGTCGCTGCTCTATCACGCGCCCTACCAGAACTTCAGCAAACGCCATGGGACCATCTCGTGCCCGCCGAACACGACGGCCAGCCCGAGAATTAACGCCACCACGGGCCGAGCGTAGACTGCAAATGCGAGGGGACGGCGGATGGCTTCGATGGCCTTCGCCCCTTTGGCCGTGACGCTGGGTGGCCAGAACTTAACATTCAGCTCGGGGTCACTCATGGCGCAGCTCTCCATAATTCTTCGAGCTGGCTTCTCGGGGGCGATTCCCTTGTGCCAAATGATTTTCTTGGCGCGCAAGCGGAAAGCACGGACAGATTTGCCCGCTCTTAAGCGTGGAGCGCGTTTCAAGCGGATGTGAAGACATAGGCACAGCTCTCCATTTGAAATCTTGAGAGCTGATTCTCGGGGGGATTTAGGTTTGTCCCTCACCGTTCCGTTGGCCGCAAGCGCAAAATGGTCCTGCTAACCACGTTAAACCGGCAGGTGGATTTCTCCTGGATTGAGTGCAGTTAGCCATTGACACCCATCCGAATCAAAACTCTGTGCAGCTAGGCCGCCGTTTGGGCGCTCTCCCTTCGAACATCCATGCTAGCCCCGACCGCGGAGTTACGGTGACGCTGCACTTTTCTTCCGCGTACTTCTAACTGGCGAAGGTCAAGTAGAGACCGCTCGGCGTGCTCGTGAAGAAAGTCGCCTAGGCCATGAATTACATGGCGACCTACTGTAAACGATCTCTCGCCCGCCCGTATGGAGAGAGCGCAAGCGATCGATTCCGAATACCCGAAAAACTCTTGACGCTACCCCCAAATCAGTGATCTTATCCCGCCATCCTGCTTCGCCGAGAGGGGCGTATCGCGATCGTCACGGCACGTGAGGCGGGGATGCGGTGGCCGCGGCTTTGTCAGGCGCTTTTGCGCGACGACTGACGAGGTGCGGACGGCGAAGTCGCGTGGTCCTGGCGCCCCGATGCTGGCGTCAAGGTCGCGGCGTTCATGACGAGCGCTGCGGGCGACGGGGGCAAGACAGCCGGTCCCCGGGGAGATCGCGTATAAGCCGTAAAGCCATCGCGCGGGGAAGGCCGGATGTTCGGCCGTACCTGTGGTTCTGCCGCGTGCTTTTTTGCTGCACGCGGACCGCGGGTGCGACCAGCACCCGGCCTTCCCCGCGCCCTCTCATTCAAGAGGACGCCAGATTGCAGCAGAACTCGGGCCGAACCGGCCGCGAGGCTGCGGTGGCATGGGCGCGAGCAAGGCTGCGACGAGCGGCAGGCTGTTTGACAGAGTGGATTGGGATCAGAAAGCGGGCTTAGCGGCAGCACCGGGGGGCTCAAACGCCCGGCTTCGCCAACGGGCTACGCCGGGCACGCTTCGCCCTCCGGGCTACGGCGGCTGCGCCACGCGTAGCCCGTAGGGCGAAGCGTGGTGCCGCAAGAGGGACTCGAACCCCCGACCCCGTCATTACGAATGACGTGCTCTACCAGCTGAGCTATTGCGGCGAACTATAGCGGCGAGCGCCCGGCACGAGGCCTGACGACGCGAACGCGCTCCTGATATCGGGCGGACGGCCCGTTGGCAAGGACAACGCGCGCCGCCGCGGCCCGGAATCGAACCGGTGTGGCCGGGAACAGCGGGACGGCCCTCAGCCGCCGAACCGTGACCAGAACCCGCGCCAGCCGCCGGCCTGCGCCTTGGGCGCGATCTGCTCGGCGAACTCGTCGCGGGGCTGGTCGTCGTCGTCGACGCCCGGATCGTCCGGCGGCCGCATGATCGGGACGATCGCCTGGATCGGCGTCTCCGCCGGCCGGGCGAGATCGTTGCGGGTGCGGAACAGCGGCGTCGGCGCGGTCGCCGCGGTCTCGGCCGGCTTGGCGGCCACCGCGTCCGGCTCGGCCTCCGTGTCCGGCTCGGCTTCGGTCTCGGCGGGCTCCGCGGCCTGCAACGGCGGCGCCGGCTCGGCGGCCACGGCCGTGGCTTCGATCAGCTTGCCGTCCTCAGCCGTGTCCACAGGGATATCCACCGGCTTGTCGACAGGCTTGTCCACGGCCTCCTCGACCGGTTGTTCGGCCTGCTCGGGCTCGGTGGCGACCACCGGCCGCGGCGGCTCGTTGTCCTGCACGGCCGGCGTGATCACCACAGGTTCGCTTGCGGCCTCGCGCGGTGGCGCGACTGCGGCCTCGGCGACGGCCGGACGGACCGGTGGGGCCAGCACGGCCTCGGCGAAGGCCGTGCTCTCGATCACGCTGCTGCGCTCCGAGGGCAGGCTCGCCACCGGCGTCTGCCACTGGAAGGCGTCGAGCCGGCCGGTGACCGGCGAGATCGGCTGCCAGCGGTCGCTGACATAGCCGTCCGCGGTCCAGGCCGGGTCGTGGCGGGCGCGCACCGCGCGCAGCGCCCATTCCCGCGCCTTGCCGGCATCGCCATGCTCGGTGCGCTCCAGCTCGGCCATCAGCATCGCCACGCGCTGGGTCGGATCGTCGGTGAACGGCGCCAGCGCCGCGCGGGCGCGGCCGAACTCGGCGGCGTCGATCGCCGCGCGCGCCACCGCCAGCGCGCCCTCGACATGGCCGGGCGTGCGCGCGGCGAGGTTCTCCACCCGCGCCAGCCGCTGGGTTGCGGAATCGCCGAGCCGCACATGGGCGTAGGCGTCGGCGAGCTCCGGATGCGGGCCGGCGGCCCAGGCCGCCTCGATGATCTTCATCGCGCGCCGCACCTGATGCGCCTCGCTCTCGAACTTCGCCGCCAGCACCGCGGCCGGCACCAGGCTCGGCGCCAGCTTCACCGCCTCCATCGCGCTCGTGCGCGACAGGTCGCGATCCGCAGTCTCCAGCGCCAGCGCGCGCGCCGTCAGCAGCACGCCGCGCTGGCGGCGGTAGGTCGGCTTGTCGATCATCCCGGCGGTGTAGTTGCTGTCGAGGATCGCCAGCGCACCGTCCCAGTCGGCCTCGGCGCAACGGAAGCCGAGCACGGCATGCGAGGCCCAGGTGGCGTTGGGCGCCAGCTTGAGCGCCTCGTCGGCGATCATGACCGCGGCGTAGGCGTCGTCGGCGCGCTGCGCCTCGATGAACAGGCCGCGCAGGCCGAGCAGCCTGGTGTCGTGACGCTCGGCCATGGCGCGGAAGGCGCGCCGGGCGCCGTCGCGGTCGCCTTCGAGCTGAGCCGCCTGGGCGTGCAGGAGAAGCGTCAGCGGATCGTCGCCGGCCAGCCGCCTGGCGGTGTCGGCGTGCTGGCGCGCCGCGGTCGAATCGCCATGGCCGATCGCGAGCAGGCCGTGGGTGATGGCGTGCCGGCCGCGCTGATGCCGGCGGGCGCGATGCGCCTTGCGGATGCGGCCGGGCGCCCGCAGCAGCGCGCTGATCAGGTTCCAGACCAGCACGCAGGCGGCGATGGTCAGGCCGAGCGCGAGCACGAACACCGGCAAGGTCATGGCGATCCGCCACGGACCCCAGTTCAAGACGACGTCGCCGGTCTGCTCGGCGACCCAGGCCGAGCCCGCCGCGGCGAGCCCGACCAGGATGAGGAAAATGACGATCCGGAACATGTGCGTCCTTGGGCGTCCTATTGCGCGGGTTTGGCGAGCGCGGTCATCGCGTCGTCGGCGAATTTGCGGGCGGTCGACAGCGCGGCGTCGCGGGCGTCGGCACGTGCGAGCCAGTCATTGGCGGGAGCGCGATCCTCCGGCGAGAGACCCTTCAGCTCGCGGCGCGCCTCGGCGAAGTCGTTGCGCAGCGCCGCCGCGGTGATCCGTGCCACCACCGCGCCGCGATCGGTGCCGGCGCCGTCGGTGCGCTCGACCTTGACCAGGCTCGAGGCGCCGGCCGAGAGCTTGCTGAGGATCGAGGTTCCCGTGGTGCTCTCCGGTGCCGGCGGCGAGAGCTTCGGCACGATGGTGAGCAGCTCGCGGCTGAGCGCCGCGGGGCTCGGCACGCCGCTGGTGGCGAAGACCTCCAGCGGCTTCAGCGCGGCCGGATCGGGCGCCAGCGACTTCGCCGTCGACAGCGCCGGCCCGTAGGGATCGCCGTGACGCACGGCGACGTCGAGCAGGGTCGCGGCGACCACACGGCGCAGCGGCGCGTCGTCGGTGGGCTTGGCAGCCGCGGCCTCGGTGATCTTGCGGCTCTCCTGCGCCAGCGCCGCGCTCTGGCTCTTGCTCGCCTGCTCTAGCGCATCGATGCGGGCGGTCAGGCCGGAGAGATCGACCGGCTCGGGTGCGGGCGCCGGCGCGGCGCCGTCGCGCGGCTGCGCCCTGACATCGTTGAGCGCGGCCACCGTCTTGTCAGCCTGCGCGCGCAGGCCGGCGATATCGTTGCGCAGCGCTGCAATCGCCTTGTCGGCGGCATCGAGCCGCCCGGTCACGGCGCCATCCGGCTTGCCGATGCGCTGCTCCAGCCCGGCGACGCGGGTGGCGAGCGCGTCGACGGCGGACGCCTGCGGTGAGACGGCCGACGGCGGTACGACCTGCGGCCAGCCCAGCATCCAGCCGACGCCGATCACCAGCGCGGCCGCGGCCGCGCCGGAGAATGGCGCGATGATCCAGGGCGAGACCGGGCGGGGCGGCGGGAGCGGAGGAAGCTCGGCGCGCGGCGGCTCGGCCGCGGCGACGGTCTCCTCGGGCGTCTCGCTGGCAGCAGATTCCGGTTCGGTGTCACCGGCGCCATGCGGATGCGACTGGCTCGCCGCGCCCGACGACCCCTCGGCCAAGGCTTCGGCCGGCGCGGACCATGGCGAGGCGCTCGGCCGCTCGGCCGCGCTCTCGCTGGCCGACGGGCGCTCCTCGCGCGAGGTCGGCTCCAGGTCGATGGTCGGCGGTGGCCGTTTCGGCCGCCCGGTGTCGGAGGCCGGTGCAGCGGTGTCGGGTTCATCGACCATGGTGGAAGTTCCCTGGCTGAGGCAAGATTGAGCAGGCCCTCTTACGCCATTCACGACCGTAGCGCACGGGTCAGGCCCTCCAGCATGTCGTTTTCATCCGGATGCGCCGCGATTGTGACCTGGGTCGCGCCAGCCTCTCGAAGAACCTCGGCGACATTGGCCGACAGGCAGGCATGCGGCACCGCCAGCGCCGAGATTTCGACGCCGTCGGCCCGGATGGCCGCCACGAACGCCGCCGCGCTCCGCCGCGAATAATGCAGCACCGCGCGAATCGCGTTTGCCGCGAACGCGTCGCAGACCTCGCGTGGCAGGCTGGTCACCTGTGCCATCCGATAGACGGTCTGCGTGACCACGTCGTAGCCGCGTGCGGCGAGCTCGGAGGCGAGATCGCGCGAGATATCGGCGCCCGCAAGATAGAGCAGGGTGGCCCCGGCGTCGACGACGCCGCCATTGGCGATCAGGTCGCGCAACGCCGTCGCATCGCCCGCGGCCGAGATCACTTGCCTGAAGCCGGCGTCGCGTGCGGCCGCCGCGGTCTGGTCGCCGACCGCGAACAGCGGCAGGCGCAGCAAGGCGGACGCTCCGAGCTGCGGCGCGGCCGCGCGCAGCGCGTTCGATGACGTCACGATCAGTCCGGCGGCGTCGCGGCCGGCGTCAGGCGGCAGCGCGACCGGCTCGAAGCGCAGCATCGGCGCCAGCAGCACGTCGAAGCCGCGCGCGCGCAAAGCCGCGGCGGTGCGCTCATTGTCGGGGGCGGGACGGGTCACCAGCACGGCCATGTGCTATGCTCCCGTCGAATACGGATCGGCCGGGCTGCAACGGACGGGTGATTGCACCTGGCGACCTCGTGGTGTTAGGCGGTTCTGCGCACTCATAATGACCAAAAGGGTTGAGATTGGGTAACGAATCGCAAACGCTCGTGCTGGGCATCGAAACCACCTGCGACGAGACCGCCGCCGCCGTGGTGGCGCGTGATTCGGACGGCAAGGGGCAGATCCTGTCCAACGTCGTGCGCTCGCAGACCGACGAGCACGCCATCTATGGCGGCGTGGTTCCCGAGATCGCGGCGCGCGCCCATGTCGACATGCTCGACCATCTCATCGACGCAGCGATGCGCGAAGCCGGCATCGACTATGCCGCGCTCGGTGGCGTCGCCGCGGCGGCCGGCCCAGGACTGATCGGCGGCGTCATCGTCGGCCTCACCACCGCCAAGGCGATTGCTCTCGTCCACAATACCCCGCTGATCGCGGTCAACCATCTCGAGGCGCATGCGCTGACGCCGCGCCTCACCGATGCAATCGACTTCCCCTATTGCCTGTTCCTGGCCTCCGGCGGCCATACCCAGATCGTCGCGGTCGCCGGCGTCGGCGACTACATCAGGCTCGGCACCACCGTCGACGACGCCATGGGCGAGGCGTTCGACAAGGTCGCCAAGATGCTGGGCCTGCCTTATCCCGGCGGACCTGAAGTCGAGCAGGCCGCGCGCAACGGCGACGCCAAGCGCTTCGCGTTTCCGCGTCCGATGCTAGGCCGCAGCGATGCGAATTTCTCGCTGTCGGGATTGAAGACCGCGGTGCGCAACGAGATCGGCCGACTGGAGAGCATCGCCGACCAGGATGTCGCCGACCTCTGCGCCAGCTTCCAGGCGGCGGTGCTGGAGTCGACCGCCGACCGTCTGCGCGTCGGCCTCGATCTGTTCAAGCAGCGCTTCGGTGCGCCAACCGCGCTGGTCGCCGCCGGTGGCGTCGCCGCCAACCAGGCGATCCGTGGCGCGCTCGACGATGTCGCGCAAGCCGGCGGCACCCGCCTGATCATGCCGCCGCCGGCGCTGTGTACCGACAACGGTGCGATGATTGCCTGGGCCGGACTGGAGCGGCTCGCGCTCGGCATGGTCGACGGCATGGACGCCGCCCCGCGCGCCCGCTGGCTGCTGGATGCCAATGCCAGCGTGCCGGGCAAGTTCGCGAATACGCGCGCGGGGTTTTGACCGTGGCAGAGTTGCTGGCTGCGCCGAGCACGCGCCATCCATTGGCTCGTTCTCTTGTACGCCATAGCGCAAGCTGGCGCGGCAAACTCGGTGCGCCCCCCTCCCCCCGCGCGAAGCGGAGCTTCGCTAGGCGGGGAGGGGTCGGGGGTGGGCGTAGCCCCACGAACGCTCTCGCCCGTGGCACTCCCCTCCCCAGCCCTCCCCCACAAGGGGAGAGGGAGCGCAGCGGCGGTTGCCGCGCATGATCAGTTTCCAAACCATCAGCATCATCGGCGCCGGGGCGTGGGGCACCGCGCTCGCCGCCGTCGCGGCACGCGCCGGCCGTGACGTCACGCTGTACGCCCGCGATGCCGACCACGCCGCGCGCATCGCCAGCGCGCGCGAGAATCCGCGCCTGCCCGGCATTCCGCTCGCCGACAGCATCGCCGTCACCGCCGATCTCGCCCGGGCCGCCCGCGCCGACGCCGTTCTCATCGTCGTTCCCGCGCAGCACCTGCGCGGCGCGGTCATGCACCTCGCGCCGCTGCTTCGGCCTGGCACACCGCTCATCGCCTGCGCCAAGGGCATCGAGCACGGCACCCACAAATTCATGACCGAGGTCATCGCCGAGGCGGCGCCGAATGCGATCCCCGCCATCCTGTCCGGCCCGAGCTTCGCCGACGATGTCGCGCGCGGCCTGCCCACGGCGGTGACGCTCGCCGCCCGCGACGAGCCGCTTGCGGCGGCGCTGGTGCAGGCACTGGGCTCGCCGACCTTCCGGCCCTATCACGCGACCGACGTGCGCGGCGTCGAGATCGGCGGCGCCGCCAAGAACGTGCTGGCGATCGCCGCCGGCATCGTCGCCGGACGGCAGCTCGGCGCCTCGGCCCTGGCGGCGCTGACCACGCGCGGTTTCGCCGAGCTGGTCCGGCTCGGCCGCGCCTATGGCGCGCGCAGCGAGACCTTGACCGGCCTGTCCGGCCTCGGCGACCTCATCCTCACCTGCGCCGGCCCGCAGTCGCGCAACTTCGCCGCCGGCCTCGCGCTCGGCCGCGGCGAGCCGCTGCCGGCGGGCAAGCTCGCCGAGGGACAATACACCGCGCCCGTGCTGGTCGAGCTCGCCACCTCGCGCGGCGTCGAGATGCCGGTCGCGCTGGCCGTGGCCGCCATTCTCGCCGGCAGCGTCACGATCGACGCTGCGATCGAGGCGCTGATGCTGCGCCCGTTCAAGGCGGAGGAGTGAGCGGTGTAGGCGCGGCGCTACCGGTCGTGCAGCCACCTCCGCCGTCATGCCCGCGCTTGTCGCGGGCATCCACGTCTAAGATAATAGAGCTGGCGGTGAGACGTGGATGGCCGGGGCCTTTGACAGACGTGCTTCGCACTTTTGCCCGGCCACGATGAATGGAAAGAGAAAAGAGAACTGCATCATGAACTACTGGCTGGTGAAATCCGAACCCTCGGTATGGTCGTGGGACCAGCAGGTGGAGAAGGGCGCGAAGGGGGAGGCCTGGACCGGCGTGCGCAACTACACGGCGCGGCAGAACCTGGTGGCGATGAAGAAGGGCGACCTCGCCTTCTACTATCATTCCAACGAGGGGAAGGAGATCGTCGGCATCGCCGAGATCATCAAGGAAGCCTATCCCGACCCGACCGACAAGACCGGCAAATTCGTCTGCGTCGACATCAAGGCGCACAAGGCGTTCAAGACCCCGGTGACGCTCGCCGCGATCAAGACCGACAAGACGCTCAGTGAGATGGCCCTGGTCAAGCAGTCGCGCCTGTCGGTGCAGCCGGTGACGCCGGAGGAATGGAAGCACATCTGCAAGTTGGGCGGAGTATAACCGATCGAACGGCGTAAGATGCCGGCTCAGCAGCGCCCGGCTCTGGCGCAGCTCAGAGATCCAGACCTTTCTTGCGCGGCTCGTCGACCATCTGGTTGCGATCTCTTCGCCGAGCGCCTGCCCATGGCCCTCAGGTCGTCAGTCGAGAAGTTCCCGGCGTAGAGGGCCGCGATCGCATCTGAGAATAGGAAATCCTGCCCTGAAAGGCTGGGTGAACTTCGGGATCAATACTCTGCCGAGCGCTTCCCGTGTTGATGTCGTGATGCTACGCTCGGTTGTGGCAGGAAGCTCCTGCTTCCTGCTTCATACCGAACAGGAGAACGACATGTCTGACAGCGTCTACAAAGTCATCGAGCTGATCGGTACCAGCGGTGAATCCTGGGAAAAGGCGGCCGCGAATGCGGTCGAACAGGCGGCGAAAACACTCCGAGACCTCCGCGTCGCGGAAGTCGTCAAGCTGGACATGCAGCTCGACGCGAAGGGGAAAGTGGAAGCCTATCGGGCCAAGCTCAACGTGTCGTTCAAGTTCGAAGGTGCATAAGCTGTCCATCGGCTTGCATTGCTCGCAGCGCCCATCGGCCAGAGCAACGGCGGACGTGCTATTCGGCGTCACGCCCGTCATCAGGGCGCGGTGATCGCGAACTAACTACTCCGTCATGCCCGGGCTTGTCCCGGGCATCCACGTCTTCCTTTTGAGCAAACAAGGACGGGGATGGCCGGGCTCTCCGTAAAGCCGAGCGGGATGGACGTGACCGCAAGCCTGCCATGGGCAAACTGCCCGTCGTTTTAGTTTGCCGCAGCATTTCCCCTTGCACCGTCGGGCAAATAACATTTCCGCGCGTCCCTGCTGCCGCATGAGGGTCGTTTCGCGACCGTCACGGATCGTTGGCAGTGGGATGCGATGGGCGTGTGTCAACGCAGCGCGACTTAGTTGCGCGGACGAACGATCGATGCACGCACGGTCAAGTCGCGCGGTCCTGATATCCCGACGCTGATATCAAGCGGGTGGCGATGCCCTGGCGTGTCGCGCTCGTGATGGTGGCCAGACAGCCCAGCGCACCAGGGAGAACGCGAAGCAGCCGTTAAAATCGTTGCGCAGGGAGGGCCGGGTGTGTTCGGCCAGACCTGTGGTACCTGCCGCCTGCCCCTTACAAAGATCACGCGGTATGGCTCCGCGTTCGCGGGGACGACACCGGCGGTGTGGCACGCGATCGGCCTCTACGACCTGTCCGCAGCGCTGCGGCTGCCCATCTCGGACAAAAGACAAGCCCAGTCGAAAGGCCAAAAAAGAAAGGGGCCCCAGCTTGCGCTGGAGCCCCTCAACGGTCAGGGCATTGCCGGGTATTTGCCCGAACCGAAGTTGCGGACCTGGTCGCTTACGGCCAAGTCCCGGGAGAACTCAGTAGTTGTAGGCGCGCTCGCCGTGGTCGGTGATGTCCAGACCCTCGCGCTCCTGCTCGACGGTCGGACGCAGGCCGATGATCACGTCGACGACCTTGTAGAGGATCGCCGAACCGACACCCGACCACACCAGCGTGGCGACGACAGCCTTGATCTGCGCCAGCATCTGCGTGGCGAAGTCGTAGGTGCCGGCGTTGTTGCCGGTGATGTTGGTGTAGTCGGTGATGCCGACGCCGCCCAGCGCCGGGTTGACCAGGATGCCGGTGGCCAGCGCGCCGACGATGCCGCCGATGCAGTGCACGCCGAACACGTCAAGCGCGTCGTCATAACCCAGCGCGTTCTTCACGGTGGAGACGAAGAACAGGCAGATCGGGGAGACGATCAGGCCGAGCACCAGCGCGCCGATCGGGCCGGCGAAGCCGGAGGCCGGCGTGACGGCGACGAGGCCGGCGACCGCGCCCGAGCAGATGCCGAGCAGCGAGGGCTTGCCCTTGACGGCCCATTCGCACAGCAGCCAGGACAGCGCCGCACCGGCGGTGGCGACCATGGTGTTGACGAAGGCCAGCGCGGTGACGCCGTTCGACTCCAGGTTCGAGCCGGCATTGAAGCCGAACCAGCCGACCCACAGCAGCGCGGCGCCGATCATGGTCATGGTCAGCGAGTGCGGAGCCATCAGCTCCTTGCCGTAGCCGGTGCGCTTGCCGATCAGGACCGCGCCCACCAGGCCGGCGATGCCGGCGTTGATGTGAACGACCGTGCCGCCTGCGAAGTCGAGAGCGCCGGCGCCGGCGAGCCAGCCGACCGCGCCGGTGACTTCGTCGAGCTTGGCCTGGGCGGCCGTCTTGGCAGCAGCGTCGCCAGCGGCAGCGAGAGCCTTGGCAGCGGCAGCGACGTCATCGGGAGCCGCGATGTACCAGACCCAGTGCGCGATCGGGAAGTAGATGAAGGTCACCCAGAGCAGGATGAACAGCATCACGGCCGAGAACTTGATGCGTTCGGCGAAGGCGCCGACGATCAGGGCCGGGGTGATCATCGCGAAGGTCATCTGGAACACGAAGTAGGCGAGCTCCGGGATCACCACGCCGTTCGAGAAGGTCGGAACGGTCGAGTTGGCGTCCACGCCGTGCAGGAAGGCCTTGGAGAAGCCGCCGACCCACGAGGTCATGCTGCCGCCGTCGGTGAAGGCCATCGAGTAGCCGTACAGCGTCCAGATCACGCCGACCATGGCGACGATCGCGAACACCTGGGTGAGCACCGAGGCCATGTTCTTGGTGCGGACGAGGCCGCCATAGAACAGCGCGAGGCCGGGGATGGACATCATCAGCACGAGCGCGCTGGACACGAGCATCCAGGCGACGTCGCCCTTGTTCGGAACGGGGGCGGCTGCGGCAGCGGCGGCCGGCGCGTCTTCGGCGAACGCCACGTCGGCGAGGCCTGCGACGCAGAGCCCGGCGATGGCGAGCGTGATCCATCCCGCGCTGGTTGGACGTTTGAACGTCATTTTATTCTACTCCGTAAGTGTTCTGGTTTGAGCGCGAAATCAAAGGGCCGCAGCGTCCGCTTCGCCGGTGCGGATGCGCACGGCGTGGTCGAGGCTGATGACGAAGATCTTGCCGTCGCCGATCTGGCCGGTCTTGGCGGCCGAGGAGATGGCATCGATGGTCTTGTCGACCTGGTCGGAGGGGATCGCGACCTCGATCTTGATCTTGGGCAGGAAGCTCACCGCATATTCAGCGCCGCGGTAGATTTCCGTATGACCTTTCTGACGGCCGTACCCCTTCACTTCCGTCACCGTGAGACCATGAACGCCGATGGCGGTCAGGGCGTCCCGGACTTCTTCGAGCTTGAATGGCTTAATGATCGCCATAACAATTTTCATGGGTCCAATCCCCGCTTGGGCCCGGTACGGACGTTACCGAGCGCTTCCTGTCGACTGAGGTTCACCACGCGGAGAAATCTTCACGACGCGGGCACAGCCGGGGGCGATAGAATCAAATGCCGTGCCAGACGGCTGGTCAGGGCTAACGAGCGGTGAATCCTGACCTTTTCAGCCCTCAGGGGGGGCATCAGGGGCTGCGCCATTCCGCCGCGCTCAAGGAATGGGCAGGCATGCGCAAAAGTTGCGCATGTCTGGCTCAAGACACAATGCTGCTCACCGAGCGGGCAGAATCCCGCGACGCCGAACAGGTCAATTGGCGCCGTTTGCTGCAGCTATTGCAGCGCCTCGCCATGCTGGGAGATGTCGAGCCCTTCCAGCTCGTGCTCGCGCGACACCCGCAGCGGCACGAAGGCGCTGACCAGCTTCAGGAGACCCCAGGTCACGCCGCCCGACCACACCAGTGTGACGGCGACGCCGTAGAGCTGGGCCGCAAGCTGCTTTGGGTTGCCCTCGATCAGCCCGGTAGTGCCGCCGATCGCGGCCGTCGCGAACACGCCGGCCAGCAGGGTCCCGGTCAGGCCGCCGATGCCGTGGACGCCGAACACGTCGAGCGAATCGTCATAGTTGAAGCGGTGCTTCAGCGAGGTGCAGGCCCAGTAGCAGATGACACCGGCGAGCGCGCCGATCACCAGGCCGTGCCACGGCGCGACGAAGCCGGACGCGGGCGTGATGGTGCCGAGGCCGGCGACCGCGCCGGAGATCATGCCGAGCACCGAGGGCTTGCGCCGGGTCGACCATTCCAGCGCGCCCCAGGTGACGGCGCCGGCGCAGGCGGCGAGATGCGTGGTCAGGATCGCCATCACCGCATGTGCATTGGCCCCAAGCGCCGAGCCGCCATTGAAGCCGAACCAGCCGACCCAGAGCAGGCCGGTGCCGACCACCGCGAGCGACAGGTCGAACGGCGAGAGGTTCTCGCTGCCATAGCCCTGGCGCCGTCCCATCACCAGCGCGGCGACCAGCCCGGCAGTGCCGGCGGAGAGATGCACGACGAGGCCGCCGGCGAAATCGACCACGCCGGCCTGCGCAAGGAAGCCGCCGCCCCAGATCCAATGCGCCAGCGGGACATAGACGAAGATGAACCAGGCGATGCTGAACAGCAGATAGGCCGAGAATCGCATGCGGTCGGCGACCGAGCCCGCCACCAGCGCCACCGTGATGATCGCAAACGTCATCTGGTACAGCATGAACAGCGACTCGGGGATGGTCTTGGCGCCAGGATGGACGCTGTCCATGCCCATGCCGGCAAGGAACGCGCGGTCGAGCGAGCCGATCCAGTTGCCGTCGCCGACGAACGCCAGCGAATAGCCGAACGCGACCCACAGGATCGAGATCAGCATCACCGCCGCGAGGCTCTGCGCCATCGTCGCCAGCACGTTCTTCTTGCGCACCATGCCCGAGTAGAACAGCGCCAGCCCGGGAATGGTCATCATCAGCACCAGCGCGGTGGCGACGATCATCCAGGCGGTGTCGGCCGGATCGATCGTGGACGGCGCTGCCGCCCGTGCGGGTGTAACGAAGATGATGGCGGCCGCCGCAGCCAAAGCAGCAGGCGCGCGCAGGCAACGAGACGCGCAGGTCCCCATGGCAGTCCCCCCGGCATGTCGGATCAGGTTGAGAATGTTCGCTCCGCCGCGCCGTTGCGGCGGGCGTGCAGCCGTCGCGGCTGCTTGAACGGTTTACAGAGCGTCGGTGTCGGTCTCGCCGGTGCGGATGCGGCGGGCATGATCGATCGGCGTCACGAAG
Organism: Bradyrhizobium sp. HKCCYLRH2060; assembly: GCF_051168135.1. Classification (NCBI taxonomy): domain Bacteria; kingdom Pseudomonadati; phylum Pseudomonadota; class Alphaproteobacteria; order Hyphomicrobiales; family Nitrobacteraceae; genus Bradyrhizobium; species Bradyrhizobium sp. HKCCYLRH2060. The sequence goes on from NZ_JBNPUK010000001.1 coordinate 652,543, forward strand.
ATCTTGCCGTCGCCGATCTGGCCGGTGCGCGCATGCGTGGTGATCACCTCGACCGCCTTGTCGGCCATCTCGGAGTTGACCGCGATCTCGATGCGCAGCTTGGGCAGGAAGTTCACGATATATTCGGCGCCCCGGTAGATCTCCGTGTGGCCCTTCTGGCGGCCGTAGCCCTTGACCTCGGTCACGGTCATGCCGTGGACGCCGATCGCGGTGAGGGCCTGGCGCACCTCGTCGAGCTTGAAGGGTTTGATGATCGCGACGACGAGCTTCATGGGCGGGCCTTGGTTTCCTCGGAGCGAAGCAGCCTGTTTCGGAGGCAGGCTTGGGACGGCCGTTTTGGCCTGTTCCTAGGCAAATGGCACAAAATCAGCGCAGCGTTAAGCGAAAACGTCAAGGAGTGACGGATATCACTGAACGGAACGCGACATCGCCCGACAGACTGAAGACGTGTTCCTGCCATCCTCTATTCAAGGACATCCCATGTCGAATCGTTCCTGGTATTACGCGGCGCAAGGCCAGCAACAGGGTCCCATTTCGGAAGACGAACTGCGCGACCTGATCGCCCGGGGCGTCGTGACCGCCGAGACGCTGCTGTGGAGCGACGGCATGGCCGGCTGGGAGAAGGCCGGGCGCATTCCCGGCCTGATGTCGGGCGTGCCGAGCATGTCGCCGGCCACGCCGCCCGCGTTCGACGCCGGCACCGCCGCGTCGGGCGGCGCGCTCTCGGTCAAGCTCGACACCTGGTCCTATCTCGGCTGGACGCTGCTGTATGTCGTCGGCCAGTTCCTGATCGTCATCACGCCCTGGACCGCTGTCTATCTCTACCGCTACGTGATCGAGCGGATGAGGGTGCCCGGTCGGCCGAACCTCACCTTCACCGGTCAGCCGCTCGACATCTGGTACGTCTTCGTCGCGATGGGCGTGCTGGCCTATGTCAGCCTCAGCGACCGGCCGATCCTCAACCTCATCTCGCTGGTTGCCCCGGCGTTCCTGGGCTGGATGGTGCTGCGCTGGCTGCTGAGCAACCTCGCCTCGAATGGCGAGCGGTTGCCGATCCATTTCGAAGGCAGCCCCGTCGTCTATGCCGGCTGGTACCTGCTGATGATCGTGTCGGGCATCACCGTCATCGGCTGGGCCTGGGTGCTGACCGCCTGGATGCGCTGGGTGTGCCGCAACATCCAGGGGACGCGGCGCGAGGTCGTGTTCACCGGCTCGGGCCTGCAGGTGCTGTGGCGCACCTTCGCGTTCGTGCTCGGCAGCTCGGTGATCATTCCGATCCCGTGGCTGCTGCGCTGGTACAGCGCCTGGTACGTGTCGCAATTCGCGGTCGTGCCGCGCACCGCGCAGCCGATGTGATGCGGCTAGGCCCGGCGCTCGCGGATCGATCCCTCCTGCGCGACGGAGGCGACCAGCGTGCCGTCGGGCTTGAAGATCGAGCCGCGGGTCAGCCCGCGGCCGCCCTGCGCGCTCGGCGAATCCTGCGCATAGAGCAGCCATTCGTCGGCGCGGAACGGGCGGTGAAACCACATCGCATGATCCAGCGAGGCCGGCATCATGCGCTTGTCGAACAGCGTGCGGCCGTAACGCGCCATCACGGCGTCAAGCAGCGAGAAGTCCGACGCATAGGCCAGCGCGCACATGTGCAGCGCCGGATCATCGGGCAGCTTCGCCGCCGTCCTGATCCAGACATGGATGCGCCCGTCGTCGATCTTCTGGCCGAAATAGCGGCTGAGCTCGACCGGGCGCAATTCGATCGGACGATCGGATTCGTAATAGCGGCGGATGAAGTCCGGCATCCGCTGGAAGACCTCCTGGAACATCGGCTGCTTGGAGATCTCCTCGGCCGTCAGCTTCTCCGGCGGCGGCACGTCCGGCATCCTGTCCTGATGGTTGAACGCGCTCTCCTCGTCGCTGTGGAACGAGACCATGATGGAGAAGATAGCGTTGCCGTGCTGGATCGCGGTGACGCGGCGCGTCGCGTAGCTCTTGCCGTCGCGGAGGCGCTCCACCTGGTAGATGATCGGCACCTGCGGGTCGCCCGGCAGGATGAAATAGCAGTGCAGCGAATGCGGCAGCCGGCCCTCGACGGTGCGGCACGCCGCCATCATCGCCTGGCCGATCACCTGGCCGCCGAACACGCGCTGCCAGCTGGTCTTCGGGCTGTTGCCGCGGAACAGGTTCACCTCGATCGGCTCGAGATCGAGGATCGAGATCAGGTCGATCAGTCCCTTGGACATGGCGTGTTGCTTTCGCTGGCTCGGCCGTCCGCTCCGGCCCCGTTCGGGCGGGATCAGGCATCCGGAAATGACGGCCTGGGGTGGCAGCCCTTGGTTCACGCCCCTGTTTCGCCCAGCTATAATCGCCCCGCAAGAGTAACCGTGAGCAGGGTGCCATGACGACACAGCGAAGCATTGTCATTTGTGGCGGCGCCTTTGCCGGCCTGGCGCTTGCGCTGGCGCTCCGGCAGGGGCTCGGCCCCGAGGTGCCCGTCATCGTGGCCGATCCGGCGCTCGCCAACCGGCCAAGCCGCGATCCACGCGCCAGCGCCATCGTCGCGGCCTGCCGCAAGCTGTTCGACGCGATCGGCGTCTGGGCGGACGTGGCGCCGCAGGCGCAGCCGATCCTCGACATGGTCATCACCGATTCCAAGCTCGAGGATGCGATGCGGCCGTCGTTCCTGACCTTTGCGGGCCAGGTCGAGGCCGGCGAGCCGTTCGCGCACATGGTCGAGAACCGGCACCTGATCGACGCGCTGGTCAAGCATGCGGAGGCGGCGGGCGTCGAGCTCAAGGCGATGCCGGTGACCGGTTTTGAGACGCGCGGCGACAGCGTTGCAGTGACCCTGGGCGATGGCAGCCGCTGCGAAGCCAGCCTGCTGGTGGCCGCCGACGGCGCGCGTTCGAAGCTGCGCGAGCGCGCGGGCATCCAGACCCATGGCTGGGACTATGATCAGTCCGGCATCGTCGTCACCATCGGTCATGAGCGCGACCATGGCGGCCGCGCCGAAGAGCATTTCCTGCCGCCCGGCCCATTCGCGATCCTGCCGCTGACCGGCAAGCGCTCCTCGCTGGTGTGGACCGAGCGGCGCAAGGAAGCGAAGCGCCTCGTGGAGCTGAGCGCGGACGAATTCCACGCCGAGCTGGAAAAGCGCGCCGGCCTGCATCTCGGCGAGCTCAAGGTGCTCGACCAGCCCCGGGCGTTTCCGCTGTCCTATTTCGTTGCCCGCTCCTTCATCGCGCCGCGGCTGGCGCTGGTCGGCGACGCCGCCCATGTGATCCATCCGATCGCGGGGCAGGGCCTCAACATGGGGCTGAAGGACGTCGCCGCGCTGGCCGAGGTCGTGGTCGATGCTGCGCGCATGGGGATCGATCCGGGGCAGGTCGATGTCCTCGAGCGCTACCAGCGCTGGCGCCGCTTCGACACGATGGCGATGGGCGTCGCCACCAACTCGCTGAACTTCCTGTTCTCGAACAAGTCGACCTTGCTGCGCGCCGTGCGCGACATCGGCCTTGGGATCGTCGATCGCGCGCCGCCGCTGAAGGAGTTGTTCATCAAGCAGGCCGCGGGCCTCACCGGGGAGATGCCGCGGCTGTTGAAGGGGGAAGCGTTATAAAGCATGATCCGGAAAAGTGGGGACCGGTTTTCCGAAAAGATCATGCTCAAACAAAGAGCTAGCGCGGGCCTGCGGCCGTGATGAAACCGGCGACGGCCTCGACCATGTCGGGGTCGAGCGGACGCTCCGTGTCGTTGTAGGAGGCGAGGTTCTCGTCCTCGTTGGCGACGTCGACCAGGACGTGGTTCATCTCCGGCAGCCACAGCGACTTGGCGGCCGGTGCGGCGGCGGCGAGCGCGACCATGTCGAGGCGTGCGATCTGGTGATCGCGGGCGCCGCCGACGATCAGGATCGGGATCGTGAGCTGCTTCAGCGGATCGATCGGGTCCTCTGCGAAGGCGGAGCCGATGCTGGGCTGCATGCTCGGCGCGACCGGCAGCTCGGGCGGTGGCGGGTCCACGACCTGCCCGGCCATGATGGCGTCGATCGCCTTGGCGACCGGCTCCATCTTCGCCGCCGGCAGCTTCTTCTCGAGCTGCGCCTTGAGCAGATCGCCCTGCCGCCGCGCCGACGTCGTGAGCAGCACGAGGCGGTCGACCGGGGTGCGGCGGGCGGTGAGGATGGCGACCAGGCCGCCCTCGCTGTGGCCGACGAGAACGATGCGGGCGAACTTGCCGCGCAGGAAGTCGACCAGCGAAGCGGCGTCGTCGACATAGTCCTTGAAGCGGAAGTCCTCAGGCTTGCCGAATTCCGCCTTCCAGCCGCGCGCGCCGCGCTTGTCGTAGCGCAGGCTGGCGATGCCCTGGAGGGCGAGCTGCTCGGCGAGCTTCTTCAAGGTCGCCGGCTTGAGCTGCGGCCCGTTGCCGTCCCGGTCCGTCGACCCCGAGCCGGCGATCAACAGCGCCACCGGCGGGCGCGCGACACCCGCTGGCGTCGTCAAGACGGCGTCGAGTGGGCCAATGCGGACGGCGCTCTCCTCGGCCGAGACCGCCGAAGCGAGGGCCATCAGCGCCAAAGCGAGCGCGCAGCGGATCACGACGGACCGCATCGGTCAGTCGATCTTCCGCGCTTCCTCGGGCAGCATGATCGGGATGCCGTCGCGGATCGGGTAGGCGAGCTTCGCCGACCGGGAGACCAGCTCCTGCTTCGCCGCGTCGTATTCCAGCGGGCCCTTGGTCATCGGACAGACCAGGATCTCGAGCAGCTTGGGATCGACGGAATTGGCGGGGCGTTCGAGCGGGGCGTTCATGGCAAGGGTCTCCGGCGGGCGCCTCTGTAGCATATCGCGCGCCTGCTTGTCGTCCATCAAGGCCTGTGCAGGGCGATCCGGATCAGTTCGTCGATGACCGTGTCCAGTTGCTGGGCCGGCAACGGCCGATCCGACAGCGCATGGCCGAGAAAAGCCCAGTACAGCACCTGGGCGCGTGCGTGTGCGATCGCCGGCGTCAGTCCCTCGGCTGCAAGCAGGCTCTCGACATAGCCCAGCCGGCGCCTATCGATGGCCTGCACCGCCTGGCGCGCGGCGGGGTCGGATCCTGCCCAGTTGCGCACGGCGCGCTCCAGGACGAGCTTGACCGTGAACGTGCGCCGGAGGAGCACGGCAATCGCCGGCTGGTCGCCGGCGCTCGCCTCCACCCCGGTGATGATCTGCTCGGCCGCAATCTCCCGCCACCTCTTGAGGAGGGCGGCGTGAAACGCAGCCACGTCGGCGAAATGCCAGTAGAAGCTGCCGCGTGACACGCCCAGGGCTTTCGCCAGCGGTTCCGCCTTCAGCGCGGTGAAGCCTTGGCTGGCCAGCACCTTCAATCCCTGGTCCAGCCAATCGTCGGCCGAGAGCTGATCGGTCATGTCGTCTCCATGAGACGACCATACACAACTGTATTGACGGCCGCCAGGACGTCGTGCATCCTCCATACAGAACTGTATGGAGGATGTGCCATGCGTGATGTGCTGCTGGTATGCGCGGGGCTGCTGGCGATCACCGTCGCCGTGATCCATGGCGTGCTCGGCGAGACGATGGTCTTCGCGCGTGCCGCCATCTCGCCGGAGCGGCTGCGAACCCTGCTGCGGCTGGTCTGGCAGACTGGCACGGTGGCGTGGATCGGCTGTGGCGTGCTGCTCGCCGTCGCCCCGCAAATGGCGTCGGAGCCGGCGCGGCATTGGACGGTGGCCACGGTCATCGTCGTGTTCGCTTTCGCTGCAGGCGCCAATGCGCTGGCGACGCGCGGGCGGCATTTCGGCTGGGTCATGCTCGCCGGCGTGGTCAGTCTCGCCATCGCCGGCTACTGATGCGGGGAATTCCGGTCGACCGCAGCGCCGCCACGTACCCGGCCAGAGGAAGGCACCGTGACGCTCCGTCACCGCCGCGTCGCCTCAACTGCCGTTCGGCCGCACTCCGTTCACCGCGAGGCCACTGCCGCGACACATTCGCCAAGAATGGTTCCAACTTAGAAGGAGTCTCTTTGCAGACACGGCGACGAGCCGCTTAGTTGTTCGTCGTCGCGAACGGGTGCCCGGTGTCGACATCGATCCGGGGCGCGCAACCGTTCTCCGATTTGCTTGTCTGGATAGGAGAGGGGACGGATCGATGTTGGTCGACGTGGTGCGGAAGTTGGTCGTCGTAGGTGGAAGCGTCGGCATGCTCGTGATGGCAGCGCAGGCGCACGCCGGCGGATCGAACGAGATCTGCCTCACCTATGCCAATGGTCAATTCGAGCCCAAGGAGCCGACCGTTCCTGCGGACGCGCCGCTGACCATCCGCGTCAGGAACATGGAGGGCAAGGCGATCGAGTTCGAGAGCGAGACCCTGAAGGTCGAGAAGGTGATCGCGGCCAACAGCGAGGCGGTTCTCAACGTCCGCGCGATGAAGTCCGGGCGCTACGAGTTCTATAACGACTTCAACGAAAAGGCCCGCGGCTTCGTCAACGTCCAATAGGTCCAGATCCCATGCTCGCCGCCCTGATCATCGTCTTCCGCGAAGTGTTCGAAGCCGGCCTGATCGTCGGCATCGTGCTTGCCGTCACCAGCGCGGTCCCGCATCGCCTGCGCTGGATCGGCGCGGGGCTGTTTGCCGGCCTGGTCGGCGCATGCATCGTCGCGGCGTTCGCGGGAACGCTGACTCAGCTCTTTGAAGGCATGGGACAGGAATTGTTCAATGCGGGGATCCTGTCGGCTGCCGTGATCATGCTGACGTGGCACAATGTCTGGATGGCCCGGCACGGCCGCGAGATGAGCAACGAGCTGCGGACGATGGGCCAGGCGGTGGCCGAAGGCGCCAAGCCGCTGGTCGCGCTGGCGACCGTGATCGCCATCGCCGTGTTGCGCGAGGGCAGTGAGGTCGCGCTGTTTCTGTATGGCGTGGCGGCCTCCGGCGACGGCGGCGGGCGGGCGCTGCTCGGTGGCGGCGTCCTCGGCCTGATGCTCGGCGTCGCCGTCTGTCTCGCGACCTACCTTGGTCTGATGCGCATCCCGCCGCGCGCGCTGTTCAAGACCACCACCGTGCTGATCACCCTGCTGTCGGCGGGAATGGCCGCGCAGGCGGTGTTCTTTCTTGCCCGCGCCAACTGGCTGACGTCATTCGACCAGGTGGTGTGGGATTCGAGCGCGGTTCTGCCCGAGCGTGGCGTCGCCGGGCGGACGCTCAAGGCTCTGATCGGCTATACTGATCAGCCTACCGCGATGCAGCTCGCAGTCTACATCGGGGTGATCGTCGCCACCATCGCGCTGATGCGTCTGACGGCGGCTCCGCCAGCGCCGCGTGCGGCTCCCGCCGAATGATCATTGCAGCGGCGGATCGCCTGAGGTCCGCTTCTTGGCGAGATCCATCTCGGTCACGGCGATGAGGATTTCGGCGCGGGTCTTCAGGTCCGGCGCCTCGAGCATCGCCTGCTTCTCCGCCGGTCCGTAGGGCGACATCATCGCCAGCGCGTTCACGAGCGCCTCGTTCGGCGCCGCTTCGATGCCGGCCCAGTCGACCTTCAGATTGTTGGCCTTGAGGAAGTCGGTGAGCACCGCGAGCAGCGCCTCGCGGTCGACCGCGTCCTCACCCTTGCGCGCCGTGAAATCATCGACGAACGGGAAATAATCGACCTTGCACTGCCGATAGGGCGTCAGCACCGTCATTTCCTCGACCACCTTGAAGCGGGACACGCCGGTGAGCTCGAGGATGTAGCGGCCATCGCCGGACTCGGCGAGCTGCGTGATCCGGCCGACGCAGCCGACCTTGAACAGCACCGGGCGCTCCTCGCTGGAGGAATGGGTGACGTCGGGCTGGATCATGCCGATGAGCCGATGGCCGTCGCGAAGCGCATCGTCGACCATCGCGAGATAACGCGGCTCGAAGATGTTGAGCGGCATTTGGCCGCGCGGCAGCAGCAAGGCTCCCGCCAACGGAAACACCGGAACGATCTCCGGCAGCTCGGCGGGACCGCGATATTCGGCATTGATCGGCATGCGATACCTCGTGTCCGCTGGAACGAGCGCGCGTCCCGCCCAGCCGGGTTACGAAAACAGGATCGTCGACAGCCGCTTGCGGCCCTCGATGGTGGCCTCGTCGGCGCCGCCCCAGGCTTCGAAGAACTGCACGAGCTGCTTGCGCGCGCCGTCCTCGTTCCATTTGCGGTCACGCTTCACGATCTCGAGCAACTGGTCGGTGGCTTCCTTCCGCTTGCCCGCGGCGTTCAGCGCGGTCGCCAGGTCGAAACGCGCCTGGTGGTCGAGCGGATTGGCGGCGACCTTCTGTTCGAGCTCGCCGACCGGCCCGAGCGACTGGGCCTGCTCGGCCAGATCGATCGCGGCCTGCACGGCGGAGACCGCCGAATCGCTGCGCTTGGAGTCCGGGACCATCGCCAGCGTCTGCTTGGCCTCGTCGATCGCGCCGAGCTCGACCTGGCACTTGGCAAGCCCGGCGATCGCCGGGAGGTTGGCGGCGTCGACCGCGAGCACCTCGGCATAGATCTCGGCCGCGCCGGCCGCATCGCCCTCGGCCAGCACGGCTTCGGCTTCCTTGAGGATCTCAGCGATGTCGGGCTCGCCGGCGCCGGGAACGCCCTTGGTGATCTTTTCGATGAAGGTGGCGACCTGGCTCTCGGGCACGGCACCCATGAAGCCATCGGCGGGCCGTCCGCCGACGAACGCGATCACGGCCGGAATCGACTGGATGCCCATCTGGCCCGGGATGGCCGGATGCTCGTCGATGTTCATCTTGACCAGCTTGACCTTGCCCTTGGCGGCCTTGACGGCCTTTTCCAGGATGGGCGTCAGCTGCTTGCACGGTCCGCACCACGGCGCCCAGAAGTCGATGAGGACCGGCTGCCGCTTCGATTCCTCGATGACGTCCTTCACGAAGCTCTGCGTCGTGGTGTCCTTGATCAGATCCGGCACCTGCGGCGCCGCTCCGCCGCCCTGTTCAACAATGGTCACGGGGTCCCTCGTCCGAAAAAATTCCGATGGACGGCGACCGGGAACCGGCCGCCGCCGCGCCTCAATACACGTTTTCTTTCACTTTAAGTGGCGGTCCAGCCGGAAATTTCAATCAGCGCCCTTCGCGGTCCGGTGATGGGCAGGTTTTGGCCCGGTTCGGCCGGTCCCGACCGCTAAAATTTGAACGTCGCCGGCGTACGAAACCTGTCGCAGACCTGTTGCATTCGTCCGCGGCATTTGGCATAGGTCTGCCCGTCGCTGGCGGCCACGCCGCCAAGGCGTCACGGATGCGGGTGTAGCTCAGTGGTAGAGCACGACCTTGCCAAGGTCGGGGTCGAGGGTTCGAACCCCTTCGCCCGCTCCAAAAATTCCGCTCCGTTGCTCTCTCGCTTTATGCCTCATCGTTTCGTCGCCGGGGATTTGTCCCAGGCCGCGAGTGCGTCGGCAAATATCCGATCCCCACTTGGACCTTTGCCGATTGCGAGGATGCCCCGGCGCTGGTTCGCATAGACGACCGGGATGTCGAACCATTCGCGCCGCGCGAGAAGCTCCTCATTGCGTGCGCGATCGGCCTCGACGTTGGACAAGCCGACCAGGAACGAGCCTTCGGTGATCTTGACGGAGAGCCCGGCGAGCGGCGTCCCGCGCGACTTCTCATCCGTCTTCATCAGCATTCCCGGCACGTTGCTGACGCCGCCACCGACGAAATCGGCGGCGGGCCTGAAGGTGAGCTCGGCGACATGGCTGGCCGGCAGGCTGGGATCGTCGTTGCGGCGCAGCTGCAGGCTGACCTTCAGCTTGCGCTCGGGAATGTCGATCTCGCCACGGATCACCGGCGTGGGCCGCCCTGATTGTGCATTCGTGACCGTCTCGGTCCGCCAGGTCACCGAGCCGGAATACCGCTTGCCGTTGGGGTTGGAGAGATCCTCGTCATACAGCACCGCGAGTCCGGGCGTCCGCGCGTCCGGCGCGTCGGAGGATGCGGTCGGGCTGGGCAGGGGAGCGCTGCTATGTCCGGCGCCCAGGCCAGCGGGCTGCGCCGGCTTCGCCGCAGCGGCGCTCAGTTGGGCGCTGCCGTCGATCGACGTGAACATCACGAGCGGGCGCTGCGCTCCGCCGGTGGCGCGCTCCACCGCCGCGTTGGTCTGGTTGAAGGTCTCGATCAGGCGTTGGCCAGGCTGCTGGAGCGCTTCTGCAAGGGCGGCGGCGAACACGCCGTGACCGTCCGGACCGCGCTGTCCCGCCGTCCCGGCCTGTGCGGCAAAGGAGATCACGGTCTGTGCGGAAACGTCGACCGGGACGAGGCCGGCGGCAAGACCGGCGATGCCGCGCCCGGCGAACGGATTGGAGCGGAAGGCGTCGAGAATGATCACGTTTTGCCGGGAGCTCGATCCGCTCAGCTCGCGCAGAATGCCAGTCAGGTCGCGCAGCTCGGTGGTCAGGTCCGCGGGCGTCGCCGGCGTCGCGTCGACCGGGACGAGATAATCGGCGCCGCCCAGGTTGAGTCCATAGCCGGCGTAATAGACCAGCGCGACGTCGGCGTCGGCGATCCGGCCCTTGAACTCGGCCAGCGCGCGATCGAAGCCGCGTCGGTCGAGGTCGATCTGCGCAGCACCACCGCTCAGGGTGAAGCCCAGCCGCGACAGGCTGTCGGCGATCAGCCGGGCGTCCGCCGCCGGCTCGTCCAGCAGCGGCGCGCGCTCGTGGATGGAGTTGCCGATCACCAACGCCACCCGCTTGTCGGCGGCAGCGGGCCCCGTGGTGATCAGGATCACGCCGACCCATAGGATGATTGCAGACAGCAGCGGTCCAACTCGGCCGATCACCCGACGCATGCCAACGATCTCCTGCCATCCGATCCGAACGCTCGCGGTGGTAATACCGCAAGTCGAACAAAACCGGAACAAGAATCGTGGCAGAAAAGAGAAAATTGCCGCCGGGTGTTGGCCGCCTAGACGACCACCGGCGTGCGCACTCGCCCGGCGTCGCCGAACACCCGCAGGTAACGCGCGATCTCGGTGGGGTCGCCGGTCGCCTTCTCCGGGTTGTCGGACAGCTTCACGGCGGGATGGCCGTCCGCCGACGTCACCTTGCAGACCAGCGAGATCGGATCGAGGTCGACCGAGCCGTCCGGCGAGCAGCCGACGAAATCGTTGGTCAGGTTGGTGCCCCAGCCGAACGACAGCCGCACCTGGTCGGAGAAGCGATGATGGATCTGCTCGATGGATTCGACGTCCATCGCGTCGGAGAACACCAGGAGCTTCTGCTTGGGATCGCGTCCCTTCGATTTCCACCAGGCGACGATCTCCTCGCCGGCCTGGATCGGCGGCGCGCTGTCGGGCCGGAAGCCGGTCCAGTCGGCGACCCAATCGGGTGCGTCGCGCAGGAAGGCCTTGGTGCCGAATGCGTCGGGCAGCGCGATCAGGAGGTTGCCGGCATAGGTCTGCCGCCACTGGTCGAGAATGCGATAGGGCGCGAAGCGAAGCTCGTCATCGTCCTTGGCAAGCGCCGCCGCGACCATCGGCAGCTCATGCGCGTTGGTGCCGATGGCTTCGAGATCATTGTCCATCGCCAGCAGCACGTTGGAAGTGCCGGTGAACGACGAGCCGAGACCTTCCTTCACGGCCTCGACGCACCAGCGCTGCCACAGGAAGCCGTGACGGCGGCGGGTGCCGAAATCCGACAGCCGCAGGCCGTCCAGCTTGCGCAGCCGCTCCACCTTGGCCCACAGCTTGGCCTTGGCGCGAGCGAACAGTACGTCGAGCGCGAACCGGCCCTGGCCCTTCATCGCCTGGCGCGAGCGCAGCTCGTTGACGATGGCGAGCGCCGGGATCTCCCACATCGTGGTGTGCGTCCATGGCCCGTGGAAATGCAGCTCGTACTGGCCCTCGGACTTGCGCAGCTCGTATTCGGGCAGGCGGAAATTGGCGAGCCAGGCGATGAAGTCCGGCGAGAACATGTGGGTCTTGCCGTAGAACGTGTTGCCGGCCAGCCAGATCAGCTCCTTCTTGGAGAAGCGGATGGTGCGGGCGTGATCGAGCTGGGCGCGCAACTCGCCTTCGTCGATGACGTCGCCGAGCCGCACGCGCTTCGTCCGGTTGATGACCGAGAACGTCACCTGCTGATTCGGGTAGAATTCCCGAATCATCTGCAGCATCAACAGCTTGTAAAAATCGGTATCGAGCAGGCTGCGCACGATCGGATCGAGGCGCCAACCGTGATTATAGGTTCTGCTCGCGATGTCTGTGACTGTCATGTGATCGTTCTACAGCGCCGGCCGCAAACCCGCCACTGGGCTTGTCGCAGGTGAACCTTGTGGCGCGGCGGCATCCTCGCTCGCACTTTTTGAGGGCTATTCGCGCGCCAGCAGCGGTACGCCGGGATCGAACGCCAGCGCAGCTTCGGCCCATTTCGCGACGCGGAGCACGTGGAGGTCGTTGCGATAGGGGCCGGTGATCTGCACGCCGAGTGGAAGGCCGTCATGGCCGAACCCCGCCGGCAGGGAGATTGCAGGCGCTCCGACGAAGGTCCAGGGCGCGCAATATTCGGCATCGCCGGTCCAATCCAGGCCGCGCGGCGCTTCGCCGAAGGCCGGCAAGGTGAGCACCGCATCGAACCCGTCGAGCTCGGTTGCGAGCGCCCTCTGCCGGTGGGCCTGGGCCGCCTTGGCGGCGAGATATTCCATGGCGGTCTTGCTGCGGCCGCTCTCGACATGGTCCTTCATGACTGCGCTGACGCGATCCGGATAGCGCGCGATCAGGTCGGAGAAGATCGTGGTCGCCTCGCTGAGCATGATGGTGGTGACCGCCTTCCCGTTTGCCGTATCGAGCTCTCTCAGTTCGATCTCGGTGATCGCCGCGCCGGCGCTGCGCAACGTGTCGACGACCGACTCGAACACCGCCTTCTGGTCCGCCTCCGCGCGCTCCCATTTGGCGAAGCGTACCACCGCGAGCCGCGGCCTGGAGAGCGGCGCGACGCCCTGCGCAACATCCACCGTGAAGCCCGGCAGCGGCCGGCCGTGGCGATCGTCGGCGCTGCTGCCGGCCAGCAGCGAGAGGGCGAAGGCGACGTCGTCGACGCGGCGGGCGAAAAAGCCGACATGGTCGAGCGACGGGCTGAGCGGATGCACGCCGACGCGGGGAATCGCGCCGAAGCTCGGCTTGAAGCCGACGACGCCGTTGAACGCCGCCGGCCGGATCACCGAGCCGAGCGTCTGCGTGCCCAGCGCCAGCGGCACCAGGCCGGCCGCAACCGCCGCGGCTGATCCGGACGATGAGCCGCCCGGCGTGTGCTCGGGGTTCCATGGGTTGACGGTCGGGCCTGGATGACGCCACGCGAACTCGGTCGAGACCGTCTTGCCGAAGATCGTCGCGCCGAGATTGCGCAGCCGCTCGACCACCCAGGCGTCCGCCTCCGGGACGTGATCGCGATAGATCTGCGAGCCGTTGGTGGTCGGCATGTCCGAGGTGGCGATGATGTCCTTGATGGCGACGGGAATTCCGCCCAGCGGTCCGGCCTTCGCCGTGACGTCGCGCGGCAGATATTCGAACGCCTTCAACTGCGGCTCGATCGCTCGTGTCCTCGTCAGACATTCTTCACCATAGCCCGCCGCCGCGGCCGGGTCGGCGGCGAACCGGCGCAGCAGCTCGAGAACACCTGCACCGGCCTTCGGCGTCTGAAGTTCGGACTGTCGCGACATCGGGCATCCTGTTTGGCACGAGTTTTGTTCGGCACGAGTCTTGGAGGTTCTCGCACGGCCCGCGCCCGCTCGTGCTGCCGCAGAGTAGCGACTGGCGATGCGGCCGCCAGTCGCGCCTGCGATCAGTGCGTATGAATACAGCGCATGGCCGTTCTTGCCGTCAGCGCAAAAGCGATCGATGGGTTGCAAGAGCGCGCACATCAAGCGCGCATTTGGCATGCTTTGAGTGCAGAGGCGGCTCGTGAGTGCCGCGCAAACTTCGCCGCAATCCGCTTCTCACCCGCTCAGGATGTGCTACCATTTTCGCGCAGGACCACTCGACGTGGCCGGCCAAAGGACGTCCTCAGATACGTTCCGAAAAGTAGACGCAGCCAGACGAGCTGCCTCATGGGAGTGAAGCGATGACATCGGCTTTCCACCGAAGCATTCTTGCGCTTGCAACAATCGGTCTTCTCGCCGGCACCAGCATTGCCGGCGCGCAGCAGAAATCCGACGCGGGTAAGCCGCTCAAGAAGTACGAATCGGGCACCAAGGAATTCTGGACGCATCCGCCGGACGACTGGTTCCTCGGCGACGAGACCGAGGCGCAGAAGGGGTTGGCGCCGCCATCGGGCCCGCCGACCGGCGCCTCCGATGCCGAGCTCGCCAAGATCGTCAAGCAGGTGAAGCTGCCCGACGGCTTCAAGATGGAAGTCTGGGCCTCGGGCGTGCTTGCCGCGCGGCAGATGGCCTGGGGCGACAAGGGCACGCTGTTCGTCGGCTCGTTCGGGCTCGGCAACGTCTATGCGATCAGCGACAAGGGCGGCAAGCGCGAGGTCAAGACGGTCCTCAAGGGCCTGAACATGCCGACCGGCCTCGCCTTCCAGGACGGCAATCTGTACGTCATCGCCGTCGACAAGCTGATCAAATATGAGAATGCCGAGGCCAATCTCGACAATCTCGGCCAGGGCAAGGTCGTCTATGACGACATGCCGTCCTATGCGGCGCATGGCTGGAAATACATCGCGGTCGACAAGGACGGCTGGTTCTATATTCCCTTCGGACCGCCCTTCAACATCGGCATTCCGCCGACATCGGTGTCGCAGATCCGCCGCGTCGATCCGCGCACCGGCAATGCCGAGATCTATGCGCTCGGCGTGCGCAACAGCGTCGGCGGCGACGTCGATCCGCGCACCGGCAAATACTGGTTCACGGAGAATGCGCGCGACTGGGTCAGTGACGATCTGCCGAGCGACAAACTCAACATGATCTCGAAGCTCGGCGAGCATTTCGGCTATCCCTATTGCCACCAGGGCGACCTGCCGGATCCGAAGTTCGCGATGGGCCACAAATGCTCGGAGTTCACGCCTCCGGTGCTGAACCTCGGGGCTCACGTCGCGCCCCTGGGCATGAAGTTCTATACCGGCGACCAGTTCCCGGCGGAGTACAAGAACAACATCCTGATCGCCGAGCACGGCTCCTGGAACCGGCACAAGTACCAGGGCGCCCGGATCATGCGCGTCATCGTCGGTCCCGACGGCAAGGACGCCAAGCAAGAGGTGTTCGCTTCCGGCTTCATCGAGGGCGACCAGGGCTACCTCGGCCGTCCCGACGACATCATCCTCGCCAAGGACGGTTCGATCTTGGTGGCGGACGACTGGGCCGGCGCGATCTATCGCATCAGCTACGAGAAGAAGTGATCTCGTCGTGAAAGCGGGGCTGCGCGCTGCCTTATGGCGGCCGCAGCCCCAACTATTTTCGGGGCTGCGCGTTGATCTGAGCGTGGCGATCCCGGCCGCGCAGGCGAAGCCGGGCATTCGGAGGATTTGACATGCGTCATGGAGTTGCCGCTGCGGCATGCGTGCTGGCGCTGGTGTTGATGAGCCCCTCCGCGCAGGCGGCTGATGTCGAAGCCGGCAAGGCAAAGGCCGAGCTCTGCGTCGGCTGCCATGGCGAGAACGGCATCTCGCAGACCGAGAACATTCCTTCGCTAGCCGGCCAGCAGGACCAGTTCATCCAGTGGCAGCTGGTGTTCTTCCGGGCCGGCACCCGCAAGAACGAGGCGATGAAGCCGATCATCGATCAGCTGAACAACGAGGACATCCGCAACCTCGGCGCCTATTTCGCTTCGCTGCAGCCGGCGAAGTCACCGCCCGACGATAATCCGGAGCTGTCGAAGAAGGGCGCCGAAGCCGCCGCCGGTCGCCGCTGTGCCTCATGCCATCTCGACAGCTATGCCGGCACCAAGGGCGTGGCGCGGCTCGCCGGCCAGCGCGAGGAATATCTCGTCAAGGCGCTGCACGACTACAAGAGCGGACAACGTGTCGGCGGCAGCCAGGCCGCGATGACGGATGTTGCCTATCCGCTGAGCGACGAGGAGATCACGGCGCTGGCGCATTATCTGGCGCATTTGTAGTCGGGATGGTTGCCAAGACAAAGGCCGTCGTCCCGGACGACGGTCCGGGACCCATACCGCGGAATCTATCGAGGGACTTCGCTCATCGTTGCCGCCTCATCGAGGCTACTTCCCCCGCTGTGCCTCGTAAACCTTGAGCTGGGTATAGGCGATGCGCAGCCGCGGCACCGGGACCTTGGCGGCATCGGCGCGGGCGACGAGATCGCCGATGACGTGATCGGCCTCGACCGGCAGACCGGCGCGCAGATCGCGGAACATCGAGGCGGTCATGGGGGAACCCTCCGCCGTGAGCATGCCGGAAACGCGCTGGAAGAAGGCGCCGGCCGGAGGGTAGCCTGCAGCCGCAGCGGTGGCGCTGCATTCATCGAGCATGCCGAGCAGGAAATCCTTGCCGCCCGGCGCGGTCAGGATCACGCCGACCGGCCCGCGCATCAAGGTGGTCGACGCCGCGAGCGAGGACAGGAAAACCCACTTCTCCCACATGTCCTGCATGATGTTCTCGCTGGCCGACGCATTGAAATTGCCGCGCTGGAAAATCTCGAAGATCGCGCGGACGCGCTCTGATGATCCGCCGTCGCGTTCGCCGAAGCTCAGCGACTGCATCGGCTGCAGCTGCACCACCTCGCGGCTCTCGTTCAAGGTCGCGGCGATGGCGCAGAGCCCGCCGAGCACGCGCGCGCGACCGAACCTGGCGTCGAGCACGTCGAGGTGCCTCATGCCGTTCAGCATCGGAATGATCGCGGTGTCAGGTCCCACCGCGGGTGCAAACGAGTCGATCGCGTCGTCGAGATCAAACGCCTTGCAGCTCAGCAGTACGACGTCGAAGTGCTGCTTCAAACCGTCCGCCTGCACCGTCTTCGGATTGGGCAAGGTGACGTCACCGGTCGGACTGCGGATCACGAGGCCGGCACTGGCGAGCTCAGCCGCGCGGCGCGGGCGGACCAGGAAGGTGACATCGGCACCGGACTGCAGCAGCCGGCCGCCGAAATAGCCGCCGATGGCACCGGCGCCGACGACGAGAATACGCATGGGTGGATCCCTCTGTGAGCGGGCCGCATCATGCAGAAGCGAGCGACGAATGGCGAGCAGCGAATGGGAATAGGCTCCATTCCTATTCGCTACTCCCTATTCGCCATTCGCCTCTACCATTTCTCGCCGAACGGCCGGATCTCCATTTCGAAGGTCCAGGCGCTCTTCGGCTGCTGGTAGAGCTGCCAATAGGCACCGGCGACCGACGCCGGCGGCATCAGCAGGTCCGGATTGTCCAGCGCCTCCTGACCCCAGAGCTGGGCGCGGCGCTCGCGGACCCAGGCGGTATCGACGCCGGAATCGATGATGAGATGGGCGACATGGATGTTCTGCGGCATCAGTTCGCGCGCCATCGCCTGCGCCACGGCGCGCAGTCCGAACTTGGCCGAAGCGAAGGCGGCATAGCCGGAGCCGCCGCGCAGCGACGCGGTCGCGCCGGTGAAGAAGATCTTGCCGCCGCCGCGGGGCAGCATCAGCCGGGCGGCCTCGCGCCCGGTGACGAAGCCGGCCCAGCACGCCATCTCCCAGACCTTGCGGAACACCCGGTCCGTCGTCTCGAGGATCGGGAAGTTCACGTTGGCGCCGACGTTGAAGATCACGACCTCGAGCGGCGCATGCCTGTCGGCGTCGTTGAGGAAGGCGGTGGTCTCGTCCTCCTTGCGGGCATCGAGCGAGCGCGCCACGATCCGCCCGCCGGCGGCCTCGACCTCTGCGACCAGCGGCGCGAGCTTGTCGCCATTGCGGCGGCCGGCGAACACCGTGAAGCCTTCCGACGCGAACTTCTTGACGATCTCGGCGCCGATGTAGTCGCCGGCCCCGACGACCGCGACGGTGGCGTTGCGCTGTTGCATGCTTTGTCTCCCGATCTCACTTCAGCGTCATTGCGAGGAGCCCCGGGTCTCGCCTATGGCGAGCCCGTCGGGCCGTGCTTCGCGCGGACCCGTCGGCTCGCGATGATGGCGATCACTTGCCCAGGATATATTC
Organism: Bradyrhizobium sp. HKCCYLRH2060; assembly: GCF_051168135.1. Classification (NCBI taxonomy): domain Bacteria; kingdom Pseudomonadati; phylum Pseudomonadota; class Alphaproteobacteria; order Hyphomicrobiales; family Nitrobacteraceae; genus Bradyrhizobium; species Bradyrhizobium sp. HKCCYLRH2060. The sequence goes on from NZ_JBNPUK010000001.1 coordinate 670,624, forward strand.
CTCGACGTCGCGCAACTGCTCCTTGCCGAAGAACATCTCGTTGCCGACGAAGAAGGTGGGCGAACCGAATGCGCCGCGCTCGACGGCGGCTTGCGTGTTCTCCACGAGCTTCGCCTTGACCTCGGGCTCCTGGGCGCGCGCGAACAGCTTGGCCCCGTCGAGCCCGGAGGATGTGATCGCAGCAATCGCGATCTCGGGATCGTCCATCTTCTTCGGCTCGCGCCACATGTGGTGGAACGCCGCGTCGACATAGGCCTCGAACACGCCTTCGAGCTGGGCGGCGATGGCCGCGCGCATCAGGTTCAGCGTATTCACCGGGAAGTATGGATTCCAGACCCAGGGCTGCACGTGGTAGCGCTTGAGGAAACGCTGCGTCTCGACCTCGTGGAACTCACGCTTGTTCCTGACGCCGGCGAGCGACTCGGCGGGCGACTTGTTGTTGGTCGCCTTGAAGATGCCGCCGAGCAGCACCGGGACATAGTAGAACTGGACGCCGATCCGCTGCACGATCGCCGGGATCGCCTCGTGGCTCAGATAGGCGTTGGGACTGCCGAAGTCGAACATGAATTCTGGCGCTGGACGGCTCATGGGCGGTCTCCTCGGTTTTTCACATTGTGGTCCAGCGCAGCAGCCCCGTCCAGGGTTTTATGACGGTCATCATATTCCAGCGGCCGGGAGGCATCGGAGTGCATCAGATCATCCTGTGCACCGTCCGCTTGCGCCAGACCACGAGATAATAGCTCATCTGCAGCAGCATCATCGCGGCGAATGTAATGGGATAGGCGAGCCAGACGCCGTCGAGTCCGATGCTGCGGCTAAGCCAGGTGGCAGCCGGCACCTCGATCGCGGCGATCGCAAACGCCGAGATCGCCAGCGGCATCCACACCGTTCCGGACGCGCGCATCGCCGACGAGAACGTGATGGATATGCCGAACAGCACCGAGCTCCACAGCACGATGTGCAGCGAATGCTGCGCCACCTCGATGACGGCTGGGTCGGTGATGAAGAAGCCCATCAGCACCCGTGAGAACAGATAGCCGATCGCGACGAGGCCGCCGGTCAGCACGACATTCATCTCGATGCCGGTCCGCACGATGTCGCCGATCTGCTTGGCCTGGCCGCGGCCGATCGCCTGGGCGCCGAAGATCGAGACCGAGATCGCGATCGACAGCGCCGGAAACTGCACATAGCCGAGCACCTGGTTGACCGCGCCATAGGCCGCCGTCGCGTCCGAGCCGAAGCCGTTGACTAGGCCGATCAGCACCATCTCCGCCAGGGACATCACGATCATGCCGATCGCGGCGGGGATGCCGAGCCGCAGCACCGCCCGCAGCAGTTTCGCGTCCGGCAGCATGCCCCGCAGGAGTGCCGTATCGATCGCCAACGGGTGCTTGCGCCGGCGCAGATGGACATGGAGCCAGGCCAGCGTCGTCAGCGTCGAGATTGCCGAGGCCCAGGCCGCACTGGCGACGCCGAGAACGGGCGCGCCGAGCCAGCCGCGGATGAACACCGGCGTCAGCACCAGCCCGAGCGTGGTCGACGCGGCGAGCGAGGCCAGCGGCGTCACGGTGTCGCCGACGCCGCGCATCTGCGAGGACAGCAGGATGTAGGCGAAGGTCAGCGGCATTGTGATCATCATGATGCGGGCATAGCCCGCGGCCGCATCCAGGATGTTGGCGGGCGTGGCGAGGGCGGTGAGCAGTTCGCGGCTGAAGACGCCACCCAGCACCGCGATCAGGCCGCCAAGCAGCAGCGCGATGCTCAGCGTCGTGCCGGCGATCTGCTTCACCTTCGCGGGCTCGCCGGCACCCCAGGCCTGTCCGATCAGAACGCCGGCGCCCGAGCCGAGGCCCATGACGAAGGAGACGAAGAAGAACATCGCCGGGAAGAACACCGAGACCGCGGCGAGCGCATCGACGCCGATCATCTGGCCGAGATAGACATTGTTGATGGTGCCGAACAGCGATTGCAGGATATTGCTCAGCATCATCGGGACGACGAACATCAGGAACGGCTTGCGCAGCGAGGCGGTTGGCGGCGACACGGCGTGGTTCTCCGTCGACCGCCCTTCGTTCGAGGCACGGCCGTGTTGCGAGGAATGGAAGCGAGAGCCGCCGCGAGCGGCCGCTCTCGTTGACTGTCGAAATCAGCCGATCTCACTCGGCCCTGTGGCGATGCGCGAGCGCCACTGCATGGTCGCGGATGTCGGGCGGCCAGTCCGCGATCAAGCCGGCGAAGCGGGCGAGATCGCCGGCGAACAGCGCGCGGGACGCCTCCTCGAACTGTGGCAGGTTGCTGCCGATCCCCGACATGAAATGATAGGCCGCGTCGCGCGCCTCGCGGGCGCGGTCGCTGTCGCCGTTGGCGCGGCGGGCTTCGTGGACCAGCTTGCGCAGGGCGACCGAGGCGCCGCCCGGCTGCGCATTGAGCCATTCCCAGTGCTGCGGCAGCAACGTGACCTCGCGGGCCACGACCCCGAGCTTTGGCCGGCCGCGGCCGCGCGGCCCGGTCGGCGGCTGGTCTGCGACCACGCCGGCGTCGACCGGCAGGCGGGCCAGGATATCCCGGTCGCTGCCGCGCAGATCGATGTCGATCGGCTGCCCGGTGCGGTCGTTGAAGATCACGATCGGCTCGATGTTCGGCGCGGCGTGTTTCAGCACCAGCGCCACCTTGGGCAGGGGCCCGGCGGCGATCCGGGTCTGGCCGGCAAATGCGGTGAAAGTGTCCATGGCTTGGTCCCGTTGATGCGCTTAATAAGACCCGGGCGAAATTAAAGTCAATATTACCCGGATAATTATTGTGACTCTCCTCCAGTGCCGAGGACGCCTCGCCGAACCCGTGCCGTCCTGCTACGGAACGCCGCCCGCCACTCGATCCGTCCCTGGGAACCCCATGCTCACCGTTCACCACCTCAACAATTCCCGCTCGCAACGCGTGCTCTGGCTGCTCGAGGAGCTCGGCGTCCCCTATGAGATCATCCGCTACGAGCGCCAGCCCGACATGCGCGCGCCCAAGGAGCTGCGCGCCATTCATCCGCTCGGCAAGTCGCCCGTGATCACCGACAACGGCAACACGGTCGCGGAGTCCGGCGCGATCGTCGAATATCTGATCGAGACCTATGGCGATGGCCGCCTGATCCCGCCGTCGAAGACGCCGGAGCGGCTGCGCTATTCGTACTGGTTGCACTATGCAGAGGGCTCGGCGATGCCGCTGCTGCTGCTGAAGCTGCTGTTCAACATCATGCCGAAGCGCGCGCCGGCGCTGCTGCGTCCGATCGTGCGCAAGGTGTCGAACCAGGCGTTGAGCACGCTGGTCAATCCGCAATTGAAGCAGCACATGGCGTTCTGGGAAAGCGAGCTGCAGAAGAGCGAGTGGTTTGCGGGCGATTCGTTCACCGCGGCCGACATCCAGATGAGCTTCCCGCTGCAGGCGGCGGCATCGCGCGGCGGTCTGGAGCAGGGCCATCCGCGGGCGATGGATTTCCTCGCCCGCATCGAGGCACGGCCGGCCTACAAGATCGCGCTGGAGAAGGGCGGGCCCTACGAGGTCGGCCGCTGAAGCCGGCGTCTATTTCGACTGCGCGGCGGTGGCTTCCGTCGCCGCGATCACCTCGCGCACCAGGCGCGCGACGCCCTTGATGTCGCCGTCGGGGTCGATGGAATCACCGAGCCTGGCCACCACCATGCGCTGGCTCGGCATAATCACGAGCCGCTGGCCGAGCAGGCCAAAGGCGAAGAACGCATCCGCCGGAATGCCGGCGCGCGCCCGTCCCTGCGCGTGAACGTGCTGGCTGCGGTTGGTCCACAATCCCGCGCCATAGTCGGTGTCCAGCGTCGCGGTCGCCGACATCGCCACCCAGCCCTCGGGCAGGATGCGCTTGCCGCCGGCGACGCCGTCGCCGAGATAGAGCAGCCCCAGCTTCGCCCAGTCCCGCGCGCTCGCCAGCATGTTGCCGTAACCTTGCAGCGTGCCGGTGCCGTCGAACTGCAGCGTCGGGCTGCGCATGCCGAGCGGATGGAACAGCTCGCGCCACGCGAATTCGATCGCCTGCTCGGGACCGCCGGCGGCGTCGCGGATGATGCGCGCCAGGATCTGGGTGCTCGCGCTCGAATAGGCCCAGCGCTGTCCCGGCGGCGCGATCAGCGGCGCATGCACCGCGAACGCCGCCATGTCGCGGTGGATGTCCATCTGGCTCGACGGATCGAAGCCGGAATTGGTTTCGTCCAGCGCCAGGCCTGATGTCATGCGCATCAACTGCTCGACGGTGATGTCGTGGCGCGGATCCCTTGGCTCGCGCCATTCCGCGACCGGCGCCGGGATCGACGGGCTCAGTCTGCCCTGCCGGGTGAGGATGCCCAGCAGCGCATTGGTGACCGTCTTGGTCATCGAGAACCCCATGAGCGGGGTATCGACGCCGATGTTCGGCGCATAGCGTTCCGCGATCAGGCGACCGTCCTTGACGACGACGATCGCCTTGGTGCGGCGGAATGGCGGGCTGGCCGGCTCCTCGAAGGCGTGATCGAGCGCCGCCTTCAGCGCGGGATCGCTGGGCTCCACCGCAGCGTCTTCGGCGAAGTCGGGCAAGGCGGGAGCAGGCGCCGCGGCGCGCAGCGCAGCGACGTCGGTGTGGGGCACGTAAGGCGGCTTCTGACCCTGAAGCGCCACGCAACCGAGACCGTCGTGATACGAGGCCCGGGTGGCGTGCAGGCCGAGCAGCGACACCTCCACCATGCGCATGTCGGGCTCCACCCGGTAGCGCATCACGGCCCGCAACCGGCGCAGACCGGGCCGTTCCATGGTCTCCGCAAACACCGTCTGCGGATCGAGGCCGGAGACGTAGGTCTTGGCGCAGATCATCTCGGCGACCACGGTGGTCGCGACGCGCAGCGCCCGGTCAGGCCGATAGGTGAGCCACCCCGCCACCAGCAGGGCCGCAAACACCAACAGACCGACCACGAATCTTCGCAAATGCACCAGAACGTCCGACGCCGTCTCGCGGGCGAGCCTCGCTGCGCCCTGGTATGCTTCTAACGCGCCTCGGTCACCACGCCAACGGAGGGAAGCTGGTGCAGGGCCCCGCCGGGCGGCGGCAAATCGTCATCCGGGCCACGACCTCCTCCTCCCGGCCGGGAACCGGGCACCTCAGCGCCCGGCCGCGGTGGCGCCCTTGCTGCGCGGATCGGGCGCGCCGACAAATCCATCCGGCGTCACCAGAATGGAGTTGGCCGAGGTCCGTCCCATCGGCTCCTCGATCTTGTGGCCGCGGGCGCGCAGGCCGGCGAGCACGTCATCGGCAAAACCCTTCTCGATCCGGACCTCGTCGGGCATCCATTGGTGATGCAGGCGAGGCGCGGTGACGGCCTGGCGGACGTCCATCCGATAGTCGAGCACGTTGACGATCACCTGCAGCGCGGTCGAGATGATGCGGCTGCCGCCGGGCGAGCCGGTGACGAGCACGGGCTTGCCATCCTTCAGCACGATGGTCGGCGACATCGACGACAGCGGCCGCTTGCCGGGGCCCGGCAGGTTGGCCTCGAAGCCGACCAGGCCGAAGGCGTTGGAGGCGCCGGGCGCGGCGGTGAAATCGTCGAGCTCGTTGTTGAGCAGCACGCCGGTGCCCTCGGCGACGAGGCCGACGCCATAGGGGAAGTTCAGCGTGTAGGTGTTGCTGACGGCATTGCCGTCATTGTCGACCACCGAAAAATGCGTGGTGTTGCTGCCCTCCCGCAGCGGCTTGGTGTTGAGAACGTCGCCGGCGCTGGTGGCGTGCGCGGGATCGATGCCGGCGCGCTGGCGCGCGGCATAGTCCTTCGACAGCATCGCGCGCACCGGCGCGTCGACGAAGGCGGGGTCGCCGAGATAGCGCGCACGGTCGGCATAGGCGCGCTTCATCGCCTCGATCAGCAGATGCAGCGATTCGGGCGAGCCCTGCTTCAGCTCAGCGAGCGGAAAGCCCTCGAGGATGTTCAGCATCTCGACCAGCACGGTGCCGCCCGACGACGGCAGCGGCATCGACACGATATCATAGCCGCGATAGGTGCCGCGCACCGGCGTGCGCAGCACCGGCTGGTAGGATTTGAGATCGTCCGCCGTCATGATGCCGCCGGCATCCTGGATCGCCTTGGCGAGTCGCTCGGCAACGGGGCCTTCATAGAAGCCGCGCGGTCCCTGCTCGGCGACGGCGGTGAGCGTCGCCGCCAGATCGCGCTGAATCAGCCGGTCTCCGTCCTTCAGCACGGTGCCATCGGGCCGCATGAAGATCGCGGCCGACGATTTCCATTTCGCCAGCCGCGGCGCCATCATCGGCAGCGTCACGGCGACGTCGTCGGCGACGGGGATGCCGTCGCGTGCCAGCACGATCGCCGGCTGCAGCACCTGCGCCAGCGTGAATTTGCCCGAGCCGTATTTCTCCAGCGCCAACGCGAGACCCGCCACCGATCCGGGGACGCCGATCGACAGCGCCGAATCGCGCGACTTGGCGTTGTCGGGCTTGCCGTCGGCGCCGAGGAAGATGTCGCGCGTGATCGCGGCGGGACCGGTCTCGCGATAGTCGATCGCGATATCCTCGTTGGACTTGGCGATGTGGATGACCATGAAGCCGCCGCCGCCGATGTTGCCGGCAACCGGATAGGTGACGGCCATCGCAAAGCCGGTGGCAACGGCGGCATCGACCGCGTTGCCGCCGAGCGCGAGAATGCGCTGGCCGACTTCGGCTGCGATCCTCTCCTGTGCCACCACCATGCCGTGGGCGGGCGGCTGCGCCGGCGCGGTGATACCGGGTGGCTGCGGGATATCGAAGGTTTGCGAATCCAGCGCCCGTGCGGGCAGGCAGCCGGCCAGCAACAGCATGAAACCCGCAAGGAGCCGTCGTCGATCAATCGTGAACGTGGTCATCGCAATTCTGCCGTTGCTGACATCCGCCTGGGATCGTCAGATGTTATAGGGCCGGGTCGCCGGCGTAAAACGCAACGCCGTGATCGTCGCGAGACGCGACGCTGGGATTGCAGAGGATTTTCGAATGGCCGTCATCACGATCGAGACCTCTGGCTCTGCCGACGGCCGAATCTATCCCGGGCGCGCGGCCGTCGTCAGCTGGATCTTGTTCGATTGGGCGGCGCAGCCCTATTTCACGCTGATCACGACCTTCGTCTTCGCGCCCTATTTCGCGGCGCATGTCGCGCCGGACGCGGCGAGCGGCCAGGCGCTGTGGGGCTTTGCGACCGCCGCGGCCGGCATCGTCATCGCGCTGCTGTCACCGGTGTTCGGCGCCATCGCCGATGCCACCGGGCGCCGCAAGCCGTGGATCGCGGCGTTCGGCGCGCTGCTCGTGATCGGCGCCGCGCTGATGTGGATCGGACGTCCCGGCGCGCCCGAGCTGATCCCGCCGCTGCTCGCGGCCTATGTGATCGCCACCATCGGCGTCGAGTTCGCCACCGTGTTCAACAACGCGATGATGCCGACCCTGGTGCCGCCGGAACGCATCGGCCGGCTGTCCGGCACCGGATGGGCCACCGGCTATGTCGGCGGCATCCTGTCGCTCATCATCGTGCTCGGCTTTCTCGCCGCCAATCCCGACAGCGGCCGCACGCTGTTTGGCTTCAAGCCGCTGTTCGGGCTCGATCCCGTGAGCCATGAAGGCGACCGCATCTCCGGTCCGCTCACCGGCCTCTGGTTCGTCGTGTTCGTGCTGCCGATGTTCCTGTTCACGCCGGACTATCCGGCGCGCCACCGGCTCGGCGCGGCCGTGCGCGAGGGCGTCGGCCAACTGAAGCAGACGCTGCGCAGCCTGCCGCAGCAGCGTGACGTTGCGCTCTTTCTCCTCGCCAACATGATCTACACCGATGGGCTGGTGTCGCTGTTCGCTTTCGGCGGCATCTATGCCGCCGGCACATTCGGCTGGAACACGATCCAGATCGGCACCTTCGGCATCATCCTCGCCGCCGCCGGCACGTTCGGTGGCTGGCTCGGCGGCAAGCTGGATGATTTTCTCGGGCCGAAGCGTGTGATCGCCGGCAGCATGACGCTGCTGCTGCTCGCGATCGTCGCGATTCTCATGGTGAGCCGTGATTCGGTCCTGTTCATTCCGGTGACGCCGGCCGTGCCGGGCGGCCCGCTGTTCGCCTCGCTGCCGGAGCGCGCCTATCTCCTGCTCGGCTGCGTCATCGGCGCCTGCGGCGCGCCGCTGCAGGCGGCCTCGCGCTCGCTGCTGATCCGCATGGTGCCGAAGGAGCGCGTCGCGCAGTATTTCGGCCTGTTCGCGCTCACCGGCAAGGTGACGTCGTTCGTCGGGCCATTGCTGATCGGCACCATCACCGCGGTCACTGCGAGTCAGAAGGCCGGCATGGCGGTGCTGGTGCTGTTCTTCGCGGCGGGGCTGCTGCTGCTGGCGCGAGTGGACGCAGTTGGTCGTGCAGGGCAGGGCGCTTGAAACTTATTCCGCCGTCATTCCGGGATGCGCCGCGTAGGCACAGGCCCGGAATCCATACTCACGGTCGTGGTTATGGATTCCGGGCTCGTCGCTACGCGACGCCCCGGAATGACGACGGAGATTGTCGGGCCGATCAGTGCCGGAAGTGCCGGACGCCAGTAAGCACCATGGCGATGCCGTGCTCGTCGGCGGCCTTGATGACCTCGTCGTCGCGCACCGATCCGCCCGGCTGGATCACGGCGGTGGCACCGGCCTCGATGCAGGCGAGCATGCCGTCGGCGAACGGGAAGAACGCGTCGGAGGCGACCACCGAGCCCTTGGTCAGCGGCTCGGCGAGCTTGAGCGCGCTGGCCGCATCCAGCGCCTTGCGTGCGGCGATGCGCGCCGAATCCACCCGGCTCATCTGTCCGGCGCCGATGCCGACGGTCGCCGAATCCTTAGCGTAGACGATCGTGTTCGACTTGACATGCTTGGCGACGCGGAAGGCGAAGCGCAGGTCGCGCAGCTCGGCGTCGGTGGGGGCGCGCTTGGTCACCACCTTCAGCTCCATGTCATCGACGACGGCATTGTCGCGGCTCTGCACCAGCAGGCCGCCGGCCACGGTCTTGGCGGTGAGGCCGGCTTCGCGCGGATCGGGCAGGGCGCCGGCGAGCAGCAGCCGCAGGTTCTTGCGCGCTGCGATGATCGAGATCGCCTCGTCGGTGGCGTCGGGCGCGATGATCACCTCGGTGAAGATGCCGGTGATGGCGCGCGCGGTGGCGGCGTCGAGCTTGCGGTTCATCGCGATGATTCCGCCGAACGCCGAGGTCGAATCGCAGGCCAGCGCCTTCTGATAGGCGGTGACGAGATCGGGGCCTTCGGCGACGCCGCAGGGATTGGCATGCTTGACGATGACGCAGGCCGCGGTGCGCGCCGGGTCGAACTCGGCGATGCACTCATAGGCCGCATCGGTGTCGTTGATGTTGTTGTAGGACAGCTCCTTGCCTTGGAGCTGGCGCGCGGTCGCGACGCCGGGACGGCGGCCGGGCAGCGCGTAGAACGCCGCATGCTGGTGCGGGTTCTCGCCATAGCGCAGCGACTGGATCAGCTTGCCGCCGAAGGCCCGGTAGTCGGGCGCGTCGTTCTGGATGGTGGCGGCGAACCAGTTGGAGATCGCAGCATCATAGGCGGCGGTGCGCGCATAGGCCTTGGCGGCAAGCCGGCGGCGCAGCAGCAAGGTGGTCGAGCCCTCGTGGCGCGCGAGGTCCTCGAGCACGGCCTCGTAGTCGTTGACGTCGACGACGACCGCGACATCCTCGTGGTTCTTCGAGGCCGCGCGGATCATCGCCGGGCCGCCGATATCGATGTTCTCGATGCAGTCGCTGAACGACGCGCCGCGCTCGGCGGTGGCCTCGAACGGATAGAGATTGACGACGAGGAGATCGATCGGCGCGATGTTGTGCGCCTTCATCGCCTCGGTGTGCTCGTCATTGCCGCGGATGGCGAGCAGGCCGCCATGCACCTTGGGATGCAGCGTCTTGACGCGACCGTCCATCATCTCGGGAAAGCCGGTGAGGTCGGAGACGTCCTTCACCTTCAGGCCGGCCTCGGCAATCGCCTTGGCGGTGCCGCCGGTGGAGATCAGTTCGACGCCGCGCGCGGCGAGCGCCAGCGCGAAGTCGGCGAGGCGGGTCTTGTCGGAAACAGAGAGCAGAGCACGGCGAACGCGACGAAGCTGGTTTGTCATGGCAAAGAGTCCTGTTGCAGGAGTTCAATTTGCCCAGGCGCACGGCGGTCGATCCCGCGCTCCCCGATGGTGCTCCATCCAAAGTCGCCAGTCGCGCGAGAGCCGGCCTCATATCAGCTTTTGCCGATGGCGACAACGGGGAGGTGTGTGTGCTCGGGCTCGATTGAGCGCTCATGTTGGCTCGAACGCGCGTCGCAGGCGGTGCCCTTACCTCGCCCCGCTTGCGGGGAGAGGTCGGATTGCATCGCCAGATGCAATCCGGGTGAGGGGGTACAGGCCTCGCCACGTACACTCCCCGTGCATCTGCACCTCACCCCGACCCTCTCCCCGTAAGAACGGGGAGAGGGAGCCTACTGTCCGTGCAGATATGGCGTGCATCTCGCAGCACGATTCGTCGGCTCATTCCTTGGCGCCGTACCGATCACAGCGGCAGTTCCGGCTCTTTCCGCGCGTTGCGGCGCCCGTTGGTCTCGGTCGGCGACACTGACGAGCGGACGAAGCTCCAGCGGATCGACGGGGCCTGCTGCGCGTCCTGCCGGATCACCAGTTGGGTGGTGCGGCGCGGACCGTCATTGCCGGCGAGAAACACGCTGTCCTCGAGATCGACGCGGTCGTCGAACGTCTCGAACGTCCAGACCTCGCGATTGGGCAGCACGAGCATGGCGCCGCGGCCGTCGCTGAGCCGGCTGGCCTTGACGGCCGGGTGCAGGTGGAAGCGCAGCGCGTAGTCCGAGCCGCCGCCGCGAAGCCGCGCGCCCTGCGCCGGCGTCACAGTGTCCTCGCCGTCGAGCCGCGAGCCATCCTCGGCCGCCACCAGCACGCGGCGATGGATCAGGCCGAATTTCGCCGCGTAGCCGTTGTGCGAGGTCGACAGCACGGTGCCGTCGGGCACGATCTCGCGGAAGTTCTCGACCCGCGTCGGACCCGACACGATCGGCGCGCCGTGCAGCAGGCGCTTCATCGCCGACATCTCGACGAAGGTGCAGGACGAGGTGTTGTGATAGGTCAGCGTCGAATGCGCCACCGTGCTGCGCGCGAAGGCACGCCAATTGTCGCGGCCAGTCGACGGCATGCCGCAATTGATCACGATGCGGCACGGTCCGGAGGACATCTCGAAGGCGAGGCAGCCGGCATGGGCCTCATGGCTCAGATGCGGTGGCGGCGGCGGACCGGTGTCGACGATGACCGTCATCGGTCCGGCGTCGAGCCGCTGGAAGCCGGAATGCGGCATGCTCGCCATCGGCGTGCCGTGGGTGTCGTCATAGGCGAGCAGGGTCGCCAGCAGGTCGGACGGGGTGCCGCCCATGCCGTTGAACAGCGCCATGTTGCCGTCGCCGTGCCGGAAGAAGCGCAGCATCGGCATCATGCGGTCGATGGCATTGAGCAGCGCCGGCGGCGGGGCGATGTTGCGGGCCGCAAACGTCTGCCGCAGCGGCAGCAGGTCGATCAAGAGCTCGATCAGCGCGCCCGGATTGCGCGAGACGTGGCCGCCATCGGGCAGGATCTGCCGCTGCAATTCGTCCGAGAGTTTCCGGGTCGCGCTGCGGATGTGCTTGGCCTGGTTGGCGAGGCATAGCGCCGCGTAGCACAGCGCAATCAGCACCTGCAGCCGCGGCGCGCCATCGGGAATGTCGATGGTCGAATAGCGCAGATAGCGGATCTCGCGGGTCAGCCCGCGCAGGTAGCGGCGGTAGAACTTGCCGTCGGAATCGGCCAGCACCAGCGGGGCCTGCGACAACAGCGAGATCACCCGCCGCGCCAGCACGTCGGCGCGCCGGCTCAAGGGATGGCGGCCGATCTGGTTGGTGATCCAGTCGTCGACCAAAGCGCGGGCGTTGGCGCGGGTCAGCGCGGTATCGGCTGCGCGCAGATGTCGCAGCCAGCCGAAGCCGAGCAGGGCCACCTCCCAGTCCTCGGACGGCGGCTCCAGGTCGAAGATCGAACGGCCGTGGCAGGTCACGATCTTGCCGGCGAAGACGAAGCGTCCGGCATAGATCTCGGCCGCCCGCGTCGCGTCCGACGTGCGCAGGTCATGCGGCGCAATGATGAGCCGGTCCGCGCGTCCTGGCCACAGCCCGGACACGGATACCGATACACCGCTGACGTTGGACATCAGGCTGCGCGCAAAGCGGCCCATCACCAGCGTCGATATGCGTCTGCGTTGAGCGGCGGACACGCCAAGCCTTGGATTCAGAGGGGGATTCGGTTGCGCATCCTTCATAGATCGCAACTGCCGCCGATACACCATTTTTGGCCCCGGTGCAGCACCATCGCGGGACCAGAATCTGGTGCAAAATCAGGATATAAACGGACTAACGCAACGCCGACGCCCTCAAAGCGCGGCCGACGCAGGGCCGGCGCAGAGCGCACACGATGACACGCTCACGGCCGCCGCTCCAGTCTCGCCGCATAAAAACCGTCGAGACCGCCAAGCCGGGGGTCCTGGTGCGGCAAATGACAGGGCAGGGTGCGCAGGTCGCCGGCCGGCGTGACCAGCTCGGCCAGTCCTGCCACCTCGCCGGAGGTCACGGGGATGCGGCGCAGCTCGGTGGTTTCGGCGAGCACGCGCTCGACCACCTGCTCGCCCTCCTCGGGCTCCAGCGAACAGGTGCAGTAGACCAGGGTTCCGCCCGGCTTGAGCAGGCTGGCCGCCCTGGTCAGCAGCCGCGTCTGCAGGCCCGACAATGCGGTGATGTCGGCCTCGCTGCGCAACCAGCCGACGTCGGGATGGCGCCGGATCGTGCCGGTCGAGGTGCAGGGCGCATCGAGCAGCAGGCCGTCGAAGCCGCCGCTCTCGGCCGGCTGCCATTCGGCGGCATCGGCCACGACCGTCTCGGCCGCGAGCTGCAGCCGGGTCATGTTGTCCTTCAGCCGGTTCATCCGGGCCGGCGACCGGTCGACCGCGGTGACGCGGGCGCCGGCATGGGCGAGCTGGGCGGTCTTGCCGCCCGGCGCTGCGCAGAGGTCGGCGACGGCCTTGCCGCTGACGTTGCCGAGCAGGTGCGCAGGCAGGGCGGCAGCGGCGTCCTGGACCCACCATTGTCCCTCGGCAAAGCCCGGCAGCACCGTCACCGAGCCATGCAGCACGGTGCGCACGGTGCCGGTCGGCAGCACCTCGCCATGCAGTCGCGTTGCCCATTGCCCGGGGTCCGACTTCACCGTGAGGTCGAGCGACGGCTCCTGGCCGAGCGCCGCGGCGATGTCCCTGGCGGTCGCTTCGCCGTAATGATCGATCCAGCGCTTGAGCAGCCAGGGCGCGATATCAAGCGGCTGACCGGTGGCATCGTCGAGCAGGCTCGCGCCCTCGCGGGCGCAGCGCCGCAGCACCGCGTTGACGAGTCCGGCATATTTCGCGGCGCGACGGTCGGCCTGCACCAGGCGGACGGAGAGGTCGACGGCGGCGTGGTCGGGAACGTCCATCCAGAGGATCTGGGCGGCGCCGATCAGCAGCGCGCTCTGCGCCCGCGGCGCGTCGGTCGGCACGCCACGATCCAGCAGCCGCGACAGCACGTGGCCGAGCGTTCCGAGCCGCCGCAAGGTCGTGGCGACCAGCCGGCGCATCAGCGCGCGGTCGCGATCGGCGAGATGCTTCAGTCCGGGATGCGCGCCGGTTCCGTCGAGCTGATCGTCGAGGGTGCGATGCTTGTGCAGCACGCCGTCGACCACGTCGGCGGCGATGCGTCGTGCCGCCAGGCCTGGGACTTCGGAAGGGGTCGCAAAACGCGGCGGAGGCATGCCTGGGAATTACTCGCGAAAGAAGAAAGGCAGTTCCGCGACCATCGGGTGCATGCCATCAGCTTGCGGGTCCTCTGTCACCGGAATATGCCAAATGTAAGAATCGGCTCCGCTTTTTTTAGACCTGTTTTCCCCGGCGTGCTCACACGATCTGATGATGTCGGGAAGGATCCGGTGCAACGGTGGAATGGTACGATGAGCAACGAACCCAACAACGAGCGCAAGCCCGCATTGTCGGTGGTCGCCAGCAACGACAATCCGCGCAAGCCGCTCACTCCGGCCGCGCAGCGTGCGCTGGCCGAGGCGGAGGAGCGGCGTCGTCTCGCGGCGGAGCAGACGACGCTGATGCCGAAGGAGCTGCAGGGTCCGAAAGGACCGGAGCCGACCCGTTACGGCGACTGGGAGAAAAAGGGAATCATCTCGGACTTCTGATGCATCCGCCGGGCGCGCGCCGTCAGGCATGGTGATGGCGCGGGTGACGGAGAATCAGTTCGGCCGCTTCGGCTTCAGCGGGTCACGACCACCGTGGTGCCGATCGACACGCGCTCGTAGAGGTCGGTGATGTCGCTGTTGAGCATGCGGATGCAGCCGTAGGAGACGTAGCCGCCGACCGAGTTCGGCACGTTGGTGCCGTGGATGGCATATTCGCCGCCCGCGAGCGTCATGGCCGCGACGCCCATCGGATTCTGCGGCGAGCCGCCGGGGATCACGTCGGGGATGTTGGGCTTGTCGCGCTTGACGTCGGCCGGCGGCGCCCAGGCCGGATTCTTGTACTTGCCGTCGATCTTGGTGGTGCCGGCCCATTGCCGGCCGGCCTTGCCGACGCCGACCGTGTAGCGCATGGCGTGGCTGCCATCGAGCACGAGGTAGAGCTTGCGCTCGCCGGTCCTCACCACGATCGTGCCGGGCGAATAGTCGCCGGCGATGCTGACCAGCTCGGGACGGGCGGACGCAGAGTCGGCCGTCGTGACCGTGGCTCCGACCACCGACGCGGCCATCATCGCCGCCTTCACGGCCGGCCCGATCGCTCCATTCGGCCTTGCCATTCCTCTTCGCCCCATCGCTGCGACCTCCGCTCTTGCGGGAGCACTCGGATGGCTGGAGGAAATGAAAACTTCCTCTGCAAGTAAATGACCTGAAAACAACACTCGGCCGGAATCCGGCCCGCAACACGGATTCGCCGGCGGGGCCAGCGGAGCGAACCCGGCCGGGCACGTGCAATCTATTTGAGGCGGGTGATCGCCGACAGCGCCCGGACGGCGAATGTGCGCGGATGATCGTGGATGTAGTCGGACGTCGCCTGGCGGACGTAGTCGTGCTGGCGCACGTTCGATCCGATGGCCCACAGGGCTGCGGCCGCAACCACCATCCGGCCGCGCTGGGCCGCGTCGTAGCGCTGCTCCAGCGTGTCGTAGATGTCCTTCGGACCGCCGACCATGGCCACCGTGAGACGGGCGGTGTCGAGCGCGATGAGCTCGGACTGATTGGTGATGGAGGCGAAGAAGTCGAGGATCATGCGCACATAGCGGCCGTCGCCTTCAGCGAACGAGGCGCCCCACAGCAGGTCCAGGTCGGTCGGGGTCCTGATCGTGATGTCCTCGAGCCGGGCGGGAGCGCTGCCGAACTGATCCTCCAGCGTGGCGTCGAGGGCGCTGGCGCCGAAACGGCCGCGAAACCTGCCAGCCTCAGCGACATGTCCCGAGAGCCGGACCGCGGCCAGGAAGGCCGAAGCCGCCTTGCCGTCTCCCTCCGGCGGCGCCAGCCGATCGATCCAGTCCGGATGCAGCGCGAAGGACCGCGCCAACAGCCCGGTCACCGGCGGGTAGGCGGTCCAATCCCGCCCTTCCGACTTCAGGGTCGCGAACACATGGACCAGGCCCTCGATGCGCGGATCCCGGTAGAAGAACGCGACCGAGGTCTTCAGTTCCGGCGACTGCGGCATGAGCTGCGCCGTCGAAGGACCGATCCCGCCCGCCAGAGCGAGGAGAACGCAGCCCAGCCGGGCCGCGTTCTCCAACCGTCTCCTGAGAGGTCCAGCGGACATGCGCTAGGCCTGCTTCTCCTTGCGGTTCTGCCGGTGCTGGACGAGATCATCGACCACGCCGGGATCGGCAAGGGTCGAGGTGTCGCCGAGCGCGCCCGGCTCGTCCTCGGCGATCTTGCGCAGGATGCGGCGCATGATCTTGCCAGAGCGGGTCTTGGGCAGGCCGGGGGCGAACTGGATCTGGTCGGGCGAGGCGATCGGGCCGATCTCCTTGCGCACCCAGGCGACGAGCTCCTTGCGCAGCTCCTCGCTCGGCTGCTCGCCGGCCATCAGGGTGACATAGGCGTAGATGCCCTGGCCCTTGATGTCGTGCGGATAGCCGACCACGGCCGCTTCCGAGACCTTGGCGTGCGCGACCAGCGCGCTCTCCACCTCGGCGGTGCCCATGCGGTGGCCGGAGACGTTGATGACGTCATCGACGCGGCCGGTGATCCAGTAATAGCCATCGGCGTCGCGGCGACAGCCGTCGCCGGTGAAGTACTTGCCCTTGTAGGTCGAGAAGTAGGTCATCTCGAACCGGGCGTGATCGCCGTAGACGGTGCGCATCTGGCCCGGCCAGGAGCGGGTGAGGCAGAGATTGCCCTCGGTCGCGCCTTCCAGCGTCTTGCCGTCGGCATCGACGATCTCGGGCACGACGCCGAAGAACGGCCGCGTCGCCGAGCCCGGCTTGAGCTTGGTCGCGCCCGGCAGCGGCGTGATCAGGATGCCGCCGGTCTCGGTCTGCCACCAGGTGTCGACGATCGGGCAGCGGTCGTCGCCGACGACGCGGTGATACCACTCCCAGGCTTCCGGATTGATCGGCTCGCCGACCGAGCCGAGCAGGCGCAGAGACGCGCGCGAGGTCTTCTTCACCGGCGCGTCGCCGCCCTGCATCAGCGCGCGGATCGCGGTCGGCGCGGTGTAGAAGATGTTGACCTTGTGTTTGTCGATGACGTTCCAGAACCGCGAATTGTCCGGATAGTTCGGCACGCCTTCGAACATCAGCGAGATGGCGCCGTTGGCCAGCGGTCCATAGAGGATGTAGCTGTGGCCGGTGACCCAGCCGACGTCGGCGGTGCACCAGTAGACGTCGCCCTCGTGATAGTCGAACACGTATTGATGCGTCATCGCGGCGTAGACGAGATAGCCGCCGGTGGTGTGCAGCACGCCCTTGGGCTGGCCGGTCGAGCCCGAAGTGTAGAGGATGAACAGCGGATCCTCCGCATGCATCGGCTCGCACGGGCATTCGGTCGTCACCATCTCCGCGGCCTCGTGATACCAGAGGTCGCGGCTCGGATTCATCTCGATCTTGCCGCCGGTGCGCTTGACCACGACGACCCAGTCGACATTGTCGACCTTGTTCAGCGCCGCGTCGACATTGGCCTTGAGCGGCACCTTGCGGCCGCCGCGCAGGCCCTCGTCGGCGGTGATGATGATCTTGGAATCGCAGTCCTTGATGCGCTGGGCGAGCGAGTCCGGCGAGAACCCGGCGAACACCACCGAATGGATGGCGCCGATGCGGGCGCAGGCCAGCATCGCGTAAGCCGCCTCCGGGATCATCGGCAGGTAGATGGTGACGCGGTCGCCCTTCTTGACGTTGCGGTTGCGCAGGATGTTGGCCATCCGGCACACCTCGTCGTGCAGCTCGCGATAGGTGATGTGCTTGGACTGCGAGGGGTCGTCGCCCTCCCAGATGATCGCGGTCTGGTCGCCGCGGGTGGCGAGATGGCGGTCGACGCAGTTGTAGGCGGCGTTGAGGACGCCGTCCTCGAACCATTTGATCGAGATGTTGCCGGGTGCGTAGGAGACGTTCTCGATCTTCGTCGGTGCCTTGACCCAGTCGACGCGCCTGGCCTGCTCGGCCCAGAAGCCGTTGGGGTCCTTGATCGAGCGCGCGTACATCTCCTGGTACTTCGCGTCGTCGACGAAGGCGCGTTTCGCCCACTCGGCCGGAACGTCGTAGATCTTCTCGGACATTTCACACCCTCCACATGCGGCCCGCCGTGGTCCGGCGCAGGCCATCGTTGTTCCCACTATGCGTCCGCGTAACCGGCGGCGACAAGGCAAGACAAGTAGGACCTTCGGCGGGGAGGCGGTCTGCGCAGGATCAAAGAATTGTGCGCGGAGGTTGAGCGCGCCGGTCACACTTCGGAGGTCGCTACAGTCTGCAGCATCAAGGTTACCCGGAATCGGGGCGCGCACCGGTATTTTGCAACCGTTCTGCCCAAAATTAGGGACTCGCTATCCGGCCCGTCACGCCCTAAATCGCCTTGAAGCTGTGGATAACCCGGCCGGAACCAAACCGGACTCCGGGGCATTGAGCGGATGAAAACGACGGCAGGGCGTCTAAAGCAATGATGGACCAGCAGAATTTCGAGAGCCCGCGGGTCGGCCCGGCCGATGCCGATGTCGCGCTCGCGAAGGCGCTGGGCCAGTGGCCGCCCAAGCCGCCGCGCCGCAAGCTGACCTTGAAGGATCTCGCCCACGCCAAGACCGCCGACGCGCAAGGCAACGCCAAGACCTCGGTCGAGGAACTCGCCAAGCGCATCGGGCTGAAGCTCGGCGACCAGACCGCGCTGACCATCCGCCGCATCAGGCGGGGCAAGAGCTACACCTTCATCCGCGCCAACGGCACCCCGATCCGCCACGCCGGCACCATTCGCCGCCTGCATGCGATGGCGGTGCCGCCGGCCTATCGCGAGGTGCGCTACGCCCCCGATCCGAACCTGCATCTGCAGGCGGTGGGTGTCGACGCCGCCGGCCGGCTGCAATATCGCTATCACGCCGATTGGGAGAAGGTGCGCGAGCATCGCAAGGCGCATCGTCTCGCCAAGCTGGTCGGCGCGCTGCCGCGCATCCGCCGCGCGGTGTCGAAACATCTCGCCGGCGACGAGCCGACGCGCGAGTTCGCGCTGTCCGCCGTGATCGAGCTGATCGCGCGCACCGCGATCCGTCCCGGCAACGAGTCCTATGCGCGGCTGAACGGCACGCGCGGCGCCACCACATTGTTGAAGTCGAACGTCACGCTCGAGGATGACTCCCTGGTGCTGACCTTCAAGGCCAAGGGCGGCAAGGCGGTGCGCAAGGAATGCGACGCCGCCAAGCTGGTGCGGGCCGTCGGCATCCTGCGCGGCGTCCCCGGCCGCCGCATGTTCCAATACCGCGACGCCCAGCGCGTGGTGCGCGCGGTCTCGACCACCCAGGTCAACGCGTTCCTGCGCGAGATCGCCGGCATCAAGATCTCGCTGAAGGATTTCCGCACGCTGATGGCCTCGGCCGTCGCCCTGGAGACCTTGTCGCGAATCACGCCCGCGGCGAGCGCGCGCGGCCGCAAGAAGCAGATCCTGGAAGCGATCCGCGCCGCCGCCGACGAGCTCACCAACACGCCGGCGATCTGCCGCAAGAGCTACGTGCACGACACCATCGTCACGGCGTTCGAGGACGGCATCCTCGAACGCTTCGCCGCCACCATGAAGGGCCAGCGCTCGCAGACGCGGCGCGAGCAGTTGCTGGCGCAAGTGGTGACGGCGGTCTCGGCCTGACGCCTCAAACGATCAAGCCTGGCACCGCGGCCCGATCTTCGCCGAGGCGAGGAAGCGCGCGATCGGGTCGAGCTGCTTGCACGACGCCGCCGACGTCTTCACGGGCTGCGGATTGCGCTTGACCGGCCGCAGCACAGCGGCTTTGCCGGACGCCTTCGCCCGGCGCGCCGGCGACGCGCTACGCCCTTCCGCCCGCACGGCCCGCGAGACCAGTGGCAGATAGACGTCCTCGTTGTACTCGATCGGCTGTGTCGCGAAGCTGCGATCCGTCTCGCTCAGCGTATCAACGCCCGGAATGGGCTCGCGGATCAGCGACGAGGTCGTGTCGCTCATGTCGCCGGGCGTCGCCGCGGCGAGCACCATCTTCGTTGCAAGCAAGCAGCAGATTATCACGAGGCAGAACCCCGCAATCCAGATCGTTCTGTTCACTGTAGGAAACCCCCGCCGATCGCGCCGGACAGTGCGGGACATCCCCTTCCCGCAGCCGGCGCCGTGCCGACCAATCAACCTTAAGAAAGTCTTACTCGCAATATTTTCGGCAGGTTCGGCCGGGCTCGGCTCGCATTGTAGTTAATGGCGACGGTGATCGGTCATCGGCCTCGGCCAATGACCGACAGAGAGCTGATCAGTTCGCAGCAGGCTGCGACATTGCGGCGCAGTTCTCGTTCAATGAGTCGGCGAGACGATCTCGATCGCCGCAGGTTTCACGGATCACGTTAAATTATGCGCCGAAACTCGCTTCCGAACGCGGCGTAGCTCGGCCCGACACGACGCGAGAGCAACAGCGCTCTCCAACGCATCGATGTCGCAGTCGAACTCATCGTGCGGCTCTGCCGCCGTCTTCATTAGGGAGCTACCCATGTCCAAGCGCATTGCCTTCCTCGCTGCCGCCGCCTTCAGCGCGCTGTCGCTGACCTCGATCGTCGTCGCACCCGCGCACGCCGAGGAGAAGACCGTGATGGTCGGAGGCGCGGCGATGTACCCGTCGAAGAACATCGTGCAGAACGCGGTCAACTCGAAGGATCATACGACGCTGGTCGCCGCGGTGAAGGCCGCGGGCCTCGTGCAGACGCTGGAAGGCAAGGGACCGTTCACGGTGTTCGCGCCGACCAACACCGCGTTCGGCAAGCTGCCGGCCGGCACCGTCGACAGCCTCGTCAAGCCGGAGAACAAGGCGACGCTGACCAAGATCCTCACCTATCACGTCGTGCCCGGCAAGCTCGAGGCGTCCGACCTGAAGGACGGCCAGATGCTGAAGACGGTCGAGGGCGAGCAGCTCACCGTCAAGCGCGAGGGCAAGAACGTCATGATCGTCGACGCCAAGGGCGGCACCTCGATGGTCACGATCCCCAACGTCAACCAGTCGAACGGCGTCATCCACGTGGTCGACACCGTGCTGATGCCGGCGTCGTGAGGCCCGGCGCGACACCGGACACATCCGTTTCTTCCTCCTCCTCGCGGATGTGACCAGGAGCGAGCCGGGCCCACCCCCGGCTCGCTTTTTTGTGAACGCCATAGTTTTCACGTATCGATTTGATCGGCGCCAGAGCGTAACGGGGCCCGCCGAGCCGGCGTATAATGACCGTGACGAATGCAAGCGACGGAGCCGACCGCCATGACGAGCGCCACCACCAGCGCCCCCTCGACCCTCGCGGCGACCGGGGGACCTGCAACTGGAGTCGCGACCAAGGTCATTCAGCCGGCCTGGGTGCGCGTCATGCATTGGATCAACGCCGTCGCGATGATCATGATGATCATGTCGGGCTGGCAGATCTACAACGCCTCGCCGCTGTTCGACTTCCGCTTCGACCGCAGCTTCACGCTCGGCGGCTGGCTCGGCGGCGCGCTGCTGTGGCACTTCGCGGCGATGTGGCTGCTGATGCTGAACGGGCTCGCTTATCTCGTCACCGGTCTCGCCACCGGCCGGTTCCGCCGCAAGCTGCTGCCGGTCTCGCCGGCGTCCGTCATCGCCGACCTCAAGGCCGCGCTGACCTTCAAGCTCGCCCATGACGACCTCACCGCCTACAACGCGGTGCAGAAGCTGCTCTATCTCGGCATCATCGGCGTCGGCATCGTCGTCGTGCTCACCGGCCTGTCGATGTGGAAGCCGGTCCAGCTGCACTGGCTGGTCAGCCTGTTCGGCGACTATCCGGCGGCGCGCTACGTCCATTTCGTCTGCATGGCGCTGATCTGCGCCTTCCTGGTGATCCACATCCTGCTCGCGCTGCTGGTGCCGAAGAGCCTGCGCGCGATGATCATCGGCCGCTGAGAGGAGAGAGTATCATGGCCAAGCGTCCGTTCCTCATTCCCGGCGTCGACAAGCGGCTCCTGATCAAGGACTCGTTGAAGGTGATGCCCGACCTCACCCGGCGCCGCTTCCTTACCGGCGGCGCCAGCCTGGGCGCGCTGACCCTGCTCACCGGCTGCGACGTCGTCGACGGCGACACGGCGGAGGAGCTGCTCAAGAAGGTGTCGAAGTTCAACGACGCCGTGCAGGCCTGGATGTTCAATCCGGACGCGCTGGCGCCGACCTTTCCGGAGAGTGCGATCACCAAGCCGTTCCCGTTCAATGCCTACTACACGCTCGACGAGGCGCCGGAGATCGATGCCGCTGACTGGAAGCTCGAGGTGCGCGGCCTCGTCGACAACAAGAAGTCGTGGACGCTGGACGAGCTGCATGCGCTGCCGCAGGTCACGCAGATCACCCGCCACATCTGCGTCGAGGGCTGGAGCGCGATCGGCTCCTGGACCGGCACGCCCTTGCGCGACTTCCTCAAGCTGATCGGCGCGGATATCAGCGCGAAATATGTCTGGTTCAACTGCGCTGACAAGGACGGCTACAATTCGCCCTTGGACATGCGCACCGCGCTGCATCCGCAGACCCAGATGACCTTCAAATACGCCGACCAGATCCTGCCGCGCGCCTACGGCTACCCGATGAAGATCCGCGTCCCCACCAAGCTCGGCTTCAAGAACCCGAAATACGTCGTCGCGATGGAGGTCACCAACGACTACAAGGGTGGCTATTGGGAGGATCAGGGGTACAATTCGTTCAGCGGGAGCTGAGCGTCGGTCCGCTTGAGGCCGAGCTGCGCGCGACACACTTCGCTGTCGTCCCGGCGAACGCCGGGACCCATAACCACAGGGGGTTATGAGGCAGGCAACTGGCAGCCGCATCCCTCGATAGCTTCCGCGGTATGGGTCCCGGCGTTCGCCGGGACGACACCGTGAGCTAGGTGCGGTCGGAGCGCTTCAGCTTGCCTTGCATCGCCGCCATCACCGCGCCCAGCAGCAGCAGCGCGGCTGAAACGTTCAACGCGTAGGTCAGGCTTCCCATCGCATCGGTGATCGCGCCGACGGCGAAGGGTCCGAGCGTCTGGCCGACGCCGAACGAGATGGTCAGCGCGGCGATCGCGCCCGGCCAGGCGCTCTGTGGCAGGTTGAAGCGCACGAAGGCGGTGGTGGCCGTGGTCACGGTCGAAAAGGCGATGCCGAACACAGCGGCCGACAGCGTCAGCATGACAGGCGAATGGCTGAGCGAGGGCAGGGCGGCGCCGATCGCGTTGATGGTGAGGATGAGGGCGGTGGGCCAGCCGCCGCGGTCGAGCGCCAGCACGCGCCGCCACACCCAGGGCGTGGTGAAGCCGGCGAGGCCAATGAGACACCAGAAGCCTGATTGCGCCGCGGCGCCGCCGCCGAGATCGCGCACATACGCGATCATGAAGGTGAGATAGGCGATATAGCCGGCGCCGTAGAGGAAGTAGCAGAACAGATAGATCGCCATCGGCCGCAGCGAGACGCGGTCGGTGCGGGTCTCCGCCGTGGCGGCGTTCGCCGGGAGCCGCATCGCGAGCAGCGGCCCGATCAGCACCGCGCCGACCGCGGCGAGCACGGCCCATACGATCCACCATGAGCCGGGCCCGAAGGCCTGCAGCACGAAGGGGGCGATCAGGCCGGAGATGACGATGCCGAGCGGCGGCCCGGCATAGAACAGGCTCAGCACGAAGCTCGCCTGCGCCGGCCGCGCCAGGGCGACCCGCGCCGCCAGCGCGCCGCCGGCCACCAGCGCGACGCCGGCGCCGATGCCGGTCACGAGCCGCGCCAGGCTGAGCGCGATGAAGTCACCGGTCATGGCGCACACCACGAGCGAGGCCAGCGCCGCCAGCGTTCCGCCGCGCACTGCGGCCAGGCCGCCGTAGCGCCGGGCCAGCTGCGCGGCGATCAGCGCGCCGATGAGATAGCCGGCGGCGTTGACCGTGTTCATGAAGCCGGCCGCCGAGTATGACCAATGCAGGCTGTCCCGCATGTCCGGCAGCACGAGCGCGTAGGCGAAGCGGCCGATGCCGAGACCGATGATCGGACCCAGCGACAGCGTGAGGTTGGTCAACGCCGGGTGGGCCGGTGTCGGGTCGGATGGGGAGGCTGGCAAGACATGCTCCGGCGCGGCGATCGGCCGGCAATTCATGCTATTCGGCCGCGATTTTCGCGCACATTACCGCCCACCTCGCCGCGACAGAAGTGGTGCGCCGGCAATGGTGGCTTGCCAACGGCGCAGGAGGGCTTTAGCACTCCGCCGTTTTGAGAGATCCCGTCATTGCCGGGCGCCTGCTTTCGATCCGCTCGAGGCAGACCGGCAATCCAGCCATCCCAAGGATGGATGCCCGCGCAATGCCCCGGCATGACAAGCCCCGTGAGGACAACGACCATGGCGACCCAGAAGCTCCTTTTGCTGCCCGGCGACGGCATCGGCCCCGAAGTGATGGCCGAGGTGAAGCGCCTGATCGGCTGGCTCAACGCCAAGGGACTGGCCTCGTTCGAGACCGAGGACGGCCTGGTCGGCGGCGCCGCCTATGACGCTCATGGCGCCTCGATCTCCGAAGCCGACATGGACAAGGCCAAGGCGGCCGACGCCATCATCTTCGGCGCCGTCGGCGGTCCGAAATGGGATGGCGTTCCCTACGAGGTGCGTCCCGAGGCGGGCCTGCTCCGCCTGCGCAAGGATCTCGGCCTGTTCGCCAATCTGCGTCCCGCCGTGTGCTATCCGGCGCTCGCCGATGCCTCCAGCCTGAAGCGCGAGATCGTCGAGGGCCTCGACATCATGATCGTGCGGGAGCTCACCGGCGGCGTGTATTTCGGCGAGCCAAAGACCATCACCGATCTCGGAAACGGCCAGAAGCGCGCGATCGATACTCAGGTCTACGACACCTATGAGATCGAGCGCATCGCCCGCGTCGCCTTCGACCTCGCGCGCAAGCGCAAGAACAAGGTGACGTCGATGGAGAAGCGCAACGTCATGAAGTCGGGCGTGCTCTGGAACGAGGTCGTCACCGCGGTCCACAATCGCGAGTACAAGGACGTCACGCTCGAGCACCAGCTCGCCGATTCCGGCGGCATGAACCTGGTGAAATACCCGAAGATGTTCGACGTCATCGTCACCGACAATCTGTTCGGCGACATGCTGTCGGACATCGCGGCGATGCTGACCGGATCGCTCGGCATGCTGCCGTCCGCCTCGCTCGGCGAGGTCGACGCCAAGACCCACAAGCGCCGCGCGCTGTACGAGCCGGTGCATGGCTCGGCGCCGGATATCGCCGGCAAGGGTCTCGCCAACCCGATCGCGATGCTGGCCTCGTTCGGCATGGCGCTGCGCTACTCCTTCGACATGGGCGCGCTCGCCGACAAGCTCGACGCCGCCATCGCCGCCGTGCTGGCCTCGGGTCTGCGCACCGCCGACATCAAGGCCGAGGGCTCGACGCCCGCTTCGACCACGCAGATGGGCGAGGCGATCATCAAGGAGCTGGAGAAGCTCGCGGCGTAGTCGGGAGCTGACGGCTTTCGTTGTCGGACGAGCCTTCGCCGCGCTGACACTGCACTCCCCTCCCCCTTGCGGGGAGGGGTCGGGGGTGGGGGTCCACACCCAGTGAGCTCAGCTCATGGCAAGGCCCTATCTCTCCGAACCAACATTTCTCGTCGTCGCGCGTCTCGTGATCTGATCTGAGATCGCTCCTCCATGCCAGGAGGGTAAGCGCGCGCTCGCACCGTCGTTCGCTTTTCCGCGTGTTGTCCAAGTCTTGCTGCTATTTTGCGTAATTGCTGTCTGCTTCGTTGCAGGGTCGGCCTTCCCCCAACCGAAGCTCACCGGCAGTGCTTACAATCGCGAAGCTGGTACATATGCGCGTCTCATATTCTCGCGATGGAATTGCCGAACTATCGAGCGGCCCGTAGAGAGCGTCGACCATTACAAATAATCGACCAGTACCGTTGGCCAGGTCAGCTATTTGTCCAGGCGTTATGGACATTCCTTGGGAGTCAAATTCGACACCCCTGGCATCCGGAAACAAAAATGCACGCCCAGATTCTCCGATAGACGGCCAATTAGTGCTCCTCGCATGGCCTGGTCCATCCCAGTCAGTGGCGCTGAGAGCAAGAACGAGTCTTGGGAGCTTTCCAATATTGGTTAGCCTGAACTTCACAACCCTTGAATCTCCACGCTTATCGTTGGCCGACCGTACGGTGAAAGTGTCGGGTTCGAAGTCGACCTTGATATACGGACGGGTTTGGATCTCGTTGGCCTGCTGAGAGGTGCGCAGGGCGCAATAAGTTAGCGTGACGGCTCCGAGGGTCAGGAGAGTGTAGATGCCAACACCTATGGTGGCGCCTCTAGTCCACAAAAATATGCTGTGCTCGTGTTCGGAACGTTCTTGTTGGAGGGCTTCGTATCGCTCCGCAAAAGCGGTTATGGCAGCAATGATTTCATTCTGCGAGGTAGATGGTTTGTCGTCCAAATTGGTTTGGGAACCCTGATCGCTGTCTTGGGGCATTTTTTTCTCTGAGAATGATTGTTTTCTCTGCGTTGCAATGTGATGTGGCAGTAGCGCGCAAAATCGTGCTTACCTTTGCTGCGGTCCGCTGCGTGAGGACGATATTGTGCTAGTTTGATAGCTAGTTGAGCTCAAGGCAATCACCTTCCGTTGCAAGGGGGATGGGAGCCACACCAACGTCTCGTGAAGAACCGTACTACTAGAGGCCTGCTCCCACAGGCTCGGAAGGGTGATCCCGCTGCCCGCCGGGCAAATCAGATCAGCGGAGGTGCGGGATCCGCTTCAAGGAGCCAACGGCACCACGTGCCATATCGCTCAAAGTCCGCGGCGGCAAAAGTCAAGTTTCGCTTGTGCGTTCAATTCGATCGCTTGGAGCAGTCCGCTCTGCCGCAAATTTCAGCTTTCGCTTTTTCAGAATTCGTGCTTCTCTAGTGGCATCCTGCTTCGCTGCAAGGGGCGTTTCGCGATCGTCACGAGGCGTGAGGCGGGGATGCGGTGGCCTGTTGGAATCGCAGCGTGCTCTGAGCGCGCGGACGAACGGTTCCGGCAGGACGACGAAATCGCAGGGTCCCGGCATCCCGATGCTGATGCCAAGCTGTGCGGAAGATGATCCGCGCGGCGACGGTGGCTAACAAGCCCGGCACACCGAGGAGACTGCGTATAAGTCGTAATCCATCGCGCAGGGAAGGCCGGGTCGGTCCGGCTGTACCTGTGGTTCCTGCCCCGTGCATTCTTTCCGCACGGGGGCCACGGGCCTCAGCCGAGGCTCGGCCTTCCCTGCGCCCTCGCTTCGGAAGAGGGCGGAATTGATCGCAACGCTCGGACGCGAAAGCGGGCGCGAGGATGAATCATCGTGCCAAAAATTCGGTTGTCGTCCGCGCGAAGGCGGGGAGCCATCCTTGTCGACGCCGATGCGAGGCACGCTGGAGCGACGCGATGATGCGCCAACGGCCGCCGGTGGCGATGGATCCCGCGGTGGCTATGGATCCCGGCGTTCGCCGGGATGACACTGAACGGGAGGTGGTAGATGCGGGCTCGCGGATGGCGTTCGATGTGTCAGCCATGTCCCCGAACGCCCGTGAGCCATCTGTCCGAACGGTCGCCAGCGGCGCATGACGGAGAGAGGTTCATGGCGACCACCCCAGAAACCAAAAAGGCCGGGCAGAGCCCGGCCTCGGTGATCAGATGACGCGGCCGTCCTCAGTAGGGGATCGGAATCCGGGTCGGGTAGCCGCCGAGATCGGACGGCGCCATCAGCGGCTGGCGGTCGATCGGCCGGTTCAGGTTCTCGCGCGCGAAGGAGGGATAGCCGACGGCCGGCGGGAACGCATAGTCGGAGAACTTGCGGTCGCCCGGAAGCACCTCGGTGCCGCCGTCGAGGAAGGAGCGGCGGGTGATGTAGATGCGGGTGCGCGGGCCGGACTGGTAGGAATAGTTCGGATTGCCGCTGCTATAGGTGGTCGTGACGCGGCGCTTGGCGGGAGCGGCATCGGCCGAGGTGACGGCAAGAGACGTGACGGCAAGACCGGTCGCGACGATCACCGCCAAGGCCTTGACCCGGGTCGCAGCAGAAAATTCAATCATCACGTCCTCTTCCTCGCGCCAAAAGGGGCGGGCGCTCGCCATGCGCATGATTTGGCTCGCACAATATCTGGGTCGGCTGTGGCATCACAAGGTCATTCCCGCGGCCGCACCGAAGATAAATTCCCGCTGTGGCGGGAAAGTTGCATCAAAATCCGTCACTTGGCTGCCGATGCGGACGCCCGAATGGGGCGCGGTCACGCCCAGCAACATCCGGACGCAGGCGGACATTCACAGCGCGCCGCGCAGCCTCGGATTGGCGGTCGACGTCACCCAATCGGGGCTGCCGGTGGCGACGGCGGGTTCGTCGCAGCCGCCGCGCCGCTGATCGGACCCCGTGAACAGCTGGCTCAGGGCCCGGTGCCGGTCGGGCGCCAGCAGGGTCAGCCGGTTGAGCATGCAGCCGACCATGGCGCGGCGCGCCGGCATCGTCACGCCCTGGCACGACCAGCCGGAGATCCGCAAGCTCGGCTCGGCGATGGTCTTGAGAAAGCCGAGGCAGGCCCCGGCGCCCTCGGGCGCCCCGGCCCGGCGCACCAGGCCGACTGGGCCGAACCGGCTGTCGATCACGCCCGCGGTCTCGAGTTCGGAGGCGGTGCTGCGCCCCATCCGGACCGCGAGATCGGCCCGCGGATCACGCCTGGCATCGCGCTCCGATCCGAACCGGTAGACCTCGAGCTCGGCAGTCGGCCGATCGGCGGGCTCGCCCCAGCGCAGCACGTCCTTGCGGCCGCCTTCGGGGTGGGTGAGCACGGTATAGGTGGCGGTCCTGTCGGGCTGGTCGGTGAGGCGGAGCGAGAACGCCGGCACTGCCGCGTCGGCCAAGGTCCAGCCGGCGCGGCCGGGCGTGTCATCGCCGCGGTCGAGATGGTTCCAGCCGGCCACGCCGAGCATGGCGATCAGCGCCAGAGCCCCCACATAGGCGAACAGGCGCGCAAACGTGCCGCAGACCTCGTCCGCGAAGCTCTTGAGCCCTTGCAGGACGGACCCGGATCGGGGCACTGCGGCTGTTCTGGCCGAATTGGACTGCATCGAATGCGAGACGTCGTGGTAACGTTGTGTCAGGGACGTTTCTCGCATAGAAGCGCTGCCGCTTCGGTTTCCGCTGACATACGCGGCCGGCCTTATTTCTTCGGAGAGTGAACGATGGGTTACAAAGTCGCAGTGGTCGGCGCGACCGGCAATGTCGGACGGGAAATGCTCAATATTCTCGACGAGCGCCAATTCCCCGCCGACGAGGTCGTGGCGCTGGCCTCACGCCGCAGCGTCGGCGTCGAGGTGTCCTATGGCGACCGCACGCTGAAGGTCAAAGCGCTCGAGCACTACGATTTTGCCGATGTCGACATCTGCCTGATGTCGGCCGGTGGCTCGGTGTCGAAGGAGTGGTCGCCTAAGATCGGCGCCGCCGGCGCGGTCGTCATCGACAACTCGTCGGCCTGGCGCATGGATCCCGACGTGCCGCTGATCGTGCCGGAGGTGAATGCCGACGCCGCCGCCGGCTTCAACAAGAAGAACATCATCGCCAATCCGAACTGCTCGACCGCCCAGCTCGTGGTCGCGTTGAAGCCGCTGCATGACAAGGCGAAGATCACGCGCGTCGTGGTGTCGACCTATCAGTCGGTGTCCGGCGCCGGCAAGGATGCGATGGACGAATTGTTCTCGCAGACCAAGGCCGTCTATACCAACGACGAGCTGATCAACAACAAGTTCCCCAAACGCATCGCCTTCAACGTCATTCCGCAGATCGACGTCTTCATGGAAGACGGCTTCACCAAGGAAGAGTGGAAGATGATGGCGGAGACCAAGAAGATCCTGGATCCGAAGATCAAGCTGACCGCGACCTGCGTGCGCGTGCCGGTGTTCGTCGGCCACTCCGAAGCCGTCAACGTCGAGTTCGAGAATCCGATCACGGCGGACGAGGCCCGCAACATCCTGCGCAACGCGCCGGGCTGTCTCGTGATCGACAAGCACGAGCCGGGCGGCTACGTGACGCCTTATGAGGCGGCCGGCGAGGACGCGACCTATATCAGCCGCATCCGCGAGGACGGCACGGTCGAGAACGGCCTCGCCTTCTGGTGCGTGTCCGACAATCTGCGCAAGGGTGCGGCGCTGAACGCGATCCAGATCGCGGAAGTGCTGATCAACCGCAAGCTGATCACCGCCAAGAAGAAGGCGGCCTAATAGACGCACGGTGCGCCGTCGCCCCGGTAAGCGTCATGGCCGTCGCATATGACAATGGAAGTCTGGGGATCGTCTGTCTCTAAGTCGTCATGGCCGGGCTTGTCCCGGCCATCCACGTCGTTCGGCATGTTGAGGACCACGTGGATGCCCGGGACAAGCCCGGGCATGACGGAGTCACTAATCAGAAGGGTCGTTCGCGGGCGAGACCTGGTGGGATGACCGAGCGGATTCGGGGTGGGGTCGAAATTGGCTGAGAGCAGCAAGACCGAGTCAGCGGCGCAAGCGCCCGTGCCTGCCAAGCACGCGCCGGGTCCGCTCGAGCGCGGGCTTGAAGGCTTCCTGTTCAAGAGCCGCTGGCTGATGGCGCCGTTCTATGTCGGCCTCGTCGTCAGCCTCGCGGTGCTGTTGTTCAAGTTCGTCCTGCTGCTGTGGGAGAACATCGTCCATCTGCCCTACGCCAAGGAGAGCGACATCATCCTCGGCGTGCTCAGCCTGATCGACGTCTGCCTCACCGGCAATCTGGTGCTGATCGTGGTGTTCTCCGGCTATGAGAACTTCGTCTCGCGCATCGATCCCGGCGGCCATCCCGACTGGCCGGAATGGATGACCAAGGTCGACTTCGCCGGCCTGAAGCAGAAGCTGCTCGCCTCGATCGTCGCGATCTCGGCGATCCAGCTCTTGAAGGCGTTCATGAATCTCGACGCCGGCTACGACTCGACCAAGCTCGCCTGGCTGGTCGGCGTGCACATGACCTTCGTGGTGTCGACCCTGATGCTGGCGCTGTCGGACCGCTGGTCGGGCGACCATTGATGGGCGGCGAATAGCGAGGCGCGAATGGCGAATAGGGCAGGTGAGCTACTCGCTGTTTCCCATTCGCTATTCGCCAGCGCGCGCGCTCTTGAATTCCTTGGTGGACTTGTCGAGCACGAACAGCGAGCCCTCGGCGACGCCGAAATAGGCGCCATGGAGCTGAAGGTCTCCCGCCTCGACGCGGCTGCGCACGAACGGGAAGGTCATCAGGTTCTCGAGGCTGCGGAACACCGCGGCCTTCTCGATCCGGGTGACGAAGTCCTGGAAACTCTCATGCGTGCGCTGCTCGACGACCTCGCCGGGCTTGATGAACATCGACATCCAGCGGCCGATGAAGTCGCCGGGCGACAGCGGCGCGGCCTTGTCGACGAAGGCGCGGATGCCGCCGCACTGGGCATGGCCCAGGATGACGATGTGCTTCACCTTCAGCACGGTGACGGCATATTCCAGCGCCGCCGACACGCCGTGCGCGTTGGCGTCCGGCTGATAGATCGGCACCAGGTTGGCGATGTTGCGCAGCACGAACAGTTCGCCGGGGCCGACGTCGAAGATCACTTCGGGCGAGACGCGCGAGTCGCAGCAGCCGATCACCATCACTTCGGGCGACTGGCCGCGCTCCGAGAGCTCGAGGTAACGGCTCTGTTCGGTCGGCAGGCGTTGGGTGGTGAAGGCGCGGTAGCCTTCGAGCAGGCGTTGCGGAAACGAGATCATGGATCCTGCCTAAACACATGCGGCTTCCGGGAACAAGCCTTTCGGGCCGGCTCCCGAAATGGTATCGCGGGCCGCGCCGATAAACCAAGGGAAACGCCGAAATGATCCGCCCGCGCCGCAGTCTTTTGTTCATGCCCGGCTCCAATGCGCGCGCGCTGGAGAAGGGGCGGAACCTGCCGGCCGACGGGCTGATCCTCGATCTCGAGGATTCGGTGGCGCCGGACGCCAAGGCCGCCGCCCGCGACCAGATCGCCAAAGCGGTGGCGGCC
This sequence comes from Bradyrhizobium sp. HKCCYLRH2060, assembly GCF_051168135.1. NCBI lineage: Bacteria > Pseudomonadati > Pseudomonadota > Alphaproteobacteria > Hyphomicrobiales > Nitrobacteraceae > Bradyrhizobium > Bradyrhizobium sp. HKCCYLRH2060. The sequence goes on from NZ_JBNPUK010000001.1 coordinate 702,451, forward strand.
GACGGCTACGGCAAGCGGGAACTGCTGATCCGGATCAACAGCCTGGATACGGCGTGGTGGAGCGACGACGTCGCCATGGCCGGACAGGCGGCGACCGACGGCATCCTGGTTCCCAAGGTGTCGACCGTCCAGGACCTCCGCCTGGTCACGGATCGTCTGGCCGAGGTCGGGGCTGATCCGGCGCTGAAGGTATGGGCGATGATCGAGACGGCGCGTGCCGTGCTCGATGCCGATCTGCTCGCGGCCACCGTGCACGAGGACGGCTCGCGACTCGCCGGCTTCGTATTCGGGCCCAACGACATCTCGCGTGAGACCCGCATCCGCATGCTGCCGGGCCGCTCCACGATGCTGCCGATGATCAGCCATTGCATCCTGGCGACGCGCGCCCATGGGCTGGAGATCCTGGACGGGCCTTACAGCGATTTCGCCAACACCGACGGCTTCGCGCAGGAATGCATCCAGGCTCGCGATCTCGGCTTCGACGGCAAGACACTGATCCATCCCGGCCAGATCGACGCCTGCAACGCGATCTTCACCCCGCCGGCCGACGAGGTCGCTGCGGCACGCAAGATCATCGCCGCGTTCGAGTTGCCGGAGAATGCCTCGCGCGGCGCGATCCAGATCGAGGGCCGCATGGTCGAGCGGCTGCATGCCGAGATGGCGCGGCGCACGATCGCGATCGCCGACGCGATCGCGGCGGCGGCGAAGTGAGGCGTCAGATGCGGCGGAGGCTGAGGATGTAGTTGACGAGGTCGCCGCGCTGCTCGGCTGTCAGGATGACGTTCGGCATCGTCGGGTGGCTGCTCTGCAGGAACACCTTGAGCGACAGCTCGGTCGTCGACGGCATGTTGGCGACCGCCACGAAATCGGGGGCGGTCGTGGTCTGGGCTCTCGCCCCGCTGGCGTCGATGGCGTGGCAGGTGCTGCACCAGGCCTCCGCCAGCTTGCGTCCCGCCTGCACGCTGTCGGCGGCCGGCGTCACCCCGCCGGCATTGTGCAGCCGGATCAGCAGCATCGCGCCGAGCGCGAGCAGGATCGCGGCGCCGACATGGAGCCAGGTGTTGCGGTGCAGATTCGGCAGGCTCATCGCATTGCTCCGCTGGATGGGAGGGAGACGGCGATCAGTGCTTGACCGCGGCGCTGCCCAGGCGGTCGATGGTCGGGGCGTTGAGGCAGTACTCCTCGTAGTGCTCGGCGCTCGTGCCGGCGGCGAGATCGCGATGGCAGCGCGGCTTGTCCTTGCACATGGCGCAGACGCGCTCCATGTCGCGCAGCACCAGCGGCTCGGCGCGCCCCAGCGCGGCCTCGTCGATGCCGAGCGCCTTCAGCATCTGCGGCAGCTCGTCGGCGGCGTGCTCGCCTTGGCGGACCAGCTCGTCGAGATCGGCCGGCGTGACCTGCAGGTCCATCGCGATGCGCTCGAAATCGTCGCGGTCGAGCTGCCGGAGCTCGCTCAGCTCACGCCGGTGCCGGAGCCATTGCGCGAACGTATCGATCAGGAACTGAACCCGCGGATAGGGCTTGGCGTCTACGGTCATGACACGTCTCCGATGATTGACCGCAATCAATCACCGGGTGGACGCGTGGACGTTGCGGTAGATCAAGCAGCAAATCGGCTCTGCGCCGGCCGCAAAGCTGCCCGGCGACGGTCAGCGCGAGGCAAATCGCTCGGCCGCCCACGCATAGAGGCTGCCGGGGATCGGCGCCTCGCCGCCGCGACCCTTCGGCGAGATGTGCAGGCCGATGATCTGGGGATCAGCGATCAACCCGGAGAAGTCGGACGGATCGAAGAACGCCTTCGGCTCGGCATGCACCGCGTAGAAGCTGCGCTTCGGCAGCGCATGGCGTAGCGAGCCATGGCGGCGGCCGAGCGCCGTCAGCGCGGCCGGGCCGAAGATGGCGACGCGGATGTCCGACAGGCGGTCGGAGCCGCCGCGCAGGCGGCGCAGCGCATAGGTGAGGCGGTGACGCAGCGACAGCCAGTTCGGCGTCAGCGCGTCCTGGGCCATCAGCGCGGTGAATTCGGCGACGATCGGATCCTCCGGCGGCAGGTAGAGCACGGAATTGCCGAGCTGCCGCGGCCGCTCCCAGGCGAAGTAGGGCAGAGCCGGATCAATCTCGACCGGCCTGAGCAGCAGCACGTCGGCATCGAGCCAGAGGCCGGCGCGTTGTGCCATCAGCCGCATCCGGAAGAAGTCGCTGAACTGCAAGGTGGTCCAATCGCGCCAGCTGCCGTCGGGCTGCGGCGGCCTGAGACGTTCGGAGAATGCGTAAGGAAGGATCGCCTCGGCCTCGGCATTGCCGACCCCGTCGGGCAGGCCGGGCAGCGGATCGAAGCTGTAGACCGTGACCTTGTGGCCGGCCGCGAGCTGCGACCGCAGGCAGGTCTGGCGCAGCCGGTCGAGCGGCCCCCGCCAGAAGGTCACGACCTCGGGCACTACACGCGTCAACGGCGGACCTGCTGGGCTGCTCTCGAAACAAGGCCCCGGACGAGGTCCGGGGCCCGTGAACTCTCGGCTGTCAGGCGGGGCTCAGGCCCAGGCGCGCTCGGCCAGCTTGGCCTCATAGCTGTCGATCGAGGCCTTCTTTTCCAGCGTCAGGCCGATGTCGTCGAGCCCGTTGAGCAGGCAATGCTTGCGGAACGGGTCGATGTCAAACTTGACGGTGCCGCCGTCGGGGCCGCGGATCTCCTGCTTGGCGAGATCGACCGTCAGGGTCGCGTTGGCACCACGCTCGGCGTCGTCGAACAGCTTGTCGAGATCGGCCTGCGACACGCGGATCGGCAGAATGCCGTTCTTGAAGCAGTTGTTGTAGAAGATGTCGCCGAACGAGGTCGAGATCACGCAGCGGATGCCGAAATCGAGCAGCGCCCAGGGGGCGTGCTCACGGCTCGAGCCGCAGCCGAAATTGTCGCCGGCGACCAGGATCTTGGCGTTGCGGTACGCCGGCTGGTTGAGCACGAAATCCGGGTTCTCGCTGCCGTCGTCCTTGTAGCGCTGCTCCGAGAACAGGCCCTTGCCGAGGCCGGTGCGCTTGATGGTCTTCAGGTACTGCTTGGGGATGATCATGTCGGTGTCGACATTGATGATCTTCAGCGGCGCGGCGACGCCTTCCAGCGTGGTGAACTTGTCCATCGGGGCACCTTCGAGAATACGGGCAGGCCGCTGTTTAGCCCGAACGGCGGGACGGATAAAGTCAAAATCCCGGTGCTATCGGCGGGATCGTCAGTCGACGGACGCCTCGATCGCCTCCATGTCGTCGTCGGACATTCCGAAATGATGGCCGATCTCGTGGATCAGGACATGGCGGACGATGTGGCCGAGGCTCTCGTCGTGCTCGGCCCAGTAGTCGAGGATCGGTCGGCGATAGAGCCAGATCATGTTGGGCAGGCGCGGCAGGTCGTCATTGCTGCGAAACGGCAGTCCCGTGCCCTGAAACAGGCCGAGCAGGTCGAACTCGCTTTCGGCCTGCATCTCGTCGAGCACCTCCTCGGTCGGAAAGTCGTCGACCCGGATGACGACGCCCTCGCACATCCTGCGAAAATGCTCGGGCAGACGCTCGAACATCTCGTGCGCCATGACTTCCATGTCGGCGAGCGAGGGGGCTTTCAGATCTGTCCACATTGCCGCCTTCTAGCCCGGCTTTGATCATCTTGCATCTTGGTTCTATGACATGTGTGGCGGAGCTGGTTGACGCAGGGGATGAAACCGGCGACCGTGACGCGCGAACTGGGGGGTGGGGGACAGATGAGGCAGATGTCGATGGTGCTGGCCGGAGCGGCGCTGGCTGCGGCGGTCGTGGTCTCGATCTCGGCGGCAGCGCAAGCGGAGCAGGCCGCCGGCGCGCGCGGCGCCGTGCAGAGTGAGGTGAGCACCGATCTCTCCGCGCAGCGCCGGCAACGACGAATCCAGATCTATCCGCGCTACGAGGGTCATTGGCAGCCCGACGTGGTGCCGCGCTTCAATCCGGGGCCGAACGCAGTTCGGGTATGCGATGCCACCTATGTTCCGGAGCATCGGCCGAGCGGCACCGTGATCGTCCCGCATATGAGTTGCATCTGGCGACGCGGCTGACTCCTGGGTCCCCCGCACTGATCGGCTCGGCAGGCGCGCACATGATCTGGTCGCGATCGATCGCGACGTTGCCCTGATGTTACCGTCCGGACACAGTGCCGATATGTCGCGCACTGCGGCGGAACCACGCGCGACATTCGGCATTCTGCTCCTGCGCAGGTCTTCATGTCCCATTCACGTCGCTCGTTCGAGACTGATCTGCGTCGCGCTGCTGCGGCCGCCATTCAGGCAACTGACAAGGCGGAATGTACGGAGCCGGACGTGATGTCAGGCGATCGAGGGAGAAGTTCATGACTGTGATGAAACTGTTGGGCATCGCGGCGGTTGGCGCCGTTCTCGTGATGGCTGCCCCCGCCGAACGCGCGCAGGCGCTGTCGCTGATCAATCCGGGCGCCGCGACCGCGGTGCAGCAGGGCACGGCGCAGGAGACCACTCAGGCGCATTGGCACGGCCGCCGGCATTGGCATCCCCGGCGCCACTATTATCCTCGGCATTACTACCATCCGCGTCATCACTGGCGGCCGCATCACTACGGACATCGCCATCACGGCCGCTGGTAAGTCGCGCTTTCCGTCCGATCGAGACAATGACCGAAATCATGCAGGCCCGCTTTGCGGGCCTGCATGATGATGGGGGCTGGCAACGAGATTCGCCGTGAAACCATCAGTCGACAGAACCTGGTTCGGGATCGGCATTGTCACGGTGGCGATGCTGCTCGCAAGTTCCGCCGCCACCTCTCCTGTCGCCGCAGCTCCCGCCGTTACGCAGGCGCGTCAGACCGTCACGGATGCTGGCCCGCGCCGGCAGGGTCGCCGATCGAAGCCTGTGGTGGCGACGGCAGAGGTGCCGCATTATCTCGACCGTCCCACGGACTACACGCCAGCCTATCCGCCGGGACCCTTGGTTCTGTTCACGCCGTTCTACGATTGAGGCCGTGTCCGCAAGGCGCGTTGCGTTTCCTGCGTGTGGTTAGTTGCGAAGTCCCCGCACGAGCAGCACGTGAGCCGTTGTGCCGTCATCCGTGATCCTGAGTTGCAGGACGACGTAGAGGCTCCCGTGCATCTCCTTCGCCGCGACGCCACGCCGCAGATGCGCGTGCAACGTGCATCATTCATGCCGCATTCACGTCGCTATCTCTACGTTCATGATGGGGGTGCGCGAATCCACCGATCGGACGACCAGCATCGGCGCTGCATGGGTCCATCGTTGCACAGCATTCAGGGAGAAGGGACCATGATGAGGATGAAGGACCAGCGTGCTGGTCTTGCTCGTCGCCTCAGTCTTGCGGCGGCCACACTGTTTGTCTTGGCGGGCGCGTCCGGACGGCCTGCGCTTGCGATGTCGCCGGTGAGTCTCGGTGCCGGCTCCGCCACGCAGACACCTTCGGACGTGTTGGCCGTTCAGGTCCGAGGCCCCGGTGGCGGTGGCGGCGGGCATCCCGGCGGTGGTGGATTCCACGGTGGGGGCGGTGGCGGCTTCCACGGCGGTCCGGCGTTCCACGGCGGAGGCGGTGGCCCGGCGTTCCATGGCGGCGGCGCCATGTTCAGGGGCGGCGGCAGTCCCGCGTTTCATGGGGGAGGACATGCCTTCGGCGGTGGTGGCCCGCGTCCGGCCTTCCACGGTGGTGGCCCGGCATTCCACGGCGGATTCGGTCCGCGGCCGGTGTTCCATGGCGGCGGCTATCATTATCGCCCGCACTACGCCTACCGGCCGTACTTCCACCATCACCGCCGTCATTTCTACGGCTACCGCAGCTACTACACGCCGATTTATACGACGGGCTACTACTATCCCTACCGTCGCTGCCGCGTCGTCTGGACCCATTACGGGCCACGCCGCATCTGCCACTACCGGCATTGGCGGGGTCATCATTGGCGCCATCATCACCGATGGCATCATCGGCACCGCCACCATTGGCGCTACTACTGATCGTGCTTGAAGTTCGTCAAAACAGGAAGGGCGCCCAACGGCGCCCTTCTCTCATTTCAGGGGGATGGAGTGAGGCGCGACAATCAGAGCCAGTCCTTGAACTGCCAGTTCTTCACGCTCAGCTTCCACGGCACCAGCGTCTCGATGCGCCATTTGGCAAAGCGGCCGGGCGGCCAGTTCGACAACCGCCGCTCCTCCTTCGGAGCCTCCGGCTGGGCGATGATCTTGGCGGGCGGTGTCTTGCGGCGCTGGCGCGTCGCATCGCGGATGAGGTCGACGTATTCCGGCTTGTCGGCCATGTCAGGCTCCTCGGCACGTTCCTCTGCAGACGCGGCGCGTCCGGTGGTAGGATTTTGCGCCCGCGGTCCTAAGAAAGTATTGCCGAACTGCCAAGACTTCACTGAAGATTCGTACCGATCATCACGTCGTGCGCCGGAGCGCATCGTCAGGAGCAACCGACCTCACGATCACTGCGAATGTCAGGACTTTGCTTTCTTCGAGGCCAGTTGCATCCGGCTGGTCAGATCGGCTTTCTCCATCAGCTGCTTCTTGGCTTCCAATTGAGTCCTGCTCGCGAGCGCTGCCTTCTCGCTGAGTTGGCGCTTGGCTTCCAACTGATGTTTCGCAACGGCTTCGGCTTTGCTCGCAAGCTGCTTCTTGGCCTCAAGTTGCATTGATGCGGGATCAGACATTGTCGTGCTCCTTCGCAAGTCCGGGGATATGAATTTTTACGAAGTCGACTTGTTCATCCGTAAGCCCATCGAAAAGACGTTCGGCGGTCAGGTCTTCGGCCGTGAGTTGGCAATCCTTGGTAAGGCTGGGGTCCTTGCCTTGTGCAGCAAGGTCGACTTGATGTTCAAAGCCAGCCTGGCAGAGCTTGGAAAGCGCGCAGGTGATGCAATCGCTGCGATCCCGTCGCGCGCTCAAATAGCTCTTCTCTGCGATGCAGAACTCGTCGAAGTCAGGGCCGTCGTAAGGATTTTGAGGATCGACATTGAATGGATGAATCATACGATTCTCCCGCTCGACGGCGCCTAACCGATCAAATCATAAGAGACCTGTCTTCGAATTGCAACCTTGAAGAGTGCAGTCAGTAAACCGCTCGCACTGCAGCAGGTCGATGATCAGTTCGAAATAAATGGCCGGACATCCCGACGTTTCCGGCGCAAAGTTGAAGGCGTCGGCAGGCATAACAAAGGCGACGTTCGTTGACACGAACGTCGCCTTTTGAAGTCGAGCAACGCAGAAAGCGATGACCGGGCGGCTTGATCAGCGCCAGTCGCGCACGTCGACGAAGTGTCCGGCGATCGCAGCCGCCGCGGCCATCGCGGGTGACACCAGGTGGGTGCGGCCCTTGAAGCCCTGGCGGCCTTCGAAGTTGCGGTTCGAGGTCGAGGCGCAGCGCTCTTCCGGCGCCAGCTTGTCCGGGTTCATGGCAAGGCACATCGAGCAGCCCGGCTCGCGCCATTCGAAGCCGGCCTTGATGAAGATCTTGTCGAGGCCCTCGGCCTCGGCCTGCTCCTTGACGATGCCCGAGCCCGGGACGACCATCGCGTTGACGTGGCCGCTGACGGTCTTGCCTTCGGCGATCTTGGCTGCGGCGCGGAGATCCTCGATGCGGCCGTTGGTGCAGGAGCCGATGAAAACGCGGTCGAGCTTGATGTCGGTGATCTTCGTGCCCGCGGTCAGGCCCATGTACTTCAGCGCGCGATGCTTGGAGATGCGCTTGGCCTCGTCTGCGATCTTGTCCGGATCGGGCACCACGCCGGTCACCGAGATCACGTCCTCGGGCGAGGTGCCCCAGGTCACGATCGGCGGCAGCTTGGCGGCGTCGAGCCGGAGCTCGTGGTCGAAATGCGCGCCGTCGTCGGAGCGCAGGGTCTCCCAGTAGCGCATCGCTGCGTCCCAGGCGGCGCCCTGCGGCGCCTTGGGACGGCCGCGCAGGAAGTCGAACGCCTTCTGGTCGGGCGCGACCAGACCGGCGCGCGCGCCGCCCTCGATCGACATGTTGCAGACGGTCATGCGGCCTTCCATCGACAGCGCGCGGATCGCCTCGCCGGCATATTCCAGCACGTAGCCGGTACCTCCCGCGGTGCCGATCTCGCCGATGATGGCGAGGATGATGTCCTTGCCCGTCACGCCGTCCGGCAGCACGCCGTCGACCGTGACGCGCATGTTCTTCGCCTTCTTCTGGATCAGCGTCTGCGTCGCCAGCACGTGCTCGACCTCGGAGGTGCCGATGCCGTGCGCCAGCGCGCCGAACGCGCCATGCGTCGAGGTGTGGCTGTCACCGCAGACGATCGTGGTGCCGGGCAGCGTAAAACCCTGCTCGGGGCCGATGACGTGGACGATGCCCTGGCGGCGGTCGAATTCGTTGTAATATTCGATGCCGAATTCCTTGGCGTTCTCGGCCAGCGCCTTGATCTGCTCGATGCTCTCCGGATCCGGATTCGGCTTGGAACGGTCGGTGGTCGGCACGTTGTGATCAACCACGGCCAGCGTCTTCTCCGGCGCATGCACCTTGCGCCCGGTGGCGCGCAGGCCTTCGAACGCTTGCGGCGACGTCACCTCGTGCACCAGGTGGCGGTCGATGTAGAGCAGGCAGGTACCGTCCTCGGCTTCGTGCACCAGATGGTCGTTCCAGATCTTGTCGTACAGGGTGGTCGGCTTCGACATGAGCGAATGCTCCCGGGAATTTAAGGTTTGAGACACGACGCGTGACGGGCACGCGCGAACAATCAGGAAGAGGCGCTGCGGCTTACAGCGCGCGCCTAAGCTCGGACGTCGCAGACGTCGCGAACCTTCCGAAGAACCGCCCGGGCAGCCGGCTATGATCGTCGATGACGACGCGGCGGCAGGCCATGCTGGTGCGATCTAGAACCATTTCAGGGCGATATATAGCACGCGGGCAAGGGAGTGCGAGATGCGTTTGCGCCCGCCGTCATTGCGAGCGAAGCGAAGCAATCCAGGGCTGAGCGAGGACTCTGGATTGCTTCGTCGCTCCGCTCCTCGCAATGACGGTGCCCAAAACAAAAAAGCGCGGGACCAGCCCGCGCTTTTCGTCAATCCAATCGAAGCAACGATTACTCGTTCACCGCGGCCTGCTGGCGGTCCTGCTTCTCGACGATGCGGGCCGACTTGCCGCGCAGCTGGCGCAGGTAATACAGCTTGGCGCGACGCACCTTGCCGCGGCGCACGACCTTGATCGAGTCGATCATCGGGGAGAGGATCGGGAACACGCGCTCCACGCCCTCGCCGTAGGAGATCTTGCGGACGGTGAAGCTCTCGTTGATGCCGCCGCCGGACCGGCCGATGCAGACGCCTTCATAGGCCTGCACGCGCGTGCGCTCGCCTTCGACCACCTTCACGTTGACGATCACGGTGTCGCCCGGGCCGAACTCCGGAATGGTCTTGTTGGCGGACAGCTTGTCGAACTGCTCTTTTTCGAGCTGCTGAATCAGGTTCACGGGTAAATCTCCATCGGCGGCGCGCCCAGCCGGGTCACGCGGGGGCTGCGCTTGTTCCTGCCGTCACTTGCGGAATTGGGCGCTCCTATAAGCCAAAGCGCGAGGCTTGTCACCCGTCTGTCGTGCTTTTTGGCGCTTTTTGGCTGGTCCTGCTTTGTTCCAGGGTCTGGCGCACCTGCCATTCGGCCCACAGATCCGGCCGCCGCGCTTGCGTGAGCGCCTCGGCCTGCGCGCGCCGCCACGCCGCGACCTTGGCGTGATCGCCCGAGGTGAGCACATCCGGAATGGGACGGCCCTCGAACAGCTGCGGGCGAGTGTATTGCGGGTACTCCAGTAGGCCGTCGGAGAAGCTCTCGTCAGTGGCGGATTCGAGCTTGCCCATCACACCGGGCAGCAGTCGCACGCAGGCGTCGATCAGCACCAGCGCGGCGATCTCGCCGCCCGACAGCACATAATCTCCGATCGAGACCTCGATCAGCTCGCGCGCGTCGATGACGCGCTGGTCGATGCCTTCGAAACGGCCGCAAACGATCAGCGGGCCGGGACCGTCGGCAAGCTCGCGGACGAAGGCCTGGGTCAAGGGCCGACCGCGCGGGCTCATCAGCAGCTTCGGCCGTTCGGGTGCAACGGCGGCGGCATCGATCGCGGCGGCCAGCACGTCCGCGCGCAGCACCATTCCCGGGCCGCCTCCAGCCGGCGTATCATCGACACTCCGGTGCTTGTCGGTCGCCGAGGCCCGGATGTCGCGCGCCTCCAGCGCCCAAATGCCTGATGCCAGCGCCCGGCCGGCGAGGCTCACGCCCAGCGGCCCGGGAAACATCTCCGGAAACAGCGTCAGCACAGTCGCGCGCCAGGGCGCGGTCGGAGAGGGCGAAGTGGTCATGGCGCTCTGTTACGGCAGCGGCGAAGCAAGATCGAGCCCCGATCGCTCAATGCGGCGCCGTCATCTCGCGGCTGATGCTCCACCACCGGTGTCGTCCCGGACAAGCCGTGACGCGCATCAGCGCGTCGCGGCGCCGATCCGGGACCCATACCGCGTGATGTTGGAAAGTGGCACGCGGCCAGTTCCGCGCAAGCCAATCGGCTGCGGTGGCTATGGATCCCCGCTTTCGCGGGGATGACGAGCTGAGTTTTGGGCGGCAGCATCGTCCTCAGCCGACGCCGTTTCATCGGCCGAAGCTCGATCCTCGCCGTCAATCTCGGCCGGCAACTCGATGATCACCCGGCCGCCTGCCAGATCGACCGTCGGCACCACGGCATTGGTGAACGGCAGCATCAAGGTGCTGCCGGAGGGCGGGGCGATCTCGATGATGTCGCCGGCGCCGAAATTATGGATGGCGAGCACACAGCCGAGGGGTGCGCCCGCCGTAGTCTCGGCGGCAAGCCCGATCAGGTCGGCGTGGTAGTATTCGTCGTCATCCGTCTCGGGCAGGCGGTCGCGCGGCACGTAGAGCTCGAGCCCGTTGAGCCGCTCGGCGGCGTTGCGGTCGGTGACGCCCTTGAAGCTGGCGACGAGGTGATCCTTCGCCTCGCGCGCCTTCGCGACTTCGAGCGAACGACTGCCGTCCTTGGTCGTCAGCGGGCCGTAGTGCAGCACGGCCAGCGGATCCTCGGTGAAGGTCCATAAGCGGACCTCGCCGCGCACGCCGTGCGCGGCGCCGATCCTGGCGACACAGATCAGCTTGGACATCAGCGGGCCTCGTCCTTCGAGACGCGCGCAACGGCGCGCTCCTCAGGACGAGGAGCGATCACCTCATGCTGAAGAGCACGGCGCAAGCCGTGCGTCTCGAAGCATGAGGCCTCGCTCGTCAAGGGACCTTAGCCCTTGGCGGCGGCTTCGGCCTGGGCCTTGCGCTCCTTGCGCGGCACGGCCTTGATCGGGTTCTGGCGGGCTTCGCGCTTCTTGACGCCGGCGGCATCGAGGAAGCGGGCGACGCGGTCGGACGGCTGCGCGCCCTTGGCGAGCCAGCCCTTTACCTTCTCCATGTCGAGCTTGAGGCGCGCCTCGTTGTCCTTCGGCATCAGCGGATTGAAGTAGCCGAGGCGCTCGATGAAACGGCCGTCACGCGGGAAGCGCGAGTCGGCGACGACGACGTGATAGACCGGGCGCTTCTTGGTGCCGGCACGGGCGAGACGAATGACGACGGACATGAAAGTTCTCCTTAGGTGTCGATGTCTTGATACGAAGTTGGATGGGTCGTCATTGCGAGCGAAGCGAAGCAATCCAGAGCGGCGTGCGCGACTCTGGATTGCTTCATCGCTTCGCTCCTCGCAATGACGGGAGTGAGGTCATTTCTTCTTCCCCGGAGGCAGGCCGAGACCCGGCAGGGTCGGCTTGCCGCTGAGACCGGTGAGGCCCGGAAGATTGGGCAAGCCGCCGCGCAGGCCAGCGGGAAGATCCTTCGGCAAATTCGGCAGGCCGCCGGGCATGCCGCCCGGCATCTTCTCGGCCATCGCCTTGAGCTGCTCCGGCGAGGGCATGCCGCCACCGCCGCCAAAACCCATCGCCTGGGCGATGCCGGCGAGCGGGCCGCGCTTGCCGGAGCCCATAGCCTTCATCACGTCGGCCATGTTCCGGTGCATCTTCAGGAGCTTGTTGACGTGCTCGACGCTCTGGCCGGAGCCCGCGGCGATGCGCTTCTTGCGGCTCGCCTTCAGCAGGTCGGGATGCTTGCGTTCCTCGCGGGTCATCGAATCGATGATCGCGACCTGCCGCTTGAGGATCTTGTCGTCGATCCCGGCGGCCGCGATCTGGTTCTTCATCTTGGAGATGCCGGGCATCATGCCCATGAGCCCGCTGATGCCGCCCATCTGCGACATATGCAAGAGCTGCTCGCGCATGTCGTTGAGGTCGAACTGACCCTTGCGCATCTTCTCGGCGGCGCGCGCGGCCTTCTCGGCGTCGATGTTCGCCGCGGCTTTCTCGACCAGCGAGACGATGTCGCCCATGCCGAGGATGCGGCCGGCGATGCGCGAGGGATAGAAGTCCTCCAGCGCGTCGGTCTTTTCGCCGGTGCCGAGCAGCTTGATCGGCTTGCCGGTGACCGCGCGCATCGACAGCGCGGCGCCGCCGCGGCCGTCGCCGTCGATACGGGTCAGCGCGATGCCGGTGAGGCCGACGCGCTGGTCGAACGAGCGGGCGAGATTGACGGCGTCCTGGCCGGTCAGCGAATCCGCGACCAGCAGGATCTCGTGCGGGTTGGCGACCGCCTTGATCTCGGCGGCCTCCTTCATCATGTCCTCGTCGAGAGTGGTGCGGCCGGCGGTGTCGAGCAGCACCACGTCATAGCCGCCGAGCTTGGCGGCCTCGATGGCGCGGCGCGCGATCTGCGGCGGCATCTGGCCGGCGACGATCGGCAGGGTGGGAATGTCGAGGTCGCGGCCGAGCACCGCGAGCTGCTCCATGGCGGCCGGACGGTAGACGTCGAGCGAGGCCATCAGCACCTTGCGCTTGTCGCGCTGGACCATGCGGCGCGCGAGCTTGGCGGTGGTGGTGGTCTTGCCCGAGCCCTGCAGGCCGACCATCATGATCGGCACCGGCGGCACGGCGTTGAGGTCGATGGTCTGGCCGTCGTCGCCGAGCGTCTTGACCAGCTCGTCATGGACGATCTTGACGACCATCTGGCCGGGGGTGACCGACTTGACCACGGTGGCGCCGATCGCCTGCTCGCGCACGCGCTCGGTGAAGCTGCGGACAACCTCCAGTGCGACGTCGGCCTCGAGCAGCGCCCGGCGGACCTCGCGCATCGCGGCGTCGACATCGGCTTCCGAGAGCGAACCACGCCCCGTCAGCCGATCGAGAATGCCGCCAAGCCTTTCCGACAGATTGTCGAACAATGCCGTATCCTTTGCCCTTGCAGGGCGCTCGCTTCATTGCCGCCCGTCATCGCCGCGTGCTGCGGCCTATGACGACCATATAGGCCTCGGCAGATCGGCCGAAACCGTCAGTCCAAACACGTTTGCGCCCGAGGGCGCACAGCGCTGTCGGGCGGTGACCTCCGGCCTCCAGGGCCGGGCGGTGGCTCGAAAAGACGAAACTTTCCGAAATTCGGCCGGGTTAAACCCTCCGCAGCCGCAAAAGTCAAGGAAACTTGCTTCGCGCCGTCCCGTTGCCGGACCCTGTGCGGCCGCTTACCTCTTCAGCCAGTTCAGCTTTGCCTTCGCGAGGACGACCTTGTTGCGCCGTTCCAGGACCTATTCCGGCCCCGTCACCGACCATTTCGACGGCAAGCGCTTCTACGATCCCGACGGCGTTCCGCCCAAATCCCTCTCCCAGGTGCTGCGCTGGCAGTTCGACCGCAACGGCAAGCGTTCCCGCTGGCCGGCCTGGGCGCCGAGCCCGCATGCCGACGCGCCGCCGCACCGGATCGACGGCGAGGCGGTGCGGCTGTCCTTCATCGGCCATGCCAGCTGGCTGGTCCAGACGGGCGGGCTCAACATCCTGGTCGATCCTGTCTGGTCGGAGCGGGTCTCGCCGTTGTCCTTCGCCGGCCCGCGACGCCACAATGATCCCGGCATCGCCTTCGAGGCGTTGCCGCACATCGATGTCGTGCTGGTCTCGCATGGGCACTACGACCATCTCGATATCCGGACCTTGTCGAAGCTGACCGCGCGATTTTCGCCGCGGGTGGTCACACCGCTCGGCAACGACCTCACGATGATCGACGCCGACTCCAAGATCCGCGCAGAGGCCTATGATTGGCACGATCGCGTGACCTTGAACGAGGAGGTCGCGGTGACGCTGGTGCCGACGCGGCACTGGACGGCGCGCGGCCTGTTCGACCGCAACAAGGCATTGTGGGCAAGCTTCGTGCTGGAGACGCCGCGCGGCCGGCTCTACATCGTCTGCGATTCCGGTTACGGCACGGGCAAGCATTTCCGCCGCGTTGCGGAGCAGCACGCGCCGATCAGGCTGGCGATCCTGCCGATCGGCGCCTACGAGCCGCGCTGGTTCATGCGCGACCAGCACATGAACCCGGAGGATGCCGTGCAGGCGCTGCAGGATTGCGGCGCGGAGGCCGCGCTGGCGCATCACCACGGCACGTTCCAGCTGACCGATGAGGCGATCGATGCGCCGGTGCACGCGCTGCACACGGCGCTCGACCAGGCCGGCATCCCACGCGAGCGTTTTGGCGTGTTGAAGCCGGGGCAAGTGGTGGAGATTTAGTCCGCTGCCGCAACAACAATGGTATCGTCCCGGCCTTGAGCCGGGACCCATAACCACCGAATCAAGTTTTGCGAAGGCCGGCAGCTCCATCTCGCGCGATAACATCCGCCGCGGCGTATGGGTCCCGGCTCAAGGCCGGGACGACACTGAGTTTGTCGTGGCCGCCGCGTCTCACAGTATGAGACAGACTTATACCTACTGCGCCGGCTTGATCGCCCAGGTCACGTTGACCGTGATCGACAGCGTCTCCTCGCCCTGTGCCACCGGTGTCGGCGTCGCGGCCATCGGCGCGGCGAAGGTCTTGGCGCGGAACACCGGCGCCGGAGCGCCGTCCTCGGCGATGTTGAGCGGCTGGCCGAGCGTCACGCCAGCGGCCTTGGCGTAGATCTCGGCCTTGCGGCGCGCGTCGGCGACGGCTTTCTCGCGCGCCTGGTCGAGCAGCTTGGACGGCTCGGCGACGCTGAAATAGATGTTGCCGACGTCGTTGGCGCCGGCGCCGACCAGCGTGTCGATGACGCTGGCGACCTTGCTGACATCGTGCACCTTGATGGTGACGCGATTGCTGGCGCGATAGCCGGTCACGGTCGGCTGGCCCGGTCGGTTCTGCGCATATTGCGGCTGAATCGACAGCCGCGACGTCTGATAGTCCTTGTCGGCGATCCCCGCGCCCTTCAGTGCCTGGAGCACCTTGGCCATCGCGGCATTGTTGGCCTCGGCGGCCTCGCGCGCGGTCTTCGCATCCGACGCCACCCCGGCGTCGATCTGCGCCAGATCCGGCGGCGCCGTCACGCTGGCCTCGCCGCTGACGGTGATCGCCGGGGTGTCCTGGCGGGCGATATCGTCCGCCAGCGCCGGCAGTGTCGTAGCGGCCGCCAGTGCGGCAACAAACATCGATCTGATCATCATGGTGCTCACTTCAGCGGCACGTAGACGTTGATGACGAGCTTGTCCTCGGCCGTCTTCAAGGGGTCGGTCAAATACTCCTCGATGAAGGTGTCCTTGGCCTCCAGCCGGCGCTCATCAAGGTGGTTGGTGATCGCCTCGTAGGTGTTGTCCATGTTGTCGTAGGAGCCGCGATGGACGAACTTCAGCGCTTTGCCCTCGGGCGACTGGCCGATGCTCATGCCCTTGCCGAGCGTCTTCGGCTCCTGCTCGATCGGCATCTCGGCCAGGAAGGTGAAGCCGGTGTCGTCGGTCGAGGTGTAGACGATCATGCCGTTGCCGGCGGGCTTGATGCCCTGCTTGTCCAGCGTGGCCGACAGCGACTTGAAGGAGTCGATCAGCGTATCGAATGCGTTGTCCCAATTGGCGGTGCCCTTGACGAGGACAACCTTCTTCGCCTCGAGCTTGATCTCGTCACCGAAGGCGTCGCCCGCCTGGGCCGGCGCCGCGGCCGGCGGCGGCGTGGCGGGGGACTGGGCCGCGGTCGGAGATGACGACGGCGCGGGGCTCGCGCTGGCGGCCGGCGTTGGGCTGGTCGCGGGCGCGGGACTGGCCGACGCGGCAGGTGCAGGAGAGGCCGGTGCCGAGGGAGCCGGTAGCACGCTCGGGGCTGGCGCAGGCGTGGCCGATGCCGCCGGAGCCGGCGAGGCCGACGGCGCCTGGGCCCGGGCGGGCGTGCCGCCGAGCAGGAGCGCGACCGAGCTCACGGCCAGAACAAGGCGGAAAGTGCTGAGATTCATTCGACTATTCTCCAGTGGCCGTGCTGCTTTGCCCGGTTCGTGCCGGCGAATGAACCGGTCCTAACATGCTCGGCGGCGCGGCGTCCCATGACAGATGCGTCATGTCGCTCTGCAGGCTGGTCAATGCCGCGCCATTCGCCATATAAGGCGGACACAATTTGGATATTTTCATGAGCGCGCTGGCCAACCACAGCTTCGTCAAGATGAACGGGATCGGCAACGAGATCGTCGTGGTCGATCTTCGCGACGTGAAGCATGTCGTCACGCCGGACGAGGCGCGGGCGGTGGCATCCCGGGTGCCTTACGATCAGCTGATGGTGCTGCAGCCGCCGCGGCTCGACGGCACCGAAGCGTTCATCCGCATCTACAACAATGACGGCTCGGAGTCCGGCGCCTGCGGCAACGGCATGCGCTGCGTGGTGCGCCAGGTGTTCGGCAAGACCGGCCAGACCAGCGCGACGTTCGAGACCCGCGCCGGACTGCTGAACTGCTGGCAGGGCCCGGCGCCCGACCTCTACACCGTCGACATGGGCGTGCCGAAGTTCGGCTGGCAGGAGATTCCTCTCGCCGAGGAATTCCGCGACACCCGCTACATCGAGCTGCAGATCGGCCCGATCGACGCCCCGATCCTGCATTCGCCGTCGGTCGTCAACATGGGCAACCCGCACGCGGTGTTCTGGGTCGAGGACATCAACGCCTATGATCTGGAGCGCTTCGGGCCGCTGCTGGAAAACCACCCGATCTTCCCCGAGCGTGCCAACATCACGCTGGCCCACATCGTCGACCGCGACCACATCACGATGCGGACCTGGGAGCGCGGCGCCGGGCTGACCAGGGCCTGCGGCTCGGCGGCGTGCGCGACCGCGGTCGCGGCGGCCCGTCTGAAGCGCGCCAACCGGATCGTGCAGATGACGCTGCCCGGCGGCGAGCTGACGATCGAGTGGCGCGAGCGCGACGATCACGTGCTGATGACCGGGACCGCGACCTTCGAATATGAGGGGCGGTTCGAGCCAGAGCTGTTCGCCAGCGTCGCATGAGCGTCGATGTCGTCACCTTCGGCTGCCGGCTCAACGCGTTCGAATCCGAGCTGATCGCGAAGCATGCCGAAGCGGCCGGCGCCGACGACACCATCGTCGTCAACAGCTGCGCCGTCACCAACGAAGCCGTGGCGCAGGCGCGACAATCCATCCGCAAGCTGAAGCGCGAGCGCCCCGCGGCGCGCATCGTCGTGACCGGCTGTGCGGCGCAGACGCAGGCTGGCATGTTCGCTGCCATGCCCGAGGTCGACCGCGTCATCGGCAATGACGACAAGCTGCGGCCCGATGCGTGGCGCGCGACGGCGCAGGCGCTGGCCTCGCCACGATTCGGCATCGAGGCTTTCGAGAAGGTCGCTGTCTCCGACATCATGGCGGTGACGGAGATGGCGCCGCATCTGGTCGACGGCTTCCAGCGCGGCCTGCCGCGGGTGTTCGTCCAGGTGCAGAACGGCTGCGACCATCGCTGCACCTTCTGCATCATCCCGTTCGGCCGCGGCAATTCGCGCTCGGTGCCGATGGGCGCCGTGGTGGATCAGGTGCGGACGCTTGTCGAGCGCGGCCATGCCGAGATCGTGCTCACCGGCGTCGACCTGACGAGCTACGGCGCGGATCTGCCGGCGACGCCGAAGCTCGGCAGATTGGTCAAGCAGATCTTGCGCCACGTGCCCGAGCTGCAGCGTCTACGCATCTCCTCGATCGATTCGATCGAGGCCGATGCCGACCTGCTCGATGCGCTCGCAGATGACGCCAGGCTGATGCCGCATCTGCATCTGTCGCTGCAGGCCGGCGACGATCTGCTCCTGAAGCGCATGAAGCGGCGACATTCGCGCGCCGACGCGATCGCGTTCTGTGACCAAGTGCGGCGGCTGCGTCCGGATATCTCGCTCGGCGCCGATCTGATTGCGGGATTTCCGACCGAGACCGAGGAGATGTTCTCGCGCTCGATCGACCTGGTCGAGGAATGTGGCCTGACGTTTCTGCACGTGTTTCCGTATTCGCTGCGCCCGGGCACGCCGGCGGCGCGCATGCCGCAGGTGGATGGCGCCGTCATCCGCGATCGCGCCAAGAGGCTGCGGGCCGCGGGAGAGGCGGCGTTGCTGCGGCGTCTGGATGCCGAGATCGGCAGCGAGCGCGAGGTGCTGATCGAGAGCGAGACGCAGGGGCGGACGGAGCACTATCTGCCGGCGGCCGTCCGCGGCGCTGTGCCGGGGACGGTGCAGCGGTTGATGATCGCCGCGCATGATGGCGCGAGGCTGTTAGTTCAGGACTCCGTCATGCCCGGGCTTGACCCGCCTGCGCGGCCGTAGCCGCTTCGGGGCGGCGAAGGCCCGAACATCCACGCCGCCTTGGGCAACTGAGACGTGGATGGCCGGGACAAGCCCGGCCACGACGAGTGGAGAGAGACGGGCTCACTCCCCGTTCCACCCGCACAGTCGCAGCCGCTCATGCATGTGCAGCGGCGCCGGTGCGACGACCTGCACCGGGGGCTTGTTCTTCGACAGCGGGATCGAAATCTCCCGCGCATGCAGATGCAGCCGCGGCTCGCCGAAGCGCGGCCCGTTGCCGTAGATGTTGTCGCCGACGATCGGCCAGCCGGATGCGGCGGAGTGCACGCGCAGTTGATGCGTGCGGCCGGTGACCGGTTCCATGGCGAGCCAAGTGAGCTTGGGTGTCTTGGTGGATTGAGGTTCGCTCTCTCCCCCGGCACCCTGCGCTCCCTCCCCCCTTGTGGGGGAGGGTTGGGGAGGGGGGTGGCTCCGGGCGACACTGCCCGTGGGGACCCCCGCCCCCGACCCCTCCCCGCGAGGGGGAGGGGAGTCGGTGTCGCAAGTCGAGATCGAGATCTGAGGTGGGGGAGTGAGAGAATACGACCTCCCCAACACCCGCCATTTCGTCACCGCCGGCTGCCCCTGCGGATCCGGTTTCTGCCACCAGCCGCGTTCGGCGTTGAGCTTGCCGAGCGGGAGCTCGATCACGCCCTCGTCAGCGTCGGGCCCGCCTTCGACGACAGCCCAATAGGTTTTCGAAATCTTGCCATGCTTGAACAAAAGCCCGAGCGACGCCGTTGCCTTGCGATGACGGCCGAGCACCAGACATCCGGAGGTTTCCTTGTCGAGCCGATGCGCGAGCACCGGCGGGCGCGGCAGGCCGAAGCGCAGCGCGTCGAACGAGGCTTCGAGGTTCGGCCCGCCCTTCGGCCCCTTGTGCACGGGAATGCCGGCCGGCTTGTCGATCACCAGCATCAGCCCGTCGCGGTGGAGCACGCGGGCGAGCATCTCCTCATCGGTGGGTTGGTTAATGTCCATGGAAACCGTAACGCGGGTGTGAGCTTTCGTTTGCGAATGGAAAGGGCTAACACCACGCCATGAACGATACCACCTCCGAAACACCCAAGCTGTCGTGGTGGCGGCGTCTGTCGGCCGGCCTGAAGCGCACCTCCGGCGCGCTCGGCACCGCCGTCGCCGATCTCGTCACCAAGCGCAAGCTCGACCGCGCGATGCTCGACGACATCGAGGACGTGCTGCTGCGCGCCGATCTCGGCACCCAGGTGGCGGCGCGGATCGCCGAAGCCGTAGGCCACGGCCGCTACGACAAGGCGATCAGTGCCGACGAGGTCAAGGCGGTGGTCGCGACCGAGGTCGAGAAGGTGCTGTCGCCGGTGGCGAAGCCGCTCACGATCGACGCTGGCCACAAGCCGTTCGTCATTCTCGTCGTCGGCGTCAACGGCTCCGGCAAGACGACCACGATCGGCAAGCTGGCGCAGAAATTTGCCTCCGAAGGCAAGCAGGTGATGCTGGCCGCGGGCGATACCTTCCGCGCCGCCGCGATCGAGCAGCTCAAGGTGTGGGGCGAGCGCACCAGAGCGCCGGTCGTCGCCGGCGCGCAAGGCTCTGATTCCGCGAGCCTGGCGTTCAACGCCATCACCGCGGCCAAGGAGCAGGGCCGCGACATCCTGCTGATCGACACCGCCGGCCGGCTGCAGAACAAGGCCGAGCTGATGAACGAGCTCGAGAAGGTGGTGCGTGTCATTCGCAAGGTCGACACCTCGGCGCCGCATGCGGTGCTGCTCGTGCTCGACGCGACGGTGGGACAAAATGCGCTGTCGCAGGTCGAGGCGTTTCATCGTACGGCAGGCGTCACAGGCCTCGTGATGACCAAGCTCGACGGCACGGCGCGCGGCGGCATCCTCGTGGCGCTGTCGGAGAAGTTCAAGCTGCCGGTGCACTTCATCGGCGTCGGCGAGGGGGTCGAGGATCTCTCACCGTTCGCCGCGAGAGATTTTGCGCGGGCGATCGCCGGCATCGAGGATTGACGTCGCCACGCCCGGGCTCCGGCCCACCGCCAGATCGAGACGACCGGATCAACCGCTGCCGTGGCTGCAGCCAACAGGATATGGAATGGACAAGACCCAGCCGCACCCGCTGTTCAAGCTCGCGACCGAGCTCGGTCCGCTGATCATCTTCTTCGTGGTCAATGCCAAGTTCAACCTGTTCGCGGCGACCGGCGCGTTCATGGTCGCGATCATTGCCGCGCTGATCGCGTCCTACGTGGTGACGCGGCACGTCCCGCTGATGGCGCTGGTGACCGCCGTCGTCGTCATCGTGTTCGGCACGCTGACCCTGGTGCTGCACGACGAGACCTTCATCAAGGTCAAGCCGACCATCATCTACGGGCTGTTCGCGGCCGTGCTCGGTGGCGGGCTCTTGTTCAATCGCTCCTTCATCGCGATCATGTTCGATCAGATGTTCAATCTGACGCCCGCGGGCTGGCGCATCCTGACGTTTCGCTGGGCGCTGTTCTTCGCCGCGATGGCGGTGCTGAACGAGATTATCTGGCGCACGCAGAGCACCGATTTCTGGGTCGGCTTCAAGGCGTTCGGCGTGGTGCCGCTGACCATGATCTTCGCCATCGCCCAGATGCCGCTGATCAAGCGCTACCACCTCGACCCGGCCTCGTTGGAAGCCAGCGACGCCGCGGAAGGGGATGTGAGCAAGGGGTAGTTGCGGCAAACTCTGCTGTCGTCCCGGCCTTGAGCCGGGACCCAGAACCACAGGCTTGAGTTTGGGGCAGGCGCGTCGTTAACATCTTGCCCACCACGACGGCCGCGGAGTATGGGTCCCGGCTCAAGGCCGGGACGACACCGTGGGTCGTTGCGCGAGCTCGGCAGTCACGTCCACTTGCAACGACGAGAAACTAACGACTTGCCGACCGCGAACTAACTCCCTGCCTTCAGCGCCTTCTCGATTTCCGGCTTCAGCACGGCGTCGATGTTCTGCGCCGTGATCGGGCCGACCAGCTTGTAGACGATGGTGCCTTCGCGGCCGACGACAAAGGTCTCGGGCACGCCGTAGACGCCCCATTCGATGCCGGCGCGGCCGTTGCCGTCGACGCCGACGACGTCGTAAGGGTTGCCGTAGCGGCCGAGGAAGCGGCGGGCGTTGTCGGCGCCGTCCTTGTAGTTGATGCCGATGATCTGGAAGCGCTTGTCGCGGCCCAGTTCGACCAGCAGCGGCGCCTCGTCGTGGCAGGGCACGCACCACGATGCCCAGACGTTGACGATGCTGACCTTGCCCTTGAGCGCAGCCGGGTCGAGGCCCGGCACCGGCGTGCCGTCCTTCGCCAGCTCTGGCAGCGCCGGCAGCGGTGTGGCCGGCGCAGGGCGGCCGATCAGCGCGGAGGGAATCTGCGACGGATCGCCGTTGCCGAGGCGCGACCAGAACAGCGCCGCCAGCCCGAGGAACACCGCCAGCGGCAGCAGCATGAGGAATGAGCGGCGCCGCGGCGCCGGCTCTGTCGCAGCCTGTTCGGTCATTGGATATCCGTCGCGGCGCGGCCGGAACGGCGGCTGATGCCGCTGTCCTCGAGCGCGCGCAAGCGCGCCTTCTGAGTGCGGTAGTCGATGACGATCCAGCCGATCAGCAGCATCACGACCAGCGCCGCGGCAAGATAGGAGGTGGCGATGAAGGAGGTATAGGGGCCAAGGTCCATGTCAAGCCGCTCCCGCGATCCGGCCTGCGGCATCGGCGGCCGGCGCAGCCGCCGTGTAGGCGCGGGCCTGCATCATCTGCAGGCTGCGGACACGCCGGCGCAGGATCTCGTTGCGCATCGCGGCGACGTGCAGCGTCACGAACAGGAAGGTGAAGCCGACGGCCATCACCAGCAGCGGGATCAGGAAGGCCTTGTCGAGCGCCGGACCGCCCATCCGCATCACCGACGCCGGTTGATGCAGCGTGTTCCACCAGTCGACCGAGAACTTGATGATCGGCAGATTGATCGCGCCGACCAGCGTCAGCACCGCGGCGGCGCGTGCCGCGCGCGTGGGATCCTCGACCGCGCGCCACAGCGCCATCAGGCCGAGATACATCAGGAACAGGATCAGCACCGAGGTCAGCCGCGCGTCCCATTCCCAATAGGTGCCCCACATCGGCCGGCCCCACAGCGACCCGGTGAGGAGCGCGAGGAACGTGAAGCTGGCGCCGATCGGGGCGGCGGCCTTGGCGGCGACGTCGGCCAGGGGATGCCGCCACACCAGGGTGCCGAGCGAGGCGATGCTCATGATACTCCAGACGAACATCGACAGCCAGGCATTGGGCACGTGGATGAACATGATCTTGACGGTCGCGCCCTGCTGATAGTCGTCGGGCGCCACTGCGGAGAGGTACAGGCCGGCAGCCAGCAGCGCGGCCGTGACCAGCGCCAGCCACGGCAGCAGCCGCGCCGCCAGCGCAAGGAACCGGGTGGGATTGGCGAGGTCGATCAGCGACATGAGACCCTTGTTAAAGGCGGACGCGGTTGCAGGCAATCAGCACGGCGTCGCTAGGTAAGAGTTGATCATGGTCAAACCCCGGCGGGCGGTGGGTCAATCCAGCCCGTTCCGCAAGCTTGTCGCAGCGGCGAACGGGCCGATCACGAAACTCACCAGCGACAATGCGCACAGGATCGAGAACGGCGCCCCGAACGGCAGCGGGCCGACGATGGCCGCCTGCGACGCCGCGACGCCGAAGATCAGCACGGGGATCGAAAGTGGCAGCACCAAGACCGCCAGCAGCAGCCCGCCACGGTGCATGGTCACCGCCAGCGCGGCACCGATCATGCCGATGAAGGTCAGGGCAGGCGTGCCCGCCAATAACGTCAGCGCGACGGCGCCAGTCGCCGTGGCGTCGAGGTTGAGCAGCAGGCCGAGCACGGGCGTCGCGATCACCAGCGGCAGGCCGGCGGCGAGCCAGTGCGCCAGCGCCTTGGCGGCGCAGGCCAGCTCCAGCGGTGTCCGGCTCATCACGACCAGGTCGAGCGAGCCGTCCTCGTGGTCGGCGGTGAACAGCCGGTCCAGGGTGAGCAGGCTGGAGAGCAGGGCACCGAGCCAGAGGATGGCGGGGCCGAGCCGGGTCAGCAGCGCCAGGTCGGGCCCTACCGCGAACGGCATCAGCACCACGACGGTGAGAAAGAACAGCACGCCGATCAACGCGCCGCCGCCGATGCGCAGCGCGATCTTGATGTCGCGGCGGATGAGGGCACCGAGCGCGGTCATGCGGGGAGGGCCTGCGCTGATGGCGCATTGCGCGGGAGTGAGCCGTGCTCCGACCGCCGGCACACTTCGCTCCCTCCCCCCTTGTGGGGGAGGGCTGGGGAGGGGGGTGGCTCCGGGCGAGACCGCCCGTGGGGACCCCCACCCCCGACCCCTCCCTGCAAGGGGGAGGGGGGCGAGCATCGATAGGATGGGATATGGAGCGATGGGGGTGCGCTCAGTTCGATAGGCCACGTCGTGTGGCACCCCCCTCCCTGACCCTCCCCCACAAGGGGGGAGGGAATGGAGGGGCCGGCGGGCGTCGTGAAGAAGGGGGGCATCATCCGATCGTTCCGATCCGCAACTCGCGCGTGTCGATGCCGAGCGGGCCGTGCGTCGCCGCGACGATCAGCCCACCCCCGGCGAGATGCTCCCGCATCAGCCCCGCGAACATCGCCTGTCCAGCGACGTCGAGCGCCGCGGTGGGTTCATCGAGCAGCCACAGCAGGCGGGGCACCGCGAGCAGGCGGGCCAGCGACAGACGGCGGCGCTGGCCGGCCGACAGATAGGCGGCGGGCAGGTCAATGGCGTGGGCGATGCCGACGGCCGCGAGGCAGTCGGAGATCGGCCGCGTGACCCCGCCGCCGAGGAATTCGGCCCAGAAGGTCAGGTTTTCGCGCACGCTGAGCGCCGGCTTCAGCGCGTCGCGGTGGCCGAGATAATGCGCCTGCTCGGGCACCGTCAGCTCGCTCTCACCGCCCTCGATGGCGATGGAGCCGCCCGCCGGGAGCAGCAGGCCGGCAATCAGCCGCAGCAGCGATGTCTTGCCCGCACCATTGTGTCCGGTCACTGCCAGCGCCTCGCCCGCGACTGCTTCGAAGGCCAGTCCTGCGAACACCTCGCGGCCGCCGCGCACGCATCTGACGTCGCGGCCGAACAGCTTCGGAGACAGTGTTGAAGTCGCCTGCATGGCCTGTCGTGAGCGCCCTTACGAAATTGATGGCTAGCGCGTGAGAATTTGTGGGTGATGCCACGTCGGGACTTGCTTGTCTCTGTGGCGGCGCAGTTAGAAAGCTTCTATAAGCCCGACCTTGATGCAGCACACAATCGTCCGCTGCAAGCCATCCGGCGCCTCGCGCTGACGGTTCTTAAATACCCCCTCCGGGTATGCAGATCAATTGGGATTTCCACGCATGACCTCGCTCGACAGCTTCAAGTGTCGCAAGACCCTCAAGGTCGGAACGAAGAGCTACATCTATTACAGCTTGCCCACAGCCGAGAAGAACGGTCTCAAGGACATCTCGAAGCTGCCGTACTCGATGAAGGTGCTGCTCGAGAATCTGCTGCGCAACGAGGATGGCCGTACCGTCACCAAGGACGACATCGTCGCGGTGTCGAAATGGCTGCGCAAGAAGTCGCTGGAGCACGAGATCGCCTTCCGCCCGGCGCGCGTGCTGATGCAGGATTTCACCGGCGTCCCGGCTGTCGTCGACCTCGCGGCGATGCGCAACGCGATGCAGGCGCTCGGCGGCGATGCCGAGAAGATCAACCCGCTGGTGCCGGTCGATCTCGTCATCGACCATTCGGTGATCGTGAACTACTTCGGTGACAACAAGGCGTTCGGCAAGAACGTCGCCGAGGAGTACAAGCAGAACCAGGAGCGCTACGAATTCCTGAAGTGGGGCCAGAAGGCCTTCTCGAACTTCTCCGTCGTGCCGCCCGGCACCGGCATCTGCCACCAGGTCAATCTCGAGTATCTGGCGCAGACGGTCTGGACCAAGAAGGAGAAGATGACGATCGGCCGCACCAAGGGCACCTTCGAGGTCGCCTATCCGGATTCGCTGGTCGGCACCGATTCGCACACCACCATGGTCAACGGTCTGGCCGTGCTCGGCTGGGGCGTCGGCGGCATCGAGGCCGAGGCCTGCATGCTCGGCCAGCCGCTGTCGATGCTGCTGCCCGACGTCGTCGGCTTCAAGCTGACCGGCGCGCTGAAGGAAGGCGTCACCGCGACCGACCTCGTGCTGACCGTCACCCAGATGCTGCGCAAGCTCGGCGTGGTCGGCAAGTTCGTCGAGTTCTTCGGCCCCGGCCTCGACCATCTCTCGGTCGCCGACAAGTCGACCATCGCCAACATGGCTCCAGAATACGGCGCGACCTGCGGCTTCTTCCCGGTCGACACCGCGACGATCGATTATCTCAAGACCTCCGGCCGCAAGGCGCCGCGCGTCGCGCTGGTCGAGGCCTATGCCAAGGCGCAGGGCCTGTTCCGCACCGCCAAGTCGGCCGACCCGGTGTTCACACAGACGCTGACCCTCGATCTCGCCGACGTCGTGCCGTCGATGGCCGGTCCGAAGCGTCCCGAGGGCCGCATCGCGCTCCCCGCAGTCGCCGAAGGCTTCGCGACCGCGCTGGCCGGCGAGTACAAGAAGCCCGATGCGGCCGAGCAGCGCTTCCCGGTCGAGGGCAAAGACTTCGATATCGGCCATGGCGACGTCGTCATCGCCGCCATCACCTCCTGCACCAACACCTCGAACCCGAGCGTGCTGATCGGCGCCGGCCTCTTGGCCCGCAACGCCGCCGCCAAGGGCCTCAAGGCCAAGCCGTGGGTGAAGACCTCGCTCGCCCCGGGCAGTCAGGTGGTTGCTGAATACCTCGCGAACTCCGGCCTGCAGAAGGATCTCGACAAGGTCGGCTTCAACCTGGTCGGCTTCGGCTGCACCACCTGCATCGGCAACTCAGGCCCGCTGCCGGAAGAGATCTCGAAGTCGATCAACGACAATGGCGTCGTCGCGGCGGCGGTGCTGTCGGGCAACCGCAACTTCGAAGGCCGCGTCTCGCCGGACGTGCAGGCCAACTACCTGGCCTCGCCGCCGCTGGTCGTCGCCTATGCGCTCGCCGGCACTGTGACCAAGGACCTCGCCGTCGAGCCGATCGGTATCGGCAAGGACAAGAAGCCGGTCTACCTGAAGGACATCTGGCCGACGACGAAGGAGGTCAACGACTTCGTCAAGAAGTTCGTCAAGGCGTCGATCTTCAAGAAGCGCTATGCCGACGTGTTCAAGGGCGACACCAACTGGCGCAAGATCAAGACCGTCGAGAGCGAAACCTATCGCTGGAACATGTCGTCGACCTACGTGCAGAACCCGCCGTATTTCGAAGGCATGAAGAAGGAGCCGGAGCCGATCAAGGACATCGTCGAGGCCCGCGTGCTGGCGCTGTTCGGCGACAAGATCACGACCGACCACATCTCGCCGGCCGGTTCGATCAAGCTGACCTCGCCCGCCGGCAAGTTCCTCAGCGAGCACCAGGTTCGCCCGGCCGACTTCAACCAGTACGGCACCCGCCGCGGCAATCACGAGATCATGATGCGCGGCACCTTCGCCAACATCCGCATCAAGAACTTCATGCTCAAGGGCGCCGACGGCAACATCCCAGAGGGCGGTCTGACCAAGCACTGGCCCGACGGCGAGCAGATGTCGATCTACGACGCCGCGATGAAGTATCAGGAAGAGGGTGTGCCGCTGGTGGTGTTCGCCGGCGCCGAATACGGCAACGGCTCATCGCGCGACTGGGCCGCCAAAGGTACCCGGCTGCTCGGCGTCCGCGCCGTGATCTGCCAGAGCTTCGAGCGCATCCATCGCTCCAACCTGGTCGGTATGGGCGTGCTGCCGCTCACCTTCCAGGAAGGCACGTCCTGGTCCTCGCTCGGCCTCAAGGGCGACGAGAAGGTTACCATCAAGGGCCTGCAGGGCGACCTGAAGCCGCGCCAAACCCTGACCGCCGAGATCGTCTCGGCCGACGGTGCGGCGCAACAGGTGCCGCTGCTCTGCCGGATCGATACGCTCGACGAGCTCGACTACTACCGCAACGGCGGCATCCTGCACTACGTGCTGCGCAAGCTCGCCGCTTAACCAAAGCGCGATGCGACAGTTTGGCTCACTCTGAAGTGAGTAGCGGGTGATGAAGGAGGCGGCCTATGACAAAGGCCGCCTCCTTTGCATTTTCGGTTTGTTAACTACGAGGACGGCATCGCGGATGCAGTGATGCGCAGGGCGCAGCGGACGGTGGTCCAGACGGGACAGTGGCGATGAGTGGACAGATGTCGTGGTGGTCGCGCGCAGCGCTGAGTGTCTGTGCGGTCATCGCTTTCGTCCGGCCAGCCGCATCCGATCCCCGTGCGGTGATCGAACTCTTCACCTCTCAAGGCTGTTCGTCCTGCCCGCCGGCTGACAAGATCCTCGGCGAGCTCGCCAGAGATCCTTCGGTCATCGCGTTGTCGCTGCCGATCGACTACTGGGACTATCTCGGCTGGAAGGACACGCTGGCCGACTCCCGCTTCACGGCCCGGCAGCGGGCCTATTCTCGTGCGCGCGGGGACCGCGAGGTCTATACGCCGCAGGCGGTGATCAACGGCTCGGTGCATGTGATCGGCAGCGACCGCGAGGCGATCGAAGGCGCGATCGAGGAAACCGTCCAGGGCGGCGCGGTGATGTCGGTGCCGGTGAGGCTGTCGGTCGACGGCCAGGAGCTCGCCGTCTCGGTCGCCGCGGCCAGCGAGCATGCGCCGCGCCGGCACGGCGAGGTCTGGGTCTGCTCGATCTCGCGGGTGGTCCCGATCTCGGTCGGGCGCGGCGAGAACAGCGGCCGCGACCTGACCTATTACAACGTCGTTCGCGGTCTCCAGAAGCTGGGTGACTGGAACGGGTCGCCGGTCAGCTGGAGCGTGCCGCTGGAGAAGATCGCCCGCGAGGGCGTCGATGGCACCGTCGTCTATGTGCAGGACGGCAGTCGCGACCGCCCTGGGCCGATGCTCGGCGCCGCCTTTTCCGAGTTGCCGTTGGGCGGACGGGCTTCAGCAACGGCGCGTGGTCCCGAGCGCTGATCTTCCGTCGTCCCGATCTTCGTTTTCGCTGACCTGCGTGAGGCGCGTCACGTCCGTGCGACGGCGCGCCGCGACATCTTCCGGCAGCTCACGCCAGAAAAGCAAAAGGACCAACTTGCGTTGGCCCTTTGCCTTACTTGTGAATAGACCCGATCCTGACGACCCCGGGGGGCTGGGGGCTGAGGAATCCGGAACCGAAAGGACCGGGCCAACGCACACGAATCTTATGCCGAAGGTCGGGGGCGGTCGGTGGGCGGAAAGACGGCGCGATTATGATTCCGCTAACGATCCCGTGACGCTTGCGTGTTCGCGGAACTGATGACCTCGCAGGCTCGGTCGAACTTCGACAACGAAAACGGCCCCTTGCGGCTTCTGCCGGATGGCGCGATCATGTCACACAGATGACAGGAGGACGCCAATGAACCTCACGCCGGAGGACGCCGACCCCAGCGAGAACCGCGCGGCGGCGCGCAGTGCGGCCGCAGCGCCGAACCGGGTGACGTTCGACCGCCTGGAGCTGAACCGCATCCTGAACCTCTACGGTCGCATGGTCGCCGACGGTGAGTGGCGCGACTATTCGATCGACTTCCTGCGTGACCGGGCCGTCTTCTCCGTGTTTCGCCGGGCGTCCGAGGTGCCGATCTACCGCATCGAGAAGGATCCGCGTCTCGCACGCAAGCAGGGCATGTACAGCGTGATCTCGGCCACCGGGCTGATCCTGCGCCGCGGCCACGAGCTTGAGCGCGTGTTGCTGGCGATCGCGCCGAAGCCGGCGCTGGTCTGATCCGACCCGCCGGGTGATCACGACATTTCGACCGGCGTCGCTTACGCGGGGACGTCGCTGCTCCCGGCCCCGAGCGGGCGCTGCATCATCACAGTATCGAGCCAGCGGCCGAATTTCAGGCCGACGCTCGGGTGGGTGCCGATCATCTGGAAGCCGCAGGCGGTATGCAGCCCGACCGAGCCGGCATTGGCGGAGTCGCCGATGACGGCGATCATCTGGCGAAAGCCTCCCTCCTCACAGGCGTCGATCAGCTGCCGCATCAGTCGCATCCCGATGCCGCGACGCTGGCTGGCGGGAGCGAGATAGACCGAGTTCTCCACCGTGAAGCGATAGGCAGGGCGAGGCCGGTAGGGCCCGGCATAGGCATAGCCTACCACCTCTCCGTCCAGCAGGGCGGCGAAATAGGGGAAGCCGCCGTCGCGGAGCGCCCGGAAGCGGCGCGTCATCTCCGCCAGATCCGGAGGGTCGAGCTCGAAGGTGGCCGTGCCCTCGCGGACGGCCTGGCCGTAGATGGCGGTGATGGCCGGGAGGTCGGCCTCCTGGGTGGGCCGGATTTCGATGTTCGACATGGGGTGCAAGCATACCCATGCGGACGCGGCGATCAATCCGGCCTCGCGGCATGGCTGCCGCTGCGGCTTTGCGCCGGTCGCAATCGGGGTTTGTGCAAACGAAAAGCCCCGGCGGTGAGGCCGGGGCTTCGAAGGTCGCTCGTTCGAGCGGTTGGATCAGTCGCGCTGTCCGAGCAGCTGCAGCAGCAGCGTGAACAGGTTGATGAAGTTCAGGTACAGTGACAGCGCGCCGGTGATCGCTGCGCGCTCGGCGATGTCGCCGCCCGCGGAGGCGTAGCCGTAGATGTACTCGTTCTTCAGGCGCTGCGTATCCCAGGCGGTCAGGCCGGCGAACACGAACACGCCGATCACCGAGACGATGAACTGCAGCATCGAGCTCGCCAGGAACAGGTTCACCAGGCTCGCCAGCACGATGCCGATCAGGCCCATGAACAGGAACGAGCCCATGCCCGTCATGTCACGCTTGGTCGTGTAGCCGTAGAGGCTCAGCGCGCCGAACGTCGCCGCGGTGATGAAGAACACCCGCACGATCGAGGTGTGGGTGTACACCAGAAAGATCGACGACAGCGAGATGCCCATCAAGGCCGAAAACACCCAGAACAGGAGTTGCGCGGTCGACGGCGCGAGGCGGTTGATGCCGGCCGAGATCGCGAACACCATGACCAGAGGGGCCAGGATGAACAGCCACTTCAGCGGGCTCACGAACATCGCGTAGCCGAACTGCGTCAGATAGGCGTTGCCGAACTTGAACACGCCGGCCGCCGGATCGCCGGTCACCGACGCCATGTAGACGCCGAGCGCCGCGAGGCCGGTAATGGCCAGGCCGATGCTCATGTAATTGTAGATGCGCAGCATGTAGGCGCGCAGACCGGCGTCGACGGTCGCGGCATCGGCGCGCCCGGCCACCCGGCCAAAGGGTGAAGCATAGTTGCGGTTGAGGTCCGACATGGTCGAATTCCCGTTGGTTGCCCGGCAGCCCGATCCTGGCAGGACCTTCAGCCGGTTCTCGAAAAACCCTATCTCATACCCGCTGCCATCGATATTAAATTTGCGTCATCGGCAAATTCGCCATCTTTGGCAGGTCTCTGAGCCCATTCCCTAGATGGGAAACTAGCATATCCGCCGCAAGCTTCCACGCGCGGCTGAATGTCGCTCCGAACGCGTCCCAGCCGTATAAATCGCGTTAACCGTGCGGCATGAGCGCGCAAGCCGCTCGATCAAGCCGCTAGAGATTCCGAAGAACCGTCGCCGGCTTCTGGTTCAGCGCGAGCAGGGTGCCGGCCAGTCCGAGGCCGACGGTCACGATCAGCGCCGCCAAGACGACCAGCGCGGCGCTGCCCGCCTGCCAGGCGAAGCTCAAGGTCATCAGCCGGGTCACGATCAGCCAAGCGGAGACCGAGCCGGCGATGACGCCGAACGCGGCGGTGGCAAACCCGATCATCAGATATTCGAGCGCGTAGGCGCCGAGCAGCCGCAGCCGCGTCGCGCCCAGGGTCTTCAGGATGACCGCGTCGTAGACCCGGTGGCGGTGGCCGGCGGCCAGCGCGCCGCCGAGCACCAGGATGGCCGAGATCAAGGTCACCGCGCTGGCGCCGCGGATGGCGAGCGCGAGGTTGGAGACCACCGAGCCCACGGTCTCCATCACCTCTCGGACCCGCACGCTGGTCACCATCGGGAAGGCGTCGGCCACCTTGCGGATGACACGGGCATCCTCGGCGGCATCGGAGCGCGCTTCGGTCAGGGTCGCGACATGGGTGTGCGGCGCGCCCTTGAAGGCATTCGGGGAGAACACCAGCACGAAGTTGATGCCGAGCCCCTGCCAGTCGATGGTGCGCATGTTGCCGATCCGCGCCGTGATATCGCGTCCGAGCACGTTGACGACGATGTCGTCACCGAGCTTGAGGCCGAGGCCGTCGGCGATGCGCTTCTCGATCGAGACCAGCGGCGGTCCGCTGTAGGTCTCGCTCCACCACTTGCCCTCGACCACCTTCGAGCCCTTGGGAATCTCGGCGGTATAGGTCAGGCCGCGATCGCTCTGCAGCACCCATTCGGTGTCCGTCGTCGCCTTGAGGTCCTCGGCGCGGACGCCGCGGGCGGAGACGATGCGCCCGCGCAGCATCGGCACGTCTTCGACAGCGGATTGAGGGGCGAGGTCCTTGAGGAAGCCGCGGAAGCGGTCGGCCTCGCCGGAGGGGACGTCGATGAAGAAAAACGACGGCGCCTGCTCCGGCAGTTGCGCCAGAAATTGCCGCCGCAGATTGCCGTCGATCTGGGTGATCGTGACCAGCACCGCGAGGCCCAGTCCGAGCGACAGCACCACGGACGGTGTCAGCGCGCCCGGGCGGTAGATGTTGCTGACCGCCAGCCGCAGCATCGGGAAGCGACTGCGCGGCAGGGCGCGCGCAATTGCCATCACCGCGGCGGCAATGCCGCGCAACAGCACGAACACCAGCGCGGCGGCGACGACGAACACCGCGGCGATGCGCTTGTCGTAGGACAGGCCGATCACGACCGCGATCAGCAGCGCGACGGTGCCTGCGATCAGCACCAGATAGCTCCAGCGCGGCCGGTGCCATTCGGCGATGATCGCCTCGCGGAACAACGCCGCCACCGGCACGTCGCGTACGCGCCCGAGCGGCCACAGACCGAACGCCAGTGCGGTGAGCAGGCCATAGACGAAGGAGAGCGCCAGCTCGTCGGAATGAATAGCCGGGATCACGGGCAGCGGCAGGATGTTGCCGAACAGCCCGACGATGGCAAAGGGCAGGGCCGCGCCGGCGCAGAGGCCGATGATCGAACCGATCGTGGCGAGCACCATCACCTGCACGAGGTAGATGCCGAACACGTCGCGGCTGGTGGCGCCGAGGGCCTTGAACGCCGCGATCACCTCGGTGCGGCGGTCGACATGGCTCTTGACCGCGTTGGCGACGCCGACGCCGCCGACCAGCAGCGCGGCGAGACCGACCAGGGTGAGGAACTGGGTGAAGCGGCCGATCGTCCGCTCAAGCTGCGGCGAGGCATTGCTGCGGCTGCGGATCTCCCACCCGGCCGACGGCAAGGTCAGGCGGGTGTCGGCGATGAAGGACGCTGCGGCGTGGTCGTCCTTGGCATTGTCGGGCAGCCGGACCCGGTAGGTCCAGCGCACCAGGCTGCCCGGCTGCAGCAGCGACGTGGCGCGCAGGCCGGCCTCGCTGATCAGGAAACGCGGCCCAAGGCCGATGCCGCCGGACAATTTGTCCGGCTCGGCCTGGAGCGCGCTGCGGATCTGGAAGCGGACGGTGTCGATGCTGACGGTGTCGCCGACCTTGAGGTCGAGCCGCGCCAGCAGTGCCGGATCGGCCGCCGCGCCGAACACGCCGTCGCGTTCGGCGAGAATGTCCGGTAGCGGCAGGTCGGGCTGCAGCTCGGCCTTGCCCAGCAGCGGATAGGCGCCGTCGACCGCCTTGAGCTCGACCAAGGCCAGCTTGGCGTCACCGGCGCGCACCATCGCCCGCAAGGTTGCCGCCAGCGAGACCTGGCCGCGCGTCCGCAGGAAGGCGATCTCCTCGGGCTTGGCCTCGCGCTGAAACAGCGAGAAAGCGACGTCGCCGCCGAGCAAGGTCCGGCCCTCGCGGACCAGCCCGTCATTGAGGCTGGCCGCCACCGAGCCGACACCGGCGATGGCGAGCACGCCGAGCGCGATGCAGGCGATGAAGACGTAGAAGCCGCGCAAGCCGCCGCGCAGCTCGCGCAGCGCGTAGCGCACCGGCAACGCGGCCATGCGGCCGCCCGCGATCGGTTCGGACACCGTGCTCATGCGTCGGCTTGCTCGTGTGCGTCGCTCTCGGCTTCGATCCGTCCCGAGCGCAGCCGCACCACCCGGTCGCACCGATGCGCGAGGCCGCTGTCATGGGTCACCAGCACCAGCGTCATGCCGCGCTCGGCATGCTTGGTGAACAGCAGGTCGACGATCTGCTGGCCGGTGGTCTCGTCGAGATTGCCGGTCGGCTCGTCGGCCACGAGAATTGCGGGGTCGGGAGCGAGAGCGCGGGCCAATGCCACGCGCTGCTGCTCACCGCCGGAGAGCTGCGTCGGATAGTGATGCAGACGGTGGCCGAGCCCGACCTGCTCGAGCTCGCGGGCGGCACGCTCCGCGGCGCCGGCATGGCCGGCCAGCTCGAGCGGCACTGCCACATTCTCCAGCGCGGTCATGGTCGGGATCAGGTGGAAGGACTGGAAGACGATGCCGACCTGGCGACCCCGGAACCGGGCCAGGGCGTCCTCGTCCAGGGCATTGAAAGCGGTGCCGCCGACCACCACCTCACCACTGTCAGGACGTTCCAACCCCGCCATCACCATCAGCAGCGTGGACTTCCCCGATCCCGAGGGGCCGATCAGGCCGATCGTCTCGCCCTGTCCCACCCGCAGGCTGATGTCCTTGAGGATATGAACACGTGCCGCTCCGGTGCCGAGCGAGAGGTTGACGTTGGAGATGGTAATGGTGTCCGGCGCAAGGCCGGCCAAACGCGAGGTTTCGATGAGACTGTCCATGGCTCGGTCATATGGCAACTCCGCAAGCCGGGTCGAGAGGCGCGGACATATCTTCGTGCACATACTCGTGTTGATGCTCGCCTTGATGACAGTCGGGCCCGCGTTTGCGGGCGCTGACGACGTCAAGCCGATCAAGCTGGTCGTGCTCGGCGATTCCTTGAGCGCGGGTCTTGGCCTGTCCGCCTCGGATGCGTTTCCAGCCAAGCTGCAGAAGGCGTTGCAGGCCCAGGGCCTGCCGATCGACCTCACCAATGCCGGCGTATCCGGGGATACTTCGTCCGGCGGCCGCGATCGGCTCGACTGGTCGGTGCCTGACGGGACCGAGGCCGTCATCGTCGAGCTCGGCGCCAACGATGCGCTGCGCGGCATCGATCCCGCGGTGACGCGCAAGGCCTTGACCGAGATCGTGACCCGGCTGAAGGCGCGGGGCATCGCCGTCATGCTGTGCGGCATGCTGGCGCCGCCGAACTACGGCAGCGACTATGCCGCGAAATTCAACGCGATCTATCCCGATCTCGCCAAGCAGTTCGACGTGCCGCTGTACCCATTCTTCCTCGATGGCGTCGCCGCCGACGCCAAGCTGAACCAGGCCGATGGCATCCACCCCACTGCGGCGGGCGTCGACATCATCGTGTCCCGGATGTTGCCTACGGCGGAAGCATTCCTGCGTCCACTTCGTGGGCAATGACGGAACGAAGCGCCGCGTCGATCATTTGCGATAACCTTAAGGGCCGGGTTTTCCGCAGCTTTTACCGGCGTTAACCCGCCTTCCGTCGCGGAGTCATATAAGTTCGGTAGGAATGATGCATTGGCGATTCGTCGTCGATCATTTCTCGAAGGCATGATCTCGTCAATTTTCGAGATCAGCCTCCAGCATCGGGAGTCCTGAAACGATGCCGCGTCTGTTTACTGGACTGGAAATCCCGGCCGAGGTTGGCCACACGCTTTCCGGTTTGCGGGGTGGCCTCCCAGGCGCCCGCTGGATCGATCCCGAAAATTACCATGTGACGTTGCGCTTCATCGGTGACATCGACGGCGCCTCCGCCAACGAGATCGCCTCGATGCTGTGGCGGGTGAACCGCAAGCCGTTCGAAGTGACGGTGCAGGGTCTCTCCAGCTTCGGCGGCCGCAAGCCGCGCGCCGTCGTTGCCAACGTCGCGCCGAGCCGCCCCCTGATCGAGCTGCAGGCCGAGCTCGAGCGGCTCATGCAGCGGATCGGGCTCGATCCGGAAGGTCGCAAATTCGTGCCCCACGTCACGCTGGCGCGGCTGCACGATGCGTCGAGCCAGGACGTTGCCGACTATCTCTCCGTCCGCGGCTATTTCCCGAGCCGCGTGTTCACGGCCGAGCGCTTCGTGCTGTTCTCGTCGCGCGCCTCGACCGGCGGTGGCCCCTACGTGGTCGAGGACGCCTACGACCTTTCCCCGGGGTGAGGTCTGGAGCGCGGTCGTTCAAGCCAGCCGCTCGCTGAGGCCAGGAGCGAAGACTAACGTCGTTAGCCCCGGACTAACGGTCACGGCGGCGTTTGCGTGCCATATACCACGACCTCACGGCTCCGACGCATGGCGGCTTCCACCATTTGCGGATTGCATTTTCCGTAAGTCTCGTGACCTAGAGTGGGCTCATGCTGTCCACTCCGTCAGACGCGTTCCGCGCGCAATATCAGTCTTTGGTCGATACCGGTGCGATCGAGGCCGACCTCGCCCAGGCCGAGGTCGCCGACGCCCTGGCGGCGCTGGAGCGCCGCCTCTCGACC
This sequence comes from Bradyrhizobium sp. HKCCYLRH2060, assembly GCF_051168135.1. Classification (NCBI taxonomy): domain Bacteria; kingdom Pseudomonadati; phylum Pseudomonadota; class Alphaproteobacteria; order Hyphomicrobiales; family Nitrobacteraceae; genus Bradyrhizobium; species Bradyrhizobium sp. HKCCYLRH2060. The sequence goes on from NZ_JBNPUK010000001.1 coordinate 738,835, forward strand.
TACAAGCCGACACGCAAGCAAGGCTTGTTCGGCCGCCTTTTTGCCGACAAGAGCGAGCCGCCGAACGGCCTCTATGTCCACGGCGAGGTCGGGCGCGGCAAGACCATGCTGATGGACCTGTTCTTCCAGAACTGTCCCGTCGAGCACAAGCGCCGCGCGCATTTTCACGAATTCATGGCCGAGGTGCACGAGCGCATCTACGGCTACCGCCAGAACATCGCGCGCGGCGAGCTTGCCGATGCCGACGTGATCGGGCTCACGGCACAGGCGATCTTCGATCAGGCCTGGCTGCTCTGCTTCGACGAATTCCATGTCACCGACATCGCCGACGCGATGATCCTCGGGCGTCTGTTCGCCAGGCTGTTCGAGCTCGGCACCGTGGTGGTGGCGACCTCGAACGTCGCGCCCGAAGACCTCTACAAAGGCGGCCTCAACCGCGCGCTGTTCCTGCCCTTCATCAAGCAGATCGCCGACCATATGGACGTGATGCGGCTGGATGCGCGCACCGATTTCCGGCTGGAGAAGCTGGCCGGCGTGAAGATGTGGCTGGTGCCGGCCGACGTCGACGCGCGAGCGGCGCTCGACAAGGCCTGGGCGCGGCTCACGGGGCATGCCAAGTGCAAGCCGCGCGACATGACGATCAAGGGGCGTATCCTGCATGTCCCGTGCTCCGCCAACGGCGTCGCCCGCTTCGGTTTTACCGATCTCTGCGAGAAGCCGCTGGCAGCCTCGGACTATCTGCGGCTCGCGCACGACTATCATACGATCCTGATCGATCACGTTCCGGTCATGGATCTGGCCGAGCGCAATGCCGCCAAGCGGTTCATCACCCTGATCGATACGCTCTACGACAACGCCGTGAAGCTGATCGCCTCCGCCGAAGCCGACCCGATTTCGCTCTACGTCGCGACCGAGGGCATCGAGGCCATGGAGTTCAAGCGGACCACCTCGCGCCTGATCGAGATGGGCTCGGACTCCTACCTGGCCCTGCCGCACGGGCGGAAGGACTCGGCGGCATCCGGGACTTCCACGGGGTTGGTCGAAACCTGACAAATACCGGAGTTTTGGCGAGCGCCTGCCGCCGGGCACACAGCCGCGAAAAGGCCACGCCAATCATGCTGAAAGGATCATCAGCAGCCGTCGCCCGGTCCTGATCGAAATCAAGGCACGCCCGCCAATTGGCCATAGCGTGACTTGAACGGCCCGGGCGAAAGGGATAACCACCCACTCGACTTTTCAACCTCCCTCACCCCTTCGGGTTCAAAGGAAAATTTGCCATGGCGCGCGACAAGATTGCTTTGATTGGCTCCGGTCAGATCGGCGGAACGCTGGCTCACCTCGTCGGCCTCAAGGAGCTCGGCGACGTCGTGATGTTCGACATTGCCGAAGGCGTTCCGCAGGGCAAGGCGCTCGACATCGCGCAGTCCTCGCCGGTCGATGGCTTCGACGCGCACTTCACCGGCGCCAACTCTTACGAGGCGCTCGACAACGCCAAGGTGTGCATCGTCACCGCCGGCGTGCCGCGCAAGCCGGGCATGAGCCGCGATGATCTGCTGTCGATCAACCTGAAGGTGATGGAGCAGGTCGGCGCCGGCATCAAGAAGTACGCCCCCGATGCGTTCGTCATCTGCATCACCAATCCGCTCGACGCGATGGTCTGGGCGCTGCAGAAGGCCTCGAACCTTCCGGCGAAGAAGGTCGTCGGCATGGCCGGCGTGCTCGACTCCGCGCGCTTCCGCTACTTCCTGGCCGATGAGTTCAACGTCTCGGTCGAGGACGTCACTGCCTTCGTGCTCGGCGGCCATGGCGACACCATGGTGCCGCTGACCAAGTACTCGACCGTCGCCGGCATTCCGCTGCCGGATCTCGTCAAGATGGGCTGGACCTCGCAGGCGCGCATCGACGAGATCGTCGACCGCACCCGCAATGGCGGCGCCGAGATCGTCAACCTGCTCAAGACGGGCTCCGCCTACTACGCCCCGGCGGCGTCGGCGATCGCGATGGCCGAGAGCTATCTGCGCGACAAGAAGCGCGTGCTGCCCTGCGCGGCGCATCTCAACGGCGAGTTCGGCGTCAAGGACATGTATGTCGGCGTGCCCGTCGTGATCGGCTCCAAGGGTGTCGAGCGCATCGTCGAGATCGAGCTGGCCGGGAAGGACCGCGAGGCGTTCGACAAGTCGGTCGCCGCCGTCCAGGGCCTGGTCGACGCCTGCAAGAAGATCGCGCCCGACCTGCTCGGCCGCTGATCAGGGGTCATTCACGGGGCGTAGTCTCGCCCACATCGAGTTGCAGGATGTTTGGTATATGGTATACCAGACATCCTAACAACAATTCTGGTCGTCACCCCATCGCGGGTTCGGGGAGCAAGCGCTTATGAACATTCACGAATATCAGGCCAAGGCACTGCTGCACGAGTTCGGCGTGCCGATTTCCAAGGGCGTGCCGGTTCTCCGTCCGGAGGACGCGGATGCGGCGGCGAAGACGCTAGGTGGCCCGGTCTGGGTCGTGAAGAGCCAGATCCACGCCGGCGGTCGCGGCAAGGGCAAGTTCAAGGAGGCCTCTGCCGGCGACAAGGGCGGCGTCCGCCTCGCCAAGTCGATCCAGGAGGTCAACGAGTTCGCCAAGCAGATGCTGGGCGCCACGCTGGTGACCGTGCAGACCGGTCCGGACGGCAAGCAGGTCAACCGCCTCTACATCGAGGACGGCTCGGACATCGACAAGGAATTCTATCTGTCGCTGCTGGTCGACCGCGAGACCTCGAAGGTCGCCTTCGTGGTGTCGACCGAAGGTGGCGTCAACATCGAGGACGTCGCCCACAGCACGCCTGAGAAGATCATCACCTTCTCGGTCGATCCGGCCACCGGCGTCATGGGCCATCACGGCCGCGCCGTCGCCAAGGCGCTGAAGCTCTCCGGCGACCTCGCCAAGCAGGCCGAGAAGCTGACCACCCAGCTCTACAACGCCTTCGTCGCCAAGGACATGGCGATGCTCGAGATCAACCCGCTGGTCGTCACCAAGCAGGGCCAGCTGCGCGTGCTCGACGCCAAGGTCTCGTTCGACTCCAACGCGCTGTTCAAGCACCCGGAAGTCGTCGCGCTGCGCGACGAGACCGAGGAGGACGCCAAGGAGATCGAGGCATCGAAGTACGACCTCAACTACGTCGCGCTCGACGGCACCATCGGCTGCATGGTCAACGGCGCCGGCCTCGCCATGGCGACGATGGACATCATCAAGCTGTACGGCATGGAGCCCGCCAACTTCCTCGACGTCGGCGGCGGCGCCAGCAAGGAGAAGGTCGCGGCGGCGTTCAAGATCATCACCGCCGACCCGAACGTGAAGGGCATCCTGGTCAACATCTTCGGCGGCATCATGAAGTGCGATGTCATCGCCGAGGGCGTCGTGGCCGCGGTCAAGGAAGTGGGCCTGAAGGTGCCGCTGGTGGTGCGCCTCGAGGGCACCAATGTCGATCTCGGCAAGAAGATCATCAGCGAGTCCGGTCTGAACGTGCTGCCCGCCGACAATCTCGACGACGCCGCGCAGAAGATCGTCAAGGCCGTCAAGGGAGGCTGAGCGCCGTTTCAGGCGCTCGCTCATTCCTCACCGCAACGCTTTTAGAGAAAGCACGATGTCCATCCTCATCGACAAGAACACCAAGGTCATCTGCCAGGGCTTCACCGGCAAGAACGGCACCTTCCACTCCGAGGCGGCGATCGCCTACGGCACCAAGATGGTCGGCGGCACCTCGCCGGGCAAAGGCGGCTCGACCCATCTCGGCCTGCCGGTGTTCGACACCGTCAAGGAGGCCCGCGAGGCCACCGGCGCCGACGCCTCGGTGATCTACGTGCCGCCGCCGGGCGCAGCCGATGCGATCTGCGAGGCGATCGACGCCGAGGTCCCGCTGATCGTCTGCATCACCGAGGGCATCCCGGTGCTCGACATGGTCCGGGTAAAGCGCTCGCTGCAGGGCTCCAAGTCGCGCCTGATCGGGCCGAACTGCCCGGGCGTCATGACCGCCGGCGAGTGCAAGATCGGCATCATGCCGGCTAACATCTTCAAGCCCGGCTCGGTCGGCATCGTGTCGCGCTCGGGCACCCTGACCTATGAAGCGGTGTTCCAGACGACGTCCGAGGGCCTGGGCCAGACCACGGCGGTCGGCATCGGCGGCGACCCGGTCAAGGGCACCGAGTTCATCGACATGCTCGAGATGTTCTTGGCCGACCCCAAGACGACCTCGATCATCATGATCGGTGAGATCGGCGGCTCGGCCGAGGAGGACGCGGCGCAGTTCATCAAGGACGAGGCGAAGCGCGGCCGCAAGAAACCGATGGTCGGATTCATCGCCGGCGTCACCGCCCCTCCCGGCCGCCGTATGGGCCATGCCGGCGCGATCATCTCGGGCGGCAAGGGCGATGCCGGCTCGAAGACCGCTGCGATGGAAGCTGCTGGTATTACAGTCTCTCCGTCTCCGGCGCGGCTTGGCAAGACGCTTGTCGAAAAGTTGAAATCCTGATTCAGGACTTAGTGCTTTTCGGCGCGAATATTTACAATAAATAAGGTAAACGGTCCTAACCCGAGCCTGATCCGCGTCCCCCGCGGGTCAGGCATTGCGCCGTTTTGATTGGGCGCATCGAAATTACCAGGACGCCACCATGTCTCGCCAAGATGCGAACGCCGCCTTCGCCCTGTCGTCTTTTCTGCAGGGCACCAATGCCACCTACATCGATGAGATCTACGCCCGCTACGAGAAGGACCCCGCTTCGGTCGACCCGGAGTGGCAGGAGTTCTTCAAGAGCCTGAAGGACGCGCCGGCCGACGTGCAGAAGAATGCGTCGGGCCCCTCCTGGGCGCGCAGCAACTGGCCGGTCTCCCCCCGCGACGACTTGACCTCGGCGCTGGACGGCAACTGGGCCGTCGTCGAAAAGAAGGTCGGCGAGAAGCTCGCCGCCAAGGCCCAGACGAAGGGCGTCGAACTGTCGGTGGCCGACGTCAATCAGGCCACCCGCGACTCTGTCCGCGCGTTGATGCTGATCCGCGCCTACCGCATGCGCGGCCACTTCCACGCCAAGCTCGATCCCCTCGGCATCGAGGCGCCGCGCAACCGTGAGGAACTCGATCCGCGCTCCTACGGCTTCACCGAGGCCGACTACGACCGCAAGATCTTCCTCGATCACGTGCTCGGCCTCGAATACGGCAGCCTGCGTGAGATCGTCGCGATCTGCGAGCGCACCTACTGCCAGACGCTCGGCGTCGAGTTCATGCACATCACGAACGCCGCGCAGAAGGCCTGGATTCAGGAGCGCATCGAGGGACCGGACAAGGAAATCTCGTTCACCCGCGAGGGCCGTCGCGCCATCCTGACCAAGCTGATCGAGGCCGAGGGCTTCGAGAAGTTCTGCGACGTCAAGTTCACCGGTACCAAGCGCTTCGGCCTCGACGGCGGCGAGTCGCTGATTCCGGCGCTGGAGCAGATCATCAAGCGCGGCGGCAATCTCGGCGTGAAGGAGATCGTGCTGGGCATGCCGCATCGCGGCCGCCTCAACGTGCTGACCCAGGTGATGGGCAAGCCGCACCGCGCGCTGTTTCACGAGTTCAAGGGCGGCTCGGCCAATCCCGACGCGGTCGAAGGCTCCGGCGACGTCAAGTACCACCTCGGCGCCTCCTCGGACCGCGAGTTCGACGGCAACCGCATCCATCTGTCGCTGACTGCCAATCCGTCGCATCTGGAGATCGTCGATCCCGTCGTGCTCGGCAAGGTCCGCGCCAAGCAGGACCAGCATGGCGATCCGCCGGACATGCGCATCTCGGTGCTGCCGCTCTTGATGCATGGCGATGCCGCCTTCGCCGGCCAAGGCGTCGTGGCGGAGTGCTTCGCGCTGTCCGACCTGAAAGGCTACCGGACCGGTGGCTCGATTCATTTCATCGTCAACAACCAGATCGGTTTCACGACCTATCCGCGCTATTCGCGGTCGTCGCCCTATCCGTCCGACGTCGCCAAGATGATCGATGCGCCGATCTTCCACGTGAACGGCGACGATCCGGAAGCCGTGGTGTTCGCGGCCAAGGTCGCGATCGAGTTCCGGCAGAAATTCCACAAGCCGGTCGTGATCGACATGTTCTGCTATCGCAGGCATGGCCACAACGAGGGCGACGAGCCGGCCTTCACCCAGCCGGTGATGTACAAGAAGATCGGCGCCCATGCGTCGACCCTGGAGATCTACTCCAAGCGCCTGGTCGCCGAAGGCGTCATGACCGAGGGCGAGGTCGAGAAGGCCAAGGCCGACTGGCGCGCCCGTCTCGACGCCGAGTTCGAGGCCGGTACGTCCTATCGTCCGAACAAGGCCGACTGGCTCGACGGCAAGTGGGCAGGCTTCAAATCCGCCGACCAGGAGGAGGAGGCGCGCCGCGGCGTTACCGGCGTCGAGATCGACCGCCTCAAGGAGATCGGCCGCAAGATCACCAAGGTGCCGGACGGCTTCCGCGTGCACCGGACGATCCAGCGCTTCCTCGAGAACCGCGCCAAGGCGATCGACAGCGGCATCGGGCTCGACTGGGCGACCGGCGAAGCGCTGGCGTACTGCTCGCTGCTGCTCGAAGGCCACAAGGTTCGTCTCTCCGGTCAGGATAGCGAGCGCGGCACCTTCTCGCAGCGCCATTCGGTGCTGATCGACCAGGAGGACGAGAGCCGCTACACGCCGTTCAACCATCTGGCGCCGGAGCAGGGCCACTTCGAGGTCATCAACTCGCTGCTCTCGGAAGAAGCCGTGCTCGGCTTCGAATACGGCTACTCGCTCGCAGAGCCGACCGCGCTGACCCTCTGGGAGGCACAGTTCGGCGACTTCGCCAACGGCGCCCAGGTGTTGTTCGACCAGTTCATCTCGTCGGGTGAGCGTAAATGGTTGCGCATGTCCGGCTTGGTCTGCCTGCTGCCGCACGGCTACGAGGGCCAGGGCCCCGAGCATTCGTCGGCACGCCTCGAGCGCTATCTGCAGATGTGCGCCGAGGACAACATGCAGGTGGTCTATCCGACCACGCCGGCGAACTACTTCCACGTGCTGCGGCGACAGTTGCATCGCGAGATCCGCAAGCCGCTGATCGTGATGACGCCGAAATCGCTGCTGCGCCACAAGCGCGCGGTGTCGCGGCTCGAGGAGCTCGCCAAGGGCACGACGTTCCACCGCATCCTGTACGATGACGCGCAGATGCAGGCGGACGACAAGACCAGGCTGGTGCCGGACGAGCAGATCCGCCGCATCGTGCTGTGCTCGGGCAAGGTCTATTACGACCTCTATGACGAGCGCGAGAAGCGCGGGCTGAACGACGTCTACCTGATGCGCGTCGAGCAGCTCTATCCGGTGCCGCTCAAGGCGCTGGTCGCCGAGCTCGGCCGCTTCAAGAACGCCGAAGTGGTGTGGTGCCAGGAAGAGCCGCGCAACATGGGCGCCTGGCACTTCATCGAGCCCTATCTGGAATGGGTGATGAACCAGACCGGCGGCAAGAGCAAGCGTCCGCGCTATGCCGGCCGTGCCGCCTCTGCAGCGACCGCGACGGGCCTGATGTCGAAGCATCTCGCCCAGCTGAAGGCGCTGCTCGACGAAGCCTTGAACTGAACCTGCCTTTTTGACGCGCCCCGCAACCTGCGGGGCGCAAGTACATCGCGTTGATCGTCCGTCCCGCATCGCTTGCCCGCCGCAAGGCGATGGCGGACCGGCTTTATGACCGCACGGGTTATTGAGGACAAAGACCATGACTGAAATTCGCGTTCCGACGCTGGGTGAATCCGTCACCGAAGCCACCATCGGCCGCTGGTTCAAGAAGGCCGGCGACGCCGTGGCGGTCGACGAGCCCCTCGTCGAGCTCGAGACCGACAAGGTGACGATCGAGGTGCCCGCGCCGTCGGCCGGCACCTTGGGTGAGATCATCGCCAAGGATGGCGAGACCGTCGCCGTCGGCGCGCTGCTCGGCCAGATCACCGATGGCGCGGCCGCTGCGAAGTCGGCCGCTGCTGCTCCCGCCGCGGCTCCGGCCGCGGCTCCGGCGAAGCCCGCCGCGGCTGCCCCTGCTGCCGCTCCAGCGCCGGCCAAGGCGCTGCCCGCCGATACGCCGCAGGCCCCGTCGGTGCGCAAGCTCTCCGCCGAGAGCGGCGTCGATGCCACCACCGTGCCGGGCTCTGGCAAGGATGGCCGCGTCACCAAGGGCGACATGCTGGCGGCGATCGAGCGCGCCGCCTCCGCCCCGACCCCGGTCAATCAGCCGGCGGCTTCCGTGCAAGTGCGTGCGCCGTCGCCGGCGGATGACGCCGCGCGCGAGGAGCGCGTGAAGATGACCCGGCTGCGCCAGACCATCGCGCGCCGCCTCAAGGACGTGCAGAACACCGCAGCGATGCTGACGACCTTCAACGAGGTCGACATGACCAACGTCATGGCGCTGCGCAGCCAGTACAAGGATGTGTTCGAGAAGAAGCACGGCTCGAAGCTCGGCTTCATGGGCTTCTTCACCAAGGCCGTCGTGCAGGCGCTGAAGGACATCCCGGCCGTGAACGCCGAGATCGACGGCAGCGATCTCATCTACAAGAACTACTACCACATCGGCGTCGCCGTCGGCACCGACAAGGGACTGGTCGTGCCGGTCGTGCGCGACTGCGACCACAAGTCGATCGCCGACATCGAGAAGGGCATCGCCGATTTCGGCCGCCGCGCCCGCGACGGTCAGCTCAAGATCGACGAGATGCAGGGCGGCACCTTCACGATCACCAATGGCGGCATCTACGGCTCGCTGATGTCGACCCCGATCCTGAACGCGCCGCAGTCCGGCATTCTCGGCATGCACAAGATCCAGGAACGGCCGGTGGTGGTCGGCGGCAAGATAGAGGTCCGGCCGATGATGTATCTGGCGCTGTCCTACGACCATCGTGTCATTGACGGCAAGGAAGCCGTGACCTTCCTGGTGCGCGTCAAGGAGAGCCTGGAAGATCCGGCGCGGCTGGTGCTGGATCTCTGAGGCGAACGACGACTTGACGAATTGAGGCGCGCCTGGCAGCGCGCCTCACACCTAACGGGGGCCAGCATGACCGACAGGGTTGCAGTGATCACCGGCGGCAGCCGCGGCATCGGCCGCGCCACTGCCCTTGCCGCGGCGGCGCGCGGCTTCAAGATCGTGGTCGGCTACGCCTCGAACGAGGCGGCAGCGCAGAGCACGGTCGCCGCGATCGAGGCCAAGAACGGCAAGGCGATCGCGGTGAAATGCGACGTCGGCCGCGAGCACGACATCCTCGCGCTGTTCAAGGCGGCCGACAAGTTCGGCACGCTCGGCGCGCTGATCAACAATGCCGGCATCGTCGGCCCGACCTCGCGCGTCGACGAGATGAGCGCGGAGCGCATCGAGCGGCTGATGGCGGTCAACGTCACCGGCAGCATCCTGTGCGCCCGCGAGGCCGTGAAGCGGATGTCGACGCGGCATGGCGGCCAGGGTGGTGTCATCATCAACCTGTCGTCGGTCGCCGCCAAGCTCGGCTCGCCGAACACCTATGTCGACTACGCCGCCTCGAAGGGGGCGATCGATTCCTTCACCATCGGTCTGGCCCACGAGGTCGCGAGCGAGGGCATCCGCGTCGCCGCCATTCGCCCCGGCCTGATCGACACCGACATTCACGCCTCCGGCGGCGAGCCCGATCGCGCCCATCGCCTCGCGCCGATGGTGCCGATGAAGCGCGTCGGCACCGCGGAGGAAATCGCCAATGCCATCGTCTGGCTGCTGTCGGACGAGGCTTCCTATGTCACTTCGGCCATTCTCGACGTGTCGGGCGGACGCTGACGACCGTCATCATCTCTGACTACAAAGCTTACGGAACATTCGATCATGGCTAACTACGATCTCGTCGTCATCGGCACCGGCCCCGGTGGTTATGTCTGCGCCATCCGCGCGGCGCAGCTCGGCATGAAGGTGGCCGTGGTCGAGAAGAACGCCACCCTCGGCGGCACCTGTCTCAATGTCGGCTGCATGCCGTCGAAGGCGCTGCTGCACGCGTCTGAATTGTTCGAGGAGGCCGGGCACTCCTTCGCCAAGATGGGCATCAAGGTGCCGGCGCCGGAGATCGATCTGCCGGCGATGATGAACTTCAAGCAGCAGGGCATCGACGGCAACGTCAAGGGCGTCGAGTTCCTGATGAAGAAGAACAAGATCGACGTGCTCGTGGGCAAGGGCAAGATCCTCGGCACCGGCAAGCTGCAGGTCACCGGCAATGACGGTGCTGCGCAGACCGTCGAGACCAAGAACATCGTCATCGCCACCGGCTCGGACATCGCGCGCCTCAAGGGCATCGAGATCGACGAGAAGCGCATCGTGTCCTCGACCGGCGCGCTGTCGCTGGACAAGGTGCCGTCGAGCCTGCTCGTCGTCGGCGCCGGCGTGATCGGCCTTGAGCTCGGCTCGGTGTGGCGCCGCCTCGGCGCCAAGGTCACCGTGGTCGAATTCCTCGACCGCATCCTGCCCGGCATGGATGGCGAGATTGCCAAGCAGTTCCAGCGCATCCTCGAGAAGCAGGGCTTTGCGTTCAAGCTCGGCGCCAAGGTCACCGGCGTCGACACGTCGGGCGCGACGCTGTCGGCGACTATCGAGCCCGCAGCGGGCGGAGCGGCTGAAAAGATCGAAGCCGATGTCGTGCTGGTGGCGATCGGCCGCGTGCCCTACACCGAGGGACTCGGTCTGCAGGAAGCGGGCGTCGCGCTCGATAATCGCGGCCGCGTCCAGATCGATCATCATTTCGCGACCAGCGTGCCCGGCGTCTACGCCATCGGCGACGTCGTCGCGGGCCCGATGCTCGCGCACAAGGCCGAAGACGAGGGCGTCGCTGTCGCGGAGATTCTCGCGGGCCAGGCCGGCCACGTGAACTACGACGTCATTCCGGGCGTGGTCTATACCACGCCCGAAGTGGCCTCCGTCGGCAAGACCGAGGACGAGCTGAAGCAGGCCGGCGTCGCCTATACCGTCGGCAAGTTTCCGTTTACCGCGAACGGCCGTTCCAAGGTCAACCAGACCACTGACGGTTTCGTGAAGATCCTCGCCGATGCGAAGACCGATCGCGTGCTCGGCGCCCATATCATCGGCCGCGAGGCCGGGGAAATAATTCACGAGGCCGCCGTATTGATGGAGTTCGGTGGCTCTGCCGAGGATCTTGCGCGCACCTGCCACGCGCATCCGACGCGCTCGGAGGCCGTCAAGGAAGCCGCGCTTGCGGTGGGTAAGCGGGCCATCCATATGTGACGGACGCCCGGAGGCGCCTTAGGTGGGTGCGACAAAACGCCCCGCTTATGACGCTGAACCGAACGGCAAGGCGCGAGGTCCTATCGTCATAGCGGCCTCAACCCTCGAGGCCCGGCGGAGATGGAGTCCGATGCTGCGCCGCCTGCTTCAGCCGTTCTGGGTTCTGCTTGCGATCATCTTCCTGATCGAAGCTTGGTTGTGGGACCATCTCGAGCCGGTCGTGGCGCGCATCGTCGCCGCGATTCCGCTGCGGAGCTTGAAGCACTGGCTTGCCGCGCGGATCGAGACGCTGTCTCCGGCGCTGACCTTGATCGTCTTCGTCGTGCCGGTCGTGCTGCTGTTTCCGCTCAAGCTGCTCGGCATGTGGCTGCTGATGCACCATCAGTGGAAGCTCGCGCTGGCCACGATCGTGTCCGGCAAGATCGTCGGTGTCGGTGTCACCGCATTCATCTTCGACGTCACGCGCAGCAAGCTGCTGCAGATGGGCTGGTTCGCCTGGCTGTATGAGGCCGTGCTCACGCTGCGCAGCAAAGCCTCGGCCCTCGTCGAGCCGATCAAGCAGCGTGTCCGTGAGGTCGTCGGCGAGTTGCTTCGGGGCAATACCCGCGGCTGGTCGGCCCGCGTGGTTCGCCAGATCCTGCGCTTCCGCCGCAGCGTGCAGGCGCGCTGATCAAGAAGAGCCATTGGGCGGCTTCATTCGCCTGCTCACCACCCGCGTCATTCCGGGGCAATCCTCCGTGTGCGGCCGCAAAGCGGCAGCGTGCCGGCGATTGAGCCCGGAATCTCGAGATTGTTGAGAATGAACGCAAGCCGAGCTCGAGATTCCGGGTTCAAGGCCTGTGGCCTTGCCCCGGAATGACGGCTTTCGTGGCTAATGCAGATGCAGCAGATGCGGCTGAAACAGGCCGAGCAGCGTCATGGCGATCCCGATCAGCGCGAGCCCACCGGAGGCCCAGGCCAGCACGATCATTCCCGTAATGATCGTCGCCGACGCCAGCACGATGCCGATCTGGAAAGCGGCCGACGCCAATTCGTAGTGGTGATATTTCGCCGTCGCCTCGTCGCGCTCGTGCTCGGCATGCTTGGCGCGTTCGGCCAATTGTTCGCTGCCTTCGCCGGTCTCCGGCTCCGAACGATAGCGCGCGGCATTCTTCTGCCAGTCATCGATCTGCTTCTGCAACGCCGCCTTGGCCGCCTCGTCCGGCAGCGCCGGCAGGTTCAGCTTGCCCTGCTCGGCCGCGGTCTGCACCACGGTGCGGCGCACGGTCTTGGCCTGGAAGAAGGCCCAGAGGTTGGATGCCTCGACGTTCTTGCTGATCGATTCGGTCTGCGCGCCCTTGCCGAGCGTTTCCGACAGCGCCAGGAACAGCGCGATGACGGCGATCAGCAGCGCGATCTTCTTGTTCTCGCCGGAGGCATGCTCGGCGTGCTCCGCATGCTCCATGCTCTCATGTGCGCTCATCTGTTCCCCTCCGGATCAAGCGAGGGAGACGATTGCCGGAACCACGGTGGTCGCGCAAGGGAAACGATGTGACGGAACGGTGTCAGCGCCGCGGATGCGCCGACGCGTAGACCTGCAGCAGCCGTTCAGAATCGATGCCGGTATAGATCTGCGTGGTCGACAACGAGGCGTGGCCGAGCAGCTCCTGGATCGCGCGCAGATCGCCGCCGCGCGACAGCAGGTGCGTGGCGAAGGAGTGGCGCAGCGCGTGCGGCGTGGCGCTGTCGGGCAGGCCGAGCGCGCCGCGCAGCCGCTCCATCGCGAGCTGAATGATGCGCGGGCTCAACGGACCGCCCTTGGCGCCGACGAACATCGGCCCAGCTCCCGGAAGCGGGTAGGGGCAGAGCCTGGCGTACTCGTCGATCAGCTGCAGCACGTTCTGCAGCACCGGCACCATGCGCGTCTTGTTGCCCTTGCCGGTCACGACCAGCACGTCGCCTTCGCCCGGCCGCGGCACCTCGCGGCGTTTCAATCCCAGCGCCTCTGAGATGCGCAGGCCGGAGCCATACAGCAGCGCCATGACAGCGGCGTCGCGCGCCAGCACCCAGGTCTCGCGGGTCTCGCCGGCACGCTCGTCGGCATCGGCGAGGCGCTTGGCGGCGTCCATCGGCAGCGGCTTCGGCAGGCTCTTGGCGATCTTTGGCGCGCGGATTCCCGAGAGGGCGCCGACCTTGCCTTTGCCCTCGCGCTCCAGGAAACGACCGAACGAGCGCAAGCCTGCCAGCGTCCGCATCAGGGAGCGTCCGGCGATGTCGTCGGCGCGCCGCATCGCCATGAAGGCCCGGATGTCGGCGGCTTCCAGCACTGCAAAGCGCGCCAATGTCACCGGCTCACCCCAATGGGTGCAGAGGAATTGCAGGCATTGCCGCAGGTCGCGGGCATAGGCCTCGACCGTCTTCGGGGACAGCCGGCGCTCGCTGCGCAGATGCGCCAGCCACTGCATCATCGCGCGCACCACGCCGTCATCGGCGCCGATCAGGTCGGAGAGCTCCGGCGCATCGTCGGCATCCGTTTCAGGTGGTCGCGTCTGCTTTGCCATGCGTGCGTACCCAGCGATGGGACGAGGTCCTGCGAGCTTGTCGGCCGCCGCGAATGCGGTCTGCGCCTCTCCCCGCCTGCGGGGGGAGGTCGGATTGCATCGTCAGATGCAATCCGGGTGAGGGGGTACAGGTCTCACGGCGAACACGTCCCGTGCGTCTGCCCCTCACCCCAGCCCTCTCCCCGCAAGAGTGGGGCGAGGGAGCGCAGCGGCGCTCGCGGCGAGAAGCTCGGTCTCAACCCGTCGGTTCATCTATATATATCGCATCCTCGTCCTTTACCGTTCGCTAACTTTGCCGGGCGGCTTTCGCTTCAGCCCGAGCAAGGCTATCTCCGCCCTCATGGACCGCCCGACCGATCTCTTTCCAGGTGCAGTCAGCACGGCCGGCGTGGTCGACGTGCTGGTTCCGGTCGCGCTCGACCACACGTATTCCTACCGCGTGCCGCGCGGCATGGCGCTGAAGCCCGGCGATGTCGTCGGCGTGCCGCTGGGGCCGCGCGAGGTGCTGGCGGTGGTGTGGGCGGAGAACGCCAATCCCGATCCGCGACTGCACAACAGGCTGAAGGACGTCAGCGAGAAGCTCGACGTGCCGCCGCTCAAGCCGGAGCTGCGGTCGCTGGTCGACTGGGTCGCCAATTACACGCTGTCGCCGCGCGGCATGGTGCTGCGGATGTGCCTTCGCATGGGCGAGCATCTCGGGCCGGAGCGCGTTCGCCTCGGCGTCCGGCTGGTCGGCGAGCCGCCAAAGCGGCTGACGCCGGCGCGGCGGCGGGTGATCGAGGCGGTGTCGGATGGCCTGCTGCACGGAAAGTCCGACCTCGTCCGCGAGATCGGCGTCTCCAGCAGCGTGATCGACGGCCTGGTCGACGAGGGGACGCTGACGGTCGAGGCGATGCCGCGGGCCTTGCCGCCGCCGACGCCGGACCCGTCCTTCGCCCAGCCCGAGTTCTTCGATGCACAGCTGGCCGGCGTCGAGGCGATGCGGGCGCTGGCTGCCAATGGCGGCTTTCAGGTCGCGCTGCTCGATGGCGTCACCGGCTCCGGCAAGACCGAGGTGTATTTCGAGGCGGTGGCCGAGACCGTCCGCCGCGGCCGGCAGTCGCTGATCCTGATGCCGGAGATCGCGCTGACCGGGCAGTTCCTCGACCGCTTCTCGCGCCGTTTCGGTGTGCGCCCGCTGGAATGGCATTCCGAGCTGACGCCGCGCACGCGCCAGCGCAACTGGGCGGCGATCGCCGCCGGCGAGGCGCCGGTCGTGGTCGGCGCGCGCTCGGCGCTGTTTCTGCCCTACGCCGATCTCGGCCTGATCGTCGTCGATGAGGAGCACGACCAGGCCTACAAGCAGGACGAGGGCGCGCACTACCACGCCCGCGACATGGCGGTGGTGCGCGGCCACATCGCCAAATTCCCGGTCGTGCTGGCGTCAGCGACGCCCTCGGTCGAGACCGAGGTCAATGCGCGCAAGGGCCGCTACCAGCGCGTCGCGCTGCCGTCGCGCTTCGGCGGCCAGCACATGCCGCACATCGAGGCGATCGATCTCAGGCGCGAGCCGCCGCCGCGCGGCCGCTACATCTCGCCGCGGTTGGCGGGCGAGATCCGCACCGCGATCGAGCGCGGCGAGCAGGCGCTGCTGTTTCTCAATCGCCGCGGCTATGCGCCGCTGACCTTGTGCCGCGCCTGCGGCCACCGTTTTGCTTGCACCATCTGCGACGCTTGGCTGGTCGACCATCGTTTTCGCCAGCGCCTGGTCTGCCACCATTGCGGGTTCTCGATGGCCCGGCCGCCGGCCTGTCCGCATTGCGCCGCCGAGGAATCGCTGGTCGCGGTCGGCCCGGGCGTCGAGCGGCTGCAGGAGGAGGCGGCCGCGCTGTTTCCCGACGCGCGCAGCATGGTGCTGTCGAGCGACCTGATCACCTCGATCGAGACCATGCGCGCCGAACTCACGGAGATCGCGGAAGGCCGCGTCGACCTCATCATCGGCACCCAGCTCGTGGCCAAGGGCCACAACTTCCCTCGGCTCAATCTGGTCGGCGTGGTCGACGCCGATCTCGGCCTCGGCAACGGCGATCCGCGCGCCGCCGAGCGCACCTGGCAGCTCCTCAACCAGGTGATCGGCCGTGCCGGCCGCGAGCAGGGCAGGGGGAGGGGCTATCTGCAGACGCACCAGCCCGAGCATCCGGTCATGAAGGCGCTGATCGCCTGCGACCGCGAGGCGTTCTACACCAGCGAAATCGACGTCCGCGAGCGCACGGGTTACCCGCCGTTCGGCCGGCTGGCGAGCCTGATCATTTCGGCAGGGGACAGGCCGACCGCGGAGGGCTTCGCGCGCCGGCTGGTGGCGTCAGCGCCTTCAGAGGAGGGCGTGCTGCTGCTCGGACCGGCCGAGGCGCCGCTCGCCGTCATCAAGGGCCGCTACCGCTTCCGGCTGCTGCTCAAGTCGGCGCGCAATTTCGATCTGTCGGATTATCTGCGCCATTGGCTGGCGCATGCGGAGAAGCCCAGGGGCAATCTCAAGCTCGAGGTCGACGTCGACCCGCAGAGCTTCTTGTAGCACAAGGCACGCCATCACCGCCGTCATTGCGAGGAGCGAAGCGACGAAGCAATCCAGAGTCCCAAAGGAGCCCTGGATTGCTTCGCTGCGCTCGCAATGACGCGCGGATAGATGGGTGACTTACGACACGACCTCGGCGGTGACGCGGCCGACGCCGGCGCGGGTCAGGCCGATGGCGCGGGCGGCGCCCGTCGAAAGGTCGAGCACACGGCCGCGGATGAATGGGCCACGGTCGTTGACAGTGACGATGACGCTCTGGCCGCCATGAGTGACGCGCAGCTTGGTGCCGAACGGCAGCGAGCGGTGGGCGCAGGTCATGGCGTTGGCGTTCATGCGCTGGCCGGATGCGGTGCGGCTGCCGGACTCGTTGCCGTAGTACGATGCCATGCCGGAGAAGGTGCGGCCCGTTCCGGACGACGGCGCGACCGATGCGTTGGCATTCATCCAGGACGAGTTGTTCGACCAGCCGTTCGAAAACGAGTCTGCCGCGGGCTGGGCGGCCTGGCGCGCCATATGATGATGGTGGTGGCGCGCGTGGTGATGGTGGTGCCTGGACCGGGCCGAGGCTTCGGTGGCGCTGCCGCCGACGATCAGCGTCACGGCAACAGCGAGCGCGGTGCGCGAGCCGGCGATCTTGCCAGCCGAGAGGTTCTTCAGTTTCAGCATCTGGATCTGTCCCTCGAAACAGTATTGCTGCGTTCTGCAGCCAGTGGACCCCCGTCAGGTGTTGAGGCGCGCGCCGTTTGATGTCGCAATGAGGCACGAATGGGGCAGTAGAAATTGTTCCGCTCGGATCGGAATATCTTGGGACTGGTGATCTTCATCACCGAAAATTCCGTAATCCGCCCGCTTAACGCTTCATTAACTAATTAATACTTTCAAGTACTGTCGTGTTAAGTCGTCATTGAGGTTGTGAAGATGTTGCCAAGTAATTGATATCGATCCGGCCGATCGCCGCTGGAGCCGCCAAGGCGGCAGTCAAGGCCAAACGGACATAGCGGCCATGCAGCAACAGGCGGAACGAATACGCGGATCGTCGGTACTGGGTTCGGGGTGCACCGCCGGCGGCGATCGCGCCGCTTCCGGGTCCGTCCCGGGCTCCGACCGCAGCGCGGCAACAAGGTGCCGAATAGCGGGCCACCGCTTGTTGCGGCTGCGCGTACGCTATGTTAGCAAAGCGCCGCTTTTCGTGATCAAGCTGCTCTTGCGGCGATCGAAAATCAAAGTCCTGCTTGAATTCCAAGGGCTTAACTGGTTTGCGCCGCAGCGGCGCGCCGGTGTTCCTCTTGTGGGTTGGGCGCATATAAAAAGAGCACGTCTGTGGCTGCTGAAGATCCCTCCGTATCCGGTGTGTCCGGTCGTTACGCGACGGCCCTGTTTGAACTGGCCCGTGACGAAAAGTCCGTCGATGCGGTCAAGGCCGATCTCGACAAGTTCAATGCCCTTCTCGATGAGAGCGCCGACCTCAAGCGCCTGGTCCGCAGCCCGGTGTTCGGCGCGGACGTGCAGCTCAAGGCGCTCAATGCGGTGCTGGACAAGGCCGGCATCGCCGGCGTCGCCGCCAACGTGCTGCGTGTGCTGACCACCAACCGCCGCCTGTTCGCGGTCGCCGACGTGATCCGCGCCTTCAACGCGCTGGTCGCCAAGTATAAGGGAGAGGCCACGGCCGACGTCGTCGTCGCCGAGCCGCTCTCGGACAAGAATCTCGACGCCTTGAAGGCCTCACTGAAGACGGTGACCGGCAAGGACGTCGCGCTCAACGTGAAAGTCGATCCAGCGATTATCGGCGGGCTCGTCGTCAAGCTCGGCAGCCGCATGATCGATAGTTCGCTTCGCACCAAACTCAACTCGATCAAGCACGCGATGAAAGAGGCAGGCTGATGGACATCCGCGCCGCGGAAATTTCCGCGATCCTCAAGGACCAGATCAAGAATTTCGGGCAGGAAGCCGAAGTCACCGAAGTCGGACAGGTGCTGTCCGTCGGCGACGGTATCGCCCGCGTCTACGGTCTCGACAACGTCCAGGCCGGTGAGATGGTCGAGTTCGAGAACGGCACCCGCGGCATGGCGCTGAACCTCGAGACCGACAACGTCGGCGTCGTCATCTTCGGCGCCGACCGCGAGATCAAGGAAGGCCAGACCGTCAAGCGCACCCGCGCCATCGTGGACGCGCCGGTCGGCAAGGGCCTGCTCGGCCGTGTCGTCGACGCGCTCGGCAACCCGATCGACGGCAAGGGTCCGATCCAGTTCACCGAGCGCAAGCGCGTCGACGTCAAGGCGCCGGGCATCATTCCGCGCAAGTCGGTCAACGAGCCGATGGCCACCGGCCTGAAGGCGATCGACGCCCTGATCCCGGTCGGCCGCGGCCAGCGTGAGCTGATCATCGGTGACCGCCAGACAGGCAAGACTGCGATCGCGCTCGACACCATCCTGAACCAGAAGCCGCTGAACGTCGCCGGCGCTCCCGAGAGCCAGAAGCTGTACTGCGTCTACGTCGCCGTCGGCCAGAAGCGTTCGACCGTCGCCCAGTTCGTCAAGGTGCTCGAAGAGCAGGGCGCGCTGGAATACTCGATCGTCATCGCCGCGACCGCCTCCGATCCGGCGCCGATGCAGTATCTCGCGCCGTTCACCGGCTGCACCATGGGCGAGTACTTCCGCGACAACGGCATGCACGCCGTCATCATCTATGACGACCTGTCCAAGCAGGCCGTCGCCTACCGCCAGATGTCGCTGCTGCTGCGCCGCCCGCCGGGCCGCGAAGCCTATCCGGGCGACGTGTTCTACCTGCACTCCCGCCTGCTGGAGCGCGCTGCGAAGCTCGGCAAGGACCATGGTCTGGGCTCGCTGACCGCGCTGCCGGTCATCGAGACGCAGGCCAACGACGTGTCGGCCTACATTCCGACCAACGTCATCTCGATCACCGACGGCCAGATCTTCCTGGAGACCGATTTGTTCTTCCAGGGCATTCGTCCTGCGGTGAACGTCGGTCTGTCGGTGTCGCGCGTCGGCTCCTCGGCGCA
The DNA here is from genome assembly GCF_051168135.1 of Bradyrhizobium sp. HKCCYLRH2060. NCBI lineage: Bacteria > Pseudomonadati > Pseudomonadota > Alphaproteobacteria > Hyphomicrobiales > Nitrobacteraceae > Bradyrhizobium > Bradyrhizobium sp. HKCCYLRH2060. Next base: position 758,204 of record NZ_JBNPUK010000001.1, read on the forward strand.
GACCAAGGCGATGAAGAAGGTCGCCGGCAAGATCAAGGGCGAGCTGGCGCAGTACCGCGAGATGGCCGCGTTCGCGCAGTTCGGCTCCGACCTCGACGCCTCGACCCAGCGCCTGCTGAACCGTGGTTCGCGCCTGACCGAGCTCCTGAAGCAGCCGCAGTTCTCGCCGCTGAAGATGGAAGAGCAGGTCTGCGTGATCTGGGCCGGCACCAACGGCTATCTCGACGCGCTTCCGCTCGGCAAGGTGCGCGCCTTCGAGGACGGCCTCCTGTCGCTGCTGCGCGGCAAGAATGCCGACCTCCTGAACGCGATCCGCGACAGCAAGGATCTGTCCGACGACAGCGCCGCCAAGCTGAAGGCGGTGGTCGAAGGCTTCGCCAAGACCTTCGCCTGATCGCTAGAGGTCGTGGCCGGCTCCGGCCGGCCATCCACGCCTTCGGGGTGGACAACGTGACATCTCATGCCCAGCATCAGGCCGGGCATGACCAATCTCAGGGTTGAGCGGTCGGGTCTCCAGGGGATCGGCCGCCGGGGTGAGCTAGACGAACAATGGCGTCACTGAAAGACATGCGGGTCCGCATCGCCTCGACCAAGGCGACGCAGAAGATCACCAAGGCCATGCAGATGGTCGCCGCCTCCAAGCTGCGCCGCGCGCAGCAGGCGGCCGAAGCGGCGCGTCCCTATGCCGAGAAGATGGACGCCGTGATCTCCAACATCGCGAGCGCCACCATCGCCTCCGCCGGCGGCCCGAGCCTGCTCGCGGGCACCGGGCGCGACCAGGTGCATCTGCTGCTGGTCTGCACCGGCGAGCGCGGCCTGTCCGGCGCGTTCAACTCCTCGATCGTGCGTCTGGCGCGCGAGCGTGCGCTAGCCCTGATGAACCAGGGCAAGGAAGTGAAATTCTTCTGCGTCGGCCGCAAGGGCTACGAGCAACTGCGCCGTCAGTTCGACAAGCAGATCGTCGAGCACATGGATCTGCGCTCGGTTCGCCAGATCGGTTTTGCCAATGCCGACGAGATCGCCAAGAAGGTGATCGCCCGCTTCGAGGCCGGCGAGTTCGACGTCTGCACGCTGTTCTATTCGCGCTTCCGCTCGGTGATCGCGCAGATCCCGACGGCACAGCAGATCATTCCGCTGGTGGTCGAGGCGCGGCCTGCCAATGCTGCGCCGCTGGCGCCTTACGAATACGAGCCGGAGGAGGACGAGATCCTCGCCGGGCTGCTGCCGCGCAATCTCGCCGTGCAGATCTTCCGCGCGCTGCTCGAAAACAACGCCTCGTTCTACGGTGCGCAGATGTCGGCGATGGACAATGCCACGCGCAACGCCGGCGAGATGATCCGCAAGCAGACGCTGATCTACAACCGCACGCGTCAGGCGATGATCACCAAGGAACTGATCGAAATCATTTCGGGCGCCGAGGCGGTCTAGCCAGATCGCGTCGCGCCTCTTTGAAGCGCAACCCAGGAACATATCCCGGTCGAGCCGACCGTGGTTTCGTATACGGATCGTAAGGAGAGACACTCAATGGCTACCGCAGCCAACCAGATCGGTCGCATCACCCAGGTCATCGGCGCCGTCGTCGACGTGCAGTTCGAAGGTCACCTGCCGGCCATTCTCAATTCGCTCGAAACCAAGAACGCCGGCAACCGCCTTGTGCTCGAGGTCGCCCAGCATCTCGGTGAATCCACCGTCCGCACGATCGCGATGGACACCACCGAAGGTCTGGTGCGCGGCCAGGAGGTGACCGACACCGGCTCGCCGATCCGGGTGCCGGTCGGCGAGGGCACGCTCGGCCGCATCATGAACGTGATCGGCGAGCCGATCGACGAAGCCGGCCCCGTCAAGGCGGAAGGCCTGCGCCCGATCCACGCGGACGCGCCGAGCTACACCGACCAGTCGACGGAAGCTGAAATTCTCGTCACCGGCATCAAGGTCGTCGACCTCCTGGCGCCCTATGCCAAGGGCGGCAAGATCGGCCTGTTCGGCGGCGCCGGCGTCGGCAAGACCGTGCTGATCCAGGAGCTGATCAACAACGTCGCCAAGGCGCACGGCGGTTACTCGGTGTTCGCCGGCGTCGGCGAGCGTACGCGAGAGGGCAACGACCTCTATCACGAGTTCATCGAGTCCAAGGTCAACGCCGATCCGCACAATCCGGATCCGAGCGTCAAGTCGAAGTGCGCGCTGGTGTTCGGTCAGATGAACGAGCCGCCCGGCGCCCGCGCCCGCGTCGGCCTGACCGGCCTCACCGTCGCCGAGCACTTCCGCGACCAGGGCCAGGACGTGCTGTTCTTCGTCGACAACATCTTCCGCTTCACGCAGGCGGGCTCGGAAGTGTCGGCGCTGCTCGGCCGTATCCCGTCGGCGGTGGGTTATCAGCCGACGCTCGCCACCGACATGGGCGCGCTGCAGGAGCGTATCACCACCACCAACAAGGGCTCGATCACCTCGGTGCAGGCGATCTACGTGCCGGCCGACGACTTGACCGACCCGGCGCCGGCGACGTCGTTCGCGCACTTGGACGCGACCACCGTGCTCAACCGCGCGATCTCGGAAAAGGGCATCTACCCGGCGGTGGACCCGCTCGACTCCACGTCGCGTATGCTGTCCCCGCTGGTCGTCGGCGAGGAGCACTATCAAACCGCGCGCATGGTCCAGCAGATCCTCCAGCGCTACAAGTCGCTGCAGGACATCATCGCCATCCTGGGCATGGACGAGCTCTCGGAAGAGGACAAGCTGACGGTGGCCCGCGCCCGCAAGATCGAGCGCTTCCTGTCGCAGCCGTTCCACGTCGCCGAAATCTTCACGGGATCGCCGGGCAAGTTCGTCGACCTCGCCGACACCATCAAGGGCTTCAAGGGCCTGTGTGAAGGCAAGTACGACCACCTGCCGGAGGCCGCCTTCTACATGGTCGGCAACATCGACGAGGCGGTCGAGAAGGGCAAGAAGCTGGCGGCGGAAGCCGCCTAAGGGCGAATGGCGAATAGGGAGTAGCGAATAGGGTTATCCGCTGCTCCCTTCTCCATTCACTACTCGCCATTCGCTATTCGCTACTCGCAGGTTTCCTCATGGCTACTTTCCATTTCGATCTCGTCTCGCCGGAAAAGATCGCCTTCTCGGGTGAGGTCGACCAGGTCGACGTTCCCGGCCAGGAGGGTGATTTCGGCGTGCTCGCGGGCCACGCGCCGTTCGTGGCGACGCTGCGGCCGGGCATCCTGACAGTGACATCAGGCGGATCGCAGCAGAAGATCATCGTGCTCGGCGGTCTTGCCGAGATCTCGGACAAAGGTCTGACGGTTCTCGCCGACGTCGCCACGTCGCTGAAGGAGCTCGACCAGACCGCCTTCGCGGCCGAGATCGCCGGCATGGAATCCAAGCTGAACGAGAAGCAGGGCAACGAGCTCGATCGCGCGATCGAGCGGCTCGATCACTTCAAGACGATCCAGCAGCAGCTCAATACGACCGCGCTGCATTGATCCAACCGCACGACGTATGAATGAACGTTCATGGCCGGGCTCTGCCCGGCCATTTTCGTTTGGGGCTCGAACGACGTGCGCCGGTCGATGACTACTTCAAGGGGCCGGTTGCATGCTCACCGATCTGACGGCATGCTCCCGGCCGATCCAGCGGGCGCGGTGACATGGCAGGACAGATCGTCTTGAAACGCAAGATCGCGGCGATTTTCGCCGCCGATATCGCCGGCTATTCGCGCCTGGTCGCGGAGGATGAAGAAGAAACGCTACGGCGACTGGCGACCTATCGCGAGGTCGTTGACGACTTCATCGCGCGCGCCGGCGGCCGCATCTTCAACACCGCCGGCGATGCGGTGCTCGCGGAATTCCCCAGCGCGGTCGAAGCGGTGCGTTGCGCGATCGACATCCAGGAGAGCCTGCGCACGCGCAACATGGCCTATCCGCCGAGCCGGCAGATGAGCTATCGCATCGGCATCACCATCGGCGACGTCGTCGAGCGCGACGGCGATCTGCTCGGCGACGGCGTCAACATTGCAGCGCGCCTCGAGGGCCTCGCCGACGTCGGCGGCATCTGCATCTCGCGCGCCGTCCATGAGCAGGTTGCCAACAAGCTGTCGGTGCAGTTCGCCGACATGGGCGCGCGGGAGGTCAAGAACATCCCCACCCCGGTGCACGCCTTTCGCGTGGCGATGCGCCGCGAGGACGGCACCTACGCGCCGCCGGAAGAAAAGAAAGCCGCCCGCGGCGGCGGGCTCCGCATGATCTGGCGAATTACGGCCGCCCTGGTTGCGCTCGGCGCGGTCGGGGTCGGGACCGAGCTCTACCTGGATTATCGCGATCCGCATCCCGCGCAGCGCGATGCCGCCAAGGCGGCGGCGGAAGCGTTGGCCCGGCTGTCGGCCACGCCGGCTTCGCCGTCCTCGGTCCCGTCTTCATCTCCATCCCCCGCGCCGACGCAGTCATCCGTCGCCATGCAGCCGGCCGACTCGCCGCAGCCGCAACAGTCGCCCTCGCCTTCATCCTCTGTCGCTGCCGAGAAGTTTGCACCTGAAGCCGTGCCGTTCGTGAGCGAGCGGACTCGCATTGCGCTGGCGCGCGACTACGTGCCGGCGCCCGAGCACAAGGCGTTCGCGACCACGATCAACGGCGTCAGCGCCTACGTCACCGGGCAGGCGAGCGACGACGCGGCGAAGTCGGCCGCGCTGGAGCAGTGCCAGCAGCGCGCGGACAACGCGAACGGACCGCGCAAATGCGAGCTCTACGCCGTTGGTGACAATGTCGTCTACGTGCACAGCAAGCCGCCGTTGCCGCCGCAGCCCTGGGTGCGCCACGACCCGCTGACCGAACGCGCCTTCAGCGCGGCCGAGATGCCGCTGGTGCGTGATACCGGCCGCGCCCGGCTCGAAGCGAACTACGGGACGGCGCGACGGACCAAGGCGATCGCGCTCGGGCCCGGTGGCCAGTTCTTCTACAGCGTCGGCGGCGACCTCGTCGACGACGTGGTTCGGCGCAATCTGGAAGCCTGCGGCGCTCAGGCGGGAACCGCCTGCATCATCGTTGCGCTCGACGATGCCTTCGTGGTGCCGATACCGACCGTGATGAAAGCCACCGGCTTCTTCCACGCGGCCATCCATCAGGCGATCGCCCCGGAGGCGCGCGAGGAGGTGGCGCGGCGCCTTGAGGCCGCGACGTCGGGCTGGAATGCAGTCGCGGTCGGAACGGCCGGCCACCCCGGCTTCAGCCTCAATGGCGACCGTGAGGAGACGGCGATCGGCGGCGCGCTGGCCGACTGCGCCACGCGCGACAGCGACTGCCGGGTGATTGCGATCGGGCCGTTCACGGTCGAGGACAATTGAGCCGGCGAACTCTCTCGACATCGCTGTTCCGAGGCGCGCTGAGCGCGAGATCGGAATGACGCAGAGCCTCACTCTTCGACGTGGATCAGTCGCCAGCTTCAGTGAGATGCGCAAAGGCCTCCGCCACCGCACGATAGACCTCGCGGCGGAACGGCACCACCAAGTCCGGCACGCGCGCGAGCTGCTCCCAGCGCCAGGCGTCGAACTCGGCCGGCTGGCCGTTGCGCGGCGTCACCGGATCGATGTCGGCCTCCCGGCCGGTGAAGCGCATCGCGAACCACTTCTGGCGCTGGCCGCGAAAGCGCGCGAGCCGGTGGTTGGGATCCTCGAATGGCGGAAATTCGTAGGTCAGCCAGTCGGTCTCGGCCAGGATATCGGCGTCGCGGATGCCGGTCTCCTCCCACAGCTCGCGCCGCGCCGCCGCCTGCAGATCCTCGCCGGGGTCGACGCCGCCCTGCGGCATTTGCCATTCGAGGCCGGGAAGGACGATCTCCGGTCCGTCGTCGCGGAATCGGCGCCCCAGGAACACGAGCCCTTCGGCATTGAGCAGGGCGATCCCGACGTTCGGACGATAGGGTCTGGTCTCGGTCATCCTCGAATCCATGAGCTGTCGTTCGCATAGCAGCGCACCATGGCGGCATCGTCGCGACGCATCTGCAGAGATTCCCTGCAGCCCGTGCGCAGATGCGGACTAGCGGATGTCGGGTATCGCGTCGAGGGCGCGGGTCGTGATTCAATCGCCGGCGAGCGGAGCGAATTCCTTGACCACGCGCTCATAGACCGGTCGCTTGAAGGGCACGATCAGCCCCGGCAGGTTCTTCATCGGCTCCCAGCGCCAGCTGACGAATTCCGCCTTGTGGTGGCCGCCGCCGGGCCGCTCGACGTCGATCTCGGCATCGGACCCGGTGAAGCGCAGCGCGAACCATTTCTGGCGCTGGCCGCGATAGCGCCCCTTCCAGGCGCGGCCCGCGACCGTGCGCGGAATGTCGTAGGTCAGCCAGTCGCCGACCTCGGCCAGCTTCTCGACGGAGCGCACGCTGGTCTCTTCATACAGCTCGCGCTTGGCCGCCTCCCAGGCATCCTCGCCGGGATCGACGCCGCCCTGCGGCATCTGCCAGACATGGGTGTCGTCGACATGCTCGATCCCGCCGGCGCGGCGACCGATGAAAACCAGCCCCTCCGAATTGATCAGCATAATGCCGACGCAGGTGCGGTAAGGCAGGTCCTCGTAGCGCGTCATTCCGGTCTCGGCCTTCCTGCGGGGACCCTGCGCCTCGCTGCGCAGGCCTCACGCTGTCACGTCGCCAGTCGGGCCGGCGCACGTTCGTTCAGTTCGATTTTGATTTCAGCATCGCGGTTGTCAATGGCACCAGCAGAATGCCCTTGCGGTCGAGCCCCTTGATCCAGGTGGCGATGCGGTCGATCGAGACTGGCAGCGCCGAGGCGGTCCCGACGGCGACGCCACGTTCCTTGGCCAGGCTTTCGAGCTTGGCGAGCGCATTGTCGATCTCGACCGGGGTCGGCACCGCGTCGATGGTGACGTCGCCCTTCGCGAACGGCATCGCGAGCCCCGTGGCGAGTGACGCCGCCACGCTGCGCGGGGCTGCGCCATCGTCGAACAGGGCCAGGCCGCGCTTGGCGGCCTCGTTCACGATCGGCTGCATCGCCGCTTCCGTTGCGACGAAGCGCGCACCCATGAAGTTGCCGATGCCGACGTAACCCTGCAGCCGGCTCATGTGCCAGAACAACCGGTCGATGTTCTGGTCCGGTCCGAGTGTGGCGAGCAGCGTCTGCGGACCCGGATCGTTGTCGGGATAGTCGTAGGGCTCCATCGGGACCTGCAGCAGGATCTCGTGGCGCTGCGCCCGGGCGCGCTCGGCGAGTTTGGTCGGATCGGAGCCATAGGGCGTGAAGGCCAGGGTGACCGCGGGCGGCAGCTTCATGATCGCGTCCGCCGTCTTGGCGGCGCCGACGCCGAGGCCGCCGATCACGATCGCGACGGCCGGCATGCGCGCCGCCTTGGCGCGGTCGGCCTCGGCCGCATAGGCGGTGAACGGCTTCAGCCCGTCGGCCATCACTGGGATCATGCCGTAGCGCGACTTCTCCAGCAGCCGCGGGTCGACGCCGGGCATCTGGCTCGCAGCCGGCGTGGCCGATCCAGGCTCTGCCGTCTCGCCACCGGCACCGATCGCGACCTCCTGGCGGGCGCCGCTGGAGCCGTCGATGATGGTGACCGTCTTGCGCTCGCCGCCCTCCTGCTTGGCCGCGGGGGCCGCGCCGTGGTCGGCCTTTGCGTCTGGCTTGCCATCCGGCTTGGCGGCAGCCTTGTCGTCGGCGGGCTTTGCGCCCTCGTTGATCGCGACGCGGGCGACCGGCTCGCCACCGAGTGGATTGTCGTTGAACATCGCAAAGCCGGCAAACACGACCAGAAACAGCCCCAGCAGCATCGCGAGGGCCTGCAGGGCCGTGAAGGGAAGCCGAACGCGGCGCCTGCGACGCTTTTCCGTCTGTCCGAGCGGGGCGCTCAGTTCGTCGGCCGTCTCTGTCATCGAAATTCCCGAATCAATCGGGTCGACGATACCACGGCAAGGATTCGGACGCAGGGCCAGTGTCCGAAAGCCCGTAGATCGGCGGAGCCGCAAACGAGAAGCCGTCCAAAAAACAAAGGGCGGCCTGGAGGCCGCCCTTCAAACCCACTTCGCGTCTGTCGGCTGCCGCTCCGGCGGCGGCCTCAGTTCGCCGCCTTGGCCGGCTTGTCGGCCGCGGCCTTTTCGGTCGGCGCCGGGGTGTTGGCGCTGTTCTTGATGCCATGGAGCAGGTCGGCAGCCATTTTGAGCGCCTTGTCGTCCTTGGTGTCCGGCGGCACGTAGGACTGCGAGCCGGTCTTCTCGTCGCCGTCGTTCTTGAGATGGCCGCGCAGCGACGCCTCGCCCTTGGTGTCGGTGCGCGATTTCAGCTCATCCGGCACGTCCTGCAGCACCTCGATGTCGGGCACGATGCCCTTGGCCTGGATCGATTTGCCCGACGGCGTGTAGTAGCGCGCGGTGGTCAGCCGCAGCGCGCCGTTGCCGGCGCCGAGCGGGATGATGGTCTGCACCGAGCCCTTGCCGAACGAGCGGGTGCCGACCAGCGTCGCGCGCTTGTGGTCCTGCAGCGCGCCGGCCACGATCTCCGACGCCGACGCCGAGCCGCCATTGATCAGCACGATGACCGGCTTGCCCTTGGTGAGGTCGCCGGCATGTGCCGCGCGGCGCTGCGTCTCCTCGGCATTGCGGCCGCGGGTCGAGACGATCTCGCCGCGCTCCAGGAACGCGTCGGAGACGGTGACCGCCTCCTCGAGCAGGCCGCCCGGGTTGTTGCGCAGGTCGATGATGTAGCCCTTCAGCTTGTCACCGATCTGGTTCTGCAGGTCGGCGATGCTCTTCTTCAGGCCCTCGGTGGTCTGCTCGTTGAAGGTGGTGATGCGGATATAGGCGATGTCGTCGCTCTCGGTGCGCGAGCGCACCGAACGGACGCGGATGTTGTCGCGGGTCAGCGTCACGTCCAGCGGATTGTCGGCGCCCTTGCGCACGACCTTCAGCTTGATCTTGGTGCCGACCGGGCCGCGCATCTTCTCGACCGCCTGGTTGAGGGTCAGGCCCTGCACGGCTTCGTCGTCGAGATTGGTGATGATGTCGTTGGCCTGGATGCCTGCCTTCGAGGCCGGCGTATCGTCGATCGGCGACACCACCTTGATCAGGCCGTCTTCCATCGTCACCTCGATGCCGAGGCCGCCGAACTCGCCGCGGGTCTGCACCTGCATGTCGCGGAAGCTCTTCGCATCCATGTAGCTCGAATGCGGATCGAGGCCCGAGAGCATGCCGCTGATCGCGGACTCGACCAGCTTCGAATCGTCGGGCTTCTCGACATAATCGCTGCGCACCCGCTCGAACACGTCGCCGAACAGGTTGAGCTGGCGATAGGTATCGGCGGTCGCGGCGCGCGCCGTCGATCCCATCAACACCGCGCGCGGTTGCGAGACGAACAGGGTCAATGCCGCACCGGTGGCCGCGCTCAGGAGAATTACCGAAGTCTTACGCATCATCCGCGTACCTTTTCGCCTTCATTTGCGGCCCACCATGGGCCTGGATCGATTGGAGTGCCGTCCTTACGGAACTCGACATAGAGCACTGGTTGACTCGCGTTGGTAGCGAGAATGGAGGCAACCTGGGAGCTGTTACCCATGATCGCGACCGGCTCTCCCGTCTGAACAAACTGCCCGATGTTGACGGAAATGCGCTCCATCCCGGCGATCAGGACATGATACCCGCCACCGGCGTTGAGGATCAAGAGTTGTCCGTAGCTACGGAAGGGACCCGCATACACAACCCAGCCATCACACGGGGTTGTGACCTGAGCCCCTGGCCGGGTTGCCAAAGAAATGCCTTTATCCGAGCCGCCGGCACCGTCCGATGCGCCAAATTCGCGGATCTTGGTGCCGTTGACCGGAAACGCCAGCATGCCCTTGGTCGAGGCGAACGCGATCGCGGGCGCCTTGCGGCCTGGGTTGCGCAGCGCATTCGCGTCCGGCTTGCTGTTGACCGGCACCCCCTGCAGGCTCGCCGTCGAGGCAGCCTTGGCCGCGCTCTTGAGGTCCAGCTCCATCGTCGTGATCAGCCCCTGCAGCGAGTCGATCTGCTGGGCCAGCACGGCGGCGCGCGCGCTTTCGGCTTCCATGTCCTTCTCGGCCGAGCTCTGCTTGCGCTGGCGTTCCTCCACCAGGGCCGCGAGACGGGTCTGATCGGTGCGCAGCCTGTCGCGGTCGCCGGCGAGCTTGTCGCGTTCGCTGGCGATCGTCTTGCGGATGGCGACGAGCTCGCCGAGATCGGTCGAGAGCTTTTCGGCTCGGCTTCGCATCTCGGGGATCACCGAGCCCAGCAGCATCGCGGTCCGCAGGGATTGCAGCGCATCCTCGGGACGGACGAGCAGGGCCGGCGGGGTGCGGCGGCCGGCGCGCTGCAGTGCGGCAAGAACCTCGATGATCTCGGTCCGCCGCGTTTCCAGCGACGTCCGCAGATCCTGCTCGCGGCCGTCGAGCCCGCGCAGCCGCGTTTCGGCCTCGGCAACGCGCACTTCGACGCTCCGCACCTGCGCCGCGACGTCGATCAGTTGCTGGTTGAGCTTGCCGCGATCCTCGCCGAGCGCGGCGATGTCGGCCTTCAGCCGCTCCTGGGCCTCAGCGGCGGCCTTCTGGGCCGCGCGGGCGGCCTCGAGCTCCTGTTCGCGCTGCTTCAACTGCTCCGGGGTGGCCGGCGTCGGTGATGCCGTACCGGGGATGGATGGCCGGAGTCCGCTCTGCGCCAGCGCCGGACATCCGGAGAACACCACAACGAGCGCGATGAGCGACGCACGGCAGGACTGGCCGCCGCGGACAGGTCTTGGGGAGCAGGAGAGGGGCCGCGCAGCGAACATCGAGGTCCTTATTGTGCTCCCATCGTCCCTTGTTCAAGCGCGGTGATAGGGGTGACCGGCAAGGATCGTAGCAGTACGGTAAATCTGCTCGAGCAGCAGGACGCGGACGATCTGGTGCGGCCAAGTGGCGGCGCCAAACGCAACCCCGAGCTTGGCTCTGCGCCGCAAATCGGGCGAAAGTCCGTCGGCGCCGCCGATTGCGAAGACGGCAGCCGGAATGCCTTCGTCCCGCCAGCGCCCAAGATAACCCGCAAAGGTTGTGCTGTCGACATTCCGGCCACGCTCGTCGAGGCAGACGAGCACGGACTTGTCCGGGACCGCCGCCGATATCGCGGCGGCCTCCTCGGTCATGCGTGTCGCCGCATCGCGCGCGCGGCTTTCCGGGATTTCATGGATGTCGAGGCCGCGAAAGCCGAGCTTTCGGCCGATGTCGTCGAAACGCTCGCGGTAGCGCTCCGCGAGCTCTCGCTCGGGACCCTGCTTCAACCGGCCGATGGCGACCACGATCAGGCGCATGCGCACGGACTAGCACGTGCGCGCCACGATTCGCATCCGCTGCGGCGTGGGGCCGCCTAGACCGCCTTGGCCGGGTTCGGCCCTTGAGTCCACAATCGCTCGAGATTGTAGAACTCGCGAACCTCGGGTCGGAACACGTGCACGATCACGTCGCCGGAATCGATCAGCACCCAATCGCAATTGGGCAGGCCCTCGATGTGGAGCTTCTTGGTGCCGGCTTCCTTCAGGCCCTTGGCGACGTTTTCCGCGATCGACCCGACGTGCCGGTTCGAGCGGCCCGTGGTGATGACCATGTAGTCCGAATACGCCGATTTGCCGCGAAGATCGATCGTGATCGTCTCCTCCGCCTTCATGTCTTCGAGGCGGGAGAGGATCGTGCGCAGGGTCTTGTCGGCGTCGGGTTGCGCCTGCAAGGCCGCATCTTGGGTCGACGTCTTACGCGCTGACTTGGCTGTCGCCGACTTGGTAGTCGTTGCCTTCGTCTTGGGTAAGGCCGACTGGGACAATACAGATGTGGTCAGGGACCATTCCTTTCACTGTATCGCAGGCCGAATCCAACCCGGCCTGCTGACCATACTAGGCATGTGGGGTTAATGGTTTCAACAATCCAGTACCCCGGTCGTCCGGCCCGACAGCGTCGACGCCGTCCCGCTTCGGACCGTAGCGGGGACGGAAAGTTCCATGCATATCCGATGCCGCGTGATGGCGAACGCGTGGCCATTCAGAACGACTTCCAACTGCCGTCCGGGTTCCTCAGCCCCGTCGAGGACAGGCTAAGCTTCAGACCGGTGAGGTAGACCCAGGCTGGAGCGGCGCGGTCGGCCAGACGGCTGGCTTGCGCTTCCGGTATGCGATACCGCGCCAGGGCGCGTGCGGCGGGCGCGTTCAGGGCGCGGAAGCTGCGGGGCGGACGATCGACCACGGCCATCGGCACCTGGGCCGCGATGTGCTGCCACTTCTGCCAGCGATGGAACTGCGCGAGATTGTCGGCGCCCATGATCCACACGAAGCGCAGGCGGGAAGCACGCCGGCGCAGATAATCGATCGTGTCGGCAGTGTAGCGGGTGCCGATGACGGATTCGAGACAGCTGATCTCGATGCGGGGATCGGCGGCGACCTTGCGCGCCGCTTCGGCGCGTTCGGCCAGCGCATGCAGCCCGCCATTGTTCTTGAGCGGATTCCCCGGCGTGACCAGCCACCAGACACGGTCGAGCTGCAGCCGCTTCAGCGCGAACAGGCTGATCGCGCGGTGCGCCTGGTGCGGCGGATTGAACGAGCCGCCGAGCAGGCCGATGCGCATGCCGTCACTGTAGGGCGGCAGCGCCTGGCGGATCGCACGGCGCATGGCTGTGGTGTCGGTCACGGCTGCCCCCTGCTGCTCGTGCGACTCAACCACAAGATGCGGCCGTCATGGCCGCGTCTGCCCGGTGCCGTGGATCCGGTATTTGAAGCTGGTGAGCTGCTCGACGCCGACTGGGCCGCGCGCATGGAATTTGCCCGTGGCGATGCCGATCTCGGCGCCAAAACCAAATTCGCCGCCGTCGGCGAACTGGGTCGAGGCGTTGTGCAGCACGATTGCCGAGTCGACCTCGTTGAGGAACTTGTCGGCGGCCGCATTGTCGTCGGTGACGATCGCATCGGTATGATGCGAGCCATGCGCGTGGATGTGAGCGATCGCGCCATCGACGCCGTCGACGACCCTCGCGGCGATGATGGCGTCGAGATATTCGGTGTCCCAATCCTCGTTGCTGGCCGGCTTCACCCGCACATCGGCCGCGCGCACGGCATCGTCGCCACGCACCTCGCAGCCGGCGCCGATCAGCAGGTCGACCAGCGGCTTGATCTTGTCCTGCGAGGCGCGATCGATCAGCAAGGTCTCGGCCGCGCCGCACACGCCGGTGCGGCGCATCTTGGCGTTCAGCACGATCGACTTGGCCATCTCCAGGTCGGCGGCGCCATCGACATAGACGTGGTTCACGCCTTCGAGATGCGCGAACACCGGCACGCGCGCCTCGGCCTCGACGCGCGCGACCAGGCTCTTGCCGCCACGCGGCACGATCACGTCGACACCGCCGTTCAGGCCCGACAGCAGCAGCCCGACGGCCGCGCGGTCGCGCGTCGGCACCAGCGTGATCGCGGCCTCCGGCAGGCCCGCCTCGCGCAGGCCCTCCACCAGGCATTCATGGATGGCGCGGCAGGAGCGGAACGAGTCCGAGCCGCCGCGCAGGATCACGGCATTGCCGGACTTCAGGCAGAGCACGCCGGCGTCGGCCGCGACGTTGGGGCGGCTCTCGAAGATCACGGCGATCACGCCCAGCGGCACCCGCACGCGCTCGATGGTCATGCCGTTCGGCCGCTGCCAGCTCTCGGTGACCACGCCGACCGGATCGGCGACGCCACGTACCACGGCGATGCCGTCGGCCATCGCGGCGACGCGGGCCGGGGTCAATGTCAGGCGATCAAGGAAGGACGAGGTCATGCCGGCCGCTTTGGCGTCGGCGACGTCCTCGGCATTGGCGGCGATGATGGCGTCGGCGCGGGCGCGGATCCGCCGCTCCATCGCCTCCAGCGCGCGGTTCTTCTGCTCGGCCGGCGCCAGCGACAGCACACGCGCCGCCGCACGGGCGCGCTTGGCGAGATCGTTCATCAGCTGGGGCAGATCGGCGCTGCCGTCGATAGCCTTGAGAGGCGCGGTCATGGGCGGTTCAACCTTGAATTAAGGCTCTCCAGTAGCACGGAAAGCGGCCATTTGCGAACGTCGGCGGCGGGGCTCTAGGCCGGCCCCACGCCCGCCGGGCCGATCACCAGATCGTCGCGATGGATCATCTCCGCTCGTCCCGACACGCCGAGAATGATTGCGACGTCAGGCGAGGAGCGGCCCTTGATGCGCTCGGCGTCATCGGCGTCGTAGGCGATGAGGCCGCGGCCGATCTCGTGGGTGTCGGGCCCGCGCACCACCACCGCGTCGCCGCGGGCAAACTGTCCCTCGACCTTGATCACGCCGGCCGGCAGCAGGCTCTTGCCGGCGCGCAGGGCGTTGACCGCACCGGCGTCGATCGTCAGCGTGCCCTTCGGCTCCAGCGAGCCGGCGATCCAGCGTTTTCGCGAGGTGACCGGATTGGCCGGCGTCAGGAACCAGGTGCAGCGGCCGCCATTGGCGATCGCCGCCAGCGGATGCTCGATCTTGCCGGAGGCGATCAGCATGTGGGTGCCGCCGGTGGTCGCGATCTTCGCGGCCTCGATCTTGGTCTTCATGCCGCCGCGGGACAGTTCGGATGCCGCGCTGCCGGCCATCGCCTCGATGTCGGCGGTGATGCTCTCGACCACGGGGATCAGCCGGGCGTTGGGATCCTGCGCGGGCGGCGCGGTGTAGAGGCCGTCGATGTCCGACAGCAGCACCAGCAGGTCGGCGCTGGCCATGGTGGCGACGCGGGCGGCGAGACGGTCATTGTCCCCGTAGCGGATTTCGGCGGTGGCGACCGTATCGTTCTCGTTGATGACAGGCACCGCGCGCCATTCCAGGAGCTTGGCGATGGTCGAGCGCGCGTTGAGATAGCGGCGGCGCTCCTCGGTGTCCTGCAGGGTCACCAGGATCTGGCCGGCGCCGATGCCATGGGCGCCGAGCACCTCCGACCAGATCCGCGCCAGCGCGATCTGGCCGACCGCGGCCGCCGCCTGGCTCTCCTCCAGCTTCAATGGTCCCCGCGGCAGCTTCAGCCGGCTGCGGCCGAGCGCGATCGAGCCCGACGACACCACCAGCAGCTCGCAGCCGCGGCCATGCAGCCGGGCGATGTCGGCGGCCAGCGCCGTCAGCCAGGAGGCGCGGACTTCGCCGGCCTCAGAATCGACCAGCAGCGACGAGCCGACCTTGACGACGATGCGGCGGAAATTTTCGAGACGGGGTGCCATGGTGAATTCGGTCAAGTCAGCTGCCATGGGCGGACTCTCAAGATCGAGTGGAGCTGGCGCCACGAAAGGTGGTGCGCTCCCCTCCCTTTTGCGGGGAGGGGTCGGGGGTGGGGGTCCACACGGCAAGACCGCCGCCGGGGCACCCCCCTCCCCAACCCTCCCCCACAAGGGGGGAGGGAGTGCACCGATCTCTAGGCGATCGCTTGCAAACAACCTTGAGCGAATGCCGGTCGGCAGTCCTTCAGAGGTAAGATACGAATTTGGTGCTGCGACATATGCGCCGGGCTCAGTCCGCAGCGCAAGGTTCGGTTCGAGCCTCAGCCCTGCGGTGGCACCGGGGCCGCCCACGGCTCCTCGGTCGCAGCATTCTCGACCGCGTTCTTGGCCTTGTTGGAGACCGGCGACTCCCCAACGACGTCGGCGAGCTTGCGCAGGGCTTCCTTGACGCCTTCGCCCGTGGCGCCGGAGATCAGCAGCGGCGTCTTCTTGGCGGCGCGCTTCAGCCGGTCTCTCTGCTTCTTCAGCTCGTCCGGGTTGACTGCGTCGATCTTGTTCAGCGCGACGATCTCGATCTTGTCGGTCAGCTCGCCGCCATAGGCCTCGAGCTCGTGCCGCACGGTCTTGTAGGCCTTGCCGGCGTGCTCGCAGGTGGCATCGACCAGATGCAGCAGCACACGGCAGCGCTCGACATGGCCGAGGAAACGGTCGCCGAGGCCCGCGCCCTCATGCGCGCCCTCGATCAGGCCGGGAATGTCGGCCAGCACGAATTCGCGGCCGTCGGAATTCACGACGCCGAGCTGCGGATGCAGGGTGGTGAACGGATAATCGGCGATCTTCGGCTTGGCGGCCGAGACCTTGGACAGGAAGGTCGACTTGCCGGCATTCGGCAGCCCGACCAGGCCGGCATCGGCGATCAGCTTCATGCGCAGCCAGATCCAGCGCTCCTCGCCGGGCTGGCCGGGATTGGCGTTGCGCGGCGCCCGGTTGGTCGGCGACTTGAAGTGCGCGTTGCCGAAGCCGCCATTGCCGCCCTCGGCCAGCACGAACCGTTCGCCGACCGCGGTAAAGTCGTGGATCAGCGTCTCGCGGTCCTCGTCGAAGATCTGGGTGCCGACGGGAACCTTGAGCACCACGGACTTGCCGCCGGCGCCATGGCGGTCCTTGCCCATGCCGTTCTCGCCCTTCTGGGCCTTGAAATGCTGCTGGTAGCGGTAGTCGATCAGGGTGTTGAGTCCATCGACAGCCTCGATGATCACGTCGCCGCCGCGGCCGCCATTGCCGCCGTTCGGCCCACCGAACTCGATGAACTTCTCGCGCCGGAACGCAACGCAACCGTTGCCGCCGTCGCCGGAGCGCACATAGACCTTGGCTTCATCGAGGAATTTCATGATGCGCCCTACGTAGGCGAGGCGGGTCCCCACGGCAACCGCGGAATGGGTTTAATTCGGCCCGAAGCCTTAATTTCGAGCGGTAAAGCCGCGCTGCGCACGACTTGGACAAGCGTTGCGCAGGGGTTGCGGCAGGGCTGCGTCACGCTTTCGGCGGAAGGGCTGGAGCCACCGCGGTCGGGCTGATAAGGCAGCCTCGTCATGAGCGTGCTGTCCCGAATCTCCACCGCCAACGATGAGCGCTCGGCGCGGCTGGCCGGCATCGGCCTGATGCTGCTGTCGATCGCGATGTTCTCGTTCGGCGATGCCTTGGGCAAGTTCCTGGTCTCGACCTATGCCGTCGGCCAGCTGCTGTGGCTGCGCGCCTGTGCGGCCCTGCTCTTGCTCGCACCGTTCATCTGGCGCAACCGCGCCGCGTTCCTGCAGCTCGAGCGTCCCTGGCTGCAGCTGGTGCGCGTGATCCTGTCGACGTTGGAGGTGGCGGCGTTCTTCCTCGCCACCGTCTATCTGCCGCTCGCCGACGTCATCACCTACTATCTCGCCGGCCCCATCTTCGTCACCGCGCTGTCTGCGCTGGTGCTGCGCGAGCATGTCGGCTGGCGGCGCTGGACCGCGATCCTGATCGGCTTCTGCGGCGTGCTGATCGCGCTGCGGCCCTCGGCGCAGACCTTCAGCCTGCCGGCCTTGATCGCGCTCGGCGGCAGTCTGTCGTTCGCGGTGCTGATGCTGATCACGCGTTCGCTGCGCTCGACGCCCGACATCGTGATGGCGTCGTCGCAGTTCGTCGGGACCTTCCTGCTCGGCGCCGCGATGTCCTCGTTCGGCTGGGTGACGCCGACACCCGGCAGCCTGGTGCTGTTTGCCGCCGCCGGTCTCATCTCGGTGACCGCTCTCTTCTGCGTCAACCGCTCGCTGAAGCTGGCCCCGGCTTCGGTCGTCGTGCCTTATCAGTACACGATGATCGTCTGGGCCGTGCTGTTCGGCTTCGTCGTGTTCGGCGATGTGCCGCACCCGGCGACCATCATCGGCGCCATCATCATCATCGGCGCGGGGCTGTACATCTACTTGCGCGAACGCAGCCTGGGGCAGGGACAGGGTGCGGTGAATCCCCCAGTGTAGCGGCGTTCACCGCCGTCGTCCCGGCCTTGAGCCGGGACCCAGACTCCGTGCGGCCTGTGGTGGAGAAGGCTGTGGCTCCAGCGTGATCCCACCACCGATTTCGGTGGCTATGGGTCCCGGCTCGAGGCCGGGACGACACGAGTGATGGAGCGGTCGCCTCGGCTAAATCCGCCGCCCCGCATTGGCCCAGGCTTTCAGCGACGACCAGACCCCACGGGTCAGGCGGAAGGCGTCGATGGGCGCCGAGGAGCCGATCACCTCGAAGCGGTGCAGCTCGACGCCGGTCCATTGGAAGCCGCACTTTTCGAGGATGTTGCGCGAGGCTGGGTTGCTGACGCGGGCGTGCCCGATCAGCACATTGTCCTCGCTCGTCTCGAAGAAATGGTCGATCGCGGCGCGCGCGGCTTCGGTGCCGAAGCCGCGGCCCCGATGCGCAACGCCGAGCCAGTAGCCGAGCTCGGCGCGGCCTGTTGCTGGTCGATTGATCCCGACCATCCCGATCGGCGTGTCGAGGTGCTCGATCAGGAAGGCGGTCTCACCCGTCTGCTCCAGCCCGCGAACGAAGCGAGCGGCATCGACCTCCGAATAGGGATGCGGCAGGCGGCGGGTATTCTCGGCGATAACACGGTCGTCGGCGAGCCGGGCGATGGCTGTCACGTCCGCGAGCACCGGCGCCCGCAGCGTCAGCCGTGGGGTCTCGAGGACGCAAGGTCTCGCCTCGCGCAAGGTGGGGGTGGTGATGTCCTGCAGCATGTCGGGCTCCATCGACGCTTCGGGATCAGTTTCGGATCAGCGAAAATGAAAAGGGGAGGCCGGTTGTCCCGCCTCCCCTGGAGCCATCTGGCGCTCCGCCGGTTCATCAGGACCCGGCGGACGCGTATCGTTCCACCGTATTCTATTCAGCAGCCTCGGCGGCTACCGGACGCACCGAAATGAACGTGCGGTTGGCGCGGGCATGGAATTCGACGACGCCGTCGATTTTCGCGAAGATCGTGTGATCCGTGCCCATGCCGACGTTGAGGCCGGGATGCCAGGTGGTGCCGCGCTGACGCGCAATGATGTTGCCGGGAATCACGCGCTCGCCGCCGAACGCCTTGATGCCGAGGCGCTTGCCCTTGGAGTCGCGTCCGTTGCGGGATGAACCGCCTGCCTTTTTGTGAGCCATCGCTCGTCTCCGATCTCTTGCGATCACCTTTAGCGCGATTCCGCTAAGGGATCATTCACATTTGCAACCTGCGCGGACAAAAAATCCACGCGCGATGAGGGTTCAAGCCGGTGCGGCGCGCGAGACGCGCGCCGGCACGCTTACTCCGCGGCGTCGGCCGCCGGGGCTTCCGCCTTGGCCTTCTTCGGGCGCGGGCCCTTGGTCGGCTTGGCGTTGTCGGTCAGGATCTCCGAGACGCGGATCAAGGTCAGCTCGTCACGGTAGCCGCGCTTGCGGCGGGAATTCTTGCGGCGGCGCTTCTTGAACGCGATCACCTTGGGGCCGCGCTTGTGGTCCAGCACCTCGACGGCCACGGACGCGCCGGCCACCGCAGGGATGCCCAGCACCGGCGTATCGCCGCCGACCACCAGCACCTCGTTCAGCTGCACGATCGTTCCGGGCTCACCGTCGATCTTGCCAATCTCGAGCACATCATCCGGGGCGACGCGGTATTGCTTGCCGCCGGTTTTGATGACTGCGAACATCGTTCTCATCCTTCGTGTTCGATCCCGGCCTCAGAGCGCGATGGCCCCGGGTCGGCTTCTTGTTCAGTCGTTATGGTTCATGGAGTCCGGCCCGATCGGGGCCGGCAGTTACGCCCGAGGCTTTGACGCCTCCGAAAAGAGCGCAACGACAAACGGCGCAGGAACGCCCGCGCCGGTCGATCGGGCGCTTATAGCGGGGTGAGCCGGCGAGTCAAGGTGAATGGACGGTTGCCGGCCGGACGGATGCCCGGCCCCCCGGCCGCTATTCGCTCGACCCGGCGCACCGGACCCGCAACCAACTGTTCCCTCCGCCGTTGTCCGAGCCCAACGCACAACAGGGCAGGATCATATGGCCGACGACGTCATGATCACCACGGGTATCGCCCGCCACGGCGCCGCGCGGCTGCCGTCGGTCGAGATCGACAGCTTCAACATCGAGCTCAAGGACGAGGACGGCTTCCTCGGCGACCGCGCCTCCAAGGGCGCCTTCCGCAAGATCCTGGAGCGCTGGCGCAAGCCGTTGCGCAAGTCCGGCAAGGACCCGTTCGGCGACGAGGACAGCGAGACCATCAGCAAGAAGACTCTGGATGCGATCCTGGTCGGCGACGACACCGAGGCCTCGGCCGTCGTGCATTCCGCGATCGAGGAGTTCGCCCAGGAGCTTGCCCATGTCACCCGCCGCTTCCTGCGCACCAAGGCCTGGGCCAAGACCGAATGCATCGTGGTCGGCGGCGGTTTTCGCGATTCCCGGCTCGGCGAGCTGGCGATCGCGCGCACCGAGATTATCCTCAAGGACGAGGGCTTTGGCGTCGAGCTGGAGCCGATCCGCTATCATCCCGACGATGCCGGCCTGATCGGCGCACTGCATCTGGCGCCGTCGTGGATCTTCGAGGCCCATGACAGCATCCTCGCCGTCGACATCGGCGGCACCAACATCCGCTGCGGCGTCGTCGAGACCGCCTGGAAGAAGTCGCCGGATCTGTCGAAAGCGTCGGTGTGGAAGTCCGATCTCTGGCGCCATGCCGATGACGAGCCCACGCGGGAAGGTGCGGTCAAGCGGCTCGCCAAGATGCTGAAGGGGCTGATCGAGGAGGCTGACACCGAGGGCCTCAAGCTTGCGCCTTTCATCGGCATCGCCTGTCCCGGCGTCATCAACGAGGACGGCTCGATCGAAAAGGGCGCGCAGAACCTGCCGGGCAATTGGGAGAGCAGCAAGTTCAACCTGCCGGCCAGCCTGGTCGAGACGATCCCGATGATCGGCGACCACGACACCGCGGTGCTGATGCACAATGACGGCGTCGTGCAGGGGCTCTCCGAGGTGCCGTTCATGCAGGAGTTCGAGCGCTGGGGCGTGCTGACCATCGGCACCGGCCTGGGCAATGCCCGCTTCACCAACCGCCGCAAGGAGAACGGCCGCAAGGACAAGGACGACAAGGCCAAGGAGGACAAGGCCGACGACAAGAAGGCGGCCAAGAAGAAGAAGGATTGAGCATTGACGCGGCCGCACCGTGTCTGCCAGGGCCTGACGGGAGGACAATGTTGCGCTGCAGCAGGGGTGTCTCCCGGCGCCAGGACATGCGGAAAACCGCCGTACAACCAGTCGGATGGGATGGAACCCGGTAACCTTGACTGGTTAGGTTAAGGAACGGTTCGCATTGCGATGCACGCGCAGATGGCCCAGGGTCGCCGGTGTCGCTCAGGCCGGCCGGATTGACCCCCGTCTCTTCCGTCGGTTTCCCCAAGATGTAGCGACACGGGACCGCCGGTATGTGTCAGCGTACGGCGGTCCCACCTTTGTCCCTGACCTCCCGTCGCCGGCCGCCGCGCCGACCGCAGGCAGAAATCGCCGTCGGTATCACGCAGATCTATTTACAAACCGCCTAGACGGTTTATAAATCAACATCCCAAATGCGGTGGGATTTTGACGGCGCAATCTCGCGCCGGGTGGAGTGTGAGGACATGATGATCGGACGCGCGAGATACGGAATGGCCGCCATGGCGCTGGCGGCGCTGGGCTGCGGCGGGGCGGAGGCGGCGGACCTGGCGGCGACTTCCTACAAGGCGCCGGCCTATGCGGCCGCACCGGCGCCGTTCTCCTGGACCGGCTTCTATGCCGGCGCCAATGTCGGCGGCGCCTTCACCGGAAACGACTCCTTCACGAACGCCGCCGGCGGCAATGGCGGCAAGCTGTCCGGCGTGATCGGCGGCGGGCAGGCCGGCTACAACTACCAGATCTCGCCGATGTTCGTGGTCGGCATCGAGAACGATCTCGAATTCACCGGCCTCTCGCGCAAGGGCGACGTCGTCGATCCGGCCGTCAGCATGCCCTGGCTCACCTCCGGCCGCGCGCGCGCCGGCATCGCGGTGCTCGACCAGCGCCTGTGGCTGTATGGTACGGCGGGTCTTGCGGCGGGCGAGTTGAAGGACGGGCCGATCCACAAGATGAAGATGGGCTGGGCCGCGGGCGCTGGCGCCGAATGGGCGTTCCAGCCGAAATGGTCGGCGAAGCTCGAATATCTCTACACAGATCTCAAGCACGACGACCTGCCGGACTGGCGGGCGGCCAAGATCCACTCCGTGCGGGTCGGCTTGAACTACCATTTCGACCTGTTCCGCTGACGGGCGCTGCGCAGACCATCGGGTTCGACGGCCCGCGTCAGTCTGGGGCCGTCGCAGCGCGGGGCGAGCGGTGCAGCCGTTCAGCCGCCGCGTGCGGTCCGCTTCCCCGAGCGGACCGCAATGGCGCGCCTGCGCGAGCCCCCGGAAAATTTCGACCGGCTGCCTTGTCACTCCCCGCATCGTGCCCTAGAACGGCGCCCGACCCGGGGGCTCGCCCCTGATTTGCGCCTGGAGAGGTGGCAGAGTGGTTGAATGCACCGCACTCGAAATGCGGCATAGGTGCAAGCCTATCGGGGGTTCGAATCCCTCCCTCTCCGCCAGCAAAACGTTCGCAGATGTCCGTTGCAGTCTTCCGGCTGGCGTTCGAGCGCCTATAACGCCAGAAGCTTCGGGACGGCGTGTCGGCGTCAACTCATCCGGATCCACGCGCCCTTGGCGGCCGATGATCTGACGGCTGCATCGATGAACTTCGCGCCGGCCAGGCCGTCCTCGATGGTCGGGAAGAGCACGTCGCGATCCGGCTTCTCGCCGACCCTGGCCGCGCGGATGGCGTGGGCGGCCTCGGCGTAGATGGTGGCAAAGCCTTCGAGATAGCCCTCGGGGTGGCCGGAGGGGATGCGGGTGACGCGCGCGGCCGCGCCGAGCGTGCCCGCCCCGCCGCGGGTCAGGAGCTGCTTGGGCCGTCCGTAAGGCGTGAACCAGAGCTGGTTTGGATTCTCCTGCGCCCATTCGAGGCCGCCCTTGCTGCCGGAGACGCGCAAGGTCAGGCCGTTCTCATGACCGACCGCCACCTGGCTCGCCCACAGCATGCCCCTCGCGCCGCCTTTCCATCTGAGGAGGATCTGGACGTCGTCGTCGAGACGACGCCCCGGGACGAAGGTCGACAGCTGCGCGAGCAGCTCATCGAGCTCGAGCCCGCTGACGAAGCAGGCGAGGTTGTAGGCGTGCGTCCCGATGTCGCCGATGCAGCCGCCCGGGCCGGAGCGGGCGGGGTCGGTGCGCCACGCCGCCTGCTTGTGATCGCTCTGCTCCAGCCGCTCGGTCAGCCAGTCCTGGAGATATTCGGCGTGCACCAGCCTGATGTCGCCGAGCTCGCCGCTCGCGACCATCGCCCGCGCCTGCCGCACCATCGGATATCCGGTGTAGTTGTGCGTCACCACGAACACCTTGCCCGTCGATCGGACTAGGGCCACCAGCTCTTCGGCCTCGGCCAAGGTCGTCGTCAGCGGCTTGTCGCATATCACATGGATGCCGGCCTGAAGGAAGGCTTTCGCGACCGGGGCGTGCACGTGGTTCGGCGTGACGATCGCGACCGCCTCGATGCCGTCAGTGCGCGCCGCTTCGGCCCTGGCCATCTCTTCGAACGAGCCATAGGCGCGATCGTCGGCAAGCCCGATCTCCTTGGCCGAGGCCTTGGCGCGGGTGGAATCGGATGCGAGCGCGCCGGCCACCAGCTCGAACTGGTCGTCGATGCGTGCGGCGATGCGGTGGACGGCGCCGATGAAGGCCCCTTGTCCGCCGCCGACCATTCCCAGCCGGATGCGCGCATGGCGACCGGCTTCATGGCTTGCGTCGATGGCCATCTGTTCCTCCCTCAGGACAGGCCCAGCATCTTGCGGTTCGCCATGTCGTCCGCGCCGGAGCCGGCGAAATCATCAAAGGCCTTCTCTGTGACCTCGATGATATGGCTCCTGATGAACTCGGCGCCCTCGCGCGCACCCTGTTCGGGATGCTTGATGGCGCACTCCCATTCCAGCACGGCCCAGCTGCCATAACCGTATTGCGTCAGCTTCGAGAAGATCGCGCCGAAATCGACCTGGCCGTCGCCGAGCGAGCGGAAGCGGCCGGCCCGATCGGCCCAGCTCTGGAATCCGCCATAGACGCCCTGGCGTCCGGTCGGATTGAACTCGGCGTCCTTGACGTGAAACGCCTTGATGCGCTCGTGATAGATATCGATGTAGGCGAGATAATCGAGCTGCTGCAGAACGAAGTGCGAGGGATCGTACAGCAGATTGGCGCGCTTGTGATTGCCCACCCGCTGCAGGAACATCTCGTAGGAGACGCCGTCGTGCAGGTCCTCGCCAGGATGGATCTCATAGGCGAGATCGACCCCATGTTCCTCCGCATGGTCGAGGATGGGGCGCCAGCGCCGCGCGAGTTCGTCGAACGCAGCTTCGACGAGTCCAGGTGGACGCTGCGGCCATGGATAGATGTAGGGCCACGCCAAGGCGCCGGAAAACGTCGCATGCGCGGTGAGCCCGAGCCGCCGTGAAGCCTGGATCGCCCGCTTGACCTGATCTATGGCCCAATCGGTCCGCGCTTGCGGATTGCCGCGAACCTCCGGCGCCGCGAACCCGTCGAAGGCCGCATCATAGGCCGGGTGAACGGCAACGAGCTGGCCTTGGAGATGCGTCGAGAGCTCGGTGATCGCCAATCCGTGGCGCGCCGCAATGCCCTTCACCTCGTCGGCATAGTCCTGCGACTCGGACGCCATTTCGAGATCGAAGAGCCGGCCGTCCCAACTGGGGATCTGAACCCCCTCATAGCCGAGCGAGGCCGCCCATCCGCAAATCGAATCCAGCGAATTGAAAGGCGCCGTATCTCCGGCGAATTGGGCGAGAAAGATGGCGGGACCCTTGATCTGCTTCATCGCATGCTCCCTTCTCCCGTGGATGCGCGCGTGCTCGCTGACCAATAGTGCCATCGGGCCGGCGCGTCCGCCACGCCGGAACCACCCCGCGTTTCACCACCAGTCTCAATTTGCTGCGTCGGATGCTCGCGCTGCGCGCACTGCAATCCCGGCCGTAACGCCGGTCCTCGGCATCCCCCCGCCAGGCTTTTCAAGGCGCGAGGCCCGTGAGATACAGTCGATGAGTGCTGTCTGCGAATGTCCCCGGTTGCTCCATCTGCCAATGACGAGCCAAGTCGATTGCGGTCCTCCAACGGCTCACCAGCACCATGAATGACGCCTGCGATGTCACTGGCCTGGGACGCACGACGCTTTGCGCATTGATGAGAACGAGGGATCACACGACGTCGATCGTCGGCGTCTGTGGTGGGTGCTCGTGTCCACGGCGCAATCCTGCCGCGCCTTCTTTGGAGCCTGACCGGTGAGCCAGACATTCGATCGTCCCGCCGCTGATCCTGTCGCCCTCGACAGGCTCAAGGCCCGCATCCAGGCATTGCGCGCGAAAACCATCGCCAATGGCTGCACCGAGGACGAGGCACTGTCCGCGGCCGCCAAGGTCGCCGAACTGCTCGATCGCCACGACCTGTCGCTGTCCGACCTCGAGCTGCGGGCGTCGGCGTGCGAGCGCAAGGTCTACGAGACCCATCGCAAGAAGCGCATTCCGCTGGACGACTGCATCGGCGCGATCGCGCATTTCTGCGATTGCCGGGTCTGGCGCGAGAAGAACCCGGCCGGCGAGGCGAGCTATGTGTTCTTCGGCCTCCCGGCGGATGTCGAGGTTGCGCATTATCTGGCGGAATTGATCGACAACGCCGTGCGCGCCGAGCTCGGCCGCTACAAGACCTCGGCCGACTACCGCCGGTTCCGGCATCAGGACCGGCATCTCGCCAATGCCTCCTTCGCCCTCGGCATGGTGGTGTCGATCGCCGACCGCCTCGTGGCAATGAAGGCGAGCCGCGATCAGGCCAACGAAACCACCGGCCGCGGCCTGGTCGTGCTCAAGACCTCGGTGGTCGATGCCGAGTTCGACAAGCTCGACCTGAAGCTGCGGTCGGCGCGCAGCACGAGCCGGATGGTGTCGACGGCCGCCTATGAGGCCGGAGGTGCCGCCGGCACCACGCTCGCGATCAGTCCGGGCGTGAGCGGCGCCCCGCAACGGAATCGACCGAACGGGAACTGAACTCAGTCCCCAACGGTCGTTGCCTTGTCGCTGTTGCGGGCTTGCCCTCAGCTCTTCGCGCCCGGCCCCTTCAACGCATTCCAGGCCGCCTGATTGGCCTGATCGAACGCCTTGCGGGATTCGCTCAGGGCGGCACTGAGCACCGACCAGGACTCGCTGCCCGTCTGTTTCAGCTTCTCGAGATGGGCGCCGGCCGCCGACGCGTCGGATTTGAGCTGCTTCAGCACGGCGTCGAGGTCGGTGGTGCCGGCCGTCGTCACCTTGGTCGCGGCCTCGCGAAACCTGTCGGCCGACTCGCGCCAAGCCTTGGCCTGGGCGGCGGCAATGTCCTTGAAGGTCGCCTGCTGCTGCGCGGCCTGCCTGCCGGCCGCTTCGAAATAGGCACTCATCTGCGCCTCGAATCCGGCCCAGTGCGCGTCCAGTTCCGTCTTCGCGCTGGCCAGCGCGGCTTCGCCGGCCTCGGCTTGCGTGTTGAGCAGGGCCTCGAGATCGCTGCGGCGCTTCTTCAGGTCCGCCATGATCTCGCCGGTCGTCACTTTGGATGCTGCTTCGGCCTCGGCTGCCTTGACGCCGAGCGACTCCAGCGCTGCATCCATCTCATGGAGGCGCTCCCTGGCCCAGTTCAAGTAAACCTGCATCGTGCTCTGTGCCGCCATGTCTTGCTCTCCTTTGATCGCATCCTGCGACAAGCCATATAGAAACGATGGCGTTTAGTTTTGACGTGCATCAAGGGCTTGGGGTGGCGGTCTTCACGTTCGCGTGCAGGGCGGCGGGGACACCGCATGGCGGACCGCGCTGGCCGGTGCTAGTCATATCCTTCGAATACGATCGCAAGAGGCGCGTCGAGATGACCGGTGACGAATTTCGCAGCCTCGCTCTGTCGTTCGCCGGAGCGACCGAGGCGCCTCACTTCGATCGCACCGCGTTCAAGCTGCACCGGACCTTCGCGACCCTCGCCGCCGATGGCGCATCCGCCAATGTCCTGCTCTCGCCCGACGAGCAGGAGCACCATGCCGGCCTGCAGCCCGGCGTGTTTCGCCGGGTCCCCAACAAATGGGGTGATCAGGGCTGGACCACCGTGTCGCTCGCCGACGTCGACGCCGCTCGCCTGCGCAGCGTGCTCGAGAGCGCGTGGCGCGCCGCGCATCGTCCGCCGCGTTCACGCGGCCGCAGCAGGCGCTGAGCCGATCCCGGCGAAACAATCGCCGGCGGCGACAAGAACTCTCACACCCTTCGCCCGACCATCAGCAGGATGCCGCCGATCTGCGGCAGGAGCGCCAGCAGGATCAGGCGGAGCATGACGAAGTCGTCGGCGGAGGGCTTCACCACGCCGCGCGACACCCACGCCACCAGCTTGATCGCGGCCTCGGTCTGCGGATCGGCGGTCTGGCTGACCGTGGACATCGCCGCGTCCAGCGCCAGCCGGCGCTCGGCAACGGCGGCCTCGCGCTCGCGGCAGAACTTGCCGACGCCGCCCTTGCACTCGCGGTCGCGCGCGGTCATGGCGTCGGCGAGCGCGGTCTGCGCCGCCTGCACCGCGGGCGTCACGCGCGAGGCGCGCGCCAAGGTGACGTCGCTGATGTTGGTGGAGGCGAAGCCGATGCCGGCGGTGACCGCGAACACGAAGGTCATCAGCCACACCGCCCAGCCGGTCAGTGCCGAGGCGCGGTGGCGCGCCTGCCACAGCCGAGCGGCGCAGGTCGGCATCACCAGCGCGACGAGGTCGGCGGTCACGCCGACAGCAAGGAACATATAGCCCGCGGTGCTGTTCGAGCCGAGCGAGTGGGCGAACCAGCCGTTCATGGCCATGCCGACCGCGGCCAGCGCCAGTGCGGCCAGTTGCAGCAGGACCGACGAGGCGGTGATGCCAGCGCGCGCGGGCTTCGTCGGCGTGATCGGCGCGGCGGCCTGCACGACCTCGGCCTCGGTCGCGGCCGGCGCATCGCGCGGCGGTATCGTGGCCGGCGGCGCTGCGGCCGGGATCGCCGCGGCGGCCGCGCTGGCAGCCGCCCCCGTGCGCGACGCCTCGGCAACGGCCGGAGCTTTCGCCGGCTCGTTCACGTAGTCCAGGAAGTCCGGCATGATCAGCGTCTCGGACGCGAGCATCTCGTCGTCGAGCGCCGCCATCTTGGCTTTCTCGGCCTTGTCGGCTCGGGGCCGCGGGCGTGGCTTGACGACCTTGGCGCGCTTCGGACGCGGCTTGGCCGTCTTCGGCTCTCGCCAGGGAATGATGGATGCGACTACGGACTCATCAGCCATCGGGGCTGCTCCAATCGGTGGTGATGGGCGCGACGCTGCGTTTGCACGCAGCGCTGACCGCGCCGGCATCGGGTGCACGTCTGATGGGGAATCGGGCAGCGGCCCGCCTCGAAGCGGGCCTTCGTTCTTGCGGCCGGGCTGGCGTCGCGCGAAGAAATCGTTGGCGTCTCCCGCGCCCTGGTCCGCCGATGATGCGGAGGGCTTGCGGTCACAAGCGCCACGTAATGAGGCGGCGCCCGGAAGGTTCTGGTCCGCGCGGGGCCGGGCCGGTCAGCCGTGCGCCCAACACCCATGTTCTAAACCAATGGTTAACACGGATTCGCCGGTTTCGAAACCGCGCGGCGCGTGTGGCGGCAGCGGCAGTGGTGAACGCTGGCGACCTGCGTCTTTGGAGTCACAACCGCCGCGTGAGGCATACTTCTGTTCACTGATCGAACGAAGAGGTGCCGGCGCTTCTCGATCGCACTATGATGTCATTTCGGGATCGGAGCACCCACGTCACCTCATGCCATGTCCCTGCGGATCACAGCTTCCCTTCGACCGCTGTTGCGGTCCCTATCTGCTTGGCGACGCGATGCCGCCCACCGCCGAGGCGCTGATGCGCTCGCGCTACACGGCCTATACGCGCGGCGACATCGGCTACATCGAAGCGACGCTCGCGTCCGACAGGCGTGCTGCGTTCGACCCTGTCGCGGCGAAGAATTGGGCGACGCGCGCGACCTGGCTCGGCCTGCGCATCGTCTCGTCGGTCCGCGGCCAGCCCGGCGACGCCGATGGCGTCGTCAGCTTCATCGCCAGCTATCGCGAAGACGGCAAGATCATCGAGCACCACGAGGTCTCACAGTTTCGCCGCGACGACGACGGCGCCTGGCGCTTCGTCGAGGGTGACGCGCGCGCCGCCGTCACGGAGCCGAAGCGGGCGGCTGCCACCGCGAAGGTCGGCCGCAATGATCCATGCCCGTGCGGTAGCGGCAAGAAATACAAGTTCTGCTGCGGGCGGTGAGCGCGGCGGCATGTCTCGATCGCGGTGCATCGCTGTGTTGATAGGAGGGGGGAGCCGCGACTGCGGACTCGTCAGGTGCTTCCGTGCCCCCGCGCAGGCCGGCGCGCCGGCGCTCCAGCCGCTGGCGCCGGCGCCAATCTCGCGACGACGGTCCCGCGTCGCCGGTCTTCCCGCGCCCGCTTAGTTGCGAGCGCGAATGAGAAGCAAAGATCGGACGCATGCGGCGCGAACGATCGCGCGGGCCTCATTGTGGCCGGCGGATGTCTGCTCGTTTCCGTCGCGCGTCAGAGCCGGGGCGTCACGATGCCAACAGAGCGGAGGACTTCTCTGCCAGCGCCTTGACTCCGCCCAACCGGGCTGGCCTAGAAGGACGTAGTTCCTAGCGGGGGTGGTATCAGGTGGCGGAGTTGGACGAGGCGGTCCGGCAGGACGAACGCGAGCGGCCGCAGGTTGCCGCAACCCTGTCGCCGGCAACGAAGGCGCTGTCGCCGCGCAAGGCGGCCATCCTCGACCATGCCAACCATTTCGCCGATGCGCGCGCCGACTGGCGCGACAAGGCGGCGTTCTTTCACGGCGAGGATGCGTGCTATCTGCGCTTCCTGATTCCGCCGGGCAGCCGCGTGCTGGAGATCGGCTGCGGCCTCGGCGATACGCTGGCCTCGCTCGCGCCGTCCTACGGCGTCGGCATCGACTTCAGCGAAAAGCAGATCGCGATCGCTCGCAGCCGGCATCCCGAGCTGACCTTCATTCTGGGCGACGCGGAGGATCCGGCCACGCTCGCCGCCGCCACCGGCCCGTTCGATGTCATCCTGGTGCTCGACACCATCGGCTCGCTCGACGACTGCCAGCAGTTCATCGCGCAGTTGCACCCGTTGTGCACGCGCGAGACGCGACTCGTCATCGGCTACTTCTCGCACCTCTGGTATCCGCTGCTGAAGGCTGCGGAAGCACTGGGCCTGCGGATGCCGCAGCCGGAGCAGAACGTGCTGTCGCCGGCCGACCTGCGCAGCCTGGCGCACCTGGCCGATTTCGATCCCGTCAAATCGGAGCAGCGCGTGCTGTCGCCGCTCCGGCTCTACGGCCTCGGCCGCTTCGCCAATCGCTTCCTCAGCGTGCTGCCGGGCCTGCGCGCGCTGGCGCTGCGACATTATCTGGTATCGCGATCGATGTGCTGCGTCAGCGACGACGTCCGCTCGGCGACGGTGGTGATCCCGGCGCGCAACGAGCGCGGCAACATCGAGCCGGCGGTCCGGCGCATCGCCACGTTCTGCAACGACATCGAGATCATCTTCATCGAGGGCCACAGCCAGGACGGCACCTATGAGGAGATGGAGCGGGTGCGCGCGGCGTTCCCGGATCACGACATCAAGCTGATGCGCCAGCCTGGCAAGGGCAAGGCCGACGCGGTGTTCACCGCGTTCGACGCCGCGCGCGGCGACGTGCTGATGATCCTCGATGCCGACCTCACCATGCCGCCGGAGCAATTGCCGAAATTCTTCGAGGCGCTGCGTTCCGGCAAGGGCGAGTTCATCAACGGCTCGCGCCTGGTCTATCCGATGGACGAGGGCGCGATGCGCTTCCTCAACCTCATCGCCAACAAGACCTTCTCCTACCTGTTCTCGTGGCTCCTGAATCAGCGCTACACCGATACGCTCTGCGGCACCAAGGTGCTCCGCCGCAGCGACTATGTCAGGCTCAAGGCCGGCAAGGCCTATTTCGGCGATTTCGATCCGTTCGGCGATTTCGACCTGATCTTCGGCGCCTCGAAGCTGAACCTGAAATCGATCGACCTGCCGATCCGCTACGCCGCGCGCAGCTATGGCGAAACCCAGATCTCCCGCTTTCGCCACGGCTGGATGCTGCTGAAGATGGTCGTGTTCGCGTTCTTCAAGATCAAGGCGATCTGAGGATGGCGTGCGCGCGCGGACCACGCCTGCGAGGTGGGCCGATGCGCTTCATTGGAGTTCCCGCCGGAGCTGCTTGTGATCCGCGGTGACGGCCCTTCCCAAGATGCCGGCCAGAACTGTGCGACAAAGGACATGCCGCGCCGCGACGCGCTCGACCGCCTCACCCCGTTCGGCTGGCGCGGCGGCGTTGCGGTCGCGCTGCTGCTCTCGCTCGTGTCGTTCCTGACCGCCGGCTATTTCACCGTCTATTGGCGCAATGCCGACATGGACTTCATGGTGATCTACAACGCGCTCGCCATGAACGACGGCGGCGCGCAGGTGTTCTTCGACCACCCGGCCTATCTCACCATCCTCTCGGTCGAGACCTGGTTCGCGCTGCTGCACCGGCTCGGCCTGCTCGACGCCTGGACGTTGTCGGCGATCCCCGCCGACCGCGCCGCTTTCGACGCGGCGATGACCAGCGCCGTCCATGCCGGACGCGTCGCCGCGCTGCTGACGGCCGCCGGCATCATCCTCGCCTTTGCCTGGGCCGCGCGCCGGCTGGTGTCCGATTGGCGCATCGCCATGCTCGCCGTCACCGCCTTCGCCTTCTCCGGCGGCGTGCAGATGCATCTGCGCATCCTGCGCAGCGAGATGATCGCGGCGTCGTTCTGCATCCTCGCGCTGATGATCCTGATCGCTGTGGCGCGCCGCGCCAGCCTGGCGCGGCCGCTCGCCGTCGGACTCGCCGCGCTGCTCTGCATGCTCGGCCTGGAGAACAAGGTGCATGCGATCCTGCTGATCGCCGCCATTCCTGTGCTGGTGTTGCCGTTCGGGACGGCGGCGAGCGCAAGCGTGGCGTTCTGGCAAAGCTCGCGCGCGTGGGCGGCCGTCATGGTTGCAGCCGTGGCGGCAATCGTCGCCGCGATCGCCGCCTGGCCGCTGATCGCCGCCGGCTTCGATCCTGTCAATGCAACGGCTGCCGGGCTCAAGCCGATACTGTTCGGCCGCTTCGGCATCTATCAGTTCGCGCTGCTCGGCGTGGTCGCGGCCTGCATGGTCGGCTTCGCGTGGCGGTGGCGGGTGAGCGCGGCCGAGACTGTCGCGGCACTGCTGGCGGCGGTGGCCGGCACAAGCCTCGGCGTGCTGGCACTGAAGCTGAGCTACGACATCAACGATGTCGTGGTCGTGCTCAATCCTCTCGAGAAGATGATCACCTATGTCGACGCGCCCGAGGCCGCCGGCAGCCTCGCCGGGGCAGTCGGCCTGCTGCTATCGGGGGTGCTGGGGGTCATCCGGCGCTACACCTTCGTGCTGCAATCGTCGGCCCGCCCCGCGGTGTTCCTGACCTGGCTGGTCATCCCCGGCATCGTCATCGCCTGGCGCCGCGGTGAGCGGCAGGCGGCCATCCAGGCCGTCCTCCTGATGCTGGCGGCCATCGGCATCGACACGCTCGGCGTCCGCCGCGGGCTGAAGGTCGAGTACTTCGTCTTCACCGATCCCCTGATCATCATCGCCGGCATGGTCCTGCTCGATCGTCTGTCGGACCTGCGCTTCTCCCGCTTCGCCTATCCGATCGGCGCGGCGCTGCTCGCGCTCCATGTCGGCATCAGCCAGGCCGAGCCGGTCAAGATGGCGCTCAAGCGCAGGGGGCCCGAGGAGGTCTGCGAGTGGCGCGGCTACTACATGCCACGGCTGGCGCTGCCCTGGTGCGCGCCGCCGAACAGCCCGCCGAGAACGTGATCGAGCGAGATCTTTCCGCCGCCATGGGCGATGAGGCCCAGCGCCATCGCCGCCCAGGTCAGATGGATCGGCCAGCCGTCGGGCACTGTGAGCTCGACGATGCACGTCATGAACAGCAGGCCGAGCGCCGCGAAGCGGGTGCCGAGGCCGAGAATGAGCAGGACGGGGAAGCCGACCTCGCCGCAGCCCGACAGGAACGCCATCACCGTCGGCATGGGAAAGTGATATGGCCCGCCGGGTAGATGCAGCATGAACTCGTCGCTGAACAGGGTCACGGCGGTGTCGCTCAGCCTGAGAAAGCCGTCCCATTTGAGAATGCCCGAGCGCCAGAACGGCACGGCGAGCGCAATGCGAGTGACGAGCTGGACCAGGGTGAGCGGGGTCGCGCTCTGCAGCAGCCGCACGGCCTGGCCGACGAGGGAAGGCAGCGACAGCGTCGGGGTCGGCGCCATGGAGTGGTCCGTCGTCATCATGCGTCCTCGAAAGTGATGTCCGTGAAGGCGCCGGCCTCGATCAGGCCGGCTACGTTGGCGGCGAGATCGAACTCCGGCGCGGCCTCGAACGCGGCTTCCGCAGCGACGTCGAGCGGCTGCCGCGCGACCAGCAGGCTCGCGAAGATCGCGCCGCCTCGTGGCAGGTGACGCACGACGACGTCGAGCGCGGGCCGCGTGATCAGCGCGTCCTCCGGAACCGAGCCATCAATGCGCGGCACCGGGGCATCGCCGCGGTTGGCCGAGAAGATCGTGACCGCCGCGAAATCCGAGCGCACGATGCGGGTGGCGGGATGAGCGGCGAAGCGCAGCATCGGCAGCCGCTCGGGCGGCACCGTCGCCAGCGTGGCGCCGTCGAGCGGCGCGGCGTCCGCCGCGTGATAGGCGTCGAGCCAGGCCCGCTCGATCTGTGCGACGTCCGTCAGGAACGGCATCGTCCGGGCGTGCTCGTACGCTGCAATGAAGGCGGGGAAGTCGCGTCCATAGTCAAAGAGCAGCGGCGACGCCGGCGGCGTTTCGCGCACATGCGCCCGCGCCATCGCGCGGAAGAAGTCGGGGCCGGTGATGCGCTGCACCGCCGGATAGATCGCGATGAGCGACTCGATCAGGCTGACCGTGACGTTGTTGCGGTAGACGTTGAACCGACGCCCGGCCGCCTTGGCCAGCGGACCCCTGACGGCGACAGGCGTCGCGCGATCCGGCGTCAGCAGCGCCGCGGCGAACTGGGCGGCGTAGCCGGAAACCTGCTCAGGCTGCGGCATCGCGCACCTCCTGCGAGCAGCCGGGAGCGTGGTCATCGAGAATCGTCTGCGCGGCCGCGGCCTCTGCCTTCAGCACCGGCCAGTCCGGAATGTTGCTGTCCCATTCGATCAGCGTCGGCATCGGACCGTTGCGCGCGATCACGCTGGCGAACAGGGCCCACACATCGTAGGCGACGGGGCCGTCATGGCTGTCGATCAGCAGCGGCTCGCCTTCATCGTCGGCCTGCACGGCGTGACCGGCGAGATGGATCTCGCCGACAGCGACGAGCGGAAAGTCGGCCAGATAGTGCTGTGGCGAGAAGCCATGATTGATCGCGGAGACGAACACGTTGTTGAGGTCGAGCAGGAGCCCGCAGCCGGTGCCGCGGACGATGGCGCGGATGAAGTCGGTCTCGCTCATCGTCGAGTCGTGAAAGGCGACGTAGGTCGACGGATTTTCCAGCAGGATCGGCCGCCGGATCGCGCTCTGCACCTCGTCGATATGGTCGCAGACCCGTGCCAGCGTGGCGGTCGTGTAGGGCAACGGCAGCAGGTCGTTGAAGAACGTCGTATCGTGCGTCGACCACGCCAGATGCTCGGAGACCAGGCTTGGCTGATAGCGGGCGACGAGCTTGCGGAAGCGCGCGAGGTGGTCGCGATCGAGCGGCTGCGGGCCGCCGATCGACATGCAGACGCCGTGGATCGACAGCGGATGATCCCTGCGGATCGCCTCGAGCTGACGATGCGGCGGCCCGCCGGCGCCCATGTAGTTCTCGGCATGGACCTCGAAGAAGCCGCGCTGCGGCGCCTCGGCCAGGATGGCGGTCAGGTGCGACGGCTTGAAGCTGGTCCCGGCGACGCCGCCGAGAGGTGGCGGAAAGCGAAGCGGCATGGTGGGGCACGGTGCAGGGGGGGCATCGGTGCTCATGCTGCGTCTCCGCTTTCCGCTTGGGGTGAACGAGAGCGATCAGATCGGCTTCAGCGAGCCCTTGCGGCCGCCGGGCACGTCGATGCTGGTGCAGGTGCCGCCCTGGACGAATTTCCACGCGTTGCCCTGGAAGTCGATCGTGGAGGTGCCTTGGCAGGTCGTGCCGGGACCGGCGGCGCAATCGTTCTGGCCCTTCAGGGCAACGCCGAAGCATTTCTCCTTCTTGGCGGCCATTGCGGCTTCCGCTTCGGCCTTGGTCAGTGGCCCAGCCATTGCGAGGCTTGCGAGCGCGGTGCTGACGGCGCCGGCGAGCGCCAGCGTGGTGACGGTTCTCTTGGCGGGCATGACAATTCCTCTCGTGTTCTGCATCGCCCGCTTGGCGATGCGCATCTCTCCTTCGCCCGCAGCCACGAGAATGTTACGCGGCGACTCCGCTCACGACCCTGTGAGCGGTATTGCGTGCTTCGGAGCTGCGTCCAATCGAACGCAGGCGGGTTCGAAGTGCCAATGCTTTGCAGGCATCATCGACTTAGCCAGCCGGCATTGGTGGCGCACGTCATGAGAGCGCAGTCTGGCGGCTCCCCGTCGGGCGCAGCCCCGCGCGCCGATCGGTCCGATCGGAGATCGACCTGCGATGATGGCGAGCGAAAACAGCCGAGTGCCGCGCCGAGACGCCGCCGGCGAGCGGTTGACCGTCAGCATCCGCTTCGCCGTGTCGGCGCTGGTGCTGACCGCGATCCTGCTGACGGCGCTGGCCTCGAGCCTGTTGTGGTGGCGCACCTCGGAGGCGATCAGCCGTCAGCTCGCCAGCACCATCAATGCGCAGATCGCGAGCGCCGTGCGCAAGGAGGTGAGCGCGATCGTCAGCGAGGCGCGCGCGGCGCACACCGCCATCCGCACGCTGTTCCTGCAGAACGTGCTCGACACCCGCGAGGCGGACAAGCGCGAATTCGTGTTCCTGTCGCAGCTGCAGTCGCAGGCGACGATCTCATCGGCGGCGTTCGGCTGGCCCGACGGCTCGTTCTTCGCCGCCCACAAGCTCGGCAACCGGCGCCTGGAGATGATGGAGATCTCACTGACCGATCATCCCGGCCAGCGCCGCGTCGATGAATACGATGTCGTGCCCGGCGATATCGAGTTCGCGGCGCGTCGCTTCGAGCCGACCCGTTTCAAGGTCGCCGACCAGCCCTGGTTCAAGGAGAGCCTCGCCGCGGACGAGCCGCGCTGGTTCAGCGTCGACGTGCATCCCGGCGGTGACCGTCCCGCGATCGCGCTGGCGGGGCCTATCGATGTCTATCAGGAGCGGCAGGGCGTGCTCGCCATCATCATCGAGCACGCGCGCATCTCGCGCTTTCTCGCCCAGCTCCAGGTCGGCCGCACTGGCAGCGCCTTCATCCTGGCGCATGACGGCGGCGTGGTCGCGGCGCCCGACGAGACCGCCGACGAGGTCAATGCCGGGCAGGGCCGCCAGCCGCTGCTGCCGGTCGCGCAGCAGGCGATGCGGTCCTCGCCCGCAGGCGACGAGGCCTGGCGCGGCCGCGTGCAATCGGGCGGCGGCGCCTTCGAGGTCGCGCGCACGGCGCTGCCGTTTCCCGGCTGGTCGCTGGTCACGGTGATTCCGGAAGCGGAATTTCTCGGTCCGGTCGACGCGGCGCTGCGGCGCGTGATCGTCGGTCTCGGCATCGGCGCCGTGCTCGCGGCGCTGGTTTCCGCCGCGCTGGCGCGTGCCGTGATCGCCGCGCCGCTCGGGCGCGTGGTGGCCGAACTGCGTCACGTCGAGGCCTTCGCGCTCGAGCAGGTGCGCCGCCATCCGTCGCGGCTGCGCGAGATCGCGAGTCTGTCCGGCGCCATCGCCGAGATGGCCGGCGGCCTGTCGTCGTTCCGCAAGTTCATTCCCGCCGATCTCGTCCGGCAATTGCTGCGACAGGGCGTCGATGCCAGGCCGGGCGGCCATGTCCAGGAGCTCAGCGTCATGTTCATCGACATCGCCGGCTTCACCGGCCTGTCGGAGCGCATGGGCGACCGCGTCGTGCCGCTGCTGTCGCGCCATCTCGATCTGATCTCGACCGTCATCGTCGATCACGGCGGCACGATCGACAAGTTCATCGGCGATGCCGTGATGGCGTTCTGGGGCGCGCCGGCCGCGCAGCCGGATCATGCGGGTCTGTGCTGCCGCGCCGCGCTGGCGTGCCGGGACGCGGTCGCGGCCAGCGGCCTGTGCGACGATGACGGCCGGCCGCTCGCGATCCGCATCGGCATCAACTCCGGTCCCATGCTGGTCGGCAACATCGGCTCCGAACTGCGTCTCAACTATACGGTGATCGGCGATGCCGTGAACGTCGCGAGCCGACTCGAGGGCGCCAACAAGGTCTACGGCACGGACATCCTGATCGGCGAGGGCACCGCGCAGCTGGCGGGCGAGGCGTTTCTCACCCGCGAGATCGACCGCATCGCCGTCTATGGCCGCGAGGAGGGCCTGCGCGTCCACGAACTGGTCGGGCTTGCGGAGAATGTCGCCGCGCAGGACATGCGCTGGATCGCGCA
Source organism: Bradyrhizobium sp. HKCCYLRH2060 (assembly GCF_051168135.1). Classification (NCBI taxonomy): domain Bacteria; kingdom Pseudomonadati; phylum Pseudomonadota; class Alphaproteobacteria; order Hyphomicrobiales; family Nitrobacteraceae; genus Bradyrhizobium; species Bradyrhizobium sp. HKCCYLRH2060. The sequence continues at coordinate 795,684 of NZ_JBNPUK010000001.1, forward strand.
CTACGCGCGCGGACTGCGTGACTATCGCGCGCAGGACTTTGCGGCTGCCAGCGCGGCCTTCGAAGCTGTCCTCGCGCTCAAGCCCGGCGATCGCTCCGCCGAGTCCATGATCGCGCGCTGCAGGCCCCTGGCAGGCACGCGGCCGGAGCATCATTGGCATCCGGTGACGGCGCTGACCACGAAGTAGCGTTTGCCGGCACGGCTAGGCCGAGCGCCGCTTGCCGCGCAGCGGCCGTCGTCCGGCAAACACCGCGGCGAGATCCTGGGTGGGCGTCGCCGCGTCCTGGTCGAGCCGCAGCCGGCCTTCGACATGCAGGAAGTGCTCGCGCGACACCGCGATCGCGCGCATCAGGTCGCGGTCGCGCAGCGCCGCGACGATCGCGCCGTGCTCGTCGACCGCGCAGATCGACTGCGCCGCCGGCTCGTACACCGACACCATCACCGAGGAGCGGCTGAGCAGATCGCCGAGCATGCGCGACAGCTCGGGATTGCCGATGGAGTCGACGAGATGGACGTGGAAGGCGCCAGACAGCCGCACCGAGGTCGCGCGATCGCCGCGCTGTGCCGCCGCGCGCTCCTCCGCCAGATGCGCATCGAGCCGGGCGAGCAGGAGATCATCGACCCGCAGCACCAGCTGGCTGAGCACGCCGGCCTCGAGGACGCGATGCGCCTCATAGACTCGCCTGACATCATCGAGCGTCGGCCGCGGCACCCGTGCGCCACGGTTCGGGATCATCTCCAGCCGCCGCTCGGCGCCGAGCCGGTGCAAAACTTTTCGGATGCGCTCGCGCGACACGCCGAAGATGTCGGCCAGCGGCGTCTCGGCGAGCTTGGTACCGGCCTTGAGCTTGCCTTCCAGCAGCGCACGCAGGATGGCCTGATACACCGCCTCGTCCTCGGCGGGATTGGCCTTTCCGATTCGCTGCGCTCGCATCGCCATGGCGAACTGCTAGGCCCAAAGGCGCGGCACGTCACCTCCAAAAAATGTGCACATTCTGCCCGTGGCCGGGCACGATGCGGATCGAGAGGTAGCTCAGAACGTTGATCTCATTGCCGAATCAAGAAATGTGCACATTTGGCACGACGCTTGCTGATCTCGGGTGACACGCCACGCGACAGCTCACACGGGATCCTCTCATGCACCCCTTCTCCCGCCGCAGCCTCCTGAAGACTGGTGCGGCCTTCGCCGCCACCTTCGCCGCGCCCGCTTTGGTGCGCGCCGCCCCGAAAGAGATCGTGATCGGCGGCCCCGCCGGCGCCGCCAAATATTTCAACTCCGACCTGTTTCCGGTGCTGGAGAAGAAGCTCGACTGCAAGGTGCTCTATGAGGGCACCAACTCGCTGACCAATCTGCAGAAGATGCAGGCCGACAAGGCAAGCCCGAAGATCTCGGTGGTGATCATGGACGATCCGGTGATGCTGCCGGCCGCGGCCGAGGGGCTGATCACCAAGATGTCGTCCTCGGCGATCCCCAATCTCGGCAAGCTTGTCGGCGATGCCGTGCACCAGGACGGCATGTGGGCCAACTATCAGAAGCCGTGGGCCGGCATCGCCTATTCCACCAGGCGCATGAAGACGGCACCTGGCAGCTGGGCCGAGCTGTGGGATGCGAAATACGATTCCAAGATCGTCGTGCCGTCGCTGTCCAACACCGAAGGGTTCTGGACCTTGCTCGCCGCCGCGCATCTCGAGACCGGCAAGCCCTACAAGGAGGCGCAGTACGAGATCGACGCCGGCTTCAAGAAGATCAAGACCCTGAAGGCCAACCTGCTGAACGTCTATACCAATGCCCCGCAAGCCATCAATCTGCTGGAGCAGGGCGAGGCCTGGATGATCGGCGGCCAGTTCTCGGCCTACACCTTGATCCGCAAGGCCGACGGCTCGCCGGTCGACCTCGCGATCCCGAAGGATGGCGGCTTCTCGATGCCGTCGGGCATCGCCAAGGTGAGCGGCGCGCCGGCCGGCGATCTCGCCGACGCCGTGATCGACTTCTACCTCAGCCCAGAGGCGCAGAGCATCCTCGCCAAGACGGCCTTCATCGCGCCGACCAACCAGGCCACGCCGCTGCCTTCAGGCTATCCCGATCCCGCGACATTGTTCGCGCCCGACTGGGCCTTCATCGCCAAGAACCGCGCCGGCTGGGTCGATCGCTGGAGCAAGGAGATGACATGACCGGCGCGCCGCATCTCGTCATCAGCGGGGTCTCCAAGCGGTTTGGCGCCGCGACCGTGCTCGATCGCGTCGATCTCACAATCCGCCGCGGCGAGCTGGTGACCCTGCTCGGCCCGTCCGGCTGCGGCAAGACCACCTTGCTGCGCGCGATCGCCGGCCTTGCACCGCCCGACGCCGGGACGATCGCGCTCGCGGGGCGCGACGTCACCCATGTGCCGCCGCACCGGCGCAATGTCGGCGTCGTGTTCCAGAGCTATGCGCTGTTTCCGCATCTCACCGTTGCCGGCAATGTCGCCTTCGGCCTGAAGGTGCGCGGCACGCCCAAGGCCGAGATCGATCGTGCGGTGGAGCGCGCGCTGTCGCTGGTCAAGCTCGGCCATCTCGGCAGCCGCCGCATCTCGGCGCTGTCGGGCGGCCAGCAGCAGCGCGTCGCGCTGGCGCGCGCCATCGCGGTCGAGCCGGACGTGCTGCTGTTCGACGAAGCGCTGTCGGCGCTCGACCGCAAGCTGCGCGAGGAGATGCAGGTCGAGCTGCGCCGGCTGCTGCAGGAGGTCAAGGCAACCGCGATCTTCGTCACCCACGACCAGGACGAGGCGCTGACCATGTCGGACCGCGTCGCGGTCATGAACAAGGGCCGCATCGAGCAGCTCGCCGAGCCGCGCGAGCTTTATGCCCGGCCGGCCAGCCTGTTCGCGCTCAACTTCGTAGGGCTGTCGACGCGCATCGCCGGCCAGGTGGTCGGCGCGCAGGACGGCACGGTGGAAGTCGTCACGCCGGTCGGCCGTCTGTCGGCGCGCGGCGCGTTCCAGCCCGGGGCCTCGGTGATCGTGGTGACGCGGCCGGAGCAGCTGCGGCTCGGCGTTGGAGAGGGCGCCAACTCCGCGGCCGGCCGCGTTCGGTCGGTCGTGTTCCAGGGCTCGCGGACCCTCGTGGACGTCGATGCCGGCGCCGGCGCGAGCTTGCTCGCCGAGCTGTCGGGGCGCGAGGCCGAGGTGCCGCGCGTGCACGACGAGGTCCGCTTCGCGTGGCCCGTCGCCGAAACCTTCGCCTTCGCCGCCGAGATCTGACCATGACCGACGCCGTGCTGACCGCGCCCATCGTCAAGACCGCGCCGGATCGCGAGCGGCTCGCGGCGTTCGGCTTCGTCGCGCCATCGCTGCTGATAACGGCACTGGTGTTCGTGCTGCCGCTGGCGCTGCTGCTTGGCGTCAGCGTGCTCGACGCCAACGGCGGCATCACGCCGGCGAACTACACGAGGCTGCTCGGTACGCCCTATTATCTCGGAATCATCTGGAATTCGCTGCGGCTCGGCCTGCTGACGACGCTGATCGCATTTCTCATCTCCTATCCCGCGGCCTTCGCGCTGGCCCGCGCACGTGGGCCGCTGCGCTCGATCCTGCTGGCCACGCTGTTCCTGCCGCTCGCCGCCTCGGTCATCGTCAAGGCCTTCGCCTGGACCATCCTGTTGCGCAGCGACGGCCTCATCAACACGGTGCTGATCGCAATGGGGATCATCGAGGATCCGATCCGCATGATCTTCACCCAGACCGCGCTGATCGTCGGTGCCGTCAACATCTTCCTGCCGTTCATGGTGCTGCCGATCTACGCCGTCGTGGCGCAGCTCGACGGCCGCTACGCTGAAGCCGCGGCCACGCTCGGCGCCTCGCCGCTGGTCGTGTTCTTTCGCGTCATCCTGCCGCTGACCCTGCCGGGCATCATCGCCGGCGTGGCGCTGGTGTTCTCGCTGTCGGTGTCGGCCTATGTGGTGCCGACGCTGCTCATCGGCGAGAAATATCCGACCCTCGCCACCACCATCGCCAAGGCCTATCTGCTGGCGCGCGAGCCCGGCTTCGGCGCGGCCGCCGGCGTCGTGCTGTTGGCGATCGCAATCATCGTCGTCGCGCTCAGTGCGATGCTGTCCCGGGAGCCGAAATGATGTCGCGCCTCGCCATCATCATCTGCTGGGTGCTCGCGATCGGCCTCGCACTGTTCCTGCTGCTGCCGCTGGTCGTGATCGCCGCCGCCTCGTTCTCGCCGACACCGGTGTTCGATCTGCCGCTGTCGGGCGCGTCGCTGCGCTGGTATGGCCGCATCGGGCGGCTCGACGGCTTCTGGCCGTCGCTGGTCCTGTCGCTGCAGATCGCCGTGCTGTCGACCGCGCTCTCGATGGTCGCCGGCACGCTCGCCGCCATCGCGATCGCTCGTGGAAAACTGCCGGGTGCGACCGCGCTCGGAACGCTGCTGGTGTCGCCGCTGATGATGCCCGGCCTCGTGCTCGGCATCGCGCTGCTGCAATATTTCCGCATGGTCGGCTTCACCGCGACCTGGAGCGCGCTGCTGGTGGCCCATCTCGTGGTGACGCTGCCCTACGTGGCGCGCACCATGATTGCCGGCTTGTCGCGGTTCGACTTCACCCTGATCGAGGCGGCGCGCACGCTCGGCTGCACCTATGCCGGCAGCGTGATCAGGGTGATGGTGCCGGCTTTGGCGCCGTCGTTCCTGATTGCAGGGCTGTTCAGCCTGCTCGCCTCGTTCGACAACTATCCGGTCTCGATCTTTCTCACCGACGTGCGTTCGAAAACCCTGCCGATCCGCATGCTGCAATATATCGAGGAGGCGCCCGATCCGACCTTGGCTGCGCTCTCCACCCTCATTCTCGCCGGCACGCTCGTGCTGCTGCTGATCAGCGATCGCCTGGTCGGCCTGCACCGCATGGCCGGAACCGCGGATTGACACGATGACCTCACAGCCCGCCTTCCGCCGCGATCTCACCGGCTATGCCGGCAGGCCGCCGCATCCGCGTTGGCCCCACGACGCCCGCGTCGCGGTGTCGCTGGTCGTGAATTTCGAGGAGGGCTCTGAATTCTCGGTGTGCGACGGCGATACGAGCAACGAGGCGATCTACGAGGTCGTGCACCGGCTCGACGGCCCCGACCCCTGCATCGACAGCCATTTCGAATACGGCACGCGCGCGGCCTGGTGGCGCCTGATGGATCTGTTCGACGCGCACGGCGTCAAGGTCACCGTCAGCGCCTGCGGCCGCGCGGTGGAGCGCTCGCCGCAGCTCGCCCGCGATGCCGTGGCGCGCGGGCATGAGGTCTCGGCGCATGGCTGGCGCTGGCAGAGCCACGCCGGCATGGGCGAGACCGAGGAGCGCCGCGTGATCGCGCGCACGGTGGAGACGATCCAGCGGGTCACCGGCCAGCGGCCGCTCGGCTGGCATACGCGCTCGGCGAGCTCGCCGAACACGCGGCGGCTGCTGGTCGAGCAGGGCGGCTTCCTCTACGACAGCGATGCCTACAACGACGACCTGCCGTATTATGTCGATGTCTGCGGCCGCCCGCATCTGGTGCTGCCCTACGCCTTCGACAGCAACGACATGCAGTTCTTCAACGGCTCGCGCTTCCGCGGCGGCGATTTCGCCGACTACGTGATCGATGCCTTCGACTGGCTGGTGCGCGAGGGCACGAGCGCGCCGAAGATGCTGTCGATCGGGCTGCATCTGCGCATGATCGGCCGCCCCGGCCGGATCGGCGCGCTCGACCGCATCCTCGCGCACATCTCCGGCAGCGGCGCGGCGTGGATCGCGCCGCGGGCCGACATCGCCCGGCACTGGCTGGCGACGGTGCCACCGCCCGCCTGAGCGGCGTCAATCGTCGTTGGCGATGTCGTCGTCGGTCAGCGGCACCTCGATCGTGCCGCCCTCGCCGGTAGCGAGGTCGCGCTCGTCGTCGATGTCAGCGTCGTCGGCCGGCTCGTCGAGCGGCCAGAGTCCGCGATCATGCCCGTTGCGTGGTGTCATGGCTGGTCCTCCCACGGGATAAGGCCGGCAACGAGCAATGGTTCAGACCGAGAGCGCTGCGTTGCGGCACTCTGGCGCGGTCCGCCACGGCCACCTACATCTGCGGGATCATGGTCGATCCCGCCGCGCTGAAATCCTTCCTCGACAGCCACCGCCGCATCGTCGTGCTGACCGGCGCCGGCTGCAGCACCAATTCCGGCATTCCCGATTACCGCGACAGCGACGGGCAATGGAAGCGCACGCCGCCGGTGACCTACCAGGCCTTCGTCGGCAGCGACGACACGCGCCGCCGCTATTGGGCGCGCAGCATGGTCGGCTGGCGCCGCTTCGGCCGCGCCCAGCCGAACGGCGCGCATCATGCGCTGGCGCGGCTGGAGGCGCAGGGCCGCTGCGCGCTGCTGGTGACCCAGAATGTCGACCGGCTGCACCAGGCCGCCGGAACCAGCAATGTCATCGACCTGCACGGCCGGCTCGACCGCGTCTGTTGCATGGGATGCGGCGCCATGCTGTCGCGGGCGGACTTTCAGGACGAACTGGCCCGCGCCAATCCGCACTGGCTGGCGCACGACGCCGCCGATGCGCCCGACGGCGATGCCGATCTCGACGGCGTCGATTTCGCCACGTTCACGGTGCCCGCGTGCCGGGCCTGCGGCGGCATGCTCAAGCCCGACGTCGTGTTCTTCGGCGAAACAGTCCCGCGCGAGGTCGTCGCCACCGCGCGCGAGCATGTCGAGCAGGCCGACGCCATGCTCGTCGTCGGCACCTCGCTGATGGTCTATTCCGGCTTCCGCTTCGTTCGCGCCGCCGCCGATCGCAACATCCCCATCGCCGCCGTCAATCTCGGCCGCACCCGCGCGGATGATCTCTTGTCGCTGAAGGTCGAAGCGCCCTGCGACGCGGCGCTGGCGTTCCTGTTGGAGAGGTAGGGCTGCACTCTCTCAGCGTCAAGCCCGGGCATGGCGAGAGGTGAAGTCCGAGGATTTCACCGCGACTGCGGCTCCTTGCGCTGCTCGATGCGGTCCTTGTTGTTGACCTGCTGGTCTTCCGGCTTGCCCACGTCGATGGTCTTCCCGGACTGGTTGCCGGGATTGTAGTGATACTGCCCTTCCTGCTTCTCGCCGGGCTGCTTCTGGTTCGGATTGACGTTGTCGGCCATGGCGCTCTCCTCGGGACTGTCCGTTGTCCCGGCGACAACGGCTCGAGGCCGGCCCGGTTCCGCTACGCCCCGGTCACGCGCCAGATGCAGTTGCCGACATCGTCCGCCACCAGCAGCGATCCGTCCGGACCGATGACGACGCCGACCGGGCGGCCATAGGAGAAGCTCTCGTCCGGCGCCAGGAAGCCGGACAGGATGTCGCGCGCAGGTCCCGACGGCTTGCCGTTCTCGAACGGGATGAACACGACCTTGTAGCCGGACAGCTTGCTGCGGTTCCACGAGCCGTGCTGGCCGATCACCATGCCATCCGGAAAACCCGGGAGCGTGCCCGCCGGCAGCCAGCACAGGCCGAGCGAGGCAGTGTGGCCGCCGAGCGCATAGTCCGGCGTCAGCGCGGTCGCGACCAGCTTCGGATCCTGCGGCACGCGGTCGTCGACCGTCCTGCCCCAGTAGCAATAGGGCCAGCCATAGAAGCCGCCCTCGCGCACCGAGGTCAGGTAGTCCGGCGGCGTCTCGTCGCCGAGCCCGTCGCGCTCGTTGACGACGGTCCACAGCACCTTCGTCGACGGCTCGAACGCCAGCCCCACCGCGTTGCGCAGGCCGGCCGCGAAGATGCGGCTCGCGCCGCTCGCGATGTCCAGCTCATAGATGCAGGCACGTCCCTCCTCGACCTCGAACCCCAGCTCGGCGATGTTGGTGAGCGAGCCGACGCCGGCATAGATCTTCGTGCCCTCGGGGCTGACCAGCAGGCTGCGCGTCCAGTGCCCGCCCGGCTTGAAATTCGTCAGCCGCTGGCCCTGCGCGGTGATGCGCTCGGCGCCCGCGCTATAGGGAAAGGCTGTGATGCCGTCGGTGTTGCCGACATAGAAGGTGCCGCCGACCAGCGCCATGCCGAACGGCTGGCTGAGATTCTCCATGAAGGCGTTACGGCGTTCGGCCGTGCCGTCGCCGTCGGCATCGACCAGCCGCGTGATGCGGTTGGCGCTGACGCCGAGCGCGGCGGCGCGGCGCATCGTCGCCTGCATCGCGTAGCCGAACATGTTGCGCACCGGGCTCGGCACCTGCGTCGCTTCCGCGATCAGCACCGATTTGTCCGGCATCACATGGATCCATCTCGGGTGATCCAGCCCGGTCGCGAACGCATTGACCTTCAGCCCAACCGCCGCCACCGGCTTCTCGCCGTCGCGCCAGCCGCGCGCCGTCGGCATCTTCAAGGTCGGCAGCAGGCCCTGTGGCTTCGCCAGGGGTATCTGCGGCTGCGACCCCCACGCCGGCTGCGGCGTCTCCCCCTGCAGCTTGCGCCACTGCAGCGCCGCATTGCCAACCAGCGCGACACCGCGCGCGACGATGGAGGAGAGGGTGGTCATGGGAGTCCTGTGAGGCTAGGGAGGGAACTGAGGAGAGCCGCTCTTGAGGATGAGCAAAGACGAGGCCGTTATGGTCCATCACCGTGGACATGACAACTGCGCGGCTGTGTCAAATGGCGTTGCGATGAACTCCCACAGCGCCGCTGTCTATGGTCCGCCTCCAATGGCCGAATCTCTTTCTCGAGGCCTTCGGGAAGGGAGGAGGATTGGTCTTCCCGAGCGTAATCAGTCGAACAGGCGACTGCACTGAAAGTTGTAAGGAAATAGCCTGACCTTTGGTGGCATCCTCAGGTTGAGATCAGCCAAAGCGTCACCGCATTTTTCGGTGCGATAGTCGGCGCGAGGCGCTATACTGAGGAACAGTCGATAGAGATCCGCTGTAGGTGCTCTTCTAAGAAGATCCAAAGCCTTGGAGGCCAGCTTGAATATCGTTTTCTCAGATCCGAAGATTCTAGTTATTGCGGCCATTCTGTCTGTATCAAGTGTTATCTCGATTCTCGACTACGTTGGCTTTCTCCCACGCAAAATATCGCGCATTCTGACACGCAACAAGCTTCAGCCAACTTTGGATGTCTTGAAGGAGTTAGGCGTCGATGTAGATAAGCATCGCCGGGTGAATATTGCTTCTGAAATTCCGGAGTATTTTCCGTCAAGCGAGGTGGTTATGCAAGCCAGAGGGGCGCTGGACAAAATTACTATTCGCAGAAAAATCATGGTTGGATCAATCAATGTTGTGCCTTCGGACAAATATATAGATCTAATGGGAGCGTCGACCGAGCCTCAGTCTGCAGCTATCTTCGCTCGCCTAATGGCAAGCTACTGGAAGGGTGTTCTGGTTGATCCAAAATCGGTAAAGTCTCCGGTGTTTGATTTCGTCGTATGTCCTAAGGGGGGATCTCCGATCCTGGCGTATGAGTTCTCAAAATTGTTCAACAAGCCATTAGTCTTGCATTGTACCGAGACGAAGTTCAAAACTGAGAAAGAGATTTTTCAGTCGCGTTTTGATGCACGGTCTGTCCCAGGCGCCGGAGCGGTGGCTTTGATCGTTGATGATAGTACCACCGGAGGAAACAAGGTTCTCAGAGCTGTGGATGACTTGAGAAGGTTTGGCTACGTGTCTAGCGACTGTTTAGTCGTATTCGAGCCGGTGCTTAAGAACGCTAAGGACCTTTTGGCGTCCAAAGGCGTCAATCTCCATTCCATCGTGAAGACATGATCCATGAAGCTGCTGATTTGTGGTGCTTTCTCGACTGGAAAAACTACTCTGATTTCGGACGTGAGTAGTTTGGTGTTGTCGCTCGGATCCGCCCGCTCAATTGAAGACGTTGCCCGACAATGTCCGATGCCGCTTAACAAGGATCAAAAATTTGATTCGTTTATTTGGCTGCTCGGAAGGCAGATTCAGGAGGAGTCGGAGGCTTGCTGGCGTGGGACTGATCTTGTCATTTGCGATAGGGGAGTTCCGGATATTCTATCGCACTATCTTTGGATGTTCCGAGGTGAGCGGGATAGTGTACATCGCGACTTTCGAGCGTTCGCGCTCAGTTGGATTGGTACGTACGATCTGATTTTTCTTACCAGAGTTGATTCGGGTGTCCAGGTTGAGCCGGACGGATTGAGGGTCTTGGATAGGGAATACCGCTCTGAATTGGACCAGATCATTTTTGAGCTGTTGAATGACGCGAGAGTGCCGTTTATTGAGTTGCCTCACGGTCGACTTGAGCGGGCAGTAGTCTTTGAGCGGGAAGTTCGGCAACTGGTCATGTCTGGGGTGTAATGTGTCAAGTTTATCTGAGAAGATCGATCGAGTTTGGCAAAGCGAGGCGCCCCGTGAAGCCGTGGCTACCCAGGTCGTGAGTGAGAATTCTGTTGGAGATAAATTGCAATTGCTTGCGGTTGATCTAGCTGTCTTGCTCAACAGAGTACCTTCGTCTATCGATGTCCGTGCAGCTGCGGGCGAGGTGGAGCTGGCCTTCAATTCGGATGTAGTTCTCGCGAAATTGGTTGATTTTGCCGACGATCACGACTTGGCTTATCCAGATGCTGGCATCTGCGCAAAGGTTTTTGGAGATCGGATCGATGCGGCTCCGGTGACCCGTTCGCTAGCGGGAGTCCTTGTTGCTATCCAATTGGCAAGAGATCATGTAGATTCAATCTTGTATCTTCCTCAGGACATCCGAGAACGTCGCTTGTCTGACTATGCTGCGGAGGGCCAATTTTCGGTATCCCAGTTCATCTTTTTGTCCACAAATGTACGTCACGTTCTGGGGCTTATCTAATCCGTCCGAGGTTTGTCTAATGTTGGGGAAGATAGTTGCAATCGAGGGGGGAGATGGAGCTGGAAAAAGAACTACTTCGTTCGCGGTGGCTGATCAGCTGCGCGGTCGTGGTCTGAAGGCGGCTGTAATTTCTTTTCCGAGATATGGTGAGACGGTCGGAGCAAACGTCATCGGTGACTATCTCGCGCAGCGCCTAACGCTCGCAATGTCGCCAAGAACGCTGGCAGTGTACTATGCCATTGATCGTTTTGAGTCTTTGGAGTGGATCCACAGGTCTCAAGAAGAGAACGACTTCGTAATCATGGATCGATATGTTGGGTCCAATGTTGCCTATCAGGGCTCGAAAGTAGTGGCTTCAGATGCTCTTGCTTGCATGCGCTGGATTGAGCGCTTGGAATTGGAGCAATTCGGGGTTCCGGCGCCCAATTTGTCAATTCTTCTTCGTATGCCGGTAGCTCAGGCGAAGCGCCTCGTATCCATGAAATCGACGCGTAGCTATACAGAGTCGGTTTTCGATCTTCACGAGGCCGATGATGAACTTCAGCGCAAAATCTACGAATCCTATTCTGTTCTTGTCAGAGAAAGTATAGTTTCTGCTTGGATGGTGGTGGAGCCAGTCGTGGGTGAGGTTTTGAGGGAGCCCGGCGATATCGCTTGCGAGATAGTCTCTGCGCTTTGCTCATAGCCAAGAGTGGGTCGAGATGAATCATGTAGGTGTTCGATTTGGAGAGGAGCTGGAAAGTCGTTCTTTCGCCTTTGTAGATTTTCCTACTTTTGATTTCTGTGGATTCTTCCGTGATTGGAATGCCTTTTTCGAATCGTCCGCCAAATTCGATTACGGCGTGCCTCCGGGTGAGCTTTCTGGCTACCATCCGTTTCGTTCTGAGCGTGCTGTCTCCGCTAGCGTTTCTGATCCGAAAGAGTTTTTCCATTACTTCCGTGGTGGGAACTGTCCTCCGCAGCTTCGGGCTGTCGCCGATGTTCTCTTCGACGCATGCAGTGCGTTGGCGCTGCAGGTGGCTGAGCGTCTTGATGTTCACTCTAACGACGAAGTCTCGCTCAGGGCGATGGTCGCAAATTCAAGTAGTCTCTTGCTTAGGGTGATTCGATATCTTCCAATGGCGGACTTGGAAAACTTTGCTGAGACCCATACCGATATAGACTTGTTCACGGTAATTCCGGCCATCAAGGGACGTAAGCTAGTCGTTGAGCAGGCGAATAGCCCGGGCGTCATAATCGAAAATATTGAAGGGGCGGCTGTTATTCTCGCTGGCGAGATGCTGGAGAGTAAAACTATGGGAAGGATCAAAGCTGCGAAGCACCGAGTGCTCGGCGCGGCCGAGCAAACGATGTCTGTAGTATTCTTTGTGAATCCGTCACCAGAAGTCATCGTTGGAGGCGTTTCGGCGGGCGAGATGGTCGCGCAACGTTTGGCTGAAATGAAATCGCGTTTTTAGGCCGGGGCGATTGGTCCCGCGACGTGCTATGCCAACTGGCTTGGCCGATCTGCAGCATCAAATTTTTCCTTGCTATTTTCCCGAAATCATGCTCTACTCTCCGCATCCCGTCCTCATGCAGAGGGGCGTACGCGTCGTCACGATACGTTGAGGCGGGGAGCGGTGGCCGCTGGCCTGTCAGGTGCTTTTGCGCTGGACGATTGGCAGCTCGCGGACGGTCAAGCCGTGTGGTCCTGGCGCCCCGACGCTGGCGCTAAGCCTCGATGACATGACGTGTCACGAGGTGACGGGGGCAAACAAGCCCGGTCCCCGGGGAGAGCTCGGAGCAGCCGTTAAACCCATCGCGCAGGGAGGGTCGGGTCTGTCCGGCTGAACCTGTGGTTCCTGCCCCGTGCAATTTTTCCGCACGGGGGCCACGGGCCTCAGTCGAGGTCCGGCCTTCCCTGCGCCCTCGGCATTTGAAGAGGGTCTTGGTGATGATGATCCCGGGTGCGATCGCTCCGCGGGAGATGTTGGTGTGTCTGCGGGCATCACGCTCGACTTGCTGTGGCGCCGAGAGAGCCGCCAACACGCACAGCATGGCCGCGGCCGTGGCGTCGTCATCGAATTGCGCTACACTGGTGTCGCACGCACGCGGCTGCCGCGTTGGCGGCGGGGCGACAGCGGAAGTCAGGAGGATGGACGGCATGACGGGGGTGATCAATTCAGGCGCAGCGCGATCGTCTGCGTCAGGTGTCGCTCTCAACAGCGGACTCTCCCGATGACGTCGCTCGACAAGTCCGCCTTCACGCCGCATGCCCTGCGCGAGAGCGTGCTGAACGAGGTGCATGCGCGGCCGTTCACGCCGCTGACGCAGCCGGTGCTGGTGATCCGCTTCGCCTTCATGGCGAGAGGCGACAGTCTGGTGGTCGACCGCGCCAGCCTTGCCGCGTTCTGCGCGCAGCATGGCGCGCCGGCGCCGGAGCCGGGCGTCAAGCATCACCAGGTCGATCTCGGCCCGGTCAGGCTGCGCTTCGAGCAGCATTCGGAATTCGCCACGCTGACCTGGATCTGGAGCCCGCCCGCGGACTCAGGCCGGCGCCGCTTCGGGGCCATCGCGCCCGAGCTGCAGGCGCTGATCGCGGCGCTGCCGCAGGCCGGCGAGCTCTTGGTCGCGGTCAAGCTGGAGGTCGAGAACGCGGCCGATCCGGTGGCGCGCGCCGAGGAGATCTTCGACAAGAGCAGCCTCGCCATCGTGACGATCAAGGGCAGCGCCGGCGCGGTCGCCTCCGATTTTCGTCTCGACGATGACGGCTTCACCCGCATCCTGGTCTGCGCCGACGGCCCGACGCCGGAGCGGCTTGGCGCGTTGGTGCAGCGCGTGCTGGAGCTCGAGACCTACCGCACCCTGGCGCTGCTCGGCCTGCCGGCGGCGCTAGCGCTGGCGCCGGACGTCGACCGCATCGAGCGGCGGCTGGTCGAGGTGCTCGCGGAGATGCAGGGCGCGCAGTCGTTCAAGCTCAACAACCACCTGCTGCGCGAGCTGACCGAGCTCGAAGCGCTGCTGGAGCGCGGCGCCACCGGCAGCCTGTTCCGGTTCGGCGCCAGCCGCGCCTATTACGACCTGGTGCAGGCCCGCCTGGCGGTGATCGAGGGCGAGCCGGTCGCGCCGTATTCGAGCTGGTCGTCGTTCCTGGCGCGGCGCACCGCGCCGGCGATGCGCACCTGCAACGCGCTGGAGGGCCGGCAGTCCAACCTGTCGCTCAAGCTGGCGCGCGCCGCGGACCTGCTGCGCACCCGCGTCAATGTCGAGCTGGAGCAGCAGAACCGCGATCTCCTGCGCTCGATGAACGAGCGCACCAAGCTGCAATTGCGCCTGCAGAGCACGGTCGAGGGCCTGTCGGTGGCCGCGATCGGCTACTACGTCGTCAGCCTGTTCGGCTATCTCGCCAAGGGCGCGCACGACACCGGCCTGCCAGTCGAGCCGACGCTGGCCACCGCCGCCTTCGTGCCGGCCGCGATCGCGCTGATCTGGTTCACCACCCACCAGATCCGCAAGCGGCACCTGAAGGAGGATCACGAGGCGGAGAAGGCCGAGCAGGAGTGAACGGCCGGGCGGCTTGCCAGCGTGCGGCCGGACGGCTAAGCGGCGGGCTGGTCAGCAAGAGGCGATGAGACGATGAGCGGTGCAACGATCGATGTCCTGGTTCACGCGGATGGTGCGGCGACGCGGCAGCGGATCACGCTGAGCCGCCTCGACATCGCCGGCTGGACCGGGCGCGATCCGGTCGCCCGCGACAAGCACATCGCCGAGCTGGAAGAGCTCGGCATTCCCAGGCCCGCGACGACGCCGATCTATTACGAGGTCGCGGCCAGCCGGCTGACGACGTCGGACAGCATCGAGGTCAGCGGCGGCGACTCCTCCGGAGAGGTCGAGTTCGTGCTGGTGCAGGCGGGCGGTCGGCTGCTGGTCGGCGTCGGCTCCGATCATACCGACCGGAAGGTCGAGACCTACAACATCACCGTGTCCAAGCAGATGTGCGACAAGCCGGTCGCGCCGGAGCTGTGGCTGGTCGACGACGTCGCCGCGCATTGGGACCGGCTGCTGCTGCGCGCGTTCGCGACCATCGACGGCGAGCGCGTGCTGTATCAGGAGGGCGCGCTGAGCGGCATGCTGGCGCCCTTCGACCTGATCGCGCGCCGTTATGGTGAGGCCGGCCTGCCCGAGGGCACCGCGATGTTCGGCGGCACCTTTGCCGCCAAGGGCGGCATCCGCCCGGCCGACCGCTTCGATTTCGAGCTGGTCGATCCCGTGCTGAACCGCGCCATCCGCCACGGCTACGCGGTCGCGCAGCTCGCCATCGCCGGCTGATCGCGATCACGTTCGTGTGCGGCGGCAGAGGTTAACGAACGGGCCGCGGCGCGTCGTCGCGGTTTGGCTCCACCGATCACGGCGCGCGCAGGCGTTGCAATCGGCAAGGGCCTGTTAAGCAAGACCGCCTAGGGTGCCCGAGTGTGCCGAAGCGGACCAAAGTCTTGTTGCGCGTTCTGGTCCGGCACACGCCTGTCACGATCTGAGACGCGATGCGTCTTGCCGATCCTTAACTGATCCTTACTTGTTAGCAGCGGATTCGACGGGTCGGAGGAGAAGGGCGATTAACTAGAAGTTTAGGATTGGGTTTGTGCGCGTGAACGTCTCCCTTAAGGGTTTTATTAAATACCCCGGGAATTGGGAGAGTGCGATGCGCGTCGCGATCGTCCACGATTGGCTTTACGTTCTCGGCGGCGCCGAGAAGGTCCTTCAGGAGATCCTGCGCTGCTATCCCGGCGCCGACGTCTTCACGCTGTTCGACCTGCTGCGTCCCGAGGACCGCGCCAAGCTGGGATTCGAGACGTCGCACACCAGCTTCCTGCAGAAGATGCCGCTGTTGCGGAAGTATCACCGCTCCTATCTGCCGCTGATGCCGCTCGCGATCGAGCAGCTCGACCTGTCGAGCTACGACCTGGTGATCTCCTCGAGCTGCGCGGTGGCCAAGGGCGTTCTGACCGGGCCGGAGCAGCTGCACATCGCCTATGTGCATTCGCCGATGCGCTATGCCTGGGATCTGCAGCACCAGTATCTGCAGGAGAGCGGCTACGCCACCGGCGTCAAGGGCCTGATCGCCCGCGCTTTGCTGCACAAGATGCGAATCTGGGACGCCCGCACCGCGCACGGCCCCGACGCCATCTTCACCAATTCGCAGTTCGTCGCCCGCCGCATCAAGAAGATCTACGGCCGCGACGCCAAGGTGATCTACCCGCCGGTGACGATCGCGCAGCGCGCGGCGATCCTCCCGGTCGGCAACCACTTCCTCGCCGCGAGCCGGCTGGTGCCCTACAAGCGCATCGAGCCGATCGTGCGCGCCTTCAACACCATGCCGGACCTCGAGCTGGTCGTGGCCGGTGACGGTCCGGAAGCCGCGCGGCTCAAGGCGATCGCGGGGCCGAACGTGAAGTTTGCCGGCTTCGTGCCCGACAAGCAGTTGCGCGACCTCATGACCACCGCCCGCGCCTTCGTGTTCGCGGCGGAGGAGGATTTCGGCATCATTCCGGTCGAGGCGCAGTCCGAAGGCGCACCGGTGCTGGCGCTCGGCCGCGGCGGTGCGCGCGAGTCGATCCTCACCACGGGGCCGCGCCCGACGGGCATGTTCTTCGAGTCGCCCGAGCCCGAGGCGATCGCGTCTTGCGTGCGTGCGTTCGCGGCCAAGGAGAAGTCGATCTCGCGTCTCGATTGCCGCCAGCGCGCCGGCTTCTTCTCGGCCGAGCGTTTCCGCAGCCAGTTCGTCGCGGCGGTCAACGAGGAGATCGACAGTTTCCGTGCGGGACATCAGGGCCGCGCGACGCGGCTGATTGCGTAGTGTTGGATGTGGCGCGGGTGCAGATCATGAGGCAGGCGGCTCTTGGCGAGGCCTTGTCCGGCATTGACGCCGTCGCCCGGATCTGGCGCCGCCGCGGCGTGTTCGCCATCGTGGCCGGCGCCATCCTCGCGCTCGCCGTGGCCGCACTCGTGCTGCTGCCGGTGCGCTATCTCGCCACCGCTTCGGTGATCATCGCCGAGCAGGAGCCGGGTGCCAACACCTCGGCGGCGTGGGCGCAGAAGATCGGCGATCCCGCCGACATGGAAAGCCAGCTCCTGGTGATCCGCTCGCCGCGCCTGCTGCGTCAGATCATGTCGTCGCCCGGCGTGGTCGACGCCGTGGTCGGCGAATGCGAGCGCGGCCGTCTCACGGGTTCAGCCGATGCGTGCCAGCGCCTGAAGACCGATCCGGGCGCGTTCATCGATCATGTCGACAGCCGCTTCAGCATCGCCTCGGCCGGCCGCTCGCGCGTCATCAACATCTCCTATCAGTCGAGCAGTCCCGAGGTTGCGAAGACGCTCGCCAACGCGTTGACGCAGACCTTTCTCGAGGACCAGCGCACCGAAGGCGCCAACAGCCGCGAGGTCGCGAGCTCCTGGCTCTGGAAGGAATTGAAGCAGCTCGACCAGCAACTGCGTGAGGCCGACGACAAGATCCAGAAGTTCCGCCGCATCAAGGGTCTGATGCGTGGCGCCAATGCGCCGATCTCCTCGGAGCGGCTGACCAGCATCGGCCAGCAGCTGTCGCAGGCGGAGGCCGCGCGCGCCGACGCTGCCGCGCGGCTGCAGGAGATCAAGTCGGAGCAGGAGCGCGGGCCGACCGACGCCCCGTCGGTGCTGCAGAGCCGCACCATCGCCGACCTCAAGCAGCAACTGACGACCGTGAGCGCGCAGCTCGCCAGCGCGACCGGCGTGCTCGGGCCGAAGCATCCCTCGATCCTGGCGCTGACGCGCGAGCAGGCGATCATCCAGCAGCGGCTGGTCGCAGAGATGCAGAGCATCGCGGCGAGCGCGCAGAAGACGTACGATGCCAACACCGCGCTGGTGGCCTCGCTGAAGAAGCAGATGGACGCGGCGAAGGCCGAGGCCGGCTCGGCCACGCTGGACGAGGCCTCCATCGAGAGCATGGTGCGCGACACCGAGATCAAGCGCCAGCAATATGCCGAGCTCTACAAGAAAGCGAGCGAGCTCGAGACCGAACGGCGCGTCCTGCGCGGCAGCACGCGTCTCGTCAGCCTCGCTGAGCTGCCGAGCAAGCCGTTCTTCCCGAAGAAGATCCCCTTCCTCGCCGCCGGCATGACGCTCGCGTTGATCTTCGGTGTCGGCGCTGCGCTGCTCGCCGATAAGCTCGGCGCGCGCCTGATCAGCCCGCCCGTGCCCGTCGCTCCGGAAGCGCCGGCCGGGCAGGTCGAGACGTCCGCTGTCGACGAGGCTCCCGCCATCGTCCCTGAATTGGCCGAGCGTGTGACCGCACCGGAGGCGGCGAAGCCACCGGCATCGCCCGAACGAGGGTCTCATCTCCCGAGCGTCGCCGACGTTTCGATCCTGGCCTGCCTGCCGCGCCTGAAGAGTCTGCGTGAGATGTCGGCGCTCGGCGCCATCCTGCAGGGCCATCAACCGCTGGCGATCCCGCGCGTCTTGCGCCTCGCCTCCGAGGACGCTGATTTTCAGCACACGCTGCATGAGCTCGTCCACGAACTCGGTTTGAAGCGGTCCGCCCGATCGCAGCGCATCGTCGTGACCTCTCCTGATGCAGCAGATGGCAAGACGACCACGACCTGTGCGCTGGCAGAGCACCTCGCGGCCGCAGGCCGGCGCGTGCTGGTCGTCGAGTGCGACGTCTCGCATCCCGCCTTTGCCGAGATCATGGCGCTGCCGGCAGACCCCGGATGGGTCGGCGCGCTGGAGCGCGGGACGCCGCTCCGGTACATGGTTCTGCCCACCGCGCATCCCTCGCTCGACGTGCTGCCGGTTGGTGAGGCGACCGGTCCGGTCGGCGACATTCTCGACGCGATCAGCCTCGACGGTCTCCTCGCTGGTCTCGATGGCTATGATGCCGTGATCGTCGACACACCATTGCCGTCGCAACGGAACGACTTCCTTGCCGGTACGGACTGGGCGATCGTCTGCGTTCGCAGCGACCGGTCGTTGATCGAGCCGGCGGTCGCGACGGTGAACAGGAGCAGGGCGCTCGGAGCCCGCGATGTCGGCATCGTCGTCACCATGACCGACGTCGAGCACCGCAGCGCGCCTGTGGTCCAGACCGCGCCCGTGGCAGCCTACGCCGGAGCCGGGTGATGTCGACCGAGCGTGTCCTGTTCGTCGATCATACCGGGCAGATCGGCGGCGCCGAGCTGATCCTGCTCGATGTCGTCCAGGGCCGCAGGGATTCCGCGGTGTTCCTGTTCGAGCCGGGCCCGCTCGGCAAGGCGCTGGCTGAGCGTCGCATGCCGGTCATCACGTCGCGCTGGGGCCGCGGCCTGGGGCAGTTCAGACGCGACAGTTCGTGGCTCAAGGCGCTGCCGCTGTTCGGCAGACTCGCGGCGATCACCGCGGAGCTCGCGCATGTCGCACGCAAGCATGACGTCCTCTATGCCAATTCGCAGAAGGCCTTTGTCCTGTCGGCCATCGCCAACATCGCGGCACGGCGGCCATTGATCTGGCATCTGCACGACATCATCAGCCCGGCTCATTTCGGCGTGCTGCAGCGTCGCATGCAGATCTTTCTCGCCAACCGCTTTGCGGCGAAGGTCGTCGTCCCCTCCGAAGCCGCCGCAGCCGCCTTCATCGCGGCCGGAGGTCGACGCTCTCTCGTCGAGGTCGTGCCCAATGGTCTCGCCGTCGAACCCGTGCCGGCGTCGCGCCAGGAGCTGAGGCAGCGGCTCGGCCTGCCGTCGGGACCGCTGGTCGGCGTGTTCAGCCGGCTCGCGCGGTGGAAGGGACAGCATGTTCTGATCGAGGCGCTGGCCGATTTGCCGGGCGTGCACGGTGTCATCGTTGGCGACGCATTGTTCGGCGAGCAGGACTACGCGGCTGAGCTGAGACGGCTCGTTGCCGATCTCGGCCTCGGCGACCGCGTTCATTTCCTGGGACATCGCAGCGACGTGCCGCTGCTGATGCAGGCGATGGACGCGATGGTGCATCCGTCGATCGATCCCGAGCCGTTCGGCCGCACCCTGGTCGAAGCGATGCTCGCCGGCGTGCCGGTGATTGCCACTGACGCCGGCGCTGCGCCGGACATCCTCGAACATGGCCGGGCCGGTCTGCTCGTGCCGCCAGGTGATGCGCGTGCGCTGTCCGAGGCTTTGGACGCGGTGCTGGCTGAACCCGAGATCCTCGCGCCACAGCTCGACTACGCGTCGCGCCGCGCGCGCACCCACTACAGTCTTGCACGCATGCTGGACTCGATCGGGCTTCTGATCCGCAATGTCGGCGCGGGAGCGGCGGTGTGAGCACGATCGCTGCATCTGCCCCGTCCTCCGAGCGGTGTACGGTCGATCTCGTCGCAGACTGCGATTCGCTCGGCCCGACCCTCGCCATTCTCGCGCCAGTGCTGCCGTGGCCGAAACTGCTCGAGGACGGACAAGTCCCTGCGCGGTGGATAGGGCCGCAGGCCGTATCGGAGGGGGTCGCATGAGCGCCTCCGGTCCTTCGCTCAAGCGCTTCAGTGCGCTGCTGATCAGCGGTGCGCTGGCCAGCAAGATGCTCGGCTTCGGTCGCGAGGTGCTGATGGCGCATGTGCTGGGCGCCTCGCTCGTCGCCGACGGCTTCCGCGCCGCCATGGCGGCCGTGCTCATCCCGCTCGCGTTCCTGCAGAACGAGAGCGTGCCGGCGATCATGATCCCGATGCATCGCGAGGCGCTGCAGCGGCCTGATGCCGCGCGCAGCCTCGGTGCGCTGACGATCGTCATTGCCGTCGTCTCGAGCCTAGTGACCGCGATCATCCTGCTGCTCGGTGAGCTCTGGGTGAACGCCGTCGTCGGCGGCTTCTCGGCGGAGGGGCGCGAGCTCACCTTGCACTTCGTGCGGATGATGGCGTTCGGCATGCCGGCCTCGGCGGTGCTCAACGTGCTTGCCGCCGGCGAGATCGCGCTCGGCCGCACGCGGTTGACCAATGTCCGTGCCAGCCTGCTCAACGTCGCGGTGATCGGCGGCATCGGCCTGCTGGTTCTGACCGGCGACGCCTACATGCTCGCCTGCGCCTTCACCGTTGCTTTCAATGGCCTCGCCGCCTGGGGTCTGTTCACGCTCTGGCGCGACGGCGCGCTGAGCGTCTCCGGCCTGACCGCCGGCATGGTGATCGAGAAGGGGTTCGAATTCTTCCGCCGGCTGCGCGTCCTGCTGGCGTTGCCGCTGGCGGAGCAGGGCAACGTCTGGATCGAGCGCTTCACGGCATCGCGGCTGACGACCGGCGCCGTTGCGTCGCTGGACTACGCGCGCTCGCTGACCGAGAGCGCGCTGCTGCTGATCAGCCAGCCGCTCGGCATGGCGGTGCTGTCGCAGCACGCCCCGCGCGATCCGCGCGCGCAGACCGAGGCGCTGCTGCGGCCGCTGCTCGCGCTGACCTTGCCGGCCTCGGCGTTCCTGCTGGTCTTCTCGACCGACATCGTCCGCTTGATCTATTTCCGCGGCGCGTTCGGCGACGAGGCCCTGCTGCTGACCTCGCATGCGCTCAAGGGCATCGCCTGCGGCGTCTGGGCTGCGACCCTCGGCTGGATCCTGATCCGTCTGCTCAATGGCGCGGGGCGCAACGGCGTCGCTGCGGTCATCATCGTCTCGGCCTATCTCGCCAACATGGGCTTCAACCTGCTGATGCCGCTGTTCGATCCGTCGCCGGCGGCCGGCATGCAGCTGCTCGGCGTTGGCGAAGCGATCCGCAGCCTCGTGCTGCTGTCGGGCGTGGTGTTCGTGCTCGGCGATGCGCGAAAGCTCCTGCTCGTGATCGGCCTGGCCCTGCTGCCGACCGCATTGATGGTCGTGCTCGGCCTGATGATTCAGACTTCCGTGCCGGGCCTGCTGCCGCGCCTGTTCGCCGGCGGATTAGCGTATCTGCTCTGCCTGGCCTTTGCGATCGGCATCCTGCTGCCGGCCGTGGTGGGCACGGCGCTCCGTCATGTTCGTCGTACGTTCAAGATGAAGGGAGAGCTGAGTTGACCCTGCTGGCCCTCGCTGCCGCCAAGGCGATGATGGCATCCGGTGCCTTCGTCCTTCCTGTCGCCAAGGCCGTCGATCGTGTGCTCGGCCCGCGCGGCTGCTGTTTGACGTTCCATCGCACCGCGCCGGCAGAGCAGTGGGAGCGTCTGCCCAATCGCGACTTCTACGTCGATGTCGACTTTCTCAATCGCTTCCTCGGCTATGTCCTCGACCAGGGTTGGGATATCGTGACAATCAGCGAGGCGCTCCGCCGGGCTGCAAGCGCCGAGCCGTCCGGCCGCTACGTCAACTTCTCGATCGACGACTGCTACCGCGATACGTGCGAGCTGCTGGTGCCGGTGTTCCGCAGGCACAAGGTGCCGGTGACGCTGTTCGTGACGACCGGGATTCCCGACGGCACCTTGCCGCTGTGGGCCGCTGGCCTGGAGGATGCGCTGCGGCACAGGGGCCATGTCACGGTCGACGATGAGAGGATCGCGCTGTCGAGCGACGAGCAGCGCCGCGCGGTGTTCGCGCAGGTCGCCTCGCGCTGGGATGGCCCGCAGGCCGCGGATCGTTACGCCGCGTTCTGTGCCGCCAACGCCATCGACATCGAGGCGATGCATTGGAAACATGCGATCTCCTGGGACATGCTGGAGGCGCTGACAGCCGATCCCCTGGTCGAGATCGGAGCTCACACCGTCTCGCATGCGCGCATCTCGTCGCTGTCTCCGGAAGCCGCCCTGCACGAGATGGCCGGCGCGCGGCTGCGGCTGAACGAGCGGCTCGGCATCGACGTCCGGCACTTCGCGTTTCCCTACGGGCGCGCCGCCGATTGCGGACCGCGGGACTTTGCGCTGGCGCGGCAGGCCGGATTTGCCAGTGCTGCCACCACCCGCAAGGGCCTCGTCAAAGCCGGGCAGGATGCGTTCTCGATTCCGCGTAACACCATGAATGGCGCGCATCGGACGCTGGCGGCGATGGAGCTGCATCTCACGGGCTTCAGCGGGACTGCAGCGAAGGTGATGGGCCGTGTCTAGCAGGGGACGCTTGCGGATCGTCTCGATTGCGCATCCGGCCACCAGCAGCGAGGCCGGCCGGCTGCGCTACCGCCATCTCGCGTCCCGGCCCGACGTCGAGCTGCATCTCGTGGTGCCCGAAGTGTGGAAGGAGTTCGGCCGCACCATCACCGCGGCTCACTCCAACGAAGGGTTTCCCATCCATCGCCTCCCGATCCGGCTCCCCGATGCGGGTCCGATGAAATGGTACCTGCACTTCTATCCGGCGCTGCGCCGCCTTTTGCGCGAGCTCGATCCCGACGTGATTCACCTTTGGGAGGAGCCCTGGAGCATCGTCGCGCTGCAGGCGCAGATGCTGCGCGGCCGTGCGGCGCTCGTGCTCGAGGTCGACCAGAACATCCTGAAACGGCTGCC
The DNA here is from genome assembly GCF_051168135.1 of Bradyrhizobium sp. HKCCYLRH2060. Taxonomy (NCBI): domain Bacteria; kingdom Pseudomonadati; phylum Pseudomonadota; class Alphaproteobacteria; order Hyphomicrobiales; family Nitrobacteraceae; genus Bradyrhizobium; species Bradyrhizobium sp. HKCCYLRH2060. Next base: position 818,858 of record NZ_JBNPUK010000001.1, read on the forward strand.
GCCACCATTCGAGGCGATCCGCAAATTCGTCCTCGGCCGCACCGCTCATATCCTGTCACGCAGTCCCGATGCGGCCGAGGTCGTGAGGGCGTGTGGCTACACGGGGCCGGTGACGCCGATCGGTTATGGCGTCGATCTTACGACCTTCATGCCGGCGGATGATCGATCGAATGCGACGGCCTGCTCGCCGCTGCGGCTCGGCTATGTCGGCCGGCTGGTGATCGAGAAGGGACTCGACGATGCGCTCGAAGCGCTCGCGCTCAGCAAGTCGGCGGCGACGCTGAGCATCATGGGCGAAGGTCCGCACGAGCCGCATCTCCGCCGGCGCGTCGCCGAACTTGGCTTGGTCGGGCGCGTCACCATCCAGGGCTGGGCTGCACCCGCTGCGGTCGCGGCTTTTCTGCGCGGCCTGGACGCATTGCTGCTGCTGACGCGCACCACGGACGCGGTGCGCGAGCAGTTCGGCCGGGTGATCATCGAGGCCCAGGCCTGTGCCATCCCGGTGATCGGATCGACCTGCGGAGCGATTCCGGATGTCGTCGGCGACGGCGGCTGGATCGTGCCGGAGCGGGACCCCGGCAGCCTGTGTCGGCTCATCGATGAGCTCAGCGGCCGGCGGGCGGAGCTCGCCGTTCGCAGTGAGGCGGCCCGCGCGAACGTGCTCCGGCGCTTCACCTATGAAGCGGTCGCGGCGGCGATTGAAACGGCATGCCGTGCGGCGCATCAGTCGAGAGCCGCATCCGGCCTCGCCCGCCAACAGCGGCTGCAGACGAATTAGCTAGGCCTTCACCGGCAGCGCCATCGCTGCGCGGCCAGGCTGTCGCTTGGCGGCATCGATCTGCTTGAGCAGTTCGATGTATTGCAGTCCGATCTGGTCCCAGCCATAGGTCTGCGCGGTCGCCCGGGCGCCGTCCTGCAGCCGGCGCATCAGCGCGGGATCGGCGAAGACGGAAGCGAGCTTGGCAGCGATATCGACGGCATCGGCCGTGATGCGGAAGCCGTTGACGCCGTCGTGCAGATAATCCTCGATGCCGCCGACCGGCGTTGCGAACACTGGCACTCCGCAGGCCATGGCCTCCATGCAGACCAGCGAGAAGGTCTCATAGCTCGTGGGGAGCACGAAGGCGTCGGCCGCCGAGTACAGCGCGGGCATGTCCGAGCGTGAGCCAGCGAAGATCAGTCGTTCCTGGGCGTTGCGCGTCAGCCTGCGGTAGGGCGCGGGATTGTCCGAGCCGACGACCAGCAGCCAGACGTCGTCGCCGAGCCGATCGAGCGCGCCGATCGCATGCGCCAGTCCCTTGCGGTTGAATTCGTGGCCGGCGAATAGCAGCAGGCGCGCATTGTCCGGGATGCCGAACTCACGCCGGATCGCCTGGCCGCTGGCGGTGTCGCGCTTGAAGCGCGCGAGATCAATGCCGTTGGAGATGACGTGGATGCGGGCGGCCGGCACGCGGAAGAAGCGCTGCAGCTCCGCGGTGACGCGGGAGGACACCGCCACGAACGCCCGATACCGCAGGCCTCCGATCATGAACCGATCGCGTAGCGCGACCCACAGATGCATCGGGTTGAGCATCCAGCGCCAGCTGCCGGCGGCGCGCTTCTCGGCCAGGCTCTGCGCATTGACCGCATGCACGATCAGCACGTCGCCCTTGAGACTGTCGCCGTGGCTGACGACGACGGCGTCGGGGTGCCGCGCCAGCGCCCGTGTCGCGGCCAGGGTGAACAGCGGCACGACAATGGCGCGGCCGATGTGCCGGAACAGTCCGCGCGTCGGAATCCGCGCCAGCCACGGCGCGACGCGCTCGACTCTGATCGTGTGTTCGAGATTGTCCGTGACGGTGCTTGCGAGCACGACGTTCGATAAACCATTCCGGCCGAAAACGCGCGCCAGCTCGATAGCGACGGTTTCCACGCCGCCGGCATTGCTTATCTCTTGAACGACCTGGACGATCTCAAACGTCATAACGGACATCTAAGGGATCAGACATTGCGACTTCGTTCCAATCTGCTGGTCATTAGCACAGCCCTTTTAACGTTTTTCACGTCGCCATGGCCGAGCGCTGTCCGCGCAGGCGAAACGAACGCCTCGGCACTGCGGATCGACGAGCGCATCGGCGGCGGCAATCTGGTCACGCATCTGGCCGGCAGGAGCAAGCAGATCTATCAGGCGCTGCACGGCGTTGGTGCCAGGATGGGGCGAATGGACTCCTATGGCTGGCGGACGCTGGTGCGGCTGCCGACACCGCACGATTTCGATGCCGCCATGCTGGAAGCGCACAAGAACGGTATCATGCCGCTGATCCTGCTGGAGTATGAAGGCAGCTATCAGAGCCTCGATCCACCGCAGCCGATCGGGTCCTATCAGGACTGGTTCGCGGCTGGGCAGGCGATGGCAAGACGTTTCCGTCCCGGTGGCGCTTGGGGCCGCGAAAACGGTATTCCCGATTGGGGTGCTACGGTCTTCACCGCAATCAACGAGCCCGATGTGCAGGCCACGATTCCGCGCCAGGACTATCACGACGCGCTGGCCGGACTTGCCGACGGTGTTCACAGCGTCGACCCCAAGCTGCGGGTGGTTCCCGGAGGCTTCGCCACCTGCAACTCGCATGGCGATGCGACGTTGCGCGGCTACGGTCCGGCGATCGCCGATCTGCTTGAGGACGGCCGTCTCGACGGCATCGACCTGCATACCTACTACAATGACAAATGGTATCCGATGACCCACGGCCGCGAGTTCTCGGTGCAGACCTGCTTCGACCGCATCAAGCGGGCGATGGGGCTGAGCCGCGACATCAACTTCTACGCCACCGAGTTCAACGTCGCGCGCGCCGGCGCGTGGGACAGCGAGCCGGACGCGGCGAGATTGTTTCTCAATGCGATCTGGGACCAGCTCGCGGTGGTCGGCAAGGACGGCCGCTCGCCGGTATCCGTGCTGGCGTTTCCGTGGAATCTTGGCGACACGCCCGATGTCGACGGCCTGGCCTATGCGATGGCGACGGGCAAGGATCCCTGGACCCCGGAGGCGCGCAGCCTCGTGGTGAAGACGGTGCTGCAGCTCGCCGGCCACATGAAGATCGTGTCCATCGACCGGCGGCTGGCGCTGTACACGCTGCGCGGAGCCGACGCCGATCTGATCGTGTGGCAGAACATTGCCGGCTGGACCGACCAGCCGGGGCGCGCGGTCGAGCTCGAACTGCCGACATGGACGCGCAGCCTCGAGGTCTGGGGCTGGGATGGCCTGAAGCGCCGGATCGCGGCGAAGCCCGGCCGTTTCTTCGTCGACGGCCTCAATGCCGATGAAACCTACATGTTTCGCGTGCCGCGGCCGTGAGCGGCGGCCACCAATTGCGATGATGATGTCGACGGTGATCGAAGCAGGGGGTGTGTGTTGCGCATTCCGTTAACTGAAAAGTAAGGCCAGCACGACGTGGTTCACTACCGCCAAAGCTTTTTACGATAATTGCCGCCGTGACGATCCCGCCGCGCGACGGGTGGTGCTGGATCTCTCTCGGGTGATGCTGGAATGCAGCCAATCAAGAAGGCTGAGATTGCGAACGACAGGCCGGCCCACGCGCAGGCCGTGACCGGCGTTCGCATCCGGGAGATCGGCGCGGCGGATCTGCCGGCGGTTGCCGCACTGCTGACGCGCGGATTCGCCTTTCGCAGTGAAGCCTATTGGTTGCGCGGACTCGAACGCCACGCGGCGCGCCCGCGGCCGGCCGGCTATCCGGCGTTCGGCTATTGTCTCGACCATGGCGGGGTCCCCGTCGGCGTCATCCTGCTGCTGTTCTCCGCGCTCCGCATCGGCGGTGAGCCGATCGTCAGGGCCAATGTCTCGAGCTGGTATGTCGAGCCGGCGTTCCGTGCCTTCAGCTCGATGCTGGTGCGCGCGGCGACGCGCGACAAGACGGTGACCTATTTCAACATCACGCCGGCCCCGCACACCTGGCCGCAGGTCGAGGCTCAGGGCTTTTCGGTCTACTGCAAGGGACAGGTCTATGCCGCGCTGGCGCTGTCACGACCGCGCCCGGATGTCCGTGTCGATGAATTCTCCGCGGACAATCTGCACGGGCTATCTCCCGACGAGGCCGAGCTGTTGCGGCAGCATGCGGAGTGGGGATGTCTCAGTCTCGTCGCGCGTGCGGCCGATGCGGCGTATCCGTTCGTGTTTCAGAAGCACCGGGTGATGAATGCGCTGCCGGTGTATCGCCTGCTGTATTGCCGGGATGTCGCCGACCTCGTGCGGCTGGCAGGCAACATCGGCTGGCTGCTGCTGCGGCGCGGCGGCCTGCTGGTGCGGCTCGATGCCAATGCGCCCATCGCAGGGCTGGCCGGCTGGTACTCGGACAAGCGCGGACGCAAATACGCCAAAGGGCCGCATCCGCCGCGTCTCGGCGATCTCGCCTTTACCGAGGCCGCGCTGTTCGACGGCTGAGAGGTGGCAATCGATTGGTTTGCGCGGTCCCGCTGCGGAGGCCGGGATACTGGCTCGCGTGGACCATGGGACCGATGTGACGGCACGCACAGTCTGGGCTTCCGGCATGCGCCATCCTCCTGGCAACGGAGGAGGTCATCCATGTCTTACGTTTTCGAACTCGCGCTGGCGGCGATGCTGCTGTTCTTCCTGTTCCTGCCGATCACCGATCGCAGGACGGTCATGATGAAGCTCTGCATGATCATGACAGTCGCCATCCTGTTCACGGTTACGCTTGCCATGCCGCATGGCGGCGCACCCTCCGCCCAGGCCCTGCTGCTGACGGCGAACTGATGCGGCGCGGGTGAGCTTGGGCCTTGGCGCTCCCTCATGAAGTTTGGACGAGGCGATCCGGACGGCATGGCTCGCCGACCGAGCGGCGGGTGGTTGGCAGTCCGGCCCTCATCGTGTAGCACCGGCTGAACGTCACGCTACGCTCAGGGGATCCGGATGCCTGCTCTTGCCCATGCGCTGCTTGCCGCCCTGAAGGACCACGGCGCCCGCGAGATCTTCGGCATTCCCGGCGACTTCGTGCTGCCGCTGTTCAAGGTCATCGAGGAGAGCAACATCCTGCCGAGCGTCACGCTGAGCCATGAGCCGGCGGTCGGCTTCGCGGCGGATGCGGCGGCGCGCTATCATGGCGGCCTCGGCGTCGCCGTCGTCACCTATGGCGCCGGCGCCTTCAACGTCGTGAACGCGGTCGCCGGCGCCTATGCCGAACGCTCGCCGGTCGTGGTGATCGCGGGCGCGCCCGGTGCGCGTGAGCGCGTCTCCGGCTTCCTGCTGCATCATCAGGCCCGCACCGTCGACACGCAGCTCGCGGTGTTCAAGGAGATCACCTGCGATCAGGCGGTGCTGAGCGATCCGGCCACGGCGCCGGCGCAGATCGCGCGCGTGCTGCGCAGCGCCAAGGAGATGTCGCTGCCGGTGTATCTCGAATTTCCGCGCGACATGGTCGATGCCGAGGTCGAGCCGGTGGCGCCGCTGCCGCCACGGCGGGCCAGCCGCGAGGCGCTCGACGAGTGCGTCGAGGAGATCCTCGCCCGCATCGCGCAGGCAGAGCGTCCCGTGATCGTCGTCGACGTCGAAATCCGCCGCTACGGCGTCGAGGACAGGATCGCCGCGCTGGCGCGCAAGCTCCGCCTGCCGCTCGTGACGACCTTCATGGGTCGCGGCCTGCTCGACAGGGCCGACGATGTCGTCGCCGGCACCTATCTCGGCGCCGCGGGCAATCCGGCGATCACGGAGCTGGTCGAGAATGCCGATCTTGTGCTTATGCTCGGCGTCATCCTCTCGGACACCAATTTCGCGCTGTCGAACCGGGCGCCGGACCCGCGCCGCATGATCCTGGCCGCCAGCCGCGAGGTCCAGATCGGCCATCACACCTATCGCGACATGCCGCTCGGCGATCTGATCGATGCGCTGGACGAGCGCGCGGCACCGCAGGCTGCGGCTCCCGGTCTGCCGCGGCAGCGCTCGGCGTATCCGCGTGGCCTGGCTGCCGATGGCGCGCCGATCGCGCCTTCGGACATCGCGACCGCGATCAACGACATGTTCGATCGCCATGGCCGGATGCCGATGACCTCCGATATCGGCGACTGCCTGTTCACGGCGATGGAGATCGACAACACGGCGCTGGCAGCGCCGGGCTACTACGCCGGGATGGGCTTCGGCGTGCCGGCCGGCATCGGCGTGGCCGCGACCGGGCTTCGTCCGCTGATCCTGGTTGGCGACGGCGCGTTCCAGATGACCGGATGGGAGCTCGGCAATTGCCGCCGCTACGGCCTCGATCCGATCGTCGTGCTGTTCAACAATTGCAGCTGGGAGATGCTGCGCGTGTTCCAGCCGGAGTCGCGGTTCAACGATCTCGACGACTGGCACTATGCCGATATCGCCAATTCCATCGGCGGCACGGGCGAGCGCGTCGCCACCCGCGGCGAACTGGTCGCCGCGCTGGAGCGCGCGGTGCATCGTCGGGGACGGTTCTCGCTGATCGAAGTGATGCTGCCGCGCGGCAAGACCTCGGACACGCTGGCGCGCTTCGTGGCGGGCTTCAAGTCGGCGCGGGAGCGTATGGCGCAGGGCTGAGGATCGGTCCAGGGGCCGCTTCGAACGCGCGGCCGTCAACCGGTTGCCGACCGCAGCACCGTCTTGATCGCATCGCGGCCCTTCCAGGCGAAATAGGTGAGGCGGCCGCCGAACGTGCGATGGCTGCGCAGCCTGTTCGAGCCGAGCACGTGTCCGACCTCTTCGGGGAAGCGCTTGACCTCGGCCTGTACCATCTTGTCGGTATTGGCCATGATGGCGTTCAGGCGCGTCCCCCAGTCCGAGTCCTCGATGCGATCGATGCGGACCTGGATCGCATATTCGATGTCATAGATGCTGGTCAGGATTTCCTTGGCGGTCACGACGCGGTTGTTCTTCAGCGCGATCCGGAGCGCGAGCCGCTTGTCCTCCAGCTGGTCGAGCACCATCGGCACGGTCATCGCGTAGGGTGCCGCGATGACGTCGGCGATGTTCTTCGAACGCGCCGCCTTCGTCGCCAGCCGCATCACCTGCCACGGCTCCTTCAGACGCTTGGCGACGAGCGTCAACGCAAAGGGCACGGCTTCCGGCTGCTTCTTGCGCAGCGCATCGAGCAGCAGCACCATCTTCTTCACCTGCGGATCGTCGAACTCCGCGATCCGGTCCGGCAACGAATCGGCGAACTTTGCAAGTTCCTCACGGGCGCGCAGCGCCTTCATCAGCTTCACGACGTCGTCGAACACCGACGGCGATGCCGTATAGGCCTTCAGCTTGCTGCGGACCTGCTCGATGCCTTCGGCGCGCGCCAGCGTGCCTTCCAGCGACTTCGTCACCTTGGTCTGGAACGCGCTCGCCGTCTGGCGGATCTCGCGCTGCTTGTCCGCGGCGATGAGGTCCTTCATCTGTGCGTTGTAGTCGCGCGCCATGGTCGGCAGCAGATCGCGCGAGATCCATTCCCAGATCGGCGTGAGGGAGCCGCGGGCAATGCGGCCCTCATTGGCATGCTCCGGCGATCCGTCGATGAGAAGCTGCTCGACCGGCATGAAGAAGTAGCGCGACGGATTGATGGTGCGGTGGCCGCCGGCGCCGTTGTTGTTGCGGATCTCGGCGCGCAGCCGCGCCTGGAGGTCGGCGGATCCCGGCATGTCGACGCCGCTCAGCTCCAGCCGTTCGAGCTCGCTGAGCAGACAGCTTCGTGTCAGCGGTGACAACCGCTGCAGGAATTCCCAGATCCGGTCGACCGGTCCCATTGGCGTCAGGCTGTCAGCTACATGTCAAGGTCGCTCGTCTCCACGGACGGGCACGGAACGCATGGAAGCACGAAACAGTTGGTGCGAAATTAATGTCAGTAAACAATCGTAGGAATGCGCGGCGTCTTGGACAGGCGCCGCCGCGCACGCCGGGGACGGTCTTCCGAAGCCCGGCATCGCGCACCGGCTTAACTATTTCGGCTTGCAACTTTCGGGAGAAATTATCGACGGTTGCGCGAGTTGCCGGAGAAGCCCGTATTGCTACGGGTAGTAGAATTAACCATGTTAAAGTCGCTGTGGCGCCAGAATGAGGCATGGCACAGCTGAACAACAGCCTATCCGACGATCACGTCGCACCTGCTCCCGGCGGCCTGGAGGTTAACGACCCGGGCCTCCCGGCGCCCCGGTTGCGCGCCCCGGCCCCGCTTGCGGTGGGACAGCAGGACGACCGGGGCACGCTCGCCTTGGCTCGTCAACTGAACGGTTCGCTGACCGCGCTGATGCTCTACATGGAGGAGATCAAGCAGCGCAGTGACGAGATTGCCAGGACGCCCGGCGAGCGCCGGCATGTCCAGGTGGTCGTCGACAATGCGCTGCTACAGACCGAGCGGGTCTGCGCCCTGGTCAACCAGATGTCCGGCGCGCACGGGCAGTTCGGACCGTTGTCGCGGGCGGTGCCGGCTCACGAGCAGGGCGCGGCGTCCGCGCGACCGCCCGGCCGGGCCAGCAAGTCGCTGACCCCGCGCGAACACGAGGTCCTCAAGCTGATCAGCGAAGGCCATTCGAACAAGGAGGGCGCCTTGCGCATGGGCATCAGCCCCCGCACCTTCGAGAGCCATCGCGCCGAAGCCATGCGCAAGGTCGGCGCGCGCAACACCGCCGAACTCGTCCGCGCAGCACTCCTCAACCAGATCGGATGACGACGGACGAGCGCGAATGCCGCGCTCGCGCCTTCCACCCCGCGGTGCCCCCGCAACGCAGACAACGACAATTGGCGTCCGACCGGCTCGGTCGAACGCGCTGATTGCGGACGCGGACGTCCGTGCTGTCAGAAATAATCCTCGGCGAAGGGGCGAACCCGGGAGGTCGGTCGCAGCGGCGCTTGGGCTTTGGGCGGCGTCGGCACAATCGTAATGGTCCAGCGCGGCGGGACGCTCGCTTCCTTTTCCATGACTGAACGGACGTGGCCGGTGATCGTGGATCCGCCGGATTTCACGGTCGCGGTCCGGCCGTTGAACTGCGCAATTCGGAAACGCCTGACTTCCTTCTGGTCGGCGGTTTCAAAAGTAAACATGGGACACATCTCCTATGTGACCCCAAGTCTGGCAGCTCATGATTAGTTGATTGTGAAAATCGTGAGCCGTAGAAGTACGGCGTCAACCCATTGTAAGGGAATATGAAGATCAGGTTCGGCGAATCCGCGTCGTGAACGTCTCGTTTGCCATCTCGATCGTCCGAGCCCGTCCTCGTCGCCGCGGTGCGCCGTACGGGGACGTCGCGCCGATCGGCATGCGCCATGGAGGCCTGCGGCCTCCCCGCTTCAATATTGCAGCTCCTGGGCGCGGGCGGCGGCGTAGGCGGCCTCGATGTTGTCGAGCAGCTCGGCATACTCCCTGGCGGACAGGCGCGGCGCGCTCTTCTCGAGCGCGAGTGCGTAGGTTGCGAGCCGGCGGTACCCGAAGGTGCCGGCTGCGCTCTTCAGCGAGTGCGCCTCGCGGCCGATCTTGATGCGCTCGCCGTCGAGCGTCAGCTGGCGGAGCTGCTTCAGCCGCGCATCCGTTTCGCTGAAGAACACGTCGCGGATCTCCTGTGCTGCCTCGTCGCCGATCTCGCCGACCAGCTCGGCATAGGCTTCGCGGTCCAGCGCAGCTTCGGGAGCAATTTCGGTGTCGGCGGCAACGTCGGCGGCCGCGGCATCCGGCTGAGCCGGCACCAGCGGGGCGTCCGACGCCGCGGTTTCCGGCACCGGCACCGGAACGGGCAGGGGCAGCACGCGCAGGATCGCCTCCACGAGCGCTTTCTTGCGGGCCGGCTTGACGACGAAGTCGTTCATCCCGGCTTCCCGGCAGGCTCGGATATCCTCCATGAAGGCGTTCGCCGTGAAGGCGATGATCGGCACGTTGGAGCGGCGCTCGCCACGTGCGCGAATGGTGCGGGTCGCCTGGAAGCCGTCCATCTCCGGCATGCGGACGTCCATCAGGATCAGGTCGTAGTTGAAGCGGCTGGCGGCGGTGACGGCCTCGGCGCCGTCGCAGGCCGTGTCGGTCTGGATGTCGAAATCCTTGAGCATCTTGGTCGCGACCAGGCGGTTGGTCGGATTGTCGTCGACCACGAGGACGCGCAGCGGCCGGCCGAACGCCGCGATCCGGTTCTGCAGCGAGGCGTAGATGCCGTCGTCGTTCTGCTCTGGCACCGCGACGGTCTCGGCAATCGGCAGCGTCAGGCGGAACGAGAACGTGGATCCGCTGCCCAGCGTCGAGGTGACCTTGATGTCACCCCCCATCTGCTCGATCAGTCGCTTGCAGATCGCGAGTCCGAGTCCGGAGCCGCCGAACCGGCGGCTGATCGAATTGTCGGCCTGGACGAAGTTCGCGAACAGCGAGCCGATCTTGTCGGCGGCAATGCCGATTCCGGTATCGGTCACCGTCCATTCCACGGTCGCCTTCTCGTCATCCTGCTCGATGCAGCGCGTCGTGACGACCACTTCGCCGGACGAGGTGAACTTGACCGCGTTGGAAACCAGGTTGAGCAGGATCTGGCGAATGCGGCCGGCGTCGCCGACCAGCGCCGGCGGCACGGATGGGTCGCCGACGCTCCTCAGCTTCAGGTCCTTGGCGGAAGCCCGCGGCCCGATGATGCTGAGCGTGTTGTGGACCAGGGCCTCGGCGGAGAAGGCGATGTCCTCGAGCGAGAGCTGGCCGGATTCGAGCTTGGAGAAGTCGAGAATGTCGTTGAGGATCTCGAGCAGATTGTCGCCGGCATTGTGGATCGCCACCACCGAGCGGCGCTGCTCGGGATCGAGATTGGTTTCCAGCAGCGTCGTGGCGAGGCCGAGCACCGCGTTCATCGGCGTGCGGATCTCGTGGCTCATCATGGCGACGAAGGTGGACTTCGCCGCGTTCGCGGCCTCGGCGGCCTCGATCAGGTGCTCGTGGCGTTCCCACCAGCGGGAGATCAGGACCGCGGCCGCGAGCACGGCCATCGCGCTCACCAGCGACACGATGACCAGAAGCGTCGCCATGTCACGCCAGGCCTTCAGGACGTCGTGCTCGAATACCGACACCACGATCATCGCGGGATAGTTGGGCAGCATCTTTGCGGCCCGCAGGCGCATCTCGCCGGTTCGTGCGGAGGGCTCGCGCAGCACGCCGCCGGCCGACAGCGCGCGCTGACCGAAGCCGGAGGTCGGCTTGCCGATCTCGCTCGTGGGCGGAAAATGCGCGAGCAGCGTACCGTCCTCGCGGACCAGCGATACCGCGGCATCGAGACCCTGCGCGGTGGAGCCGAAGAAGTTCTCCAGATAGGGTACGGACATGGCGCCGAGCATCATGCCCATGAACTTGCCATTGGAATCGTCGAGCCGGCGGGCAAAATAGATGTTCCAGGTGCCGTCGCCGCGGTTCTGAACCGGTGTGCTGAGGAACGTCTGCAGCGCAGGGTCGGCCTTCAGCGCCTTGAAGTAGTCGCGGTCGGCGATGTTGACGTCCGGGATCGGCCAGTAGCGCGAGAAGTTCAGGAGCCTGCCTTGTGCGTCGATCAGCGTCACCGCATCGATCTGCGGCAGTCCCGCGATTTTCTCCTTGAGCAGGAGGTGGGTCTGATGGTCTGACGCGACATTGCGATACGTCGCAGCGTCGATAGCGCCGCCGCGCACGAGGTAGTCGCGCACGCTCGTGAGCACGAGGTCGACGGACTTCACCGAACGGTCGGCGTTCTCCGCCAGCGTGAGGCTATGGCGGCTGAGATCTTCCTCGGCGTGCTGAAGCGCGTTCTCGCGCAGGTTGGTGAGGAAGAAGAGGTTGCTGCCGGCAATGACGCAGATGAGGATCAGCGCGATCGCTGCAGGCGCTCCCAGAAAGCGCTTCTTTTTGCTCATCGCCTGCTACCAGCCTGCCGCTCTGAAAGCCGCCGGCGATCGGTCTCCTGCGCGATCTGCTTGAGAGTTTGCCGGAACCGCTTCAGGTCGATCGGCGTCGAGAAGGGGGGAGCTATGTCGAGCTCAAGAACCTCGGTGCCGGAGCGGTCTCCCAGGGAGGGGTAAGGCGTGACGCAGTCGAAGTCCCTCTTGTGCAGGACGAGCGAGGCGGCGTCGACCGAGCTCACGCCCGTCGTGGCGAGGCCGGCCTGGGCTGCAATCTTTCGCAAGATGGAAAGATGCACGGCGGCATCTTCGATCACGAGGAGTTCGTTGCGCATGAATTCCCTGTCCCGTTGCCACCCTGACATGGTCATCGGCAAGCAGGATTACGTCTATCGGCCGGCTCTGACCCCCTCGTAAATTTTGGTTTCCGTACGACTACGGGGAGGGGGCGGCGATGTATGCGTCCTGCCGACGTCAACCGCGCGGAGTTCGTCCGCTAAAGAGAAAGCGGCCAGACACCGGTCCGGCCGCCGCGCAGGGCATTCAAAGGGAGTTCGGCTATTCGGCCGGGCCGAACACGGCTTCCATCTTGGTCTTGAGCGTCGCAGCATTGAACGGCTTGACGATGTAGTTGCTCACGCCGGCCTTCTTGGCGGCGATGACGTTCTCGGTCTTCGACTCGGCCGTGATCATGATGAACGGGGTCTTCGACAGTTCCGGGCTGGCACGCACCTCGCGCAGCAGGTCGTAGCCGGTCATCGGCTCCATGTTCCAGTCGGAGATCACGAGCCCATACTTCTTGGCCTGCATCTTGGAGAGCGCGGCCGATCCGTCGCTGGCGTCGTCGACGTTCTCGAATCCGAGCTGCTTCAGCAGGTTGCGGATGATCCGGATCATAGTGGCGTAGTCATCGACCACCAGGATCGGCATCGACAGATCAAAGGCCATGTCATTACTCCGCGCGTCTGGTCAAAAGCCGAACACGGGCGAGATATATCAGCACGAAGATTATTCGACGCTTCTTGGAACTCGCGCTCGTCAGCACGTCGACAATTATCAGCGCCCGTTGAACAGCGCGTTAATTCCGTCCGCATCGGTGATGGGGATCATGCGATGGGCCGTAGTTGTACGGAGGCAAGGGCGTTCGGCGAGGCGCCGGCGCGCGACGGCCGGAACGACGCCTGCCTACGGCAGGCTGCGCGGCCGGACCAGATTCTCGTAGTGAGCCTTCACGGCGCCGTAGCACTCACACGCCGTCCTCTTCAGCCCGTCCAGATCGATGATCTCGATATGGCCGCGGCTATAGTGGATGAAGTCGGCCTGCTGCAGCGTGCTCGCCACCAGCGAGACGCTGTTGCGACGGGCACCGATCATCTGCGCCAGGGACTCCTGGGTGATGTAGAGCTTGTTGCCGCCTGAAAGGTCATGCGTCTGCAGCAGGCAACGGGCGAGACGCGACTCGACGGTGTGGGCGGCGTTGCAACCGGCGGTCTGCTGACACTGCACGTAGATGGCGAGTGCGTGGCGCAACATCAGCGCGCGAAACGAGGGGCTCTGTTCGGCGGCTGCCCGGACCCTGTCGATGTCGACGACCGATGCAGCACCGGGAACGAGGACCGCCGCGCTGTTCAGCACCACCGGATCGCTGCCTGCGAGCAGGGACATGCTTCCGAAGAGACTATCGCGACCGATCATGGCCACCTGAACGCGCTCTCCGCGCGCGAGGTTCACGACCAGCGAGATGACACCGCGATGGGGGAAGTAGATGCGTGTCAGCTTTTCGCCGACCTCGGCGAGAACGGAGTCTTGCACCAGATCCACGGTCCGCAGATAGGGTCGGATCAGCTCGAAATCATCGTCGGACAGCGACGACAGGAAGCCGTTCGGAGAACGCAAGCTGGGGTCCAAAGCCATCTCCTGCATTGCAGTAACGAAGCCTCGCAGATCTCAATGCCCTCATGGTTCCATAGAACTGCGTCCCATCCGCTGACAAGAAGAATCGCGGGTAATATTCCCAGTAAAGACCATTCGCTCCTGCTGTGTGCGTTGTCGTGCAGACGGGCGCGAATGCGCGTTGCGGATTCAAGCCATCAACGTGTGTGCGATGTGCTGGTCTGACCGCGCGCGGTTGTATACAGTCGGCACGCATCGGCCCCCGCCTCGGCTCGTGAAGGCAGCGCAGCACGCTTGCGGCGAATGTCTCGTTGCTCCGGGCGCCGCAGCTCCGCCGGGCACGGCACCACGTAGCAAGCGCCGCAATTGACAGCGGACATCTTGAAGCCAAAATCGCTAATAAGCGCGCTGATTCGTTGACGGATCTTTTTCTGTCGGATGCAACTCTCGTCGCGAGTGGAGGCATCGGCCGGTGTCCTGCGACTGGCGGTGACGAGGTTGTCGTCATGGCAGGAGCAGGAGTCCGACTGATGCTGCATCCAGCCGGGGCGCGATCGATGGTCAGCGATGAGACTGAGCGCCAAGGCTGAGCGTCAAGACGAAGCTGAACATTGCAGCGGCGTCCGTTCATTTGCGTTCCGATAGCCCCGCCGTCCTCCCCCCCAAACAGGTATTGCAGGATTCATGGCTTCTTCCACCTACCAGCGGTCCAATCAGTCGCTGCCGAGCCCGAGCGCAGACATTCCGGCTGCAGCGACGCCCGACATCCATCCAGGGATGGCCATCGTCGGTCAGGTTGCCGGTGGCCTGCTGCACGACTTCAACAACATTCTCACCGTGATCACGGGGACCATCGACATCCTCGCCGAGGCGGTCGAGGACAAGCCCGAACTGGCGGCCGTCGCGCGTCTGATCGACGAGGCTGCGACCCGGGGCGCTCGATTGACGTCGCAGCTTCTGTCGTTCGCAAGGGGCCGGCCGCCGCAGCCATGTGCGGTGGAGTTGAACGAGCTCCTGGTCGACGTCGCTCGCCTGCTTCGTCCGACATTGGGCACCGGGGTCGAGGTGACGACATCGGTGAGCGCGGACGTGCCGGCCGTCTTCGCCGATCCGGGTCAGCTGATGGCGGCACTGCTGTGTCTTGCGATCGGTGCGCGGCATCGACTGGAGCATGGCGGCCGCATCGATATCCAGGCCAGGCGCATGAGGGTCGACGGCTCGGGCGCCGGCGGCAACTCCTCCGACGTGCAGATCGTGTTGACGGCGTCAGCGGGCGCGGCGGACGCGGCTCCAGCCGATGCGGTATTCTCGGAGATCCGGCTGGTCGAGGACTTCGTCAGGCGCTCGAATGGGCGACTGGAGCTCAAGGAGCCGCACGGCCCGGCCGCCAGCGTCGAGATCGTCCTCCCGTGCGCCGACCGCGCCCCCTCCTGACCTGCCACCCTTCCCCAAGCTCTTGGTTAGCGCTGCCTTAACGGTCGCACCGCGCATTGGCGTGGGCCGGCCGCAAGGCCTGCGTTTGCACGCCATTTTACCGCGAATTCCGGCGATCTGCGCGCATTTGATCGAGCTGATTAGCGGCCAATTAGCATTAACGGCGGCAGCGGACGCCCCGAGGGGCCGTTCCGAAGTCAATTTAACGAACGGGTAGGATTCCGCGGATCAGTCTGCGCCATCGCCGACAGAACGGTGCGGCGATGTCTACTCATGTTCATCCAGAAGGGAATGACAATGTCAGGTATCGTACTCTCTGCGTCGGTTCGCCAGAACCTGCTCTCGCTCCAGTCGACGGCTCAGCTCCTCGCGACCACGCAGAACAACCTCTCCACGGGCAAGAAGGTCAACTCGGCGCTCGACAATCCGACCAACTTCTTCACCGCCCAGGGTCTCGACAACCGCGCTTCCGACATCTCCAATCTGCTCGACGGCATCGGCAACGGCGTGCAGGTGCTGCAGGCCGCCAACACCGGCATCACCTCGCTGCAGAAGCTCGTCGACAGCGCCAAGTCGATCGCCAACCAGGTGCTGCAGAGCGCGGTGGGCTACTCCACCAAGTCGAGCGTGACCTCGGCGGCTCTGACCGGCGCGACCGCCACCGACCTGCTGGGCTCCAGCTCGACGGCGGTGACCGGCTCGGTCGTGCAGAACGACAACACGACGCCGGCGGCGATCACCGGCTCGACCAAGCTGTCGGGTACGTCGGGCAGCTCGTCGAACGATCTGTCCACCGGCATCACCTCGGGCGAGACGCTGGTCGTCAACGGCACCACCTTCACCTTCGTCACCGGCACGTCCTCGACCGGCACCAACATCGGCATTGGCGACAGCGTCAGCAATCTGCTCTCGGCGATCCAGACCCAGACCGGCGTCACCGCGTCGATCACCGCGGGTGCGATCACCCTGACGCCGCCGGCGTCCGGATTGACGCTCTCGGGCAGCACCGGCACCTTGGCCAAGCTCGGACTGACTGCCGTCGGCGATGGCCTATCCGGACAGACGTTGACTGTCGGCGCCACAGGAGGTGGCACGGCGACCAGCATCACGTTCGGCCTCGGGACAGGGCAGGTCAAGTCGCTGAACGATCTCAACGCCAAGCTCGCAGCCAACAACCTGCAGGCCACCGTTGACTCGTCCACCGGCAAGATCTCGATCACCACGACCAACGACGCGGCTTCGGCCACGATCGGCGCGATCGGTGGTACGGCGGCTGCTTCCAGCCAGTCCTTCAACGGCCTGACGGCGGCGGCTCCGGTGGCGGACGCGACTGCTCAGACGCAGCGCGCGAGCCTGGTCTCCCAGTACAACAACGTGCTGGCGCAGATCAACACGACCGCGGCTGACGCCTCGTTCAACGGCATCAACCTGCTGAACGGCGACACGCTGAAGCTGACCTTCAACGAAACCGGCAAGTCGACGCTGTCGATCACCGGTGTCACGTTCAACTCGGCGGGCCTCGGCCTCTCGACGTTGACCTCGGGCACCGACTTCCTCGACAACAACTCGGCGAACAAGGTCATCGGCGTGCTCAACTCGGCGAGCTCGACGCTGCGCAACGAGGCCTCGACGCTGGGTTCGAACCTCTCGGTCGTGCAGGTTCGTCAGGACTTCAACAAGAACCTGATCAACGTGCTGCAGACCGGTTCGTCGAACCTGACGCTGGCCGACACCAACGAGGAAGCGGCCAACAGCCAGGCGCTGTCGACCCGCCAGTCGATCGCGGTGTCCGCGCTGTCGCTCGCCAACCAGTCGCAGGCGAGCGTGCTGCAGCTGCTGCGCTAAGGCGCGGACGGCACCCACGAATATCGGAGGCGGCGGGGCTTGCCCCGCCGTTTTCGGCTCTAGACTATTCGCAAATTGACGCCGCTCGGCTGCGGCGCCGGATCAGCCGGGCAGCGAGCACGAGAGCAACGTCGTGTCGACGCGAGTGCAGCCTGCCGACGACGCCGCTCCCGAGAGGAGACTCCCGAGAGGAGCCTTCTGAGAGGAGACTGGGCCATGCCCCTGCGGGTCGAGCTGAAGCCTTTCGAGCGCATCGTGATCGGCGACAGCGTTATCGTGAATTCGAACACGCGCGCCCGCTTCATCGTCGAAGGCGACGCGCCTATCCTCCGCGAGCGCGACACCGTCACCGCCGAGACCGCCGATACGCCGGCCAAGCGCCTCTACCTCTGCGTCCAGACGATGTATCTGAAGAACGACGCGATCCGTTATCGCGCGTCCTATCTCGCCTGTATGAACGAGTTGCGCAGGGCGATTCCGGAAGCCGCCGGCCAAGCCGAGATGGTGGATCGCCATGTCACGGAAGGAGCGCTGTACAAGGCGCTGAAGGAGATCAGGGCGCTGATCGAGCGAGAGGATCGCGCAGTCGCGCCGGCAGAAGCGATGCCTTGACATTCCGGCCGCGGAAAGGTGCCGGGCTCACCTCAGCCTGAGAGGTCGGTGCTACGTCCGTATTAGCACGGACGATAAAATTAACGGGACGGATAAAAGCCCCACCTAACGATGGCTTGGACGAAAGTCTGTTCAGCCGAGTCGGCGAGGGCCGGGTATCGATCCGCGCTGCTGGTGAAGGCCGGGACCGACCGTCGCTCTGACAGGATCAGCGGTCGCCCCGTGACCGCGGCGCCAATTCTTGGAAGGCCAGTTTCATGGACGATCTGTTGCGTGAGTTCCTGACGGAGACCAGCGAGAGCCTGGATACCGTCGACAATC